>SVST01000005.1 GCA_015064155.1 Oscillospiraceae bacterium | reverse complement strand
GACCTCTAGCGTGACAGGCTAGCGCTCTAACCAACTGAGCTACCGGACCACTGGTGGAAACAATAGGGCTCGAACCTATGACCCTCTGCTTGTAAGGCAGATGCTCTCCCAACTGAGCTATGCTTCCTTGCATCGCTTCAACCAACGACTTGCATATTATACCACAAGTGTTTGGCTTTGTCAAGAGGTTTTTGAAAAGTTTTTTTATTTTTTTGAAAAACTTTTTGGTGGCTTACACCACTCGTTGACAGCTTCGATATTATAGCACATCTTATGGGCGTTGTCAACCCCTTTTTTGGAAAAAATCGGAACTTTTTTCTGATTTTTTTCGGAACCTTGACTTGATACCCAAATCGCAACTTTTGCAATATAAAAAACAAGATTTTCTATGGACTTTTTCTCCCTTTTATTTTATAATAAAGTATCTGACGGTGAGGGGGGGATAAGGGATTGAAACTGCATTTTCTGGGAACCTGCTCGGGAACCGAACCGATGCCTGGGAGGAATCACGTGTCCTGGGTATTGGAAACGGGTGGGTTTCTGTATTTCTTTGATGCCGGGGAGGGCTGTTCCAAAGCCGCGCACCTATTGGGACTTGATCTGTTGGCAACAAAACAGATCGTGATTTCTCATCCGCACATGGATCACGTGGGCGGACTTGCCAATTTGCTTTGGACGATTCGAAAATTGATGAAGCGGTATCATCGTCCGTTCGTAGCCCCGTGTCTGGAGGTTTCTGTTTCTGCTTTTGATACGTGGAACGGCGTTATGCAGATTCTTCGCAACACCGAGGACAATTTTGAAAACAGCTATCCGATCGTATCGCACGGGATTGCGGCAGGCTTGCTGTTTGACGATGGTACGGTTCGTGTAACTGCCTATCCCAACACGCATATCAAGCCGGAAAACGGTGTGTTTCGTTCGTTTTCCTTTTTGATCGAATGCGAGGGCAAGCGTCTTGTTTACTCGGGCGACATCAAGAGCTATTCCGAGCTGGATTCTGCAATCGGTGAGGGGTGTGACGTTTTGATCGGAGAAACGGGGCATCACAAGATCGATGACGTATACGCGTATACCTCGCAAAAACAGATTGGCAAGGTCTTTTTCTCACACCATGGCAGAGAGATTCTGAACGATCCTATCGGTGCGGGGCAAAGGGTCAAGGAGTTGTTTGGTAACGGTGCGGTGCTTTGCCACGACGGCATGACCGTCACCCTGTAAGGAAAGGAGCATTCTATGAAAAAAACGGTTGCAATTCTTTGCGATATGCATCTTTCGGCGGATACCAATTCGTCCCAGTATGCGTTTTTCTTGCGTGCGGTGGAGTCGATCAGACGCCGTGGAATTACGCGGATCTTTACGTTGGGAGATCTGACCGCGTTCGGGGATCCCCTTGCGTGGGATCTTTATTTGGATGCGGTTCGCGACTTTGAGCATTTGGAAATTTTGGGGAATGCCGACGTGCGGAATCCCCACACGGTGGCTCTTTTGGAGAGCCGCGTGAAAAATAGCGAAACGCAGATTGGAGAACGGCGCGTGGTTGGCATTCAGACGCCTTGCGGGGAGATTGCAGATGCCGATTGGGCGCGACTGGAATTGCTTCATGACGGCGACGTCATTTTGTTACATTATTATTTGGACGCTTTGAAGGAGCCGTCGCGCACCCGTTTTTTTGAACTGATCGAGTCACGCGCTTTGACGGTTTTGCACGGACACAAGCATCTTGATATGGACGACACGGTAGGGCGTAGTCGTGTTTTGGGATTCCGCGGCTTGGATCCCGATAAGGCAATCGGCGGCTATCCCTCGGTGGTTTACGTTTCCTTTGGGGAAACCGTGGAGTGCGAGAGAGAAGAGCTTTCGCTTGATCCTCAACTTTTGCATGACGTCAGCCGCTTCTTTGGTATTTCCTGCTTGCATTTATATGAGGATCTGCAGTATGCGATCGACCGCAATATTCGGTATGCCGAGCTTCGGTGCGATAAGAAAAGCTTTGCGTGCGAGCCTGCTTTGATCGAGCTGATTGAAGAATGGAGACGCGTGACAGGTGGTTTTTTATCGGTTCACATGCCCAATCTTTCGCTCAAGGACGGTGTTTTGACAGGGGGCGATCGTTTTCGGGAGGTCTTGGACTTTGCGCTTCTTGTGAAAGCCGATCACCTGACCGTGCATCCGCCGCGCCGCACCTCGCGTCGGGCAGTTTTGGACGATTCTGCTTGTTTTGACGAGTTTTTATCGTATTACGTGGAGGCAGTTCGCAAATTGCCGCGCAACGTGACCGTGGGAATTGAAAATCTGCACTGTGAGCCCGGTGAAAAATGCGACGAAAACCGATGCTTTGCGTACAATCCCGAGGAGGTTACGCTGTGGATTGATGCGATCAATGAAGCCTTGGGAGAGCCTTTCCGAGTAGGACACGTGTTGGACGTAGGTCATGCGCGAAACAACGGCTCTTTTGCCAAGCAATATCCGATTTCCCGTTGGTATGCCATGATGGGAAAGCGTGCGGTTGCCTATCACATTCACCAATCGGTTCGCGTGGAGGACGGACAATTAAAAAATCATCGTCCCTTGGACTGTTGGTTTGGCCCTATGATCAATTACTGCGGCTTTTTCCATGCTTGGGAAACGGGAGTGATCAACCGTGCTCCGATTTTTTTGGAGGTCAAGGGTTGGGAAAACCATGAGAGGAGCCTCGCAGGCTTTGACGCGATGCTTCGCACTTGACGGGATCACGCGCATTTGCAAAAAACGTTGTTAAAAGCTGTTTTTGATGATGTGACGTTGACAATTGATGCAATATGTGCTAAAATAAGAGACGGTTATTTTGAAATCGAATTTTCAGACAGGAGAAAAGACATGAAAAGGATATTTTTGATGATGCTTTTGCTCTCGCTGGTCTGTGCGCTTGTTGTCGGCTGTGCCGAGCAAGAGAACAACGGCGGTGAAACGACCGCGGACATAACGACGGAAGCACCGGCAAGCTCTGCCGAGCCCGAGACATCCGCAGAGCCCGAGACTTCCGCAGAGTCCGAAACTTCTGCCGAGCCCGAGACTTCGGTTGAGCCCGAACCCTCTGTAGCACCCGAGACTTCTGTTGAGCCTGAGACTACTGTAGAGCCTGAGACTACTGTAGAGCCTGAAACCTCTGTCGCGCCCGAGACTTCTACCGAACCCGAAACCTCTGCTGAGCCCGAGACATCCGCAGAGCCCGAGACTTCTGCCGAGCCCGAAACCTCTGCCGAGCCCGAGACATCCGTAGAGCCTGAGACCTCTGTAGAGCCCGAGACTTCGGTTGAGCCCGAGACATCTGTAGAGCCCGAGACCTCCGCAGAACCCGAAACCTCCGCAGAGCCCGAGACTTCTGTAGAACCTGAGACTACTGCAGAGCCCGAGACTTCCGCCGAGCCCGAGACCTCCGCAGAGCCCGAAACCTCTGTAGAGCCTGAGACATCCGCAGAGCCTGAGACCTCTGTAGAGCCTGAGACTTCTGTAGAGCCTGAGACATCCGCAGAGCCCGAGACTTCCGCAGAGCCCGAGACCACTGTAGAGCCCGAGACTTCTGCCGAGCCCGAAACCTCTGTAGAGCCCGAGACTTCTGCCGAGCCCGAAACTACTGTAGAGCCTGAGACTACTGTAGAGCCTGAGACCTCTGCCGAGCCCGAAACTACTGTAGAGCCCGAGACTACTGTAGAGCCTGAGACCTCTGTAGAGCCCGAGACCTCTGTAGAGCCCGAGACCTCTGTAGAGCCTGAGACCTCTGTAGAGCCTGAGACCTCTGTAGAGCCCGAGACATCTGTAGAGCCCGAGACCTCTGTAGAGCCTGAGACCTCTGTAGAGCCTGAGACTTCGGTTGAGCCCGAGACTTCGGTTGAGCCCGAGACATCCGCAGAGCCCGAGACTACTGTAGAACCTGAGACTTCCGTAGAGCCCGAGACTTCCGTAGAGCCCGAGACATCCGCAGAGCCCGAGACTTCTACCGAACCCGAAACCTCTGCCGAGCCCGAAACTTCTGTAGAGCCTGAGACTTCTGTAGAGCCCGAAATTCCGGAAGATCCCGAAATAAAAGAGGAAGACAAAATTACCTTCAAAACGCTGGAGGTTGACGGAACCAATGTTTACGGCAAGGTTTCCAACTCCACAACCACGTTCTCGTTTTTAACAGAGGTTACAAAGTCCGGAAATGCAACGTTTGATGTGTTCCGTGATTTGGAGTGCAGTGAGATCATTCGCAGCAAAACTGCATCGCTGGTTGAGGGAGATAACACCTTCTATATCCTCGAATACGTGGACGGAGATGTCAAGACGCTTTACACCGTCACCATTCGCCGCCGCCCTGTGTACACGGTCACGTTTGATGTCAACGGCGGCACGGCAGTGGACGCGCAAATGGTAGAGGAGGGTAGCTTTGCTACAGTTCCCGAAACAACGCGCACGGGCTATACCTTTGCAGGATGGAACTACGATTTCACCAAACCGATTACCGAACCCACCGAAATTGAGGCAAATTGGAATCCCAATACCTACACTATCACCTATGACGTCAACGGCGGTGATGCATTGGAAAACATTTCCCAATCTGTTACCTATGATGCCGCGTATACACTTGCCGTTCCAACGCGAACGGAATACGCCTTTAAGGGGTGGTATCTTGGTTCTGATCCTTTTGAGGATGGCACGTGGACAAGAACCGAGGACGTAACACTCACGGCAGAGTGGACGGCTATCGTATATAACATTTCCTACGACTTGGACGGTGGAGAGGTAGAGAATCGGACTACCTATACGGTTGAGGACGAATTCACGCTGAACAATCCCGCCCGCACGGGTTACACCTTCACAGGCTGGACGTTTGACGGTCAGAGTGATCCAATCCTCTCCGTTACGATTGCAAAGGGCACGATCGGGGATTTGTCCTTCACCGCAAATTGGAAAACCAACACCTACACCATCACCTATGACGTCAACGGCGGTGATGCGTTGGAGAATAATACACAGATAGTCACCTACGATGCCGCGTATACACTTGCCGCGCCCACACGCACGGGCTATACCTTCGCGGGTTGGTATCTTGGTTCTGATCCGTTTGAGGATGGCACGTGGACAAGAACCGAGGACGTAACACTCACGGCAGAGTGGACGGCTATCGTATATAACATTTCCTACAACTTGGACGGTGGAGAGGTAGAGAATCGGACTACCTATACGGTTGAGGACGAATTCACGCTGAACAATCCCACCCGTACGGGTTACACCTTCACGGGCTGGACGTTTGACGGTCAGAGTGATCCCATCCTCTCCGTTACGATTGCAAAGGGCACGTTTGGCGATTTGTCCTTCACCGCAAATTGGAAAACCAACACCTACACCATTACCTATGACGTCAACGGTGGTGATGCGTTGGAGAATAATACACAGATAGTCACCTACGGTGCCGCGTATACACTTGCCGCTCCCACACGCACGGGCTATACCTTCGCGGGTTGGTATCTTGGTTCTGATCCGTTTGAGGAAGGCACGTGGACGAGAGCCGAGGATATCGCGCTTGTTGCACGATGGACGGCAAACTCTTATTCCTTGACGGTTATAAATGAAAATGATACCTACGGTAGTGTGACCGGAGCCGGAACATACGATTATGATAGCTCCGTAATCGTGAAGGCAACCCCTGTTTTAAAGAACACCTTCCTCGGCTGGTTTGATATCAACGGAAATCTACTTAGCAACGAGGAAACGTTTACGTTTTCCAAAGGATTGGACGAAACAATTGAGGCAAGATGGAAATTCACAAATGACCTTGCCGACTTTACCTTTACGTTTGATGCAACTTCTTGCGTCATTACGGGCGTACGCGATAAAACGAAAACTCAATATGTGATCCCGGAATATGTAACAGGAATCGGCGATTCTGCGTTCTACTATTGCAGTAGCCTGACAAGCATCACGATTCCCGACGGTGTCACAAGCATCGGCTATGCTACGTTCTCCGAGTGCAGTAGCCTGACGAGCATCACGATTCCCGACAGCGTGACGAGTATCGGTAGGTCTGCGTTCTACAGGTGCAACAGCTTAGAAAGCATCACCCTGCCGTTTGTGGGTACTACTAAGGATGGCACGAGCAACACGCATTTCGGTTATATCTTTGGCGCATCGTATAGTTACAACAATTACGCTTGCGTTCCCACCTCTCTGAAAACGGTTGTCATTACAGGCGGCACAAGCATCGGCAATGAGGCGTTCTCCAGTTGCAGTAGCCTGACAAGCATCACTATCCCTAGCAGTGTTACAAGCATCGGCTATTCTGCGTTCAGCTATTGCAGTAGCCTGACAAGCATCACTATCCCTAGCAGTGTTACAAGCATCGGCTCTTCTGCGTTCTCCGATTGTAGTAGCCTGACGAGCATCACGATTCCCGACAGTGTCACAAGCATCGGCTCTTCTGCGTTCTACAATTGCAGTAGCCTGACAAGCATCACGATTTCCGACGGAGTCCCAAACATCGGCAATGAGGTATTCTACGGTTGCAGTCGCCTGACGAGCATCACAATTCCCGACGGTGTCACAAGCATCGGCGATGATGCGTTCTCGGGTTGCAGTCGCCTGACGAGCATCACGATCCCCGACAGTGTCACAAGCATCGGCGATGATGCGTTCCGAGGTTGCAGTAGCCTGACAAGCATCACGATTCTCGACGGTGTCACAAGCATCGGTGAGAGGGTGTTCTCTTATTGCAGTAGCCTGACGAGCATCACGATTCCCGACAGCGTTACAAGCATCGGCTGGGGTACATTCTACGGTTGCAGTAGCCTTAAAAGCATGACACTTCCGTTTGTGGGTAACTTGAAGAAAACAGCAAGTAACACTTCCCGGCATACGTTCGGTTACATTTTTGGAACAAGCAGCTATACAGGTGGAGTGGCAACAACGCAATATTACTATAGCTATTACGCTGTCAGTGGCACAAGCAGTATCACATCCAGCACGTACTATATTCCCGCAAGTTTAAAATCGGTCACAATTACAGGCGGTAATATTCCGTATGGCGCGTTCTACAATTGCAGTAGCCTGACAAGCATCACGATTTCGAACGGCGTCAAAAGCATCGGTTCTTATGCGTTCTACAATTGCAGTAGCCTTTCAAGTATCACGATCCCTAACAGTGTTACAAGCATCGGCGATGAGGCGTTCTACAATTGCAATAGCCTAACAAGCATCACGATTCCAAACAGTGTCACAAGAATCGGCAATTATGCGTTCCAATATTGTAGTAGCCTGACAAGCATCACGATTCCCGACGGTGTCACAAGCATCGGTGATTATGCGTTCCGAGGTTGCAGTAGCCTGACGAGCATTACGATTCCCGACAGCGTGACGAGCATCGGATCTTCTGCGTTCTCCAGTTGCAGTAGCCTGACGAGCATTACGATTCCCGACAGCGTGACGAGCATCGGATCTTCTGCGTTCTCCAGTTGCAGTAGCCTGACAAGCATCACGATCCCCGACAGCGTTACGAGCATCGGCGGTTCTGCGTTCTACAATTGCAGTAGCCTGACAAGCATCACGATTCCCGACGGTGTCCCAAGCATCGGCAGGGGTACGTTCTACGAATGCAGTAGCCTGACAAGCATCACGATCCCGAACAGTGTCACAAGCATCGGCGATTATGCGTTCCGGGGTTGTAGTAGCCTGACGAGCATCACGATTCCCGACGGTGTCCCAAGCATCGGCAGGGGTACGTTCTACGGTTGCAGTAGCCTGACAAGTATCACGATTCCCGACAGCGTGACGAGCATCGGCGAAGAGGCGTTCTACGATTGCAGTAGCCTGACGAGCATCACTCTTCCGTTTGTAGGTGCTACTAAGAATGGTACGAGCAACAAGCATTTCGGTTATATCTTTGGTGCATCGTCTTATAGTTACAATGACGATTACGTTCCCACCTCTCTGAAAAAGGTGGTTATTACAGGTGAGACAAGCATCGGCAATTGTGCGTTCTATGATTGCAGTAGTCTGACAAGCATCACGATTCCCGACAGCGTCACAAGCATCGGCAATTATGCGTTCCAATATTGTAGTAGCCTGACAAGCATCACGATTGGAAATGGTGTCACCAGCATCGGCTCTTCTGCGTTCTACAATTGCCGTAGCCTGACAAGCATCACGATTCCCAACGGTGTCACAAGCATCGGCAATTATGCGTTCCAATATTGTAGTAGCCTGACGAGCATTACGATTCCCGACAGCGTGACGAGCATCGGCGAAGAGGCGTTCTCCTATTGCACTAGCCTGACAAGCATCACGATTCCCAACAGTGTCAAAAGCATCGGCTCTTCTGCGTTCTCCAGTTGCCGTAGCCTGACAAGCATCACTCTTCCGTTTGTAGGTGCTACTAAGAATGGTACGAGCAACAAGCATTTTGGTTATATCTTTGGTGCATCGTCTTATAGTTACAATGGCGATTACGTTCCCACCTCTCTGAAAACGGTTGTCATTACAGGCGGCACAAGCATCGGCAATTATGCGTTCTATGCTTGCAGTAGCCTGACAAGCATCACGATCCCCGACAGTGTCACAAGCATCGGCGAGGATGCGTTCCGTGATTGCAGTCGCCTGACAAGCATCACGATCCCCGACAGTGTCACAAGCATCGGCAATTATGCGTTCCAATATTGCAGTAGCCTTGAAACCGTATATTACGGCGGTACGTCTGCCGATTGGAAAAATATCAGCATCGGTTCTTACAACTCTGCACTCACCAACGCCACCCGCTACTATTACAGCGAAACCAAGCCCGACTCGGGCAACTATTGGCACTACGTGGACGGCGTGCCGACCAAGTGGTGAAAAAACAGCAAGAGGCTGTCTCATTAAAATCAAACTGCACAAAAAAAGCCTCCCCTGTGCAAGGGGAGGTGGCACGCGAAGCGTGACGGAAGGGTTGTAAAACCTGCATTTCAAGCGAAAACAATCCCTCAGCCGCCTTCGGCGTCAGCTCCCTTTACACAAGGGAGCCTTTCTTATTCCATACTTTGTGCATTTTTTCTTAATGAGACAGCTCCTTGTGGTTTCATATCCGTTTTTGATGACGTACGCTTATATGCGTTCCTTATGGCATACGAAATAGAAAATTTGATATTCGTCGGCAAGCTTTTCCAGCATTGCCTTGGCGGCATCCAACCGATTGTCGTCCAGATTGACAAACGGATCGTCAAGCAGCAAGAACGGCTTTTCGCTGTCCTTGAACAAAGCGCTTGTCAGTGACAGACGTGTGCAGAACTCTACAGCATCGCGCCAGCCGCGGCTGAAGCTTTCCATGGCGCGCGTCTTTCCGCCCTCGCGCAGCGATACCGAGAAGGAGGTGTCCATGATTGCCTCGGGGGCTTGTCCGTCGGTCAAAATATCGAGGTAGTGACGAAACGCCGTTTGCATCCCGTCGAGGTAGCGCGTGGAGAGTGCCGTTTTTGCCTCTTCCATAAATTTCTGTGCGTTTGCAACCGTCGCGCTGTTTGCCTTGGCTTCCGAGAATTGTTCGTTAAGCTGCAGTACGCGTGTTTCCAATTCGGGAATGCGGTCTGTTTCGATGCTCAAGCGTTCGATGCTGCTTTTCAGGGTTGCACACTTGGCTTGCAGACCGTCGATTTTCTGCTGTAACAAAGCTTCCTCTGCGCGCAAAGCGTCATAATCGGCGCAAGATACCTCGTCGATTTCCTCGGTAATCTTCTTTTCGGCAACGAAACGCTCCAGTGCCGCTTCTTTTTGCGCAATCTCGCGGGAAAGTCGGCTGCGCTCCGCACGTTGCTCACCGATCAATTGCAGACAATCTCCGGGGGTCATCGTTCCGAGCGGATCGTATTTGTCAAGGAAAGGCTGCAGCTCGTTTTTCAATTCTGCAATGCGATGGGTTGCGGCAGAGCAATCGTCCAACCGCTGCTTTTCGGTGTTTTCCAGCTGCAGATATGCATGCACCTCGCGTCGCAAAATATCCAGGTCGCTTCGGTAATCCTCCTTTTCGGGCAGCTCGCCGAGGTAACGGGATAGACCGCTTCTGAGTCGTTCGGAAACGGTGGCTCGCTGTGCTTCGATCGAATGCAGCTCCTCTGCGGTGCGTGCGCGTTGACGAATAGCTTCGCGGTACTGCGCCGCAAGCAAGCACAGCTCAGTCAAGGCTCCCGTGGGATCGTCGGTGGGCATGCGGTTCTCTTTCAAAAACGTGCAAACCGTACGCAGCTCGTCCGCGATGCTTCGCGTCCAAAGCGCGCGTTTGTTTGCGGCTTCCTCCAGCATGCGGAGATAGACGCCGCGCTTGTTCAGACCGATGGCAAGCATCGTGCCGCCGCCGACGAACAGAATGCCGCCGATGATCAAAAGCGGGATCATGGCGGATGCCATTGCGGGGAGCACCGCAAGGATCAAAAAGAGAAGTCCGAGCGCACCGCCCAAAATGCCGACGGAAAGCTGAGGAATACGGTGCTTGGCAGAGCCGTCCGAGGGGAGCGCGTGTATTTCCTTTTGCAATTTTGCCACGCGCTGCAGCCGATCCTTCATTTCGTCCAAGGAAGCGTCGCTTGGTGCGCCGTCGGGGAATCTCTGCAAGGGGGCATCGTTTTCCAAAATTTCGCGCAAGGCGCGGGAACGGCTTCGCATATCGTGGAGCGCGTCTGCGTCGCGTGTCATACGGGAGAGAATGGTTTCGGTGGGAACCCCTTTTTCAAAGGTTTTTCGCATTTCCTTGATGCGATCGATGCTCTGCGGTGTCGAAGCAAAGAAATTTCGCTGTGCGGTGGCTTCCTTCAGGCTTTCATACAGCTCGCAGTAGCTTCTCCATTCCTCAACGGTAGGGGTTGCTCCGCGGAAGAAACGGTCGGTTTGACGGTAGCGCGCCTTCAAAGCTTCAAGGTCACGCTCCATCGTCTTTTTTTGTTCGGCAAGTGCCGCACGTTCTCTGGCAAGTCCCGCCGCTTCCAAGCGAACACGGGTTTCCTCCGCTGTTTTTCTCGTGGCTGCCAGCTCATCGGTACAAGCGGTCAGCTGTTCCTCTTGTGCGTTGAGCGCAAATTCAATGGAACGGACACGCTCCAATTCTGCTTGGGTGGAAATCAGATCCTGCTCTAATGCGGCAACGGCACCGCGGTTTCCCGTCAAGACGTAGTGCTTACGGCGTTTTTCAAGTACCGCCATGGCATCGTCGTAGTTGCCGATATCGCCTACGTCATCCAACAAATTTCCAAGCTTTGCCGAAATGCTGTTGTTGTCGCGGCTTCCGCCGAGAATGCGTTGGGAGAGATAGGTGCTGCGCTCAAAGCCGTCGGCATCGATGCCGAACAGCTCCTCGCCGAGTGCCGACGAATAAGCGGTTGACGGCTTGTTGGTGGCAAGATCGAACAGTGCAAACGTGTCGGCACTCTCCTTGGCACCGAAGAATCGCTCTACGCGGAAGCTGCCGTTTGCAACCGAGAAATCCAGGCTTCCTCCGTAGGCACCGCCCTGCCACGGCATATATTTTTTGCGTTCGTTTTCATCCAGTGAACGTCGCGTGGTGGCGGGCAGACCGTAAAACATTGCCTTGATAAAGACTGCCAGTGTGCTTTTGCCCCAGCCGTTCTTTTGATAAAGCACGTTGAGCCCTTGATCGGGAGTCAGATCAAAATTCTGTAACGTGCCGAAATTTTCAACGTGTAGTCCAAGAAGCTTCAAAATCCTACCTCCTCACCGGAAAGAGCACGGAGCCCGCAAGCAATCACGCGTTCCTTTTCCCCGTCTTTCAAATTCGAAGCCATCACGCGGCGGACGAACTCACCTTTCAGGGAAAGGTCGTAGCGGTAGCTTTCGGGGTCGATCAGCAACCGAATTTTGTTGTTGATTTTTGCAAAGTAAAAGCGTTCGGAGAGAATGCTTTGCAAATGGTCCTTGTCGATGAGCTGTTCTGCGGGACAGCTACCCACCAGCTCCAGCTTGACAAGATCCGAGGAGGGAAGTGCGCCAACCGCTTCCAACAGGCGGTTTTCCAGATCTACCTGGGTACAAAATCCGCTGACGTCGCAGGTAACGGTATGCAACGTGCGGCGAGCCGCAGGGACGAAACGGTGCGAGAGCCCCTTGGGGGTGGTTTCCAAAAGGACATATCCCTTTTGACCGCATTCATCGAATCCGCGTCCCTCCAAGCAACCGCTGTAGCAAGCGGTACAGCGCGCGTCGATTTCGGCGGTACGGTACTCGTGCAGATGTCCCAATGCGAGATAGTCGATTCCCTTGTTCTTCAACAGCGCAAAGCGGATGGAGCCGTCGAGTGCTCCGCTTTTGCCCGCGCGCTCCTGACCGTGCATCAGGACGATGTTGATCCGATTGGGGTCGAGCGTGAGCGTATCGGGGTTGGGAGATTCGCTTCCCGTGATGGTTACGTCGTCAAAATCGTAGGACGTCCAATCCTTTTCAAAGGTGTACAGGTTTTCGGGCTTTTCCTCGGAAAAGCGCAACGAGGTTCCCTTATCGTGATTTCCCGCAAGATAAAAAAACGAGAGCTCGGGGTAGGAGGAAATCAAATCCAGCACGTAACGCTCGGTTCGTTTGGTGATATGATCGCTGTCAAACAGGTCGCCCGCAATCAAAATTGCCGAAACGCCGCCCTCAGCGGCAAGGCGAACGGTTTTGGCAAAGGTTGCAAGAATTTCATTCTTTCGCTCGCGCGCCTTTTCTGCCGAGAGATTGGATTCCATCGGAGAATCCAAGTGCAGGTCGGCGCAATGTATCAGTTTCATCAGGCTTCACATCCTTTCAAAACGGCGGTTTGCCGTATCTCCGCTTTCATTATATCATATTTTGTAAAAAAAACAAGAGATAGCAGAAACGAATTTAAAACTTTTCTTGTTTTTTTGTGCGGTGTGTGTAAAATCCGCGGCTTTTCTGCGGAAAATGAGAAAAAACAAAAATTGTCTTTACTTTTTTGGAAAAGCGTGTTAAAATGATAGAGGATGCGGGCGGTCGTTTGTCCGTATGAAGTTCTACTTTTAAAAAGACGGAGGTTTTTGCCATGGCAAAGAAGGGTTCCACTCCAGCGCTTGAATATCTCGTGAAAGGATTGATGACGTTGCAAAACGTCGATGAATGCCGTAGCTTTCTCTTTGATCTGTGTACGGAATCCGAGCTTTTGGAGATGTCGCGCCGTTTGCAGGCGGCAAAAATGCTCAAAAGCGGCATGATCTATGCCGATATTGCCGAGGAAACCGGACTGTCTACCGCAACCATCAGCCGCGTGAACCGTTGCCTCAAATATACCGAGAAAAGCGGATATGACGTGGTGCTTGACCGCTTGGCGCAGGAGGAACGGCGCAGATGATGGGATGTGAGGGCTATAACGCAATTGCCCGCGTTTACGACAAGCTCAACGCCGAGATCGATTACGGTGCGTGGGCGGATTTCTTTGAATGTTGCTTTGACCGTTTTTTGAAGGAACGTCCCGTTTTGGTTTTGGATCTTGCCTGCGGAACGGGCAGCATGACGCGTGCGCTGTCCTCTCGTGGGTACGATATGATCGGAATCGACGGGAGTGCCGAGATGCTTGCCGAGGCGTATGCGCAGAAGCAAGAGGGGGACTCCGTTTTGTATCTGCAGCAGGATATGCGTGCGTTTGAACTGTACGGAACGGTGGGAGCCGTAACCTGCTGCCTGGATAGCTTGAATTATCTGTTGGAGGACGGCGATCTTGCGCGGTGCTTTGCCACGGTGCATAACTATTTAGACCCCGACGGACTGTTTCTGTTTGATATGAATACCCCCTATAAATTCCAACACGTCTACGGAAATTGCGCCTACGTGCTGGAGGACGAGCTCGTTTGGGACGAGGGAACCGACACGGAAGAGCGTGCCGCCATCTATTGCGGTTGGCAAAATACCTTCCATCCCGAAACGGGGCTTTGCGACTTTGATCTTTCGCTGTTTGAGGAGCTTCCGAACGGTAGCTATCGACGTTCGGACGAGCATCAAAGAGAACGCTGTTACTCCATGGACGAAATTACGTCTGCTTTAAAGAGCTGTGGCATGGAGCTGTTGGGGGTTTGGTCGGATTACCGCTTCTCTGAGCCTGCCGAAACCACGGAACGCTGGTATTTTGCCGCACGGGCGGTCAAATCCTGATTTTGCTGTTTTGCTATCACTTATCCAAAGAGAGGAATTCTTATGTCATCTACTATTTTGCGCGCCATGACAGCCGACGGAAGCGCGCGTATTCACGTCATTAACTCCAAGGAGATCGTAAACGAGGCGATTCGTTTGCATCATACCACACCCGTGGCGGGCGCAACGCTTGGTCGTCTTTTAACCGCAACCTCTATGATGGGCTGTATGTTGGGCGAGAAGACCGATACCATTACGGTAGCCCTCAAGGGCGACGGCCCTGCGGGTCACGTTCTGGCTGTTTCGGACTATATCGGAAACGTGCGTGGGTATATTGGCAATCCGGGGGTAGATCTTCCGTTGAAATCCAATGGAAAGCTGGACGTTGGCGGTGCCGTTGGACGCGGAATGCTCAATATCATCCGTGACATGGGCGGTGCGGAGCCTTATAACGGCTCGGTCCCTCTGGTCAGCGGTGAGATTGCCGAGGACATTGCGTCGTATTATGCAAACAGTGAGCAGGTTCCCACCGTTTGTGCGTTGGGAGTTTTGATCGACACCGACTATACCTGCCGCGCAGCAGGCGGGGTGATCGTTCAGCTTTTGCCGTTTGCCGATCCCAAGACTGTGGATCTGATCGAGCGAAATGCGAGTGATCTTGCAAACGTGTCGCGCTTATTCGACAGCGGTGCTACCAACGAGGACATTGCAAAAATTGCATTGCGTGATATTCCGTTTGACGTCTTTGACGAGCTGGATGTTTCCTATAAGTGCAACTGTAGCCGCGAACGTACCACGCGCGCACTGATCACACTCGGAAAGCCTGATCTGTTGAAGCTTTTGGAGGAGCAGGTTGCCGAGGGGAAGCCCGAACGCTTGGAGGTCTGCTGCCGTTTCTGCGACAAAAAGCAATATTACAACCGCGCGGATATCGACAAAATGTTTTGAGCTTTCAAGAAGAATACGAAAAACACCGATGGATGGTCCGTCGGTGCTTTTTTGCGTTGTGTGTGAAAATGGTAATCGTCGCGCGCTGTTTTGCGGTATCCGTGAGCAATCGCCTCAGATATTTTTGTTTGGTGTATCTGCTTCGGTGGGAACTTCAATTTTTCCTTCTGCCTGTTCAAATGCTTTGATTTCTTGGCGAATCAGATAGAGGATTTCTCCGTTTGCCGAACGACCGTAATATTTGGAAATGTAATGTAGTTTGTAGTGCAATTCCGGATCGATTTCAATGCCAAGGTGCTTGTTTTTCTTGTTTCTCATAAAAAATCTCCAAAAAAACTTGATTTAAGTACATTTTAAGATTATTTTGTGGTATAATGTCTTGAGTATACTTGAATTGAGTATACTAAATTTGGAGATTCAGAGGGATAAAATGAAAATAGCAATTGTGGGGTCAAGAAATATTAGCGGAATAGATATCGGCAAATACGTTTCTGCAGGGGACGAGATCGTATCGGGCGGTGCAATGGGGGTTGATTCATGTGCCGCGGCATGTGCCAAAGAACATGGGTTGCATTTAACCGTGTTTTTGCCGCAATATGCAAGATATGGTCGTGCAGCTCCGCTTTTGAGGAACAAAGAAATAGTTGATTTTGCTGATAAAATCATTGCTTTTTGGGATGGGAAGTCAAAGGGAACCTTGTCGGTCATTACGTATGCCCAAAAGCATGGGAAAGTATGTGAGATTGTTTATTGCCGATAAAAAGAAAGAGCATTCACGTAAAAGTGCAACGAATGCCTTGAAAAAGAATTGGGGAAAACCTCCCACGAGAGGCTTTCCCCAATTTTTATGTAGCTTTTATCAATCAAGCATAGAAATCGATTGCCAGACGCTCGGTGTCCTTGGCGATCATCAGCTCTTCGTCGGTGGGAAGAATGAAGACCTTGGTCTTGGAGCCTTCTGCGGTGAGGTCAACGATCTGACCGCGAGGAGCCTTCAGGTTGAGCTCTTCGTTGATCTTGATGCCGAGGGCTTCCATGTTGGTCAGGATGCCGTGACGTACCAATTCGTCGTTCTCGCCCAAGCCTGCGGTGATGAGCAGAACGTCAACGCCGTTCATTTCGGCAATGTAGCCGCCGATCAGCTTTCTGCAGTGGTGGACAACCAGATCCAAAGCCAGCTTTGCACGGGTGTTACCCTGGTCAACGGCAGCCCAAACCTCGCGCGCGTCGCTGGACACGCCCGAAACACCGATCAGACCCGACTGCTTGGTGAAAATGGTATCCAATTCGTCGGCAGTGTAGCCCTGACGGATCATAAAGGTTACGATAGAGGGATCGAGAGGACCGCAACGGGTACCCATGGGAAGACCGTCCTGGGGAGCAAAGCCCATCGAGGTATCAACGGCAATGCCGTTCTTGATGGCGGTAACCGAAGAGCCCGAGCCCAGGTGGCAGGAGATGATCTTCAATTCCTCCAGGGGCTTTCCAAGCAGCTTGGCAGCCTCACCGGAAACGAAGCGGTGGGAGGTGCCGTGGAAGCCGTAGCGGCGGATGCCGTACTTTTCAAGCCACTCGTAGGGAATTGCGTAGGTGTAGGATTCCTCGGGCATATTTGCGTAGAATGCGCTGTCGAATACGCCAACGTGAGGAATGTTGGGCATAGCCTTGCGGCAAGCGGCAACGCCCTTGAGCGATGCGGGACCGTGCAAGGGGTTGATCGGGATGATCGACTCGATGTAAGCGAGAATTTCATCGTCAAGGATCTTGGATTCCTTGATGGTACCGCCATGCACGAAGCGGTGACCGACAGCCGCGATTTCGGAAACGTCGGAGATGACGCCGAGCTCCTTATCGGTCAGGGCTTTCAGAACCAGCTGGATAGCGGTGTCGTGGTCGGGAATGGGGGTTTCGGTAAAATACTTGTCGGCATCGGGACGCTTGTGCGTCAGCGTGCCGCTGGTGGGGGTGATGCCGATCTTTTCGCAGATACCCTTGGCAAGTACGTTGCCGTTGTCCATGTCGAACAGCTGATACTTCAAGGACGAGCTTCCTGCGTTTGCAACCAGGATTTTCATAGTGTGTTTCCTCCTAAAGGCTCCCCTGCCGTGCGACAGCGGGAGAATTGATTCAGACAAGCCGCATAGCCGCGGCATTTTATGTCACCCTATATTATAAATGATTTTTTCTCGGATTGCAAGAGCAAAAACAAATTTTCTTTGAAAAAATATGACGGATATTGACAGAACGTTTTTTTTAGGGTATAATAAAGGAGATAAAAGAGAAATACGCTCTTTTTAAGTAAAGCAACAGAAAGGAAGATGATCATGACCATTACGAAGCAGTCCATTATCGGCGATATCCTGGATTACGAGCCCGAAACGGCACAATTCTTTTTTGCAATCGGTATGCATTGCCTTGGATGCCCTGCATCGCGCGGCGAATCGGTTGAGGATGCGTGTGCGGTTCACGGCACCGATGCCGACGCGCTGATCGAACAGATCAACAAGTTCCTCGCATCGAAGAACGCATAATTTTCGTGGGGCTGTTGCGGCTTTGTAACAGCCCCATTGTCATCAATTTTTCAAAAGGGGATATTTATGCAAGCTCTCTCAACGCTCGGCGCGCGGTTATCCAGCGCAATTCCGTACCTGACACACGGGGGACGTGTGATCGACGTGGGAACCGACCACGCGTATTTGCCCATTTTTCTCGTGCAAAACGGGATTTGCAGGAATGCTTTGGCGTGTGATATCAATGAAGGTCCGATTCGGTCGGCACAGGAGAATATTGCCGCGGCAAAATTGACCGCGCAAATCGGCACGAGATTGACCGACGGATTGCACGGCACACGTGATTTCGATCCCGACGATATTTTGATCTTTGGAATGGGCGGCGAGCTGATCGTGCGCATCTTGTCGGAAGCCGAATGGGTGAAGGATTCGCGGATCGGTCTTGTGCTGCAGCCCATGTCGCGCGCATCGGTGCTTCGGCGGTATCTTGCCGAAAACGGATTTGAGATCGTTGGAGAAAGCTTAACCTTTGAAGATAAATTTTACCAGACAATTGCGGCACGTTGGTGCGGCGTTCGGTATGAGTTGAGTGAATTGGAAGCGTGGATTGGGGCAAAGAATCTATCGGAGCGACCGCCGCTGTTTGAGGGCTTTGTCCGCCATGAGATCGGTGTTTTTGACACGATTCTCAAGGGGAAAGCCAAGTCCTTGCGTGCCGACCTATCTTATGAAATCGAAATGAAACGTAATTTGGAGGAGCTGTTATGACGGTAGGTGATTTGTATACCGCTTTGAATCAAAAAATTCCCCCCGAGCTGTCCTGCGATTGGGATAACGACGGGCTGATGTGCTGTGCCGATCCCACACGGGAGGTGCGCCGCGTGCTGGTTGCATTGGATATCACGGCGGCGGTGGTGCAAAAGGCAATCGACGGAGGGTATGATACGGTGATTTCTCATCACCCCCTGATTTTTACACCGCTGCGTGCGTTGAATCCCTTTGATCCCGTTGCCAAAAAGGTGATCGACCTGCTTCAAAGCGGAATTGCGGCCATGAGCTTTCATACGCGCCTGGATGCCGTAGAGGGCGGTGTGAACGACGTCTTGGCAACGGCTCTTGACTTGGAGGACGTGTGTCCGTTCGGCGCGGACGGAGAAGAAATCGGGCGGATCGGAAGCCTGAAAAAGGGACTGACGCTGTCGGAATTCGGGCTTCTTGTGAAGCGTGTGACCGGTGCGGAGCAGGTGCTGATTTCGGATGCGGGGTTACCCGTGCGCCGCGTTGCGGTGTTGGGCGGCAGCGGTGCGTCCGAAATCCACGCGGCACGGGCGGCAGGAGCCGATACCTATTTGACGGGAGAATTGAAGCACAACAATCTGACCGACGCACCCGAGAATGGTATGAATCTCGTTTCGGGCGGACATTTTTATACCGAGCATTTGGTTTGCAAACGAATCTGCGAGCTGGTGGCAAGGATCGATCCTTCGGTGTATACCGAGATCGTGAACAGCAATCCCGTTCGCGTAGTGTAAAGGAGAGTATTTTATGACGTACGTAATTTCCGATATTCACGGTGACTATACAAAATTCAAGGCACTTCTTGCCGAGATTGACTTCCGCCCCTCCGATATTCTGTATATTTTGGGGGACGTCGTTGATTTCGGTGAGGAATCTATGGAGCTGATTGCCGACCTTTCGGTGCGCGTGAACGTGTATTGCATCGCAGGTGAGCATGACTTTTTGGCGGCACGGATGCTGGCGGGCTTTTCCAAAATGCTGGAAAGCGGTGCCTCTCCCGACCCCGAATTCGTTGCCGAAATGACCGCGTGGGTGCAAAACGGCGGTCAGCCGACCTTGGAGGCTTTTCGAGCGCTGAATGCGGAGGAGCGCGAGGGCGTATTGGAGTATTTGGAGGACATGACGCTCTTTGAGGAGTTGGAAATCAAGGGACGGGAATATATTTTGGTTCATGCCGGCATTGCTGATTTTGATCCCGATACCGACCTTTACGACTACGAGCCTGAGGACTTTTTCTCGTCCCCGCTTTCGGCGGACGCTGCCTTGGCAGAGGGTAAGACGGTTGTGGTGGGACACGTCCCCACGAAAAGCGGCAAGATCGAGCGCGGAGAGGGTAGCATCTTTTTGGATTGCGGTGCCGCAGAGGGCGGTTCTCTTGGTTGCTTATGTCTTGAAAACGGCAAGGAGTTTTACGCGTAATGCGAAAAAATGAAATCGTTCGGTTGAAAATAGAGGAGATCAACAATCTCGGCTGCGGTGTGGGGCATCTTGACGGTGCCGACGGCGGACGCGGGATCGTGGTCTTCGTGCGCGATGCGGTTACGGGTGACGAAATCGATGCGCGCATCATCAAAGTCAATAAAAGCTATTTGGTGGGGAGGATCGAACGGATCCTCTCTCCATCGCCGTTGCGCTGTGCGCCCGATTGCACGGCAAGCGGCTGCGGAGGATGCGTCTATCGCCACGTCACCTACGCGCATGAGCTGGAATTGAAGCGAGAGTACGTAAAAAATGCATTTCGAAAGGTTGGCTTGCCCGAGGTATCGGTAGAGGACGTTCGACATACAAACGCGCTGACGGGGTATCGGAATAAAGCGCAATATCCCGTCAAAAACGGTAAAAACGGACTTGAGGCGGGCTTTTTTGCAACGGCATCCCATCGAATTGTACCGGCTGACGATTGCAAGCTGCAGCCCGCGATTTTCGGTGAGATTGTGTCGTTTATCTGCTCGTTTTGCGATCGGCATGCCATCAAAGCCTACGAGGAGGAAAGCGGACGGGGGCTCTTGCGGCATATCTATCTGCGCATGGGCATCGTGACGGGCGAGGTGATGGTCTGCTTGGTGCTCAACGGCAAGACGATGCCGTGTGAGCGCGAGCTTTCCCGTGAGCTGTGCGCAAAATTTGAACAGGTCAAGAGCGTTTTGATCAACGTCAATGAAAAAAACACCAACGTGGTGTTGGGCTCGGAATTTCGGCTGTTGTCGGGACGCGAGTGGATCGAGGATCGGCTGTGCGGATGCACGTTCCGTATTTCTGCCGGTGCCTTTTATCAGGTCAATCACGATGCTTGCGAGCTGCTGTACGGAATTGCCAAGGAGCGTGCGGCTCTTTCGGGCAAGGAAACGCTGCTTGATTTGTACTGCGGTATCGGAACGATCGGGCTTTCGATGGCGGATGATGCCAAAGAAGTGATCGGCATTGAAATCGTGGACGAAGCGGTTGAGCGCGCGACGGAAAACGCACGGCGCAACGGAATTGAGCACGCGTCCTTTTACTGCGGCGACGCATCGGATGCCGAAAGGCTGTTGGAAAACGCAGAGCGCGAAAGGGGACCTTTGGACGAAAAAAACACCGTGGTGGTATTTGACCCGCCGCGAAAGGGCAGTACACCCGAGTTGATTCGATACATCGCAAAACGCGGTTTTTCTCGCGTAGTCTACGTTTCCTGCAATCCCGATACGCTGGCAAGAGACTGTGCGCTGTTTAAGACGCTTGGGTATGAAATCGGAACCGTAACTCCTGTGGATATGTTCCCGAGAACGGGACACGTCGAGTCGGTCGTTTGTCTGACGAGAAAATAAACTAAAATCGGCTTAAAATGGACAAAATCAAGCCTTTTTGAGTGGTTTTGAGAGAAAAATTCAAAAAACGGTGTTTAGAATTAAAAATAGCCCCGAATTTTAAAAGGGACAAATGTTACTTTTGAGCAAGGCTCAAAAGTTCGTTTTACAGCAGTTTGGTATAACATATCGAGAAGGGTTAAGATGAAAATATTAAATTGGAATATATCGTGGGCAAATGATGTAACACCTAAAATTGAGTATTTGAAAAATCAGATTTTGGGAGAAACGTTTGTCGTAATTTTACAAGAAGTAAAGCCGCATGTATATAATGCGCTCCAAGAACATTTATCTGATATAGCTCAAGTGGAATATTCTTTATCTTACCGCATTCCTGGTAAATATGATACAGATTCCAGAAAACTTGGGGTTGCAATTTTGACGAGTGCAGATATTGTTGTTAAAAATGCAAATGTTCTTGATAGAGCGATTATGCCCGATAGAACTCTTATGGTAGATGTAATTTGCAATAATATTCCGCTGAGGATTTTGGGGCTTCATTCTATTACAGGATGTCAGCATTTAAAAGCAAAAGAAATTCAATATTTTTCGTTTGCTGAAGCTATAGATACATATAAACCCGATATCGTAGGCATTGATGCGAACGAGCCGCAAGTTGATCATTATGATATTAGTCAAATGAAATTTTTTGACAACTATCAAAAGGGCAATGGTTGTAAAACCTTCTTTGAAGCGATGAAGCAAAATTCTCTAATGGATGCATTTGTAAAGAATTATGACATAAGAAAATTTGTGGAAGGAGACTACCTTACAACATCTCATATTATAAAACGCGGGAACAAAAAAGTTCGGTATGATTTCTTATTTATCAATGAAGAAAGGTTTAGTGACTATTCCTGTGAATACGATTATGATGGGGCTATTTGCGCGGGTAGTGATCATGCCTCTATTGTAATAACATCGAGCGATTTATAACCTGCCCGTGTCATCCTGAGTGGAGCGAAGCGGAATCGAACTTTTTCGTCCGAGATCCCAAACGATGCTACGCACCGTTTGATCCTCGCTATGCTCGGATTTCGACTACGCTCAGGATGACACGGACGAAAAAGCGCCGAGCAACGCGAAGGCGGGATCTCGGGCGAAAGGAGAACGATGTATTACGTTTACATACTTACAAACAAAACCGATGCCGTAATGTACATCGGTATAACGAACGATTTGCGGAGACGCTTATGCGAACACAAAAACGAACACATAGAAGGTTTTACAAAAAAGTATCACGTTCATAAGCTTGTCTATTTTGAAGAATATTCCGAGGTGAATGATGCAATTGCAAGGGAAAAGCAGTTAAAGCGTTGGGTACGTGCCAAGAAGAATTGGCTTGTGGAATCCATAAATCCAAATTGGGATGATTGGAGCGAAGGTTTTATTTAATTGAAATATACCTTTTGGAGTTTCCACCCCCGTTTTTGACCGATTTTTATACCTTTTGCACTCTTGATCCATGTCGAGTCCGTCGTGTGTCTCACACGTCGGATTCAATTCCGAAAGGCTTTATCTACAGAAAACAAAACAGTAAAGGAGACCGATCATGAAACGTTCTGAAATTAACAAAGCCATCAAAGAACTGGAGGCAATGTGCAAAAAGCACTGTTGCTATCTGCCCCCGTTTTGTCATTTCACGCCTGCCGAATGGTTGGAAAAAGGGCACGAATACGATGAAGTGCGCGAGTGTATGCTGGGGTGGGATATTACCGATTTTGGCATGGGCAATTTTGAAAAGACGGGCTTTTCCCTCATTACGATCCGCAACGGAAACCGCGCACTTGCCGATCGGTATCCGAAGGTCTATGCCGAAAAGCTGCTTTTTTTGAAGGAGGGACAGTATGCGTCCAACCATTTTCACTGGTTTAAAACCGAGGATATCATTAACCGTGGCGGTGGAAATGTTCTGATTCGTGTCTACAATTCTCTTCCCGATGAATCGATCGACCGTGAAAGCGATGTCACTGTTTATACAGACGGACGTGCTTATACGGTGCCTGCCGGGACACAGATCCGATTGACTCCGGGAGAGAGCATTTATATTCCGCAATACCTTTACCATGATTTTGAGGTTGAGAAGGGAACGGGAGACGTACTGCTGGGCGAGGTCAGCCAGTGCAATGACGATTCCAACGACAACCGCTTCAACCCACCGGTGGGACGCTTTCCTGTTATTGAGGAGGATGAGCCGCCTTACCGCCTTTTGTGCAATGAATATCCGGCTGCACAGTAATCAAAGCGATTATAAAAAAGGAGAACCCATGAAACCTTTGATCGGAATCCTTGCAGAAGTAGATATTGATGCCGTTACCAAGGTGCAAAACACGTACGCTGAGGCGATTGAGAAGTCAGGCGGTGTCCCGATTCTTTTGCCGTATATCGAAAATGCCGAAACGATCAAGTGCTTTGTCGAGCTTTGCGACGGTTTTTTCTTCACGGGCGGTGCCGATATTGATCCTGTTTACTATGGGGAATCGGTTAGCGACGCATGTGGACCGATCCAACCGCTTCGTGATGCATTGGAATTTCGCTTGTTTGAAGCGGTGATTGCCACCGAAAAGCCGATTCTTGCAATCTGTCGGGGTGCACAACTTGTCAACGTAGCACTTGGCGGTACGCTTTATCAGGATATTCCGAGTGAATTGGATACATGGATCGCTCATCGACAGAGTGAAGCAAAATGTTCACCCTCGCACGCGGTAAGCGTTCTTTCTGACACACCGCTTGAACGGCTGATCGGTACAGTGCAGATGACCGCAAACAGCTTTCACCATCAAGCTGTTAAGCGACTGGGACGCGATCTTTCTGTGATGGCACTTGCCGAGGACGGTATCATTGAAGCGTTTTTTCTCAAGGGAACTCGTTATCTGCGCGCCTATCAGTGGCACCCCGAGCGTCTGTTTGAGGCGGACGCGCAAAACCGCATGATTTTTTCGATTTTCTGAAAGCGTGCGGTGCCGATTTTAGACAATATTAGACAATAAAGGGGTTTTTATGCAGGTCTTTACTAACAATACATACGACATCGCCGTGTGCGGCGGTGGCTTTGCGGGAATTTCGGCGGCTCTTGCGGCGGCGCGAGAGGGGAAACGGGTGGTTCTCTTTGAAAAGCAGTTTATGCTCGGCGGCTTGGGGACGGCGGGTCTTGTGACCATCTATCTGCCTCTTTGCGACGGCTTTGGGCATCAGGTCTCCTTTGGCATTGCCGAGGAGCTCTTGAAGCTTTCGATTACCTACGGTGCGGAAGACCGTTATCCCGCAAACTGGCTGGACGGTGTGGGGTCGCGCACCGAAAAGGATCCGCGCTACATGGTACAGTACAACGCGCAGGTGTTTGCCATTCTTGCCGAGCAGCTGCTTCTGGAGAACGGTGTGGATATTCTGTACGGCTCCTACGTCGTCGCAACGGACGTGGAGGACGGGCGCATTACCCGCTTGCACGTAGAAAATAAGTCCGGCAGAACGGCATATTCGGTTTGTTCGGTCATTGATGCTACAGGAGATTGCGATATTGCGTGGTTTGCGGGCGCGCCCACCGATACCTATCACCAAGGAAACGTCCTTGCGGCGTGGTACTATTTTACCGACGAAAAAGGGTATCGATTGCAACAGTTGGGTGCATCCGACCGCCCCGACGAAGAAAAAAACGGCAAGGAGAAAAAGCCCTTGATCGACCGTCGTTTTTCGGGGCTTGACGGGCGCGAGCTGTCCGAGCAGACCATTCTGTCGCACAAGGCAACGCTTTTGCATTGGCTAAAGGCACGCGAGAACGACCCGAGCCGTCAGATCTCCACGATCGCCACCACTCCGCAGGTTCGCATGACGCGCAAGCTGGTTGGCGTGTACGAGCTGTCACACACCGAGATGCATACCTATTTCGAGGATTCGATCGGTATGGTTTCCAACTGGAAAAAGCGCGGTCCCGTGTACGAGGTTCCGTTCCGTACTCTTTACAGTAAGACGGTCAAAAATCTTTTGGTTGCGGGTCGCTGTACCTCGGTCAACCAAACACTTTGGGACGTCATGCGTGTGATCCCGTGCTGTGCGGTAACGGGGCAGGCGGCGGGAACGGCTGCGGCATTGGCCGATGATTTTTCTGCGCTGGATATAAGAAATTTGCAACACGTCTTGCAAAAAAACGGTGTTGTGCTGCATGAAAAGGAGCTTTGAGGATGAAAGAGAAGCAGGTTCCGTCGGGGTGCTGCTTGGCAGCGTTGCTGTATATCCCGATCGGTGTTATTTTAGAGTTGAGTAAAAAGTACGGCGGATCCAAGCGAAGACGCTGATGCAGAACGACTCGGGGAGGTTTTTGATGAAACGAACGGAAATTGCATTTTTGGAGTCGGTTCCCCGTGATTTAAAGCCGTTTGTGACCGATGCGCGGATTTTTGACAGCTCGTGCTCTCCCGAAGCACGTGTATGGTTTCTTGACCGCGACGGCGGCTACTATCTCAAAAGGAGCAAGAAGGGGACTCTTGCGAAAGAGGCGTTGATGGATGCCTATTTTCACCAAAAAGGCTTGGGGGCAGAGGTGCTTTGCTACCGTTCCGAGGAAGAGAACGACTGGTTGCTCACCGCCCGTGTGGCGGGGGAGGACTGCACCTGCGCGCGCTATTTGGAGGATCCCACGCGGCTGTGCGATACGATTGCGCTTCGGTTGCGCGCGTTGCACGAGCTGGTTGCCGATGACTGTCCCGTTCAGGATCGCATGGTCGGATATTGCGCAACGGTGGCAGAAAATTACCAAAAGCAAAGCTACGATTTGTCCTATGCGTCGGGCGCGGGCTTCTCGGATGCCGAGGATGCCTACCGCTTTTTTGAACGTGAAAGGGCATCCTTGGATGGACGCGTGCTGTTGCACGGGGACTACTGTCTTCCAAATATCATGCTGGACGATTGGGCTTTTTCGGGCTTTATCGATCTTGGCAACGGTGGGGTCGGTGACCGACATATCGATCTCTTTTGGGGGGCATGGACGCTTGCGTTCAATCTCGGAACCGATCGGTACCGTTCGCGTTTCTTCGATGCGTACGGACGGGATTTTGTGGAGGAGGAAAAAATACGGGTCGTTGCGGCGGCTGAGGTGTTTGGGTGATTGCAGATGATTCATGACGGATTGAATGTACAAAAGGATCGGCAGATGCGGTCTTTTTTGATGATTGGACAGTCGAATATGGCAGGGCGCGGTGCGCTTGACGAGGTTTCGAAGATCGATAACGAGCTGTGCTACATGCTCCGCATGGGCAGATGGCAAAAAATGAGTGAGCCGATCAACCCCGACCGTGCGATTTTCGAGGGGAAATATCGCAGTGGTGTGAGCCTTGGGGCGAGCTTTGCCGATGAAGCAACCCGCTTCTTTGGTGACCGTGTAGGCTTGATCCCTTGTGCCGACGGCGGTACGCGTATCAAGCAATGGATGCCGGGTGAGATTTTATTTGATCACGCAGTGATGATGACGCGTCTTGCCATGCGTACCTCCACTCTGTGTGGGATTCTTTGGCATCAGGGCGAGAGCGATTGTACGAGCGACGAGGGGCTTTGCGCGCACAGCGAGCTGTTTCTTGCGATGATCACGGCACTGCGAAAAGAGCTCGGAGCAGAGGATCTGCCGCTTTTGATTGGGGAGCTTTCGGAGGATGACGGGATCAAAACGAGATGCGGAGAGCGAACCGTTTTGATGAATCGACAATACCGCGAGCTTGCCCGCGAGCTTCCGTGCTGTGCGGTGGTTTCCTCCGCGGGCTTGACGCTGAAAGCGGATCGATTGCATTTTGATTCGCCGTCCTTGCGTGTGTTTGGAAAACGGTATTTCGAGTCGTTCAAAGCACTGACTCTTTGATTTGTTTTCTTGCATACAACAACAATTTGTATGCAAAAATATGCAAAATACAAGCTTTGCGAAAAAAGGGGATGCCCAAGTGTCCCCCGATGGGCTTGCCAGGTTCAATCACCGCCGCAAAAACGTGCGGCACGGTTTGCCTACGCAAGCCCCTTTTATTTGTAGGTACAGAATGCAACGGGCAGGATGCGTGCCGGAGTAGGACGCGGTCCTTCTTTTATTTGAAAGAATTTTTCCAAAAAAATGAATTTTTTTTGAAGAAAGCATTGACAATGCGTGAAAGTAGTGCTATAATACTTCTTGTGTAAATACACAAAAATTTTTGGAGGAAATTGAAATGTTCAAAAAATGCAAATTTGGCAAGCTGTTTTTGATCATGGTGCTGACGTGCATGATGGTTTTGACGTCTTGTGGACCTCTCGAGGAAGATGATACCATCGTTCCTACGGTGGAAACCGAGGATCCTCAGCTGTACGGTCAGCCCGATGATGTGAAGCTGATCTACATGGAAGCCAAGGAGCTGGGCTTTGAGGGTACTCTGGAGGAGTTCCTGGCTCGTTGCCAAGGTAAAGACGGTAAGGACGGCGCAGACGGCAGAGGCATCGCTAAGATCGAACTCAGCGCAGAGGGCAACCTGATCGTTTACTACACCGACAGACCCGATTTCGGTGTAAATCTCGGTAACGTTATCGGCGAAAAGGGTGACAAGGGTGACACCGGTGAAAAGGGTGAAACCGGCGAAAAGGGTGACAAGGGTGATCCCGGTGCCGACGGTAAGGACGGTGTTGGTATCGCATCCATGGTCATCAACGAAGAGGGTCATTTGGTCGTTACCATGACCGACGGTACCGTGAACGATCTTGGTAAGGTTACCAACACCTCGATCGGTCTTGATTCGATTGCCATCACCGAAGAGGGCAAGTTCGTCGTAACGCTCAGCAATGGCATTACGCTGGAAACCGTGCCCATGGACGTACACTTTGAGGGATTGATCAAATCCGCAAAGATTACCGCAGAGGGCGATTTGATTTTCGTTCTGGACGGAATCGGCGAGCAGAACCTGGGTAAGGTAAAGCGCGCATATATCAATGCAGATAACGAGATCATTTTGGTCGTTGAGCTCTTTGGCACCGAAACGGAGTATTCGTTCGGTAACATTACCGGTATTCTCGGCTACTCGTGCGAGCACGAGTACGGCGAATTCACCGTTCAGGCAGAGCCCCGTTGCGATGCTCTGGGCTACAAGACCCGTACCTGCGCACTGTGCGGACACAACGAGATCGTATTCCTGGATCGCGTTGGTCATGCATTTGGTGAGCTTGTTGAAATCAAGCCTGCTGTTGACGGCGAGGACGGTCTTGCATTCGCATCCTGCGAAAGATGCGGACTTTCCAAGATCGAGCGCACCAAGAGCTATTCCAAGGGCTTGGAGTATGAAAAGGTAGAAGAGAAAGAAGAGTATCGCGTAACCGGTATGGGTACCTGTACCGACGTTGACGTGATCATTCCCGAGGAGCACGAGGAGCTGCCCGTAACCGAGATCGGTGACGAGGCGTTCAAGGGCATCTCGACGCTGGTTTCCGTAACGGTTCCCACCACCGTTCTCAAGATCGGTAACAAGGCGTTCTCCGATTGCGAGAAGCTGGAAAAGGTTGATATGTCCGATACCGCCGAGCTGGGTACCGACGTATTCCGCGGCAGTATCAAGGTTGAAATCATCGTTTCTCATATTCTCACCTACGTAGAAGCAAAGGATGCTACCTGTGAAGAAGCAGGTAACATTGGCTACTACTGGTGTGAAACCTGTAAGGAAGCTTACGAGGATAGCGAGGGTAAGATCAGAATCTTTGACTACACCATCGCTCCCAGTCACGATTTCGTTGACGGTCGTTGCACCAAGTGTGGTGCGGTTGGAGACGATTTCCTGATCGTAGCAATCGAAGAGATCGCATATCTCGGTGAGTTCCCGCTTGGAACGCTGGTTGATGCGATCGGTCTTCCTGAAAGAGTCAACGTAACTACGAAATCCGGCGCGGTTCACGCGCTGGCTGTTGAGTGGGATAAGTCCACCTATGACAAGGCTGTTGAAGGCACCTACTCTATTGCGGGCGTTATTCAGTCGGAGAAGTTCTTCTTCGCAGACGGTCTTACCAAGGACGTAACCGCAACGGTTAAGATCAGCGAGCGTATGGTTGGTACTGCAGATATCGTGTTCCTGTTGGATATCTCGGGCTCCATGAGCGACGAAATTAGAAATACGAAGAACCAGATGACCCAGTTTGCGGATGCCATCAATGCAAAGGGAATTGCTGCTCGCTTTGCTGTGATGACCTACAGTGATGAGTTTGATGCACCGGCAAGTGCTACTCGCGAAGAGTCCGCGCTTATTATGAACGGTGCAGATCAGTGGTTCTCCAATGCTTCTATTGAATCGTATAAATCGGCCATTAACGGAATCGTACTTGCAAATGGTTACGATGCTCCCGAGGCTGCGGTTGATGCATTGATGTATACCAATACAACCTTGGATCACAGAAAGGATGCACGCGTATTCTATATTGTTTTGACCGACGCAAGTTATAAAAACAATAACAACTACGGTGTTTCCAATATGACCGAAGCGGCAAACATTTTGGATGCGCAGAGTATTAACGTTAGTGTAATTACGACGACCGGCTTGTATTCCACGTACAACACGCTGACGGCTACCACGGGCGGAATCAGCGCAAACATTTACGGCAACTTTGGACAGACTCTGTTGGATTCTCTCGTTCCGATTATCGAGGGCGAGGTTATCGCATAATCGCTTGTAAAAGCAATTTTATACAAACAAAGGGCGGTTCCCGAACGGGCGCCGCCTTTTGTGATTTTTTGTGCAGATATCTTTCCAAATTGCTTGAAAAAAAGCGAAAGATATGCTATACTGTTAACAGAAAAAATTGATATACGAAACGGAGAATGGAAATGAAGCTGACCTATCTTGGAACTGCGGCGGCGGAGGGCTGTCCCGCACTGTTTTGTAACTGTGATTGCTGTCGAACGGCGCGGGAGCGCGGCGGCAAGGATTTCCGCACACGCTCGCAAGCATTGGTAAATGACGATCTCCTTTTGGATTTTCCGCCCGATACGCTTTCGCATTTTCAGCAAAACGGGATTCGGGGTGACCGTGTGGAAACGGTGTTGATTACCCATTCCCACGACGATCACTACTACCGCCAGGATATCCGTCGGCACGGTGGCTTTTATGCCTACAATATGGAGCATGAACGGCTGCGGATCGTTTGTCCCGAACGGGTCTATGACGATCTGACCGACTATTTTGCCCGTGTTGATACCAAGATCACCGCAACGATGGAGGTTGTACAGGCAAAGCCGTACGAGCCGATGCAACTGGGTCGTTACCGTGTGACGCCTCTGCGCGCCAAGCACGCGCCCGGGCAGGTGGCACTGATCTACGTGATCGAGGACGGAGAAAAAAGCCTTTTGTATGCACACGACACGGGTTATTTTTATGACGAGGTGCTGGAGTACATCCAGAAGGAGGGGCTTCGCTTTGACCTTGCAAGCTTCGATTGCACGTATGCGCAGCTTCCGTGCGCCGACAGCAAAAACCACATGGGGCTTGATACCGTGGAGCGATTGACGGCACGTCTGCGTGAGATCGGCGCGATTGACGGTGCAACCCGACTGTTTGTGAATCATTTTTCGCACAACGGAAATCCCTTGCACGACCAAATGGAAGAAAAGGCAAGGGCGATTGGGTGTGAGGTGGCTTACGACGGCTGTGTTGCGGAATTTTAAAGGCATCGGAGGCTATTTTCATGAAATTCCAAGTTGATCACGATTATCATATCCATTCGCAGCTGTCCTCTTGCTCGCGTCATCCCGAGCAGACCCCCGCGCGCATTTTGCAATATGCAAAGGACCATGGGCTGAAAAGGATCTGCTTGACAGATCATTATTGGGACAGCGCGGTTCCCGGGGCATCCAAGTGGTATGAACCGCAGAATTTTGACCACATCGCACAGTTTCGCGCGCTTCCGCAGGCTGATGGGATTGAATTTTTGTTCGGATGCGAAACCGACATGGACAAGTTTAACACGGTGGGGATTCCCGCGTCACGGTTTGACGATTTTGCGTTTATTATCGTTCCGACCACGCACCTGCACATGAAGGGATTTACCATCTCCGAGGAGGATTACTGCGTGGACGAGCGCGTGGCAAGTCTTTGGGTGGAACGGTTTGATGCGCTGTTGCAAAAGGATTTGCCCTTTCACAAGCTTGGGGTGGCACATCTGACCTGTTATTTGATGAACAAAGCCTCACGTGAGGCATATTTACACACGCTCGATCTGATTCCCACCGAGGAAATGGAGCGTTTATTTACCAAAGCCGCGGCACTTGGCTGCGGAATTGAGATCAATACCCAATTTCAGGATTCTGACGCCGACCGCGTGTTGCGGATCTATCGCATTGCGAAAGGGTGCGGCTGTAAGTTTTACTTCGGCGGTGACGCACACGGACCCGATCAGTTTGAAGAGCTTTTGGAGTTTGGCAAGTACGCAGTAGAGCTTCTCGGCTTGACAGAGGATGATAAATTCCATATAGGAGTATGACATGAAGGTTTTATTTGTTGGAAACAGCTATACCTACTTCAACGATATGCCCAAGATTTTTGAGAATCTGGCATTGGAAAACGGGAAGCGGATATCGGTTGATTCGGTGACCAAGGGCGGCAGAAAGTTGTATCAAAATTTAGAGCCGCAGGACGAATATCATCAAAAAATCGTCGATCTATGTAAGGAAAATGCGTATGACGTGCTGATTTTGCAGGAGCAGAGCTATTTCCCACTGGTCGATTTTGAAAAATTTTGCGAGGGACTTTCGGGCGTTTCCGCGCTCGTCCGAGCAAAAAGAGTGCTGCTTTACGCTACGTGGGGCAGAAAAACGGGAGCCCCCTTGCTGGCGGAATTGGGACTCACGAGTGAAGAAATGACCGATCGGCTGTCGGATGCCTACGAACGGGCGGCAGAGCGTCTTGGTGCAGAGGTGTCCCCCGTGGGACGAGCCTTTGCGGCAGTATCTTGCGAAGATCCCGCGCCGGAGCTGTATAACCCCGATCTTTCGCATCCGTCGCTTCTCGGAAGCACGCTGGCGGCACTGACCCATTATCGGAGTGTGTTCGGAGAGCTGCCGCGCAGCTACACCGCAATAGAGGATGAAAATACATGGATTCCGTTGCTGTTTCGCACGGTTGAAAGGACGTTTGTAACATGAAAAAAGTAGTCTTATACGGAGATTCGATTCGAATCGGTTATGAGGAATATATTCGTTGCTCGATGGAAGGGATTGCCGAGGTGTATTTCCCGAGCGATAACTGCCGCTATGCGCAGTATTTGTTCCGTTTGGCTCACGTTTGGAAAGAGAAAAACAATTGGCCGGATGACATTGACGTGGTGCATTGGAATGCCGGTCTTTGGGACGTTCTGGAGCTGTTTGGTGACGGACCGCTTTCCTCGATCGAGCACTACCGTGACATGATCGTGCGAATCGACCGTCGCTTGCGCTTGATTTATCCGAATGCAAAAATGATCTTTGCAACCTCTACCGCTGTGGTAGAGGAGGAATACGGACCCGAAAAGTGCCGCCATAATTCGGTGATTGAGCAATACAATGCCGTGGCAATCGACGCACTGAAGGGTACGGATACCGTGATCAATGACTTGTACGCGATTACACGGGATTGCCCCCGTGCGCTCCATTCGGATAAGACCCATTATTACACCGAGGGCGGTGTAGCATTGGTGGGCGGACAGGTTTTGTCTGCGATTTCCCGTGCGCTTGAAGTGGAATGCAAAGGGATCGATACCAAGGGATTTTGTACTCCGCATTATTCCAAGGACACCATTGGATTTTGATTTTGTTACGCTATGACGGAGTTGAAAATTATTGCGGACATTCAAACCGATTTTCCCGAAAAGTTTGGAATTCCCCGACAAAGCGGATTGATTGAAGGGCTGCGCGGCAAGATCGTGTTTCGCTCTGCCTACCGCACCGCCGAGGCGGTGCGCGGAATCGAGGGCTTTTCCCATCTGTGGCTTTTGTGGGGCTTTTCCAAGGTGACGAGAAAGGGATGGTCTGCCACCGTTGCACCGCCGCGCCTTGGCGGCAAGAAAAAAATGGGCGTGTTTGCCACACGCTCGCCGTACCGCCCCAACCCAATCGGACTTTCCTCGGTCAAGCTGGAGCACGTGGAGATCGATCCCGTGCTGGGTCCCGTCTTGTACGTCAGCGGCATCGATATGCTGGACGGCACGCCGATTTACGATATCAAGCCCTACCTGCCCTATGCCGATAGCCACCCGGATGCGCGGGGCGGCTTTGGCTCCGAGGTTTTGGAGCATCGGCTTTCGGTTGTCTTTCCTCCCGAGCTGTTGCAGCTGTTACCCGAATCGGAACGCGACACGGTGATTTCGATTTTGGAGGAGGATCCTCGTACGGCATATATTCACGACGATACGCGGGAGTGGGGCGTCAGCTATGCCGGATATAATATTTTGTTTTACGTCAAGGGCGACGTTTTGACCGTTTGCGGCGTAGAAACGCTGTAGGCAGAAAGGATGCGAGCATGAAAGCTTCTGTAAAATCAATTTTGAATACCTTCCTTTTGGCGGTCGGTGCCGGTCTTTGCATCGGTGTTGGAGGCAGCGTTTCCTTGCTGCAATCGAATACGCTGGTTGGTGCGATCTTCTTTACGGTAGGACTTTTTACCATTTTGATCTTCGGATTCAATCTCTACACCGGAATGGTCGGTTATCTTGGGGACCGTTTGCTTGAAAAAAAGCCGTCCTATCTCGGCACGGTTGCTTGTGTGTGGCTTGGAAACTTTGCGGGAACTGCCATCGTTGCCTCGGTGCTTCGCCTGACGCGAAACGGGGATCGGCTGCGTCTTGCCGCCCAACGGGTCATGGAGGTCAAGCTGAACGATACTTGGTACAGCCTTTTGATTCTCGGTGTCTTTTGCGGCATGATGATGTTCCTTGCGGTGGATACCTACAAAAAGCGTCACAAGGATTTTTTGTTGCTTGCGTGCATTGCCGTGATTCTCGGTGTTGTGGTGTTTATCCTTGCGGGCTTTGAGCACTCGATTGCCGATATGTTCTATGCCGTGCTGGCAGGGAAGACGCGCGAGGCAATCGTACCGATCCTCCTCATCACGCTCGGAAATGCGATCGGCGGAAATTTGATTCCCATGATTTTGCGGGTGACAAAAACCGAAAACCAATGAGTTTTTCATAGGGAAAGACTTTGATCCAAAGAAGACGTATAAACAAAGAAAAGTCCATCACGAGGTGGACTTTTCTTTGTTTATATACATTAAAACTTCATTTTCTGAAGAATTTCCACTGCCGCTTTGGTACAGTCTTCTTCCAGATTCGGGGAGAACGGGGAAGAGACCGCCTCGTAGCCGCCTTGCTCAAATGCCTTGGCGGTGGGGAGATAACCCTGGAATCCGTTTGCGCAGCAGGCTGCGATCACGGTCTTGCCCGGGAAGTTTTCACGAACGGCGGTGGCATAGTGAGTAAATGGTTCACCGCCGAAGCCGACAAATCCGATCTCACCGACACGCAGAACGGTGACGGGGATCTTTTGATACAGCGGAGCTTCGGTTCGGGTTCTTACTACTCGAGATGCCTCTGCCAGTGAAATTCCCGAAGGTGTTTTGTCGGTGCTGTGATCGTTTTTCAGCTGATATGCCTCATACAGATCCCAGCATTCGTCAAAAAATTCCTCTTTATCCGTGCGGGTTTTATTGTAAACGATTGTCATGTTTGCGGCAAGCGTTTGGTCATTCATTTCGGTTGCCTGATCCCAAAGATCGTTCACGGAGTTTGCAATGATGCGCCCCATATATTCGGCATGGGGGTATCTTTCACCGACGGGGAAGCGTTCGTTCTCCGGTATCATGAAATTTTTATGGTTGGTGTCACCCTGACACCCGTTGAGCAACAGACACAGTGTGTTGGGGTGCTCGGCTTCCACAAATCTGCGGACAAAGCCGGGCCAGTCTGCCGAATATTTGGTCCCCTTTACTACGTCGGGGTGTGTAGAGAAATTGACCAAAGCAACGTTTTTACCGTCCTTGCGGATGAATTTCAAAAGGCGAACGGTGTTGTCGGATTGTTCGGTGGGACCGATGGGAGGCCAGCTTTTGCATTTTGCAGGCTTGGGGTTCGTGCAAACCGAGCCGTCAGGCATCAGGTAACGACGAACAAACGAAATTGGTTTTTCAGATTCCTTTTCCCCGTAGCATACCGTGGCATCGATCATATCGTTGATTGCCATTTGTGCCACGTCGGCAAATTTTCGGTAAAGGATCTGCAAATATTCATGATCCTCCATCACGTTATTCCTCGGATCATCGCGCAGGCAGATCGAGGTGTGCTGATGAAGTGCAGTGATCATGATATGATCCGCGTCGATTCCCGTACGCTCGGCAATGAGGCGGCGGATCTTTGTGGCGTATTGCTCACGGATACCGAGAAAGTCCGACGTAATGATCAAAATCTGCTCGGTTTCATTGCCAATTGCGATCGCATTGAGAAAAATGGGATCCAATATTCCGTCTGCAAATCTTTCCTCAAAATATCCTGACACGAATGTGCCGAGAGGCGGTGTTACGTCTACACGGGAAAATCCTATTTTTAACATTGTGGTGTTCCTCCTAAAATCAGTTATTGCTGATCCCGCAAAGCAAATTGGTGACGCAGGATCTTGATTGCGAATTCCGCAGTTTCGATTTCCAAGCCGTTGCCGAAATGACCAAGTGCCAGCTCCATGTTGTAGATGCCGCTGTATCCGATCTCATCGAGTGCATCCAAAACGTCCGTCCAATCGATGTTGCCCATCAGAAGCGGCTTGTGCTGATCGGTCATGCCGTCGTTGTCGTTGAGATGCAAGCACTGCAAGGAGCTTCCGAGATCACGGATGGCATCGGCAGGCAGGGGATAGCCAAAGCGGACGGCTTTGTTGGTGTGGCCCGTATCCATGCAAGTCACAAACCAATCTGCGTTGTCCTCGATCGCGCAGATCTCTCGGTAGGTGGCAAGGAATTCGTCCCACTGTCCGAAAAAGTCGCAAACCGTACCTTTCAGGGAATCTCCAAAGGTTTCGGTTGCCACTTTTACACCGTACTGTTTGGCGTATTTGAGTACGTCGCAAAATGCACGCTTGTTGAGTGCGCGCATTTCCTCGGCAGGCGTGTCGGGTCCCATCGTACCTGTTGTGACGCTGTGCATGACGCAATAGGGGGCACCCAATACCGATGCAACCAAAAGATCGCGGCGCGCGTTTTCCAAAATGGCTTTGTTTTCTTCCTCGTCGCGAACGTACATATGCATTCTGCCGTGCGTTTGCGCGATTTTGATCCCGATCGATTCGGCATGTTTGCGTACCGCGGTGTAATATTCGATCAATTCTCGGTCGGTTTTGTCAAAGGGAGAACCGGGAATGCGAAAATCGAATATTTTCCGAGAGGCGGTATTAAAATCAACGGCATCCGCGCCGATCCTTTTTGCGATATTCAGTGCTTCAATATCACCGAATTTTTGCTGAAATACACCAATGCTGATGCTGATAAGACGTTCCATTCGTTTTCTTCCTCGTTTCTGTTTGATGCGATTATTATAGCACAGATCGCGGGAATTGTCAACAAAAAAGGGTATTGCGAATCGCAATACCCTTTGATAATATTTTTGGTATTAGTACATACCGCCCATGCCGCCCATGCCTGCTGCGGGTGCGGCCGCGGGAGCTTCTTCCTTTTGGTCTGCCACAACAGCCTCGGTGGTCAAAATGACAGATGCAATCGACGCTGCGTTCTGCAGTGCGGAACGGGTAACCTTGGTGGGGTCAACGATACCGCTTGCCATCATGTCGCAGTAAACCTCGTTGTAAGCGTCAAAGCCATAGCCGGTCTTGTCTGCGGAGAGGATCTTATCAACAACAACGCCGCCGTCAAAGCCTGCGTTGGTTGCGATCTGACGTACGGGCTCCTCCAGAGCCTTGAGGACGATCTTCACACCGGTCTTTTCGTCACCGTCAACGCTGTCAACCAGCTTTGCAACGGTGGGAATGACGTTGAGGTAAGCAGTTCCGCCACCTGCCACGATGCCTTCCTCAACTGCTGCCTTGGTTGCGTTGAGCGCATCCTCGATGCGGAGCTTCTTTTCCTTCATTTCAGCCTCGGTAGCGGCACCAACCTTGATCACGGCTACGCCGCCTGCCAGCTTCGCAAGACGCTCCTGGAGCTTTTCGCGGTCGAAATCGGAGGTGGTTTCGGCAATTGCGTTGCGGATCTGTGCCACGCGAGCCTTAATGTCTGCGGAGTTTCCTGCACCGTCAACGATGATGGTGTGCTCCTTGTTGATCTTGATCTGACGTGCGCGTCCGAGCATATCAAGGGTTGCATCCTTGAGTTCAAGTCCTACCTCGGAGGATACGACCTGACCGCCGGTGAGGATAGCGATATCCTGCAGCATTTCCTTGCGTCTGTCGCCAAAGCCGGGTGCCTTAACGGCAACGCAGTTGAAGACACCGCGCAGCTTGTTGAGTACCAGCGTGGTCAGAGCCTCGCCCTCAACGTCCTCTGCGATGATCAACAGCTTTCTGCCTGCCTGAACGATCTGCTCAAGGAGGGGAAGCAGCTCTTGAATATTTGCAATCTTCTTATCGGTGATAAGAATGAGCGCATCGTCGTAAACGGTTTCCATTTTGTCCATATCGGTTGCCATATAGGGGGAGAGGTAGCCGCGATCAAACTGCATACCCTCAACAACCTCGGAGTAGGTGTCTGCTGACTTGGATTCTTCAATGGTGATAACGCCGTCTGCGGTTACCTTATCCATTGCGTCCGCGATCAGCTGACCGATCACCTCGTCACCTGCGGAAATGGTACCAACGCGTGCAATATCTGCCGAGCCGTTGACCTTTTTCGAGTTTGCCACCAGTGCTTCAACAGCGGCATCAACAGCCTTTTTCATACCCTTGCGAAGAACCATGGGGTTTGCACCTGCGGTTACGTTCTTCATGCCCTCGCGGACGAATGCCTGTGCAAGAAGGGTTGCGGTGGTGGTACCGTCGCCTGCTGCGTCGTTGGTTTTGGTTGCAACCTCTTTGACGAGCTGCGCGCCCATGTTTTCTGCTTCGTTCTCAAGCTCGATCTCCTTTGCGATGGTAACACCGTCGTTGGTGATCAGGGGAGAGCCGTATTTCTTATCCAAAACCACGTTTCTGCCCTTGGGACCCAGCGTGATTTTTACCGTGTCTGCCAATTTGTCCACGCCGCGAACCAGTGCGTTGCGTGCTTCAATTCCGTAGAGAATATCCTTTGCCATAATCTTCTATACCTCCGTTCAATCTACAACTGCGAGAATGTCGCTCTGTTTTACGATGGTGTATTCGGTACCATCCATTTTTACCTCGGTGCCCGAGTATTTGCCGGTGATGACCTTATCACCGATCTTTACCTCCATGGGGATGAGGTTTCCTTTGTCGTCGCGTGCGCCGGGACCCACTGCCACAACCTCTGCAACCTGGGGCTTTTCCTGCGCTGCTGCGGTCAGGATAATGCCTGCCTTGGTTTTTTCCTCGGCTTCTACAGCCTTCAATACAACTCTGTCTGCAAGCGGTTTGATATTCATTGTTTATCTTCCTCCTTGTGCAAATCTTTTCTTTCGTGAAAGACGTGTTTGTTAGCACTCTAAAGTTTTGAGTGCTAACTTATGCTCTTATTTTATACTTTTTTTGGAAAAAATCAAGGCTTTTTTGCGATTATTCACATTCTTTTAACATTTGTATTGTTTGCTTGGGGGAGCAGATTGCTAAAATTGACAGAATCCGACGGGGAATAGAAAAAACAGCTTTCACATATAACTAAACAGAGCTTGTTTTTTGATGGCTTACTGTTGTAAGTGATTCCAAAGGAGGATTTTTCGATGGTTTTTTGGATCTTAACGGGAGGATTGATTCCATGGCTTTTGCTGGCGGTTGGTATTTTTTTCATCATTTATTTAAAGGGCGGTCCCTTGCGGCATCCGATCCGGATGCTGCGTGAATTTACCAAAAAGCCAAAGGAGGGTGCCATGTCACCGCGCCGTGCATTGCTGCTTGCCTTGGCGGGGACGCTGGGGGTTGGAAATCTTGTGGGCGTTGCCAACGCGGTTTGGGTAGGAGGACCCGGTGCGGTGCTTTGGATGTGGCTCTCTGCACTTGTGGGCATGATTTTGAAATATGCCGAAATTCTTTTGGCGGTTGCCCATCGGCGAGTGGGACGCGACGGATTTTTCGGCGGATCCTACTATTATATTACGGATGAATTGCATCGACGCCGTTTTGGTCGTCTTGCCGTTTGGGTGGGCGGCGGAGTGGCGGTTTTGATGATCGCCAATGCCTTGAGCATGGGCTGTATCATTCAGGCGAATGCGGTCAGCACCTCCTTTTCGGGGGTCTTCCACGTATCCCCGTGGGTGGTTGGCATTTTGCTGATGGGGATCACCGTTCCCATTGTGCTTCGTGGGACGAAGGGAATCTCGGCATTGACCGAGGTGTTGGTTCCGATTATGACGCTGGGATATCTGATTCTTTCGGTTGCGGTTTTGATCTTGCGGCGCGAGGTGTTGGGAGATGCGCTGGCATCGATTTTTTCCTCGGCATTCTCAAAGAGCGCGGTGGGCGGCGGCTTGCTCGGCTTTTTTACCTCCCGTGCGCTCCGTACGGGAACCATGCGCGGCTTGATGTCCAACGAAGCCGGTTGCGGTACGGCACCTACGGCACACGCGGCAGCCGATGCCGAAAGCCCTGCCTCGCAGGGTATCTGGGGAATTTTTGAGGTGTTTGTGGATACCGTTTTGCTTTGTACCGCCACGGCATTGGTGATTTTGGTCAGCTACGGTGACGTGTCGATGCTTGGCGAGGATGGCATGATGATGTGTATTCGTGCCTATTCGGTGGTATTGGGAGATTGGGCGGCATATTTTTTCTGTGCAGCGGTGATCTGCTTTGCCTGGGCGACGTTGCTTTGTTGGGCGAATTACGGAATGGAAAGCCTGCGCTTTTTGAGTCAACGAAAAAAATGGCGGTATCTTTACGTTGCGGTGTTCGGAGGTTGCATCGGGATCGGTGCGCTGTTGGCTCCCGCACAGATCTGGACGCTTGCCGATTTCGCCATTACGGCATTGACGACGGTCAATATCGTTGCGCTTTGCCTGATGCGTAAGCGCGTAAAGTATGAAACCGATCTGTGGAAATTGCGGAAATAGGGCATAGGATGAATTTTTTTCGATTTGCGCATGATTCTTGCTTCGTTTGACTTGACAAACGAAGCAAACCGTGATACAATGAAAGGCACGACGTAAGGGGTAGATCCTTACGTCGGTTCCATTCTGTAAAATCATGTACGAAAAAGGAGAATGACATGAAAAAAATCATCCTGTTAACGGTTGCTTGTCTGCTTTTGAGTATGGTTTTCGTCGGATGCAGTACGGAAGATACCGCAGGCGAAACCGATACGACGGCAACCGCTGCAACGTCCGATACACCGGCAAGCTCCGACGAGCCCGCAAGCTCCGATGAGCCCGCAAGCTCCGACGAGAAGCCCGCAGCTTCCGACGAAGAGCCTGAAAACTCCAAGGAAGAGCCCGAAATTTCCAAGGAAGAGCCCGAAAACTCCAAGGAAGAGCCCGAGACTTCCGTAGAGCCTGAGACTTCTGTAGAGCCCGAGACCTCTGTAGAGCCCGAGACTTCTGTAGAGCCTGAGACCTCTGTAGAGCCCGAGACCTCTGTAGAGCCCGAGACTTCTGTAGAGCCTGAGACCTCTGTAGAGCCCGAGACTTCTGTAGAGCCTGAGACTTCCGTAGAGCCCGAGACTTCCGTAGAGCCCGAGACATCTGCAGAGCCTGAGACTTCCGTAGAGCCCGAGACTTCCGTAGAGCCTGAGACTTCCGTAGAGCCTGAGACTTCCGCGCCTGCTGTGGATCCTGAGGAGCCGCCACACGTTCATGCTTATAATGCAGAGGATAAGTGCGAGCACTGTGGGGAAGATTATGTGGATATCGGTCTTGTATTTGAACTGCAGGATACCACCTATCAACTCAAAAAGTACACGGGAACCGAAAAGATCGTAATTGTTCCTTCCAAGTACAAAGGATTGGAAGTAACTGCCGTTGCAAATCAGGCTTTCGAATATTGCAGTGTGACCGATGTTATTCTCCCCGATACTGTAACTTCGATTGGTTACTATGCCTTCTACGATTGCAGAAAGCTCACCAATATTTCGATCCCGAGCGGTGTGACGACGATCGGATACAACGCATTTGCAAGCTGCAAAGCGCTCGAATCGATTACACTTCCCGATAGCCTTTCGGAAATCTCCGTCAGCCTTTTTGCTAACTGTAAGGCACTGAAATCGATTCACATTCCCAACGGTGTGGCGTCGATCGGCAATTCTGCTTTCAAAAACTGTACAGGCCTTATTGAGGTCATTGTTCCCGCAAGTGTTACAAGCATTGGAGTCAGCACCTTTGAGGGATGCAGCTTGTTGACGAATGTTTCGATTGCCGAGGGTATGTTGAGCATTGGGCAAAAGGCATTCTTCAACTGTGTTGCTTTGGAAACCGTTACACTTCCGAGCAGTGTAGAAACACTCGGTGTGCGTGCGTTTGGCTCTTGTACTGCGCTGACAACCGTGTCTCTCGGAAACGGCTTGCTCTCTATCGGTAACTTCGCCTTTGAGGGCTGTAACCTTTTGACAAGCCTTGACTTCCGTAGCATCTCGGTAGTATGGGACGCAGTTTCCAAAACGGCATCCTGGTATGCAGGCTCCGTGATCAAAACGGTGGTTTGCTTGGACGGCACCGTGAAGGTCGGATTCTGAAACATGTAAAAAAAATGGGCGGATCAAATGTGATTTCACATTTGATCCGCCCATTTCGGTTGCTATCGAAAGGAACGCTCAGACTTTTTCGTGCCAGATCCGCATATCGCTTTCCCCGCGATTGGCAAAGGCGAACGAGGGGATCAGCTTGGCGGTAAACGGGGTTTGCGTCAGCGTATCGGTGTAAAGCTCCGTTGCCGTTTCACGCACGGCGGGGCAGAAGAGAACGGGAAGACCCAAGGTGGGATCAAAGCCGACTTGAACGTCACCGTCGGTCAGGCGAACCTCGCCAAGTCGTTCTCCGTTGTCCACACCCTCCATGCAAAAGACGAACGGACCGTAGGTCAGTGCTACCTTTCCGCGGTTTGCACGGATATTGGGATTTGCATAGATGCGGCGCGGGAGCATTGCAAGGTCAAGCTCCAGTACGTCACCGTCCCTCATGGGAATGCTTGCGTAGCCCTTGACGCAGGGAAGTGTCACGGGCTTGCCGTTGTGTCGAAAGGCAAACGACTTGCACCATGCGGGAATGCGCACGGCAAGCGTTTTCGACTCTCCCGTCAGCTTCAAAGAAACGGCACCGTCGTAGGGATAGCGTGTGCTTTGCTCCAGCTTGGTTGCGCCGAAATCGGCATCCGACTGCATATATTGGTTGACGTAGATTGTGTTTTCGTCGTAATGGTATAGAAATTCTGCCACCGAGGGAATGAAACGAACCACGTTGGGAGGACAGCAGGAGCAGTTGAAAATCTCAACGCGCTCGGTGGGATAGTGGCGTTCGCTGCGTCCGAACTTACGCATACGGCGACGCGCTTCCAGGTCGATTTCCTGCGAATTGACGTAGAAAAATGCCTTTCCGTCAAGCGACATTCCCGACAAAAAGCCGTTGTACAGCACGCGTTCTACCGTGTCTGCATAGCTTGCATCCGCGGGGGAGAGCAGCTGCATGCGGCGCGAAAAGAGTGCCAATCCCAGTGCGGCACAGGTTTCGGCATAGGACGAATCGTTGGGAAGCTCGTATTCCTCCTCAAATGCTTCTCCGAAATAGGAAACGGTGGGCTCGTCGGGGGCTTTGACAACCTCATATCTTCGCGTAGAGCCGATGGCACCCGTAATATACATCTTCTTTTCGATGATGTTGCGGTACAGACGCTCGGCGGCGGCTTTCAGTGCGTCGTCCTCCAAGCGTTGTGCAAGATCTGCCATGGCACAGTAGAGATAAACCGCGCGCACGGCGTGTCCGATGGCTTCGGGCTGCTCGCGCACGGGCAGGTGATCCTGCTCATAACCGCGGTTGCATTGTGCCCACCCCTGATTCGGCTTGCCTTTCTGACCGCGACGGTTGACGAAATGAGCTGCCAGCTCAAGATATTGGCGGTCACCGGTATAGTCGTAAAGCTTAACCAAGGCAAGCTCGATCTCCTCGTGTCCGGGAGCTTCGAATGCCGCCGCGTTTTCCTCCATAAAGACGCGCTTGACCAGAGTCACGTAGTCCTTCACCAGCGAAAGGAGCTTCCCCTTTTGGGTGGCTTTGTCGTATGCGATCGCCGCTTCGATCAAATGTCCCAGGCAGTAAAGCTCGTGTCTGTCGCGGACGGTAAAGCGGTTTTGCGGTTCAATTTGCAGATAATAGCTGTTGAAGTAGCCGTCCTCGGCTCTTCCTCGTTCGATATCGTCCACCACCTCGTCCACGATGGCCTCCAGCTCGGGCTCGCGCTTTTTGGCAGTCAGATAGGCAACGCCCTCAATCCATTTCGCAACGTCGGAATCCCAAAAGATATGGGGGCGGTTCGGCTCTCCCTCTTTCCAATTCAGCTTGAAGGCATCAAAGCGTCCCGTTTCCTTGAACCGCTTGTAAACGTTCCAAACGGTTACCTCACGGACAAGATCCTGCCGTTCCTTCCAAAAGCCGTCGGTGATGTCGATCTTCTCGTATGTAAGGTTTTTGCACTTCATAAACACAGCTCTCCTTTTTGTTTTGGTGTAAAAAGACTTGAAAATATGCCGTTTTTGTGATATACTCAACACAGTTGAGCGATTTGCCGATTTCATTATATCACCAAATGAATGCCGATGCAACGCAAAAAAGCCAAAAAAGGAGAAAAAATCCGACATGAGTTCTGAAACGGTGCGATACGAATACGGAGGGAAATTCACGTCTAGGGGCGAATGGAGCCACCCCGAACGCAAAAACGCAACGCACGAGTGGATCGTGGTGACCGAGGGAGAGGCATGGATTGAGGTGGGAGAAACGCTTTACCGCTTGAAAGCGGGAAGCGTGCTGTTTTTGGAGGCTGGACGCTTGCATCGCGGGGTAGGCATCTCCAAAGAGCGCGTGTCCTTTTTTTGGATTCATTATCACGGGGATGCTCTCTTGCCTGGCAACCCTTGCTTTTCCCTTTGCGATCCGTATGCCGTGTGGTTGCTTTGCAGACAGCTTTTGCATTATTCGCGAACCGAGGCGGCAGGTGCGGTTTCCGATGCGTTGCTTTTGGTTTTGCTGACCGAATTGGATCTGCAAAGCCGACAGACCCAGATAGAGTCACATGCCTTGGCAGCACGTGTTCGTGAATGGATTCGCATCAATATCGACCGCAGCATCGATGCACGGGAGGTTGCCGCACAGTTTGGATATCATGTCGATTATCTTTCGCGCGTGCTTCGGGGGGCATACGGCAACGGACTCAAGGCGGAGATTGATTCCTCTCGGATGCGCGAGATCAAGCGCCTGCTGTTGGAGAGTGACTTGACGCTGACCGAGATTGCCGACCGTGTCGGAATGCAGGATTATAAGCTTTTCTTGAAGTTTTTTAAATATCACGAGGGCGTGACACCTACCGAATTTCGCAAAATCTACCCGTATTTTCATACGAACAATCGATAATGCTTGTCCCAAATATCAAATTCTGCAAAGAAAACAGCGCATACATTGCTATGATTGCTAACTTTACGAGAATATCAAAAAAACCGAGAAAAAACGTTTGTTTGTCAAAAATATCAAGGAATTTATGAGAGTTTTGATTTATAATGAGGGCACTAAAGCATGAAAAGAGGAAGATTATGAGTGTAAAGCTTGTATTAACCGATCTTGACGGAACACTGCTCAGTACGGGTCAGGTTGCCATTTCCAATCGAAACATGGAGGCTCTCAAGCGTGTGGCGGACGCGGGTGCCGCAATCGTTCCCTGCACGGGGCGCGTATACGATATGCTGCCGCCCCAGCTTTTGACGGCGGACTTTGTCCGCTACGTGGTATCCAGCCACGGAGCGCGTCTGTACGATGCCCAAACCGGGGAAACGCTGTACGATAAATTGCTCACCCCCGAGGAATCGTATCGGGTGCTGAAGGTGTTTGAGGGAAAGCGCATTTATGCCGAGGTTGCCGCGAACGGAACCATCTACGTGGAAAGACATCTTTCCGAGCATTTGATGGAATACGCGGTTCCGGTTCACCACTATTGGTATATGCGCGACAAGCGTTACGTGGCAGTGGACGACATTGCCGACTACTTCCTCCAAAATCGGATCGGGATTGAAAAGGTCAATCTGTATGCCATTCCCGAGCAGTTGCAGGAGGAAATCTACAGGGGCTTGGATGCTGTCGGTTGCTTGCGCTTTACAAAGCCCGGAGCAAAGGCGGATCTGGAGTTTTATCACAAGGATCTGGACAAGATGGAGGCGGTAAATAAGCTGTTGACCATTCTTGGTTTGGATCTGTCGGAAACCTTTGCCATCGGTGACAGCATGACCGACTATGACATCGTGAAAAATGCCGGTGTATCGGTTGCAATGGGCAACGCGATCGAAAACCTCAAGGCAGTTGCCAAGCACGTGGGGGATACCAATCTTAACGATGGTGTTGGCATTGCACTGGAGAAATACGCGCTTCCCAAGGAGCCGTCCGCACGTCTTGCCGATATCGGCTCGTACGAGAAGAAGAACGAGTGGCTGGTTTGTATTGATTCCGACGGTTGCGCGATGGACACCATGGAGATCAAGCACAAGGAGTGCTTCTGCACCGCGTTTATCGAGTGCTTTGGTCTGCAGGGGATTGCCAAATACGCGCGCGAGGCTTGGGATTATACCAATCTGTATTCCAAAACCCGCGGTGCCTATCGGATGAAGACGCTTGTTTCCTCCATGGAGCTGTTGGCGGCTCGTCCCGAGGTGCAAAAGCGCGGCTTCCGCGTTCCCGATATGACCCCCATGAAGGAGTGGATGGCGGCTTGCTCGGTGCTGAGCGACGCAACCTTGCGCGCGTATCACGAGGAGCATCCCGATCCGTTGTTCGAAACGGTGCTTGCGTGGTCGGCAGAGGTCAACCGACGTGTCAAGCGCGTGGTGCATGACGTTCCTCCGTTCCCGTTTGTAAAGGAAAGCCTTAAAAAGCTCTTCGGAAATGCCGATATTGCCGTGGTTTCGGCAACCCCCACAGCCGCATTGCAAAAGGAATGGGCGGAGCACGGTGTGGATACGTATACCTCCTTTATCGCGGGTCAGGAGTACGGTGCAAAGCGTGACGTGATCGAAAAGCTGGGCAAGGATTACCAAAAGGATCATATTCTCATGATCGGTGACGCGCTTGGCGATTATCAGGCGGCAAAGGGTGCCGGTGCGATGTTCTATCCCATTTGTCCCAATGAAGAGGATGCTTCCTGGGAGGAGTTTTATACCCGCGTATCGGACTTGTTCTTGGCGGGTGCGTATACCGAAGCGGTACAGAAAACGTATCTGGATCGGTTGGACCGCGTACTGCCCGATCAGCCGAGCTGGATTCGGTAAGCTTTTATTCCGAAAAGAGATCTGATTGCAAGGATGCTTCCAAAACGGAGCGTCCTTGCTTTTTTTTGTGAATTTACTGCCGGATGCCTTGCAAAATGGGCTGTTTTGTGTTACAATAAGGTTGGTTGATGAAAGCGATGACCAAATGTAACGAAAGGGAAGTGTATATGCAAAAACAATATCAAAACAACGTCGTGAAAATGATTTTCCCTGCCGTTTTGTTTGGGGCGGTTACGGGTGCGTTCACCGCCGTTGCAGTCGTACTCTATAAATACTGCGCGAAATACGTGATTCACCGTTCCGAGGAGGGATATCATTATTTGCGGGAGCATTTGCAATGGCTGCCGCTTTTATTGGGGTGTCTTCTGGGAGTCGCCTTCCTTTTGGCATATATTTACCGTAAAATTCCCAATCTGCGCGGAGGCGGTATTCCGACCTCAATCGGTATTCTGCGCGGGATTATTCCCATGAAGTGGCTTCGGAACGTAATTGGAATTTTCGTGTTGTCTTTGGTGACCTTTTTGATCGGTGTGCCGCTTGGAAACGAGGGACCGTCGGTACAAATGGGAACCGCGGTAGGACGGGGCAGTGTGTTTATGCTGACTAAGAAAAAACGCGCATGGGATCGCTATGCAATGACGGGAGGTGCCTGTGCTGGCTTTTCGGTGGCAACGGGTGCGCCGATTTCGGGAATCCTTTTTGCCGTGGAGGAGGCGCATCAAAGAATCTCCCCTATCATTTTAATTATGGCAACGACGTCGGTGATGATTGCCGAGATCGTGAACGTCTTTTTGTCCGACTTGTTGGGAGTCAGTCGCGCATTGTTTTCGATTCCGTCCGAGGCACTGCATCGGTTGTCAACCAAGGAGCTTTGGATTCCGCTTCTCATCGGAATCGCGGTTGGCTTGTTTGCCGTCGTGTTCCTAAAGTATTACGCGATGATCGTAAGATTCGTCAACCGTGCGCTCAAAAAAATCCCCCACGGGCTCTTGATCTTTTTCGTTTTCACACTCACGGTTGGCTTGGGGCTTTTGTCCTATGATTTCATTTCCACGGGACATCATCTGATGCTTTCTCTGTTTGACGGGAAGACCTCGCTTTGGATGCTCTTTTTGTTACTCCTTGTGCGCTCTACTCTGACCCTTGGTGCAAACTCAAACCGAATTACCGGCGGTATTTTTCTGCCGCTGTTGGCACTCGGTACCCTTGTTGCCATGATTTTGGGAAAGGGCTTCCATCACGTGTTTGGCTTGGGAGAGGACTACTACACGGTTGTTTTGGTGCTTGGTATCACGGCTTGCATTGCGTCGATGATGAAAATGCCGCTGACGGCCATTATTTTCTCAATTGAAGCCCTCGCACTGGATGATCATATTCTGTCGGTCATCGTGGTGGTGGCGGTATCTTACATGATTACCGAAATTTTTGGGGTCAATTCGATCAACGACAGCGTCCTTGAAAGGCGCATTGAAGACCTGCATGAGGGACGGCATCAGATCGAAATTGATACCCGAGTTACCGTTCAAAGCGGTTCGTTTGCAATCGGCAAGCAGATTCGCGATATCTTTTGGCCGAACAACCTTTTCGTTTTGTCGGTTGAGCATGTCGACGCTCCCAAATCGTCCTCCCGTGCGGCAAAGGGCGGAAAGGAAATGCGAGAGGGTGATATTTTGCACATCCACTGTAAGACCTTTGACGCAGAGCAAACCATGGAGGAGCTTTGTGCCATCGTCGGAGAACAGCCTGACCACAGAAATGATTCTTCCCCCGAATTGTAAAACGGAAAGAAAAAATCCCTTGAGATCGTTTGAAATCTCAAGGGATTTTTTTGATTAGGAAAGGGAAATCGGTTTACCGTTGAGCACGGCTTGGGTCAGTGTTTCCTCGCGGTAGCAGAGCTTGAGCGAAAAGAACGGTGCATCGGAATCCAAAAGACGAAGAAAGATACGGTCACCCTCCCACATGGGAAGCGAGAAGAGCGCATCCTTGTCGATCCATGCCAGCTCTCCCTCATCGCAGACCTTTTGTTCGCCCGTCCACGCAGTTACCGTGAACAGATGCATATATTCGCAAATCGAGTCGTTGAACACGAAGGTCACGATGCCGCGATAACGAAAATCGGTTACCGTAAAGCCCGTTTCCTCCAAAATCTCGCGGCGCATGCAGTCCTCGGGACTTTCACAGCTCTCGAATTTTCCGCCCACTCCGATCCATTTATCATGGTTTTCATCGTTTGCTTTTTTTGTGCGATGGAGCATCAGGTAGCGTCCGTTTTGCTCCAGGTAGCACAACGACGTCATTTTCATACTCTCTCGAATCAGTCTACGTTTGCGGCAACAACGATATCCGCGCCGGTTTCCAATACGTTTGCAATCACAACGTCACCGATTTTTGCGGGCAGCTTTACGGTTGCGCGGTTGACCTCTTTCATGCAGGCGAACATCAATTCCTTCGGAATCGTGGTGGAGGTCTTTACGGGAACCACCTCACCGTTTTCGGCGCGTACCGTAGTGGTGATGGTGCGCATCGGGTGTGTGCATTCGTTGATGGCATAGGTCTTTCCGCGGGGGCAGGTGTGACCCGTGACGTTGATCACGGCTCCGTTTTCAAGCTCTACCTTCAGGGGACAGCCCTTGGGGCAAACGATACAAGTTAATTCTCTGATCATTTTACTGTACCTCCAATTCAAAGGAAAGCTCTTTTGCGTTTTCGAACATCTCGGGTTTCAAGGTAATGCTTTCCATTTCGCCGGGAGCAACCTTGGGCTTTTTGCGCGAGAAGACAACGGTATCGCCGTCCTTGACCTTAACGGTTACGTTGCGGTAAACGTCGGCAACGCGGAAGTATACGGTAACGTCCTTCTTTTGCGTGATGCGCTGAGGAACGGTGTAACGGATCTTTCCGTCTGCTTTCAAGCTGACGTCAACCCCCTCTGCGCTCTCTCCGTTGATGTAAGCGGCGGCACTTTTACCTGCAATTTCGGCTTCCTCGGAAACGTAGTCTACAAGGTCGTGTACGTGCAGAACGTTGCCGCAAGCATAGATGCCTTCCACTGCGGTTTGACGGTCTTGGTCAACCACTGCACCGCTGGTGACGCGGTCAAGCTCCACCTTTGCGGTTTTGGACAGCTCGTTTTCGGGAATCAGACCCACCGACAAAAGAAGCGTGTCGCAGGCGATGTACTCACTGGTTTCGGGAATGGGACGGCGGCGTTCGTCCACCTTTGCGATGGTAACGCCCTCCAGTCTTTCCTTACCGTGGATGCCAACTACGGTATGGCTGAGCTTTAACGGAATGTCAAAGTCATGCAAGCATTGCTCGATGTTTCTGGCAAGTCCGCCCGAATAGGGCATCAGCTCGCAAACGGCATGAACCTTTGCACCCTCCAGCGTCATGCGGCGTGCCATAATCAGTCCGATATCACCCGAACCGAGGATGACGACGTTTTTACCGGGCATATATCCCTTTAAATTGACGAATTTTTGTGCGGTTCCGGCGCTGTAGATACCTGCGGGACGGGTACCGGCAATATTCAAAGCACCCTTTGCTCTTTCACGGCAGCCCATGGCAAGGATCACTGCCTTTGCCTGAATTTGGAAGATACCCTCTTCGCTGTTGGTGGCGGTAACCACCTTGTCGGGGGTGATGTCCAGGACCATGGTGTTGAGCTTGTAGGGAATCTCCAGCTCGCGAACCTGCTTTTCGTATCTCCACGCGTATTCGGGACCGGTCAGCTCTTCACCGAAACGGTGCAGACCGAAGCCGTTGTGGATGCATTGCTGCAAAATACCGCCCAGGTGCGCGTCACGCTCCAAAATGAGCAGATTACGTACACCGCTTTCATAAGCCGCAACAGCGGCACTCATGCCGGCAGGACCACCGCCGATGATCACGAGGTCGATCTGTTTCATCTTACTTTACCTCCTTGGTCTTGCCGACGTTGACATAGGAACCGCCACCGAACTTGGTAACGTCCTCATAAGCGATTCCCATTTCCTTGGCAAGCATCTCCACGATATAAGGGGAGCAGAAGCCGCCCTGGCAACGACCCATCTGCGCACGGGTACGACGCTTTACACCGTCCAGATCGCGAGGCTTCGGATTTTCGCGGATTGCACGAAGAATCTCACCCTCGGTGACGGTTTCGCAACGGCAAATGATGCGTCCGTATGCGGGATCCTTTTTGATGATCGCATTCTTTTCCTCGATGGATGCCTCGCGGAATGCGTGCATTGCCTCACGGGTAGGAACGAAGCTCTCGTTTTTGTTGAGCGTCATACCCGCGTTTTTCAAAAGGTCAACCACGTATTCTCCGATCGCGGGAGCCGAGGAAAGTCCGGGGGATTCGATCCCTGCCACGTTTACAAAGCGGGTACGCGGCATATTGATGATAAAGTCGCCCGTGCTGCCGACTGCGCGCAATCCGCAGAAGGAGGTGATGGTTTTGTTGAACATCACACCGTCTACGTTTTCGCCTGCCTCACGGATGACGCGAGCAAGACCCTCTGGCGTGGTGGATTTATCGGTTTTGTCCTCAATGTCCACGGAGGTAGGACCGGTCAAAAGGTTGCCGTCTACCGTGGGAGAAACCAGGATACCCTTACCCATTTTGCTGGGGGTACGGAAGATGGTATTCTTGACAAGACCTCCGCACTCCTTATCCAAAAGGACGTATTCACCGCGGCGGGGATGGACGGTAAAGGAATCGTCACCCACCATTTTTGCAATGGCGTCGGAGTGAAGACCCGCTGCGTTGATGACGTATTTTGCTTGAACGGTTTCGGCTGCCGAAACGACCTCAAAATAGTCGCCCGCATCGCAAATATCGGTGACCTCGAAATCCAATTTCAGGTCGGCACCGTTATCCATTGCGTTACCGACGGCGGCAACGGTCAGCTCGTAAGGGCAGACGATGGCACCGGTGGGTGCCCACAAAGCGCAGGTTGCGTTTTGCGAAACGTTGGGCTCTATTTCGTGAAGCTCACGGCTGTCCAGCACCTTCAAATTGCGCACGCCGTTTGCAACACCGCGCGTATAGAGCGATTCTACGGTTGCCTTGTCCTCGTCGTTGAATCCAATGACCAGGGATCCGTTGTTTTGATACTTTACGCCAAGCTCACGGCAAACCTTGGCCATCATTTCCGAGCCGCGTACGTTCAGGAGTGCCTTAAGGCTTCCTTCCTTGGCATCAAAGCCTGCGTGGACGATAGCGGAGTTGGCACGGCTGGCTCCCATTGCGACGTCGTGGGCTTTTTCGAGGATGCAGATCTTGAGGTCGTATGCCGAGAGTGTTCTGGCAATCATTCCGCCAACGACACCGGCACCGATCACGGCAATGTCATACATAATCGTAAATTCCTTTCTGACTTCTCTTGCGCTGCGCGCTTTCTTTCACATTACATTATAAACCTATTGCATCTTTGTGTCAAGAGTGATATTGAAATAGACAAAAAATACAGAATAAATCGAAAAATGCGCAAAAGTGTGCAAATGAAGAACCGAAAAAACAGGTTTTCGCGTGTGGAATTCAACCGCGACGGGGATTTGGTCAACCGTTAGTTGCTTGACAAGGCGTCCCCCCTTATGCTATAATGTTGCCAACGACCTTTTTATGGAGGTGATTTCATTGCGCAGGAGAAAGAAAGGCTCGGATTCGAAAAAAACCAAGAAAAAGATCGGCTTTCGGCGGCTTGTTTCGAATAATCTGTTTGCCTTGCATACAATATGGAGCGCATCACCCGTATACATGACGGTTTATCTCGGATCGTCCCTGGTATACGGTCTTCTCGGCTTTTTGGGAGAAACCTACGTTTTACGCTACGTTGTCAACGGCTTGGAGAGGGGCAAGGATCTTGGCAGTATCGTTCGCTTCGTCGTCATCCTTGCTTGCGTGACCTGCGCTTTTCGGCTTGCACTCAGCTGGTTTTGGATGGTCATTTCCCCAAAGCATAAGAAAAAGATCAATATGCACATTGTCAGGCAGCTGTTCAAAAAGTCGGCGGAGGTGGAGCTTTCCTGCTATGAAAATCCCGCATTCTACGATCAATACGTCAAGGCAATGGAGGAGGCAACCAATCGGACGCTGTCGGTGATGTACACGCTTGACAGTTTGATTGCCAAGGCGGTTTCTCTGTCAGCCAATTCCTTTTTGCTGTTTTTAATCGACCCGTGGCTGATTCTGTTCGGGCTGTTTCCGCTGGTACTCGGCTTTCTGCGACGCTTTGAACGGGTTGCCTCACATAGCTGTGAAAGCGAGATTAAAGAGATCAAGCGGCGCGAGAAATACGTCAAGCGTACCTTCTATCTGAACGAATATGCCAAGGAAATGCGTGTTGGCGGTATGTGGAGCAATATGCTGCGCGATTTGCGCGAAACCTGGACGGATTTTCGGCGCGTGTCCGTCAAATACGGCTTCCGTCGCGCAGTGTGCGGTTATATCCGCCGCGTGGGGCTTGACGTGGTGACGGTGCTCGGTGCAACGCTGTACGCCGTATGGAGTACGATGTGTGTCGGTGCTTCCAACGGCGGCATGAGCGTTGGTGACTGTATCGTGGTGATCGGATCGATCGGAGTGATTTCCTCGTGCTTGAACGATTTGGTGCAAAATCTTGCCGAATTTGGCGAGCATGCGATGTTTTTGGAGGACGTACGCTATTTTTTGGCTTACGAGCCTGCCATCAAGGATGGCACAAAGTCGGCACCGGAGGGCGGGGATTTGGAGGTCAAGGATCTTTCCTTCCGCTACGAGGGGTGCGATCGGGATACCTTGCAGGAGATCAGCTTTTGCTGGAAACGAGGCGAGCGAATTGCCTTGGTTGGCAGCAACGGTTCGGGAAAAACGACGCTCATCAAGCTTCTTTTGCGATTGTATGATCCGCAAAAGGGGTCGGTTTCCTTGGACGGCACCGACGTGAAGGATCTGACGCTTTCTTCTTACCGTTCGCGCTTTGGAACCGTTTTTCAGGATTTTAAAATGTTTTCGCTCAGCGTCAAGGAAAACGTCTTGCTTCGTCCCACACAGCCGGGGGATGACGAGCTGGTGGAAGCGGCACTGCGCGAAAGCGGTGCATGGGAACGGGTGGCGCGGATGGAGCATGGCATCGATACGATCCTGACGCGTGAATTTGACGAAAAGGGCGAAAATCTTTCGGTGGGAGAGCAGCAAAAGCTTTCCCTGGCACGGATTTTTGCTGACCGTACGCCGTTTGTGATTTTAGACGAGCCGTCAAGTGCCTTGGATCCCATTGCCGAATATACCATGTTTCAAAATATGATGCGTGCGACCGAGGGACGGAGCGTGCTGTTTATCTCGCACCGTTTGTCCTCTGCCGTGCTTGCCGACCGCGTGCTGCTGATGGACGGCGGCAGAATTGCCGAAAGCGGTACGCACGAGGAGCTGATGGCACGAAACGGAAAATATGCCGAGATGTTCCGCCGTCAGGCAGAAAACTATTTGGGAAGTGAGGTGAACGGGCATGAGTAAGCGTCCAAGACAACGCGTTTCGTCGATCCTCCGCAACAATTTGATCATGCTGGGGAAGATTGCGAAATATACGCCCGATTACTTCTTTTTGATGATCGTCGAGGGTGTGATTTGGGGCTTGATCAACTCGGCAAACGCTTGGTTCACCTATCATCTTTTGAACACCGTGGAGGCGGGAACCGATTTCGGCTATGCCGTGCGGATCATCGCCATCATGGCAAGCTTTTATCTTCTCACGAACGTTTTTGACAAGTGGTATTGGTGCATTCAGAACAGACTGATGCGGCAACGTCTGCATCTGCGGATGCACGAGGAGCTGTTTATCAAGGCTCGTTCGTTGGACCTTGCCTGCTTTGACGATCCCGAATTTTACAACGATTTCGTTTGGGCAATGAACGAGTCCGACCGCCGTGCCGTCGAGGTGGCGGAAAACACGGGCAAGCTGATCAACCGCGTCGTTGCCTCGGCAACCATGTTTGGCTTGCTTCTTTCGGTTGATCCCATCATCGGCTTGATTCTGTTTGTATCTTGCGTAATCGGTATCGTGTGCAGCCGTATCGGCAATTACATCTGGCTGTCGCACAGCAAAGAGCTGTATCCCTTGGAGCGTAAGGATCAATACGTCAATCGCGTATACCATTTGCCCGATTATGCCAAGGAATTACGGATCAGCCGAGCCGACGAGCTTTTGATGCGCGAATACGATACGGCAAACAACGAGATTATCCGCGTCAGCCAAAAGTACGGCAAAAAATATTTTTGGTTTTACGGGGTTGGCGGTGACTTCGTGGGAATGCTGACCGTTTTCTTCGTTCTGTTTTATATGATTTTCAAGCTGGATCGGGGAGCGATCACCGTGGGTGGCTTTGCCGCAAGCGCGACCGTGGTGTTTAACGTTCGCTGGATGCTCGATGATTTGATCACCCGCTTGATGAACTATCCGAAATACTCTCTGTTTATCGAAAAGTATTTGGAGTTTATGAGAACCGAGCCTCAAATTCGAGGGGAGGTGCGCGAAATTCCGCCCTTTGAATCGTTGGAGCTTCGGAACGTCAGCTTTTCGTATGAATTTTCGGCGCACGCAAAATATCGGTTTCACTCATCGGATCATATCTCCCCCAAGGGTGAGGAGTCCGAGGGCTTGGTTCTGAAGAACGTCAGCTTGAAAATCCAACGAGGGGATAAAATTGCCATCGTGGGCTACAACGGGGCCGGAAAGACAACGCTGATTAAGCTGATGATGCGTCTGTACGATCCCACCGAGGGAGAAATTCTGTACAACGGGATCAATATCAGGCAGTTTGTACCCGAGGTATACCGCGAACGGATCGGAACCGTGTTTCAGGATTATAAGCTGTTTGCCGCGTCGATTGCCGAAAACGTCATGAACGGGGCATATTCCCCCGAGGACGAGCCAACGGTCTTGCGCGCTCTTGCCGCAGCCGATTTTACCGAAAAGCTGGAAACGCTTCCGAACGGAATCCATACGCCCCTGACGCGTGAGTTTGACGAGCACGGAACCAATCTTTCCGGGGGAGAGTCGCAGAAGATTGCGATTGCCAGGGTGTTTGCGTCCCGGGCACCGATCGTGATCATGGACGAACCGTCCAGTGCGTTGGATCCGATGGCAGAGTACTGTCTGAACCAATCGATTCTGCAAAACACGGAGGATCGGACGGTGATCTTTATTTCTCACCGCCTATCCACCACGCGGATTGCAGACCGCATCTATATGTTTGATCGCGGCGAGCTGATCGAAATCGGCAATCATGCAGAGCTTCTTGCACAGCACGGCAAGTATGCCGAAATGTTTGAAAAGCAGTCCGAAAAGTACCGTACGAACAGTGTACCGTAAAAAAGAAAAGCATCGGTTTGGGCAGGTCGAGAATTTCGACTTGCACCGAAACCGATGCTTTTTCGTTCTTAGTGCTCTGAACGGGACAGCTTGGAACGCACGCGCTCATAAAGCTGATACAGCCCGCATTTCCAAACCAAGAGCATGGCAAGAACTCCTCCGATGGTGGCTTGCAAGGCTTCAAAGGGCGCAACCGGCAGCGAGGCTGCCCACGAGCCCAGCACGATTCTTCGCCAAACGGTGTATCCGGTTACCATGATGAAAGCACCCGCCACGACACCGATGAGCGAACCGAGCCGAGGCTTTTTCTTGCAGATACAGTTGGTAAAAATCGACACGGCAAGGGCTTGAAGACCGTGGGTGATGAGGGAAGCCAGCATGGCTTCGGGATAGAACAAGAGGTCCCCGAGAAAGGCACCCAAGCCGCCCACCAGAAATGCCGAGAACGGATCGAGCAGTATGGCTGCAGAGCAGATGACCGCGTCGCAAAGATAGAGCTGTCCTCCCGGTACGGGGATGTAAAAGGAACACATGATCACGTTAAATGCCATAAAGGTTGCGCAAACGCACAGCCAAAGTGTCGTTCTTTTCTTTTTTTGCATGGAAAATCTCCTTTTCCCATTGAAATTTCTCTGAAAATAGTATATACTATATCTGACCATATAAAAATAGTCAGAACGGGAGTTTTTTATATAACCAGATGAGATACACAATCGATAAAAAAATGAAAAAGCCGACGTATCTGCAGCTTTATGAGGAGGTACGCGAGGATATTGTGAGAGGGGTCTATCCGTACGGTACCCGTTTGCCCTCCAAGCGGCTTGTGGCGGAGGAGCTGGAGATCAGCACCATCACGGTCGAGCATGCCTATGCCTTGCTTGCCGACGAGGGATACGTTGACCCGAGAGAGCGAAGCGGATATTTTGTGACGTTTCGGGGCGATGATTATTTTGAGGGGGCGCGAGAGCCCTTGGGCAACTTTCAAATCGAGCAGCCCTCGCCTGCCGCCGAGTATGGATTCCCGTTTTCGGTGATGGCGCGTGCCATGCGGAAGGTCATTGCCGACCGTGCAGAGCAGCTGTTGGAGAAATCCCCCAATCAGGGGTGTCTGTCACTTCGAATGGCAATTTCCGAATATTTGTTCCGCAATCGCGGAATCAAGGCAACTCCCGAGCAGATCGTGATCGGCTCGGGGGCGGAATATCTGTACAGCTTGATCGTTGGCTTGCTCGGCAGGGAACGGATTTTTGCGTTGGAGTCACCGTCTTATCCCAAAATCGAGCAGGTGTATCGGGCGTCGGGGGTGCGATGCGAGCTGTTACCGCTGTCGGCGGATGGAGTGGACAGTGCCGCGCTGGCGGACACCCGTGCGAGCGTTCTGCACATCTCGCCCTATCGCAGCTTTCCCACGGGAATTACCGCATCGGCTTCCAAAAAGCACGAGTATATTCGCTGGGCAGACCGCGAAAACCGATATCTGGTAGAGGATGATTTTGAATCGGAGTTTTCGATTTCCAAAAAGTCGGAGGAAACCCTCTATTCGCTTTCCAAGCAAGGAAATGTGATCTATCTCAATACCTTTACGCAAACGGTTTCACCTGCCTTGCGCGTTGGATATATGGTTCTTCCGACCGCGCTTTTGGCGTGCTTTTGCGAGCGCGTGGGGTTCTTTTCCTGCACGGTACCTACCTTTGAGCAGTATCTTCTGTGCGAGCTGCTTCGCAGCGGAGACTTTGAACGTCACGTAAACCGTGTCAGACGGCAGAAACGAAAGGGACGGTGAGCGTGCAGTGCGTGGGATGTCTTCTGCGCAAGGAAAAGAAAAATTAGCGCGTTTCTGTTGCAAAACGCGTTCGGTTGTGATATAATGGCAACAAGATCTACCAAGATATGTTAACCGGATTACTCTATGGAATACATCGGTGAGAGAGGGAGGACTTGTACGTGCGAGATATGACGCCAAACCTGGAGGAGGCGGTGTGGGCATTGACCGAGAAGCCCATGTTTGCCACCTCCGTTGAACGGTTTCAAATTTATGACGAGCTGAAAAGCTCCTATCGAGAGCTTCCGCAGCCGTTGCGCTTTTCGAAAATTTTTTCCATACTGCTGTCGCGCGTTTCGGTGCCGCTTGAAGCACACGACCTGATTGCGGGACGCTGTGTGGACAGAGAGCTGAGTGACGGGGAGGAAGCGGCGTTTCAAGCCTACCTCAAGCACCCCGACCGTCTTTCCAAAAGCTGTGTGCTCGCTGCGGGTCACTGTACCTTTTCTTGGGAGGCTCTCGTGAGCGAGGGCTTGGTAGGCTTGCGTGCGCAAGCCGAGCAAACGCGCGCCGGGACCGAGGATGCCGATAAACAGATCTTTTTGAGCGCAATGATCGAGGTGTACGACGCAATTATTGCGTATCTTTTGCGCTATGCCGAGGCGGCGGAAGCCTTTGGACTTTGCGACGTGGCAGAAAATCTTCGCCTGGCGGCAACCACCCGTCCCGACCGTTTTTCGGTTGCCTTGCAGTTGCTTTGGACGGTTGCCATGCTCAACTGCTCCTACGTGACCCGAAATCCGACCCTGACCGTTGGACGGTTGGATCAGATGCTGTATCCCTTGTACGCGGCCGATCTGGCAAGCGGCAGACTGACGCGCGACGGTGCGGCAGCCTATATTACCGATTACTACTGCAAGCACAATCTGATTATGGGAAGAGGCGAGCATCAGGTAGGGGATGCGCAGAACAGCACCACCTTCGAGCGCATCTATTGCTTTGATGCACCGCAGTATCTGATGCTGGCGGGAACCGATAGGCAAGGGAAGCTTGCCGTGAACGAATTGACCGAGCTGTTTGCTTCGTGTATCGTTCCGAGCTTCAAAAATCCCGTGATCGTAGTGCGGTACGTCAAGGGAATGGACGAGGCATGTCCCGCTTTGTGGAAAACCCTTTGCGAAAAGGCACGGGCAAGTGCTTCTATGATGTTTTACAACGACGACAATATGCTTGCCGCCTGGCGGCGGATCGGCTTGGATGCCGAGGATCTTCCCGATTACACGCATTTCGGCTGTAACTGGCCAAGCCCCGGTGATAAGGGACACTGGATGCAGATCGGACCGCGCTCCGAGAGATACGGTGTGTACCAATCGGAGGAGGAAAAACGCGAGCTTTGTATTCCGTTTATGCGCTCCAATTCACCGCACTCGTGGCCCGAGGACTTTCTTGAAATTATGCGAGCACTGGCGGAGAAAGAGCCAAAGGGGGTCACGATTGAGGATTTTTACGAGCAGTTTTTTGCGCGGATGTCCGATTTTATGGATCGAAAGCTTTCCCACCACGCGCACGAATTGTCGGTTCGTCGGCGCAGACCCGCTGCGATTTTGACCTTTGGAGATTGCTTCCTTTGGGATTCGATCCAAAATGCCGAGTGCTTTTCGGCGGGAGCGAAATATCACTACGCATTTCTGTCGTTTCAGATGTTTGGCACCGTTGCCGATTGCTTTATTGCGGTCGATCAGCTGGTGATGCGAGAGAAGCGCGTGACCTTGCGGGAGCTGCTTGCCGCCGTCGATGCCAATTTCGAGGGATACGAGTCGATTTTGGCTCTTTGCCGTAAGGCTGACAAATACGGAATGGATACGCCGCTATCCAATGCGCACGTCCACCGCCTTTCGCATACGTTTTGCGACATGGTGATGGAAAAGAACCGCCCCTATTTTGAAAAGGATCGGCTGTTCTTGACCCCTTGTATGCAAAGCGACACGTGGCATTTGAAGATGGGCGAGGACTTCGGCGCAACACCGGACGGTCGTCTTGCTCACACCCCATTTTCACAAAACACACGTCCCTCCAACGGTGCGTGCGTGAACGGACTGACCGCCATGTTCAATTCCATGCTGCAGCTGCCGCAAGACGGACTTTTGTCGGGTGCGCTCAATTTGGACGTGGATGCCAAGCAGTTTGCGGGGGATGCGGGGGGAATTTTGTTTTCAAAGATGCTGGCGGCATACTTCAACGCCGGCGGCTTGCATGCGCAGGTGACCTGTGCCGACCTTCGCAAGCTTTTGGACGCGCAAAAAAATCCGCACAGTCACCGCGATCTTCGCGTCCGCGTGACGGGCTACAGCGGTGTGTTCGTGGACATCTGCGAACGCTTGCAAAACGATATTATCGAACGGATGAAATAAAGACGAAAGGGAAGGATCAATATGAAAAAACTACTGTTGCCAAACGGCCTGGCGGTTTCCGAGGTTGCCCTGGGAGCCATGAATTTCGGTACGACGACCTCAAAAAAGGATGCTTACGACACGCTGGACGCTTACGTAGAGATGGGCGGTAACTTTATCGATACCTCCAACAACTACGCGCATTGGGCGGGGACGGGTGACGAAAGCGAAACGCTTCTTGGCGAATGGCTCCGCGAAAGAGGCTGCCGTGATCGGGTGGTGCTTGCCACCAAGGTTGGCTTTGACCGCCACGGAAAGGGCGCGGGCTTGAAAAAAGAACAAATCGAATATTGGATAGACGAGAGCCTGCGGAAGCTTGGAACCGATTACGTGGATCTTTATTATGCCCACACCGATGATATTGACACACCGATTGAGGAAACGATGGAAGCCTTTGACCGCTTGGTGAAAAAGGGCAAGGTACGTGCGCTCGGCTCCAGCAATTTCGACACTTGGCGGCTGGCAGAGGCGAATATGCTTGCCACGTTAAAGGGCATGACACCGTATACGGTGATGCAGCAGCGGTTGAGTTATCTCAATCCCAAGTTCGGCGAAGCACCGAAATATATTTTCAACGAGGTGGCAAACCGCGAGCGTCTTCGCTTTATGGTGGACAAGAATATGCCGCTGGTTTCCTACTCGTGTCTTTGCAAGGGGGCTTATGAAAATCCCGAGCGTTTGCCCGCTGAATACGAGGGCGGTGCACGACTTTCGTTCCTGCGCGACATGGCAAAGGAAAAGGGCGTTACCCCGAGTGCTTTGGTGATCGCATGGTTGCGTAATATCCACCGCTGCGAGGGATATCCCACGGTGATTCCCTTGTTCTCGGCAACCACCGAGCATCTGAAAGAAAATCTTCGCGGCTTGGAGCTGACCTTGAGCGATGAAGAACTGGAAATGATGAACCGCGTTTGAAACTTACAAAATCGGCAGACCCACAAAACCGTGAGTCTGCCGATTTTTTATTTGATTGTCATGTCAAACCGCCGATCGCAGCAGGGGCAGCGAACGGTATGCGAGCCCTTGATACGGGGCAGCCGCAAGACCTTTTTGCAAAAGACGCATTTTTTATAAACGTGCGTTTTTCGATCCTTTCGCTGATTCTTTTGCAGCACGAAGAAATTTTTGATGCGTTTCCAAAAGGCGCAAAAGGCTTGGTTTTCCCGTCTTCGTTTGATGACGTTTCGTGAAAATATACGGAAGAGATAGTAAACCGAAAGCAACACGGAGAGGCATGCCAACCAAGCAAGACCGAGAAATAAATTGACGATGTTGATGACGACAGCCACCCAGAAGACGGTGATTCCAAGCGCATCGTTTCCGTTTCGTCCCATCCAAAATGCAAAAAAACGTTCCCGAAAGCTTCGTTTCGGTCGGTAGGGTCTTCTTTTCATCCGTATACACCTCACTTATCGTCCATGATTATACAGCATAATTTTGAACCCGATGTGAAGGATTGGAGGCTTTTTGCATGTTTCGAAAAAATTTGTCAGTTGTCCTCGCTCAGCGTAGCGGTCAGCTTTTGCGGCTGTGCGGATTTGAGGAATACCCGTGCCAGCCCGTAGTGTAGACGCACCTGCCATGGCGTCCTTTTGATTTTGCCGATTTTAACGTATCCCGAAAAGGGAATTGCTTTGTCGTTTGCAAGCGTAGCCTTTACAGAGATCTCGTTGACTCCGTCGCAAAAGTCGCAATAGAAGCGGTAGGGACGGGTATAGCGTACCGAGGAGTCGCGCGCACTGCGGAGATTGTTTCCAACCTCGCGCCCGTTGACAAAGACGGTTACGTTGGCACCGAAACGCTCAAACTCCAAGTACTCGTAGCCTTGGATTCCGCGGAGCTTGGTGGTATAGACCCTTTCGATTGGAAGATCGGTGTCTTCGTCAGTACGAACCACCAGTCGATAGTCCTCTTCAAAGCCCACTTGACCGTTCTGACGCTCGATATGGTGGAAATGCGTACGGGAGAGCTGATTTGGGAGCTTGGGCGGGACCTCGTAGAAGGCTCCCGTTTCGTCGGAGAAGATTCTGACGTAGCGAAGCTCCTCCTCGGGGGGCTGTTGCTCGTACCCGAAGTCGGTCGGGTCGCCGTTGCCAACACCCACGATAGTTCCGCAATCTGCCGGAAGCGTCAGGAAAACCGTGTCGTCTGCCAAGGGGCAGAGGTTGCCGTTTTTATCAATGGCTTGCAGCTCGACGATCGAAACGTCCCCGTCCCCGAGCGCGCACAAGACCGTTTCACAGCGGACGTCAACGGCTTGCCCCGCGGTTCGCAGCTCGTCGGTGCAGCAAGCTCCGTTTTTGATTCCCTCTGCGCGCAACACACCTGCTTCAAAGGGGATTTCCATGCGGATATCGTCAAATTTTTCGGGACGGTAGCAGCCGATCTCTTTTCCGTTGAGCGTGACTCTCACTTTTTCGCAGTTGGTATAGAGGATGATTTTGGCGGTTTCTCCCTCGGTATAGTTCCAGTGCGGAGTCAATTTCAGCACCGGCTCGTCGGTGAACCATGCGCGATAGTAATAAAACGGAGGCTTTGGAATGCCGCACAGATCGATGGTTCCAAACGAGGAGGTGTGATTTGCGTGCGTGTAGGGGTTTGGCTCGCCTCGGTAGTCAAATCCGGTCCAGATAAAGCCGCCCGCGAGGAACGGATAGCGGTCGTAATATTTGACCCATCCGCGCGGAGTGGAGCCCCAATGCATCGTCATATCTCCCGCGCAGTCCAAAATGCCGCTTCCCACGTCGTCGCGCAATTCACCGCGTCCCAGCACGTAGCTGCTTTCCTCCGATCCGAGAATGGGCTGATGCGGATGATTTTTGTGGTAGTTCTCGACCCAATAGCCGTCGGGGTCGGTTTTTCGCACACCGTTTTGGATGTAGTTGATGCCGCGTACGTCCACCGCCGAGTTGACCCCCGTGTAGTCACTGCCGTTGCTGCCGCCGTAGGTAAACAGACGGGTATCGTCCAGCGTGCGGATATAGCGCATCATCTTTTTGCCAAGGCGGTGACTCCACTCAAGGCTTTGCACCGAAAACTCCTCGTTTCCGATGCTCCACAGAAAGATTGACGCATGATTGCGGGAGCGTTCCACCATTGCCCGCATCTGGCGCAATGCCTCGGGCGAGGTTCCAAACGCGCGGGTTTCCTCCATGACCAGCATTCCAAGCTCATCGCACGCACGCAAAAAAGCGGGAGATTGCGGATTGTGGGAGGAGCGTACTGCGTTGATTCCCATTTTTTTGAGCAGGGATACCTTGTAGAAATTCAAATTGTCGGTCAGTGCCGTTCCGACACCGCCGAAATCGTGGTGGTTGCAGGCACCGTAGAGTTTGAGTGGCTTGCCGTTGAGGAAAAATCCCCGGTCGGCATCAAATTCAAAGGATCGGAATCCGAAGACCTCCTCGGTTTCGTCATCCGCACGGAGGCAAAGCTTGTAAAGATAGGGGGTATCTACGTGCCAAAGCTTGGGAGCATCCACTCTTAGATCAACCTTTACCTCAGTTTCGGAAAAAGGCTCGACCGAGAATTTCGTTTCGGCGGTTGCTACCGTTTCACCGTTTGGATCGACCACCGACCAGTACGCCGTATCGGAAACGGGTTGCTCGGTATCGTTGACGATGACCGTGGAAGCGGACACGCTGCCGTCGAGTTGTGCCTTGACAACGGTTTTATAGAGAGGGAAATAGACCGGCTCAGCCACGCACAGCCACACGTTGCGGTAAATTCCCGCACCCTCGTACCACCAGCCCTCGTGCTGCTCGGTATCGACACGGACTGCGATCGAATTTTCCTCGCCGACGAGGAGATGATCGGTAATTTCGTAGGTGAAGCCCGTGTAGCCGGACGCGTGGCGGTCGATATAGACGCCGTTTACCCACACGATCGAATCACGGAACACTCCCTCGAAATCGATAAAAATACGCTTGTTTGCATAGCTTTCGTCCAAGAAAAACTGCTTTCTGTACCAGCCGACCTCTCGGACATCCTCACCGTCAACGTGCCCCTCGGTGCGCTTGTGGTGCCAGTGGGAGATGGGGTAAGCCCCGTGCGTCATGTCCCCCCAGATGCTTCTTGGCAGGGACACCGCCCAATCGTGCGGCAGATCGACGTGTGTCCAGTTGCTGTGATCGTAAAATCTTGCGGCGGCATTTGCCGCATCTGCATATTTCAACAGCCCAAAGGTATTGTGGGCATCGAGGTCGGCTTCATACGTGAAGTCCCAATCCTTGTTAAAGCATATTTTTTTCATAAAACTTCCCCCTATTTCGATAAAAGTGTGCTATAATTATTATAGCATGGAGAAGATCGATTGCAAGAGATGATTTTCCCAAAAAATTGTACGATTTTCCAAGGAGAACGAATAAATGTACGTCAATCACGTGTTTGATGCGGAGTTTTTTCCGCTTCCCATCTATTTCTGTACCTGCAGCTCGCGCCACGAGCAGGAGGACGTCAGCCGTCCTCGCGGCTTGGTTTACGGACATCAGCTCTTGTTTGTGCTGGACGGAAAGGGGATGCTTTACGTGGACGGGAAGCAGTACCGTCTTCAAAAGGGAGTGGCATTTTATCTGGCACCGGAGCTGCCGCATCGGTATATCAATTTGGAAAATCTGACCACGTCTTGGATGACCTGTCAGGGAAGCGGAATGGCGGATATTTCCCGTTATATCGAAAATCAGAGGTTCTTGTTTTGCAAGCAGAGCAACGTCGCACGGTATGCCGCGCAGATCGAGGAGATCGAGCGCGAATATTTTGGGAAGCGTCGTCAGGGGATTCTCTCGGCAATGGCATATTCGATCTGGCTTTCCTTTTTTGATGAACAGCTGTCGGGGGATCCCTTGCCGGTTGAATTGGCGTTGCACTATATGGAGGAGCATTTTCGCGAACCGATCACGCTGGCACAGCTTTTGCGTGTCAGCTGTTCCTCGCGCTCCACGTTCAGCAAAAGGTTCAAGGAGCATTACGGCTGTACCGCGATTCAAAAGCTGAATGAGATCCGCTTGCATAACGCACGGATGATGCTGTTGATGAATCCGCAGGAAAAGCTCTACAGCATTGCCGAAAAATGTGGATTTGACGACGTTGGCTACTTTTGCCGCATGTATAGAAGAGTGTACGGGATTGCACCGTCCGAGGAACGAAAAAAAGGGGAATAACGTCGGTCGTTATCAACACGAAAAAAGCCCAAACCAAGCGATTTGAGCGTTCTCTTAATCACGCCGAGAGGCGTGTATATCATCAAGGCGTGAGCCTTGTATATCATCAGCCCGCAGGGCTGGATATCATCATTGCGAAAGCAAAATGCAGCCTACGGCTGATGAGATGCACCTGCGGTGATGATATCCGGACCTACGGTCCGATGATATGCCATTGCTTTCGCAATGGATAAAAAAACGACAAGCTTTCGCTTGTCGTTTTTTGGTGCGGGAAACGGGACTTGAACCCGTACGGTGTGAACCACACGCCCCTCAAACGTGCGCGTCTGCCAGTTCCGCCACTCCCGCGTATCACGCACTGTTGTGCGCAACAGGTATATTATACACCTTTTTCTTGAAATGTCAATACCTTTTTTAAAAAAACTTTTAAAAAATCACAAAAAATAATCAAAAAATTGAAAAAAGAGTATTGACAAAAGCAAACAAGTGTGGTATAATGTTACTCGTTCCGATAAAGGGACGCCAAATCAATATGCGGGTATGGCGGAATTGGCAGACGCGCTAGATTCAGGTTCTAGTGGGGGCAACTTCGTGAAGGTTCAAGTCCTTTTACCCGCACCATGAAAAAGGCAATCGCATCTGCGGTTGCTTTTTTTATCGCAAGGAAATGGGTTCACAAAGCTCTGCCGATGATTTTCGGGTTCGCTTGCGAAACGTACTCGCGTTGAAGTCTTGCAAGAAAGGAACTGCGTTTTATGCAACAAGAAGAACTGAAGGCTCGTTATCCGCATAATCATGTAATGACCGATGCTCGCGGCATCCCGTCGGTGATGGTTTGGTTTCCGAAATACACCTTGGACACGGTGCTTGACGGAGCCCCCCACGTGCCTCATCCCGCCTTTGTGGTTGACGGCAAGGAGCTTGACGGCATTTATATTTCCAAGTTTCAGGCACGGGTGATGGACGGTATGGCATATTCCTTGCCCGACGTTGACCCGACGACTCACATTGATTTTGATACGGCATCGTGCGCCTGCACGGCCAAGGGGCAGGGATTTCATCTGATGACTGCTCTTGAGTGGGGCGCGGTTGCGCTTTGGTGTCAAAAAAACGGGTGGTTGCCCTTTGGAAACAACGACATGGGAAAGGATATCCGCGAAAAAGATGCGGTTGCCAAGGTATCTTACTATAATGAAGAAAAGCAGATCTGCCGCGTTGCTGCGGGAACGGGTCCTGTGGAATGGAGTCACAATCGTGCAAGTGACGGTATTTACGATCTGAACGCGAACGTGTGGGAATGGAGTGGCGGTATTCGTCTGGTACGCGGCGAGCTGCAACTGCTTCCTAATTTGCGCGGCTTGCCCGCGGGCGCGCATACGTCCGAATCCGATGCATGGCGAGCGATCGACGGTCGTACGGGCGAGTGGTTACTCCCCGACGGAAACGGCACGACCGAAAACAGCGTTAAGCTGGATTGGGTAGGGGATGCGTGGCAGCTCGTGGCTACCGCCGTTTCGGATTCCTTGAAGCATTTTCGCTTTTGTGCGTTCTCCGACATAACGGTGCACGAGTCTGTCGGAAAGTCCGCCAAGTTGCTTCTGTACGCGCTCGGCTTTTTGCCGAGTGGGGACCCATCGCTTTACGAGGGGGTCTGCTTTTATGCCAACAACGGTGCCGGTGAACGGATGTGCTTCCGCGGCGGCAGATGGGGTCAAGGGTTGAATGCGGGCATTTTCAAGAGCTGCTTCGACGATCCCAGAACCTATGCGGGGGATGCCGTGGGCTTTCGGTTTGCGTGTTATCCGTCATAATACAAAGGTCATGACGATCGGTTCTCGGATCGTCATGACCTAAATTTTTCAAAAAAAACTCTTGACAAATTTTCCATTTTATGGTACAATATGGTTGAGCAAAATCAACAAAAAACAAGACAAAACAAAACGTTTTTTGTTCAATATTTTATATTTTCATAGGAGGTAGATTATGAAGAACCTATGCACTCTGTTTCTCGTGCTTTGCTTGGTATTAAGCTGTCTGTATGGCTGCCAAAATGCCGAGAATCAAGATTCCCCGACAACGACGGATAACGCGACCGCAGATGCTCCCGCGTCGTCGGATGCTCCCGCATCGTCGGATGTCCCCGCGTCGTCGGATGCTCCCGCGTCGTCGGATGTTCCCGCGTCGTCGGATACAGTACCGCCTGCTACCGAGGAGCCGCACGTTCATGCGTACGGTGAATGGTCTGCGATCTCGCCCGAGGGGTGCTTGTCGGCAACCGAAACGGAAAGAACCAAGACCTGCTCCTGCGGTGATACGGTGACCGAAACGGTTACGGGAATGGGCGGGCATCTCTATGGTTCCGATGACAAGTGCGAGCTTTGCGGAGCCGTGTACACCGATCTCGGGCTGGTATTTTCGCGTACGTACAGCGAATTCGGTGATCTCTTTTTCCCGGAAGCGGATTTCTATGCCGTGATTGATTATACGGGAAGTGCTGCTTCCGTGCAAATTCCTGCCAAGTATAAGGGCTTGCCCGTGACAATTATCGGCAAGAATGCGTTTGCGAATTGCACAACGGTTACAAGTATTCAGATTCCAAGCAGCGTCACCGAGATTGACGACTCTGCCTTTGCAAATTGCACCGCTTTGTCTGCGATTGTCATTCCGAACAGTGTCACACTCCTCGGATACGCGATGTTTGAAGGCTGCAGCAGTCTTACGAATGTGACCTTGCCTGATCGTGTGTCCGCAATCGCCGATTCTATGTTTGTGGGTTGCAGCAGCCTTGCCGAGATTACGCTTCCCGCAAGCGTGACGGTGATCGCTGCGAACGCATTTCAGGACTGTGTCAATTTGACAAGCCTGACGATTCCCAATAGTGTGACCCAAATCGGCTCCGAAGCCTTTTCGGGATGTACGAAGCTGTTACAGCTTGAAAACGGGATCTATTACGTAGGCAAGTGGGCGGTTGACTGCGATAGGTCTGCTACCTCTGCAAGCATCCGCGCAGGGACGGTTGGAATTGCCGATGCGGCTTTCCGGGAATTTCACCGCTTGACAAGCATCGAGATCCCCGAGGGGGTAACGTTTGTCGGCTCGTATGCATTTGAACAGTGCAGTCGGTTGGAAAGCGCGACGGTTCCCGGCAGTGTCACGCAGCTTGGCAATTCGATGTTCAAAAATTGCAGTAGCTTGAGTAACGTCACACTTCCAAGCACGCTTGTAAAGATCGGCTCCTCTGCGTTTTGGAATTGCGATGCGTTGCGATCTATCTCGCTTCCGAACGGAATGACCTCGATCGGTGCCTCTGCGTTCTACGGCTGTAAAGCGTTGGCAAGCGTGACCATTCCAAACAGCGTGACCGAAATCGATAATGCCGCGTTTTCCCATTGTACCGCACTTCGGGAAATCTCGATTCCCGACAGCGTGACCAAGCTCGGATCGTCTGTGTTTGAGGGGTGCAGTCTTCTTGCAAACGTGGTATTGCCAAGCGGCATCACCAAGATTGATTCGAATCTGTTTAAGGGATGCTTGAAGCTTGCGGAATTTACCATTCCGAGTACCGTGACGGAAATCGGCGGCTCTGCGTTTGAGGGCTGCAATGGACTGACGAGCATGGTCATTCCCGATTCCGTGACGAAAATTGATGGCGGCGCATTTTCCGGATGCGTCAACCTGACGTCCGTGAAGATCGGAAGCGGTGTGACCCGAATCGACGGCTCTGCGTTTGCGGGCTGCACGAGCCTTGCAAGCATCGTGATTCCCGACAGCGTAACGCTTCTCGGCAATACGGCGTTTGACGGCTGTACCGCACTGGAGAGCGTTACCCTTGGCAGCGGCTTGACGGCACTTGATTCATTTGCGTTCCGCAAGTGCCGCAGTCTTGCAAGCATTACGATTGGAAGCAATATCACGAGCATCGGTAGTTTCGCGTTTTCCGAGTGCGAAAACCTCTCTGCCATCGTTTTCGAGGGCTCGGTTGATGCGTGGAATGCGATGGAGAAGGGAACTGATTGGAACAAAAACGTTCCCGCTGTTGCGGTGACCTGCAACGACGGCTCGGTTTCCTTGATCCCGTAAAATCGACGGACGGCTCAATACCGTCAAATAGAAAAAACCAAGATCAATCAAGTTGGTTGGTCTTGGTTTTTTTGATGTATGTGGGGGATTGCAAGCTTTCAGATCACTGGTGCGCGCGGTTTCCTCTTGCGCTGGTTTTGCCCTCTGCCTTGATATCGCCTGCCTTGGTGAGTGCGACCTTGGTCAGGAACGGACCTACGATTTCGTAAACCAGCACGGCAAAGAGGGTAATGTTTCGAACGATGGCACCGTCGGCACCCAGCTCGGTTGCCTTGATTGCCATGCCGAGCGCAACGCCAGCCTGGGGCAAAAGGGTAATGCCGAGATATTTGACGATGTTGCTGTCGCAATGGGTCATACGCGAGCTGATTCCCGCACCGAAATATTTACCGAGCGAGCGCGATGCGATATAGGCAAGACCGATCAGTACCACGGTCAGCTCTCCGAACACCGAAAGCTCCAGCTCTGCTCCGCTGATGACGAAGAACAGAATCAGAATCGGTGCCGTCCAACGGTCGGCGCGATCCATCAATTCCTCGGAAAAATCGCAGGTGTTGCAGAAAACGGTTCCCAGCATCATGCAAGCCAAAAGGGAGGAGAATCCAACGTGAACGTTCCCGATTTGGAATTTACACAGCGAAATACCAACGGTGAGCAATACGAACGTAACCGAAACCGCCATACGCTTGGAGCGCGAATGGAAGAAGCGTTCGCAAAGGGTGAACAGAAGTCCCGTCACAAAGCCCAGCAAGAGCGAGAGAATCACTTCAAGCAATGGCTCTAAAACGATCGAAAGCACGTTTACGGGAGGATTGCTGATCGAGCGCGCGATTCCGAAGGAAACCGCGAATACCACCAAGCCAACCGCATCGTCGAGTGCAACGACGGGAAGCAGAAGATTGGTCAAGGGTCCCTTTGCCTTGTACTGACGCACAACCATCAAGGTGGCGGCGGGTGCCGTTGCGGTTGCAACCGCACCAAGCACGATTGCCGCAGAGAGCGAAACCTTATGGGGAATCAAGAAATGCAGTCCGATCAAGGAAGCGTCAACGATCAGCGTTGTGAAAATCGCTTGGAAGACACCGATAACGGTAGCTTGCTTTCCGATTTTCTTCAACTGATCCAAGCGAAATTCATTTCCCATGGAAAAGGCAATGAAGCCGAGGGCTACGTCTGCAATGATTCCGAATCCCGAAATCTGCTCGTGGGTGATGCCCAAGCCGGGGAGGTCAAACGCACCGAGCAGAAAGGGTCCGATCAGGACACCCGCTACCAGATAGGCGGTAACTGCGGGGAGTTGTATTTTTTTTGCCAATCGAGAGAGCAAAAGCCCCGCCAGTAAGGCGACCGAAAGGCTGATAAGCGTGGTTGCTGTGGATGGCATGATAAAATCCTTTCTTTACTTATTAATCGTATTTACACAAGATATAAGTATAGCACTCTTCTTTGGAAAATGCAAGCGGTTTCGAATTTTATTTTTTAACTTTGTGTGAACTTTTTGAATCGATTACGAATGGGGAATCAAGCGGTAGCACAGGCTTCTTGCAGAGTCGGATGCCGTCAGCTTCTTTACAAGGCTACCGTCTTCAAAGCTTTGACCGTCGGTTGCCATCAGGGTTGCGTGCATTCCACGGGGGATCTTGACCGTAAGAAGAATCTCACTGCCGTTTCTTTCCCATTTTATGCCGATTCTGCCAAAGCGTGTATCCAGGTGCGCCTCGGCAAATGCCGCGTCCTCGGTCAGCACGGGATGGGGAGCCGCCTCAAAATAAGTGATATCGTCGGCATTCGGATTGTAGACAAGACCTGCCAATTCTCCGATAAACCAGCTGCTGATATCCCCAAGGAAGTGGTGATTATAGGAGGAGGTTTTGGGATGCCCGAAGACCTGAAATCTTTCAAGCAGCGTGGTAGCCTCGTTTTCGACCCAATAGCCGTAGCCCGTGCGCTCCTTGGAGGTGATCATCGAAAGGGCAAGGTCACTTCTGCCGATTGCGGTCAACACGTGGAAAATATGGCGCAAGCCGATCATGCCGCAGGTATTGGTGACGTTTGCTTCGGAAACGAGATCAATCAGCTTCTGCTCGGCAAGCGGCAATTCACTCTTCTCAAAGATCTCGGATGCAAGCGCGAATGCCTGCGAGGTTTGGCAATTTCCCGCAACCGTCATATTGTCGTCGAGCAACTCTCGTCGGAAATCGCGGCGGAGCGTTTTTGCCATCTCCCAAAGCCGTGCGGCATCCTCGCGGCAGTCGATGCGCTCCATCAGAAACGCCGCTTTTTTCAGCATGCCGTAAACGGTCAGGGTATCGGTTACCTCTAAGGGAGCCGTGATTTTCCCGTTTTCCTCCTCATAGGGGTCAACCCAGTCGCCAAGTCCCACGTGGATCAGTCCGCGCTCGTCGCGCCGCGTAAAAATGTAGTCGAGATAGCGTAGAATCATCTCTTTGTTTTCCAAAATGACCCCGGGGTCACCCGTATGTCTGTAAATATGATAGGGAAGCTCTACGCATACGTTGTCCCAAGCGGGACCGTTGCCCCACGCAAAGCCCCAGCCGCCCGTGGGCACGATGCCGGGGAGGCTGCCGTTTTCGGCTTGTGCCCCTCGGATACTGTAAAGCCACTCGCGCAGCGAATTTTCAGCGGTGAGATTGAGCAGCATTTGCTCCGCGGAAACCGCCGCATCTCCCGTCCAGCCGTTCTTTTCACGTTGCGGACAATCGGTGGGGAAGTAATAAAAGTTGGAAAGATCGGAGCGAAGCACCATCTCTTGCAGTTGATTCAAAATCGGGTTTGAAGAGGAAAATCCTGCGCGAACCGTCAAATCGGAGTTCATCACCACTGCCGTGAGCAGCTCTTCGGTTGCCTGCCGGGGCTCCGGCCCCTCCACCAGCGCAAAGCGGAAGCCGTCGTATTTAAAGCGCGGCAAAAATTCCTCTTCACCGCCGCGACAGATGAAAACGTCGGTTTGATTATGGTCGTACGCGTGGCGGTTTTTTTCTTCCTCCTTGGAATAGCACAGAATATTGTTGAGTCGCAATTCGCCGTTTACCAGCTGTTCTCCGTGACGGACGGTGATACGCTGTCCCGCTTTTCCGTTGATTTTCAAACGGGTGACGCCTGCCAGATTCCGTCCGAAATCGTACAGATACACGTTGCTTCTTCTCGTATATTCCTCGGGGACGTCGGGTTGGTACTTTTGGTGGTAGAAGCAGACCGACGCTTGATGTGTCACCGAAACGGGCGCTACCTCTTCGGTTACCACGATGGGGTCGGCACCGCAAAGACGCGGAACACCGCGCGGTGTGTCCTGACGTTCTGCGCGTGACCATCCCGAATCGTCGAATTCCACCGTATCCCAGCCGTCAATCGCACGGGTGGAATCGTAGCAATATCCCATGCGCAGGTCATTGTACAAAATGGGGGAGGGATGTGTCAGAAAGCTTTCGTCGGCTTCAAAGCAAAGAGAGCCTCCGTCCCCAAAGGCTTCCAGTGCAAGCGCGACGCAAACGGGACCGCGGCAGGTAGCCTTGTCGAAATTCCACACAAAGCCGCCGTAGCAGTTTCGAAATCCGTTTCCGAGCAGAAGCCCGATGACGTTTTTCCCTTTTTTGAGATAGGGAACGAGGTCGTAGCGGTCATAATACAGAATTTGATCGGGGTTGGAGATGTACGGCGCAAGAGCACCCTTTGTGATGGGAGTGCCGTTGACCGAAAGCTCGTAGAATCCCAAGCCGCAAATTGTCAGCTCCGCGTGGGTTGGCGTGAAATCCAACACAAAGGTTTTGCGAAAATAGGGGGCGGGCTCAAAACGGTCAAAATCGCACAAACGGTTATTTGCTCGGATAAACTTGGTAGAAAGCAGCATGGCAAAAATTCCTTTCGGTAAGACGGTGAATTTACAAAGCCTTGAAAAGACGCGCGTATTTGGAGGGCGGTAACCCCATGTATTTTTTAAACATAGAGGAAAAATGATATAGGTTCGTATACCCCACCGAGGTCGCAATCTCGGAAAGGGAGAGCGTTCCCTCCTGCAACAGCTTTGCCGCAGATGCGATGCGGATTTTATGGAGATAGGTGATGGGGGAATTCCCCGTAATTTGTGTGAACAGCTTTCTGAAATAGACCTCGCTGATGCCGCAACGCTTGGCAAGTGCCGAATTGGTCAGGTTAGAGGCATAGTGTGTGGAAATATATTCTGCCGCCTGCTCGATAACGCGTTGCTTGTCCTTTTGCACGTACAAAAGCTGTGTATCGCGCAACAGCGTCAAAAGAATCTCGTAGGTACCGTGGATTTGCTCCAAAGCGTGATAGGGGTGTCCGATGATCTTGTTGTAATCCATTCGGTGCAGGATTTTGCGTATTTTTTCGGCATTTCCGATTGGAAGAGAAAGGATCGTGCTTCCCGTTTGCTCGGCATCAAATTCCAAAAGAATGTACGTCCCATCTTCGATGACGTCGAAGGAATAAGAGATCCCCTCCGGCAAAATCAGTACCGTTTCGGGATTCGATTCGATTTGTTGGGTTTCGGATTTGAAAACTGCTTTTCCCGATTCGCGCACGACGATTGCCCAGTGCTCGCGATTACGGCAATCCCAGTGCGTTCGTCCGCGATTGACGCTCAAAATGCGAACGACACGGGTAATGACCAGCGCGGACAGTGCCTTTGGATGATCGATCACGGTGTGTGCCTCCTTTCCTTTACGGTAAGGTAACTATATCATACCCATACGCATTTGTCAAGAAAAACGGCACAAATATTTTGTATCAAATTGTATAAAAAAATCGGATATGCTATTGACAGCCGCTTTGAAATCGGCTATACTGAAGCCAATAAAAACGCACGGAGGCAGCTATGAAAAAACACTATCATATCGAAAAGGGAAAGCTTTTCTGCAACGATACGGCGGTATTTGCGCTGGGACAGTCCTATTATCCCTCCTTCCATACCGCCAAATATCCGGTCCCGCCCGAAGGCGACCGCATGGGAGAGATGAAAAAGGACCTTGCTCTGATGGCTGAAATGGGCTTCAATCACGTGCGCTTTGCCGCCATCGGAAATACCCGATTGGACGAAAACGGAGAGGTGCTGGTCGATACGCCTTTCGTGGATGCGATGATCGAGGAAGCCGAGAAAAACGGGATTTCAACGTCGATTCGTCTGCAAGGCTACGCGGTCAATCTGCGGGGACACGAAAACGTGAGAATGATCGATAACAAGGGCAACGAGCAGGACCCCACGCTGTGGTCGAATTTTATCCAAACAACGCTGCACCACGAGGGGATGCTTGAGGACAACCGCATGGCAACCAACGCACTTGCGCGGCATTTTGACGCAAGTGACAACGTGGTGGCTTTTCAGATCTACAACGAGCCGCACTATCCCACGCACACGGTTTTCGACTATCATCCTTGTGCGATAGCGGCTTATCGCAAATGGTTGGTGGACAAAGGACACATGACCGAGGAGGAGGCACGGAATTACGAGCCGCCTCGCTCGCGGAAGGAGCAGTCCCCCGAGAGGTGGGCATTGTGGAGGCTGTTTGCAATGGAGTCGTTGACGGGCTTTTTGAATACGTCCTCCGATTCCGCCAAGGAGGTGTCGGCACTTCCGACCTATACCTGCTTTACAAACGATCAGACGGCTACGTGGTCACAGTTCCGCGGGGTCAATAATTTTGACAATCCGCGCGGCAGTATGGACATTTTGGGCTATACCATCTACATCAATGCCGAGGGAGAGGACTACGTTGGTTGCATGATGGCAACCGATATCTGCGTGACCGCCGCGAAGGCGGAGGGCAAGGAGGCTTGGTGCATTGAATTGGACAGCCGTACCAAAATTCCGCCCCGTATCTTTAATAAAAACACCTATGCTACCATCGGCGCGGGTGTTAAGGGGATTCTCTATTATCAATGGAGAGGTGACTATCCCTCTCCCGCAACCCCGATTCCGAACGGCTGCGGTCTGGTCAATTACGACGGCAGTCATACGCCGAACTACGACAACGCGGCGGCGATGGTGAAGCTTGTAAACGAGCTTTCTCCTCTACTGATCCACACCGAGCCGATTCATTCCCATATCGGTCTGTTTATTTCGGATTACGCAAATTTCTGCTACGATGCGATCGACAATAACGACGAATTGATCAAGGCAACCGTGAACAATACGCACTCGCGCGAGATGACGAAAGCCTACCGCGATTTGACGCGCGCCGGCTATACGGTGACCTTTACCGATTGCAAGGGTCTTGCCAAGAATGCGCTTGATATCCGCGTGCTGTTTGTGCCGGGGGCAAAAATGCTGCAGGATTGCGAGAGGGCGGAAATCGACCGTTTCGTTGAAAACGGCGGTAAAGTCTACATTTTGGGCGATACCTTCCAGTGCGGCTGCGGCGGCTACTATCCGTGGGGAACCGTTCGCGCACATTACACACCCTTTTTGCAGTTTGAAGAGGTTTTGGACGACGTGGTAGCAGCGGTTGGAAGACCGAGCACCCGTTCAAGCAATCCCCGTCTTGCCGTTCGTGAATTGGCGGACAAGGATCACCGCGTGATTTCGGTGGTGAATACGTCCTGCTTGTGTCGTGCGCAAAGCGGCACGTTGGAGTGCGATTACCCCGTACGCGAAGCCACGCTGTATTCCAATCTTCACGAGCCGAAGCCGCTGAAGCTTGACGGAAATACAATTTTGTTGGAAGAGATCGACGAGGGCGGCTTGATCGTGGTTCGATAAATGAAAAGTGAGGATAAAAAAATGGAAAAGATCAGAGCAATTTTAATTGGCGCGGGCATCCGCGGAAAAACGTATACCGATTACGCAAAGGATTTTCACGACGACCGCTTTGAGTTGGTGGCGGTTGCCGAGCCCGACGAGGGCAGACGCGAGGCGGTACGGAAAAAGCATGGGATAGCCCCCGAGCAGTGCGTTTCCGATTGGACCGAGCTTTTGAACCGTCCTCGGTTTGCCGACGTGGCGATCATTGCCACGCAGGACCGTCAGCATTTCGCACCTGCGATGAAGGCCATTGAGTTGGGCTACAACCTGCTTTTGGAAAAGCCGATGGCGGTCACTCCCGAGGATTGCATGAGGATTGCCGATTATGCCGACGAAAAGGGAGTCACCGTGATGGTTTGCCACGTGTTGCGCTTCACCCCGTTTTTCAAACGCTTGAAAGAGGTGATCGACGCGGGAATGGTAGGCGAGATCGTCAACGTGATTCACGTCGAGGCGGTAGGGCACCGTCACTATGCACACAGCTATACGCGCGGAAATTGGAACAATCTGGAGAAAAGCTCGCCGATGATTCTGGCGAAAAGCAGCCACGACATGGATATTTTGCAATGGCTGGTGGGCAAAAGATGCACGCGTGTGCAGTCTTTTGGTGCTTTGCGCCACTTTAAAAAGGAAAACTGTCCCGAGGGGGCACCGTACCGTTGTATCGAGGGCTGTCCCCATGCCGAGCGCTGTCCTTACGATGCCGTTCGCACCTATCTGGTGGAAAAGGAACGCGCAAAACACGCAACCGGTGTGTTTGAACCCTGTGAGGAGGACATCGTGAAAGCACTCAAGGAAAGCCCATACGGTGTTTGCGTTTATCAATCCGACAACGACGTGGTAGACCATCAAACCGTGAATTTGGAGTTTGAGGGCGGTGCGCTGGTCAGCTTTACCATGAGTGCTTTTAACAAGGGCGGACGTTTTATTCGCATTATGGGTACCAAGGGCGAGGCGACCGCGTACATGAACGACGATAAAATTCGCGTGTTTGATTTCCTGACGGGAAAAACGGTCGAGGTTCCGATTCTCAATGCCGAGCTGGACGAAACCATTTTCGGAGGACACGGCGGCGGAGATAAGGGAATCGTTGAGGCATTCGTTGCGCTGATGGACGGCACCTACGAGGGGAACAGCCTGTCCGACGGAATTACCTGCGCCGAAAACCACCTCATGGCGTTTGCCGCCGAGGAATCGCGCGTAACGGGCAAGGTCATCGACATGAAGGACTACATCGCGTCGTTCAGAAAATAAGAGTAAGTTTTCAAAACGATATACAAAAACAGGGCGGATGTTTTTTTCATCGGTCCTGTTTGTTTTAAATTATTTTTCGTTCTTTTCTTGACTTTTTTTGTTCATAGGTTTATAATATATTGATAGGTTAGTCCAATAGAGAAAAGGAAGTGTTTATAATGACGAAAATTGATATTTTTTCGGGCTTTTTGGGGGCGGGGAAGACGACCTTGATCAAAAAGCTCTTGAATGAGGTCTATGCGGGCGAAAAGCTGGTGCTGATCGAAAACGAGTTCGGCGAGATCGGTATCGACGGCGGCTTTATGCAGGATGCGGGGATTGAAGTAACCGAAATGAACAGCGGCTGCATTTGCTGCTCGTTGGTGGGCGACTTCGGAAAGGCTTTGCAAAAGGTGCTTTCCGACTACGCTCCCGACCGTATCCTGATCGAACCCTCGGGAGTTGGCAAGCTCTCCGATATCATCCGCGCCGTGCAGAACGTATCCGCTGACGATGTCGTTCTCAACGGCTTTACCACGGTTGCCGACGTCAAAAAGTGCAAGATGTATATGAAGAATTTCGGTGAGTTTTTCAATGACCAGATCGAAAACGCGGGCTGTATCGTGCTGTCGCACACGGGCGGTGTATCCGACGAAAAAATTGCCGAAACCGTGGCGCTTTTGCGTGCGCATAATGCAACGGCTACGATCGTCACCACTCCGTGGGATGAGCTTGACGGCAAGCAGCTTCTTGCGGCAATGGAGCGTCGTGATACCATTGAAGAGGAGCTTGCGCGCCTTGCAGAGGCGGCACACGAAGAGCACGAGCATCACCACCATCATCATCATCATCATCATCATCATGAGGAATGCGACGATCCCGAATGTGAGTGTCACCATCATCACCACGACCACGATGATGACCACGACCACGAGGAGCATGAGCATCACCACCATCATCATGGGGAATGCAACGATCCCGAATGTGGGTGTCACCATCATCACCACGACCACGATGATGACCACGACCACGAGGAGCATGAGCATCACCACCATCATCATGAGGAATGCAACGATCCCGAATGTGAGTGTCACCATCATCACCACGATCACGATCATGACCACGACCACGAGGAGCATGAGCATCACCACCATCATCATCATCATGGGGAATGCGACGATCCCGATTGTGCGTGTCATCATCACCACCATCATCACGCCGACGAGGTGTTTGTCAGCTGGGGAGTGGAAACCGCAAAGCGTTTTGACGCAGACGAATTGCGCCACGTATTGGATGCTCTTTCCGATGAACATACATACGGTGTAGTCCTGCGAGCCAAGGGAATTGTTGCGGGCAAGGACGGCGCGTGGTTGCACTTTGATTACGTACCCGGTGAGGGGGACGTTCGGAACGGGTCGGCGGCTGTGATCGGCAGACTCTGCGTGATCGGCTCTCGGTTGAACCAAGAGGCTCTTGCGGCTCTCTTTGGGGTCTGAAACGGAGGTTTTTATGGCAAGTCAGGTACCGGTTTATCTGTTTACAGGCTTTCTGGAGGGCGGAAAGACCCATATCATTCAGGAATCCATGGAGGATAAACGCTTTAATTCGGGCGAAAAAACGCTGATTATTCAGTGTGAAGAGGGTGTTGACGAGCTTGATCCCTCGCGCTTTTGGGGACAGAACGTCTATTTGGAGCTGATTGAATCCGAGTCGGATTTTACGGTGGAAAAGCTGTTGAGCTTTACCGAAAAACGGCGCGTTGACCGCGTTGTGATCGAGTACAACGGGATGTGGCGAATGGACACGCTCTATGCCCATTTGCCGGCAAATTGGGTGATCTACCAGGAAATGATGTTTGCCGACGCTTCCACCTTCCTTTCCTACAACGCTAATATGCGCCAGTTGATGGTGGATAAGCTGACCAACTGTGAAATGATCGTGCTCAACCGCACCCCCGCGGACATTGACAAGGACGAGATTCACCGCGTGATCCGCGGCATTTCCCGTCGCGTGGCAATTACCTATGATTATCCCGACGGTCACGTGGAATACGACGAGATCGTAGACCCGTTGCCCTTTGATTTGGAGGCTGACGTGGTGCAGATCGAGGATGCCGATTACGCGATTTTTTACCGCGATCTTTCCGAGGAAATGGAAAAATATGATCGCAAGAAGCTTCGCTTCAAGGGAATGATCGCGCGTCAGGGCAACCAGATTCTGGTGGGACGTCACGTGATGACCTGCTGTGCCGATGATATTGCATTCCAACCGATGGTGTGCAGCTTCCCCGCGTCTACCACGCTGCAAACGCAGGATTGGGCGATCCTGACGGGGGAGATCCGCATCGAAAAGCACAAGCTGTATCGCGGAAAGGGTCCCGTTTTGCACGTGACGGCAACCGAATTTGCCGTGAAGCCTGCGCAAGAGGTTGCAACCTTTTATTGATTGAGGAACAGTGACTATGAAATACGAGATTTCCCGTTTTGAAACCATTGAATTGATGATGCGTTACCCCACGGGCTACGAGGAGGGGAAGCGATATCCCGTGCTGATCAATCTGCACGGTGCCGGAACAATCGGGCAACGTGTGGAGCAGCTTCGCGAGCAGTGCGTTTATCGCTTGACCGAGTTGATGGAGCTTCCCATGATTATCGTGACGCCGCTTTGCCCGAAAAAAACGTGGTTTGACGTTTTTGAAACGCTGATGCGACTGGTGGAGAATATCTATTCCGCACCTTACTGCGAGCAAGATCGGTTTTATCTTGCCGGCGGCAGTATGGGCGGATATACGGCATGGCAGCTTGCCATGAGTATGCCCGCGTATTTTGCGGCGCTTGTTCCGATCTGCGGCGGTGGGATGTACTGGAACGCGGCACGGTTAAAGGATATTCCGATTTGGGCATTCCACGGTGCAAAGGATCCGACCGTGCTTTGCAGAGAATCCGAGATCATGGTAGAAAAGGTGAATCAGCACGGCGGAAATGCCAAGCTGACAATCTATCCCGAAAACAAACATGACGCTTGGACCGATACCTACAGCAATCCCGCGGTTTACGAATGGATGCTGGCGCAAAGAAAATCGGCGGTTGTTGAACCGACCGAGGATCTGTATTCCAACAATTCCGGGGATTTTGGTTAAAGAAAAAACAGACGGATTTTGCAATTTTGCAAAATCCGTCTGTTTCGTTATTTCATGTAAACGATGCGTTCGCCCGGTGCGAAGATGTGGTAGGGCTGTGTGGGATTGAGAGCCATCAGCGTGGTGACGAAGCTTGCGGGGCTGACGCGGTTGACCTCGTACAGATCGTGATGCAGGGGGACCAGAAGTCCTGCGTTGATCTCCTTTGCCAGCGTGACGGCTTCCTCGCAGTTGAAGTTTCCGATGATGTCGTTTTTGTTGCGGAAATAATCTCTTCCGTTGATGGGAAGCAGTGCGACATCAACGTTCTTGAGCCGTTCGATAAGTCCGTCGTACATACACATATCACCTGCGTGGAAGACTCGAAGCTCTCCCGCATCGATCAGATAGCCCAGCTCGCAGTAGTTCCCGTTTTCATCGGTATGCAGCTCCTCGTGCGCGGAGGGAACGGGGGTGACGGTGAAGCCGTCGATCTCAATGGGCTGATCGGCAACGGCGGCAATGATGCGATCCTTGGGAATTCCATAGGATGCAACGGTATCTACGGCAGGTGCGGGCACGACAAAACGAGCCGTGGGATTGGCGGCGGCAAGCTTGGGGAGCGTCCACGGGTCTGCATGGTCGTAGTGCGTATGCGTGCAAAGGATGACGTTGAGAAAAGTCAACGCTTCGGCTGCAACGGGGGCAGGGTAAAGACGCTTCCAATCGACAAACTGACAGCAGTGTTGATCGACGTAGTCGCTTAAATACAGGTCGGTTGCAAGATAGGTATTTCCGCTTTTCATAATAAAGCCTTCCTGACCGAGATACCAAAGTGCTATTTGCGAATCGGTTAATTGGGCTTCGGTAATTTTGCAAATTTCAGAATTCATAAGCTTCCTCCGAAAAAATTGAATTATCCTATTGACAATTATATCAAACTTTGATATAATTGTCAATAGGAAGGATGAAAAAATGAAAAAATATATTACACAGGATCGATTGAAACAAAATAATACTGCGGATATTTTCATTTTTATTTTGGAAAAGGGAACTACCACACGGCGAGAGATCGAATGGGAAACCGGCTTTAGCTGGGGGACCGTTTCCTCCAACGTCGCGTTCTTGATCGAAAAGGGCTACGTCGTAGAGGAAAAAAGCCGTAAAACGGGGGGCGCGGGTCGCTTGACCTACGAATTGCGCCCGAACGGAGAGAAGATCGTCAGCATCGGCTTGGACGTCAACCGAACGGCAATGTCGGCAGAGGTCGTTGGCTTGGATCTTTCGGTGAAGCAATGCTTTACCGAGCCGTTTGCGGCACAGAATCAAAGCGAATTGCTTGCGCAAGCCGAAGAACTTTGCCGACGTGCCATCGAGTGGTGTGGGGAAAGCTACCGTGTGTTCAGCATCGGAATTGCGTTTCAGGGCTCGGTGAACGGCAGAGAGGGCTTTTCGCTCCGCTTCCCACAGATTCAAGATTGGATTCCTTACAACGTAAAGGAGCATTTCAGCGCGCGGTTTGAATTGCCGATCTATTTGGGTCATGACCCGAAATGTATGCTGCTTGCCGAGCTTTCGCGCAAAAAATACAGTGATTGCGTGCTGGTGCGCGTAGACGAGGGAATCGGTATGGCGGTGGCGCAGGACGGAAGAATCCTTGACGATACCGAAAAATTTGAACTTGGACATACCGTTTCGGTGCGCAAGGGCTTGCCCTGCGTTTGCGGAAAGGAAGGATGCCTGGAGGCGTATGCGTCGTTGCGTGGCATCACCGAACGCTTGGGTGTTTCGGTGGAGGCGTTATTTCAAAATCCCGAGCGTTATGCCGAGCCGCTTGCCGAGGCTGCGTCCTATCTGGAGCTGGCACTTTACAACGTCTGTATGCTGTTTCGACCGCAAAAGCTGATTTTGACGGGACGCGCGATGGAGCTTGCTCCGTTTGCAGCGGCTGTCACCGATGGAATACGGGTCAGGGGGGTTACGCTCAAGACCGACCTTGCCATCTCCGCCGCGTTTGGTGCCGCAGCCGAATCCATGAAATCGGCGATTAAACGGTTTGATATCTGAATAACTGTAAACTTATATAATAAATGAGGTAAACGAAATGAAATGTGTTGTGATCGAAAAGCCCGGCCGTGTGATCTACACCGACCGTGAATTACCGCCGCTGGCGAAGGACTTTGCGCGCATCCGCGTGAAGGCTGCTGCCGTTTGCGCAACCGATTTGGAGGTTGTGGACGGAAATATCCCCGCGAACTATCCCCTCACTCCGGGACACGAGTGGTCGGGAGTCGTTGAGGCGGTGGAAAACGATCGTTTTGCGAGTTGGGTAGGAAAGCGCGTCACCGGCTCCAACGACGTGACCTGCGGTGTTTGCGAGGCATGCCGCAGCGGAAATTGGAGATACTGCAAGGAATTTGAGGAGATCGGCTTCAAGAGAAACGGTGCGTATGCCGAGTACATCGACGTGCCTGCATACGGATTGGTGGAGCTTCCCGATCATCTTCCCTTTACGCACGCGGCTCTTGCCGAGCCGATGGGCGTGGCGCTCGGAACCTGGGAAAAGCTGGAGCCTAAGAGTGGAAAAACCTGCTTGATCTACGGTGCGGGCTCGATCGGTCTTTGCTGCTTGGCGGTTGCAAAGGCAATGGGAATGCGCAAGATCGTGGTGGTGGCAACCACCTCCAAGCGTTTGGAAATCGCAAAGAAAATGGGGGCTTATGCAACCGTTGCGGTGCGCGAGGAGGATATCTTTGAGGCAATGAAGCAATATCATCCCGAGGGAACCGATTATATCATCGAGGCAACCGGAATGGAGGAGTGTATTCAGAACAGCCTGAAGCTTTGCAAAAAGGGCGGTTACGTTGCACTTGCGGGCTACGGCAGAGGAAAGACCATGTCTATCCGCATCGACGATATTCACGTGAACAATCTGCACTTGATTGGCGCGGGGAACAACTGGAACCAGCACAAAAAGGCAATCGAAATGATGGCGGACGGCGCGGTGGATATGACGCCCTTTATCAGCGAAACGCTGCCCTTGTCCGAGGTGCAAAAGGCTCTTGACGATGCGCGCAGCCGTCCCGCGGGATTCATAAAGGCAATCTTTACCTTTGACGATTGAATATGAACGCATATTATTTGGGACTTGACCTGGGGACCTCCTCGGTCAAGGGAATTTTGCGAAGTGCCGACGGGGATACCGTCAAGGGAAAAGCGGGATACAGTGACCGCAAGGTGTCCGCTTGGACCGACGCGATTCAACGGATGCTTTCCGAGATGCTGGCACGGCTGCGCGAGAAAAACGGCTACGTGGCGGCAGTCGCGCTCTCTTCCCAGGTGGGAACCTACGTCATAGACGGGGAGGAGATCATCGGGTGGCAATCGTCGGCGGGAAAGGACGAGCTTCTCGAGATCAAGGAGAAAATTTCGCAGGACGAGTTTATCCGAGCAATCGGTATGCCGCATCCCGATATCATTTCCTATCCGTTGCCGCGTCTTTTGTACATCCAAAGAAATTATCCAACGGCACGCGAGGTGCTGATGCCAAAGGAGTTGTTGATACGGGAATTGACGGGGGAAACCGTAACCGATCCCTTTTCCATGCGCGGGCTCGTGCATCCGCAAACGATGCGCTATGCAGAAAAGCTGATGGAACGCTTGGGGATTACGCTCCGATTGCCTCCCGTGAAGGCACCAACCGACTGTGCGGGATATGTAACCGCGTGCGCGGCGAAGACGTACGGTCTTGACGCAGGGACTCCCGTGTATTTGGGCTGTAACGATTTCTTTGCAGGTCTTCTCGGCATGGGTGTTTTTGAAGCGGGAAGTGCGTTTGATCTTTCGGGAACCAGTGAGCACGTCGGCTTTATCTCGGAGGACTTGATGCCGAACGGAGTGGTCAGCGGCAGATATTTCAATGGGTACTGTACCTATGGCGGAACCAAGTCCAGCGGAGTTTCCTGTGCCTTTGCCATGAAGCAGTTTGGTCTTGACGGCTTGGATTTGGAGCAGGTGCTTGGCGAGAAGCCTCCGGTGTTCTTGCCCTATCTGAACGGAGAACGCGCACCGATCTTTGACGAGAATGCGCGCGGTGTTTACTTTGGGATTCGCGAGGGAACCGAAAAGCGGCATCTTGCCTATGCAACCCTGGAGGGGGTTGTCTTCAGCCTTTTGGATATTGCACGGTGTAACGGTATGCCAAAGCCCGACCGCTTGATTCTCGGTGGCGGCTCGGCGGTCGATCCGCTGATGAATCGGTTGCGTGCCGAGCTGTTCGGCTGTCCCGTGCTGTGTGTCAAGGAAAACGACACCTCGGCTTTGGGGGCTGTGATGCTCGCCATGCTCGGAAACGGCGTTTACACCGATCTGCAAGAAGCCATTTCGGCTTGCGTTTCCTATCACGAGCCGATTGATCCGATCGGCTCGTATACGAAGCTCCTGGAGGGGCGCTTCGGGATCTACCGTAAGCTGTACGGTGATTTAAAAGAAACTTTTGAATTATTTAATAAAGGAGAATAAACGATGAGTTGTGTCATTTTTGGTGCGGGCAAGATTGCGCGCGGATTTGTGGGGCACTTGCTGTTCCTGAGCAAAATCGATTTCATTTTTGTGGAAAAGGTGGACGCATTGGCAGACCTGATTAACGAAAGAGGTCAGTACACCGTCAATATTTTGGGGGATTCGAGCAAAAATACGCTGGTTACCGGCGCAAAGGCTTTGAAGTTCTCCGAGGGTGACAAGATTGCCGATGCCATTGCCGAGGCAGACTGCATTTTTGATGCGGTTGGCGGCAAGAACCTTGGCGAGATCGTACCGTTTTTGATCAGCGGTATCGAAAAGCGTGCAAAGGTGAATCCGAAACCCTTGAACATTGTGACCTGCGAGAACTGGAAGCTTCCCGCCGACATTCTGCGCCGCGGAATCGAAGAGGGAATTTGCGAGGATGCCCGTGCGTTCTTTGAAGCGAACGTCGGTATCACCGAGGCGGTTATCATGCGCTCCGCTATCGAATCGACTCCCGATATGCTGGCAAAGGATCCCTTGGTGGTCAATGCGCAGGATTTCTGGGAATTCCCCTATGATGCGTCCCGCTTGAAGGCTCCCATGCCCGAGGGTATGATGTGTCAGAAGCCGATCTATGAATTTACGGGCTTCCTGGAAAGAAAGTTCTACACCTATAACGCTGCAAACGGAACCACCTCTTTCGTAGGCGCACTCCTCGGTTACAAGTACATTGCGGATGCTGCACACGACGAGCGAATCCTTAGGCTGCTTGACGGTGTATACAACGAAACTGCAACCGCGCTTTCCAAGAAGCACAACTTCCCGTTTGACGAGCAGTGGGCATTTACCCGTACCTCGCTTCGCAAGCTGCAGGATCGCAATATTGTTGACTATATCGAAAGAAACGCGCGCGATCCCATGCGTAAGCTGGGCAAGGACGACCGCTTGGTCGGCTCTGCGCGCCTTTGCCTGGAGTACGGTGTCAAGCCCGAGTCCCTGGCGACTGCGATTGCGTGCGCGATGCACTACGAGGAGCCGAGCGATGAATTTGCCGTTGCACTCAAGGCAATGCGCGAAAACGAGGGCTACGACGCCATTTTGGAAAAGGTTTGCTCGCTTGATCCCAACGGAGAGCTTGGCATGCTGGTAAAAGAAAAGATTGCACAGATTAAGGAATGGGGATGGCTGAAATGAGTAAGGTTGTAATTGTTGGCGCGGGGAAGACCGGAAGAGGCTTTCTTGCGCGTCTGTTGAACGGAAACGAGATCGTACTGATCGATAAAAATGCCGCTTTGGTGGACGCTTTGAACCAAACCAAAACGGTTGACGTTGATTTCTTCGGCGGAAAGAAGCCATCCATGCAAATCGCACTTTCTAAGGCTTGCACGTGGGAAACCGTTACGGCTGCTGATTTTGCAGGTGCTGAAGTGATTTTGGTATCGGTTGGCGGAACCAATCTTGCCGACGTTGGCGCGGAGCTGAAGAAGTACGTCACGCGTGACAGCAAGATTATTGTTTGCGAAAACGCATCCTCGCCTGCCAAGAAGCTGGGCGCGGCAATCGGTATTGACGGTATCAGAATTGCCGAATCTACCGTGTTCTGCACCACCATCGAGCGCGAAAAGGGCAGTGTTGCCATCAATTCCGAGTGGTATCCGTATCTGCAATTTGACGGTGATGCGTTCGGCGCGGATGCTCCCGTACTGGACGGCATCAAGGCGGTTGCAAACTTCGGCGGATTTTTGGATCGCAAGCTGTTTACCTATAACAGCGCAAGCTGTGTGATCGCATATCTCGGCGCGTTTAAGGGCTACACCGTGTATTCGGATGCCGCAAACGATCCCGAAATTTTGGCACTTTTGGATAAGAACTATGAAATCATCAACGAGTGCATCTGCCGCGAATACGGCTACGAGGAACAAGACCAAAAGGAATTTGCACTCTTGTCGCGTGACAAGTTTACCGATAAGACCTTGGTAGATACCGTTGCGAGAAACGCACGCGAGCCGCAGCGCAAAATCACGCCCGCGGAGCGTATCGTAGCCCCCATGCTTCTGGAAGAGAAGTACGGAAAGGACAGCAGCGTTTTGGAAAAGACGCTTGCCGCAGCACTTCTGTATACGCCAAACGAGGAAACCGAGTGGAATGCCATGCTTGCCGATAAGGGCTACGAGGGAATTCTTTCCGAGCTTGCGGGGCTTGATCCCAACAGTGCGATTTTTGCCCGCGTTCTGGAAATGGCAAAAACAAAATCGATTCTTTGATTGAATTTATAAAAAAGCACAGCCTTCTTGGGAAATGCTCTCAAGAGGGCTGTGTTTTTTTGTGTTTTGTTGATTATTTGCAGGTCTTTTCGCAAGCCTCAAACAAGCCGTTGATATAGGCGGCACCGAGTGCGCGGTCGAAAAGTCCATAGCCGGGCTTGCCACTCTCGCCCCAGATCATACGACCGTGGTCGGGACGTACGTATCCGTCAAATCCGTTTTCTACCAACGCTTTTACGATCTCGGTCATATCAAGGGAACCGCAGGAGGAGAGATGTGCGCGCTCTTCGAACGAGCCGTCCTCCATGATCTTGACGTTGCGGATGTGCATGAATGCGATACGATCCATTTCCGCGTATTTGCGAACCATCCGCGGAATATCGTTGCTTGCCGCGCAGCCAAGGCTGCCCGTGCAAAGGCAAAGCGAGTTATAGGGGCTGTCTACAATGGAGAGGAAACGATCGAGGTTTTCCTCGTTTGTGATGATACGGGGAAGACCGAAGATGGGATAAGGCGGGTCATCTGGGTGAATTGCCATTCTGACGTCGCACTCCTTTGCGACGGGAATGACTGTCTTGAGGAATTTTTCAAGGTTTTTCCAAAGTCCCTCTTCACCGATTTCACCGTAAGCCGTGATCAGCTCACGAACCTCTTCTTGCGTATAGCTGGAATCCCAGCCGGGCAGATGAATGTCGTCCTTGAGGGGATCGAGTCCCTTCATTTGCTCCCAATACATAACAAGGCTGGTAGAGCCGTCGGCAGCCTTTTTATCAAGCTGGGTACGCGTCCAGTCGAACACGGGCATAAAGTTATAGGTTACGCATTTGACACCGTATTTTGCGCAACGGCGGATATTTTCGCAGTATACCTCCAAAAGACGGTCGACGTTGCCGCGACCAAGCTTGATATCCTCGTGAACCGGGATCGATTCTACGATATCGAACAGCAAGCCGTGTGCTTCGCAGGCTTCCTTCATGGCGGCAAGACTTTCCTCGGGCCAAACCTCCCCGGGCTTTACGTCGTAAACGGCGGAAACGATCGAGCGCATTCCGGGAATCTGCGAAATATATTCCAAGGAAATCGGATCGTCCTTTCCATACCAACGAAACGAGAGCTTCATATCTGTACATCCTCCAATTTATCATAATGGTCGCGTTTATTATATCACAAGAAGCTTCTCAATACAACCGATTTTTCGGAAAACGGCAAGAAATGCACGATTATTTTGAAAATATTGTATTTAAAACGCCTTTTTCGGTGCATGATAAGAGGTAGAATCGGTTTGACCGAGCGATCAATGCCACACGGAAAGAGGGATGGATATGAAACACGGAACGAAAACGACCGATGGGCGAAAGCATCGACCGTTTGGGATATTGGACAGCGTTTCCTATGCCGCAGGAGATTTTGGCTGTAATATGAGCTTTGCACTCAAGGGGACGCTTGCCATATTTTGGACGCAGTATATGGGGTTGGATCTTTGGTACTCGGCACTCCTTGTCGTGGTACAGATCTGGGATGCGATCAACGACCCCTTGATCGGATCTCTGATCGATGCCGATCATCGCAAGCATCGGCATAACAAATTTTTAGACTATATCCAAATCGGCGCAATCGGTCTTGTCGCGGCCGGCGCGCTTTGCTTTATTCCCTTGCCGCACGCACCTCTTTTTGCAAAGATCATCATTTTTGTGGTGGGGTACGTGATTTGGGATGCCTTTTACACGGTGGCAAACGTTCCGTACGGCTCACTTCTGTCACTGATTTCCTCGGATTCTGCCGACCGCGCCTCCTTGTCCGCGTGGAGATCGGTCGGCTCTGCCGTGGGAAGCATGATCCCGATGGTTGTATTACCTTTTTTGATCTATGACAAAAATGACAATCTCATTGGCGGCAACGTATTCATTGCGGCACTTGTGATGGGGCTGGTTGGCTTCTTTGCCTTTCGGTTTATGATTCGAAATACGGTGGTGCGCGAGGAACGAGAGGTTCTGTTGGAGCATCACGAAAAATTCAATATTTTTTCTGCAATCGGCAATTTCTTCCAAAACCGTCCCGCAGTCGGTGCAACGGTTGCGGCAATGGGGATGTTTCTTGGCATGCACGGTACGGCAACCGCAATTACCGTATTATTTCAATCCTATTTTCACAACGTGCAGATCTCGGGGGTAATCCAGCTCTTTTCCATGATTCCCGTGCTTGCCTTTACCCCTTTGGCAAGAAAAGCGGTTGCCCGTTACGGAAAAAAGGAGCTTTCGGTATTCGGCTCGCTTCTGTGTGTAGCAGCGGCGATTGCCATGCTGCTTTTGCCGATCCCGCCGAACACGCGTGGGATTGCCGTGTACGTGGCATGTCAGCTCGTTTACAGCCTGGGGCTTGGCATTTACAACACCGTCAGCTGGGCGTTGATGGGCGATGCGATCGACTATCATGAGTGGAAGCACGGCAGACGTGAGGAGGGAATGGTATATTCGATTCACTCGTTTTTCCGAAAGCTGTCACAGGGGGTTGGACCCGCGCTCGTTTTGGTGGTGATGGTGTGGCTGGGGTACGTGGGAGCAAATCAGGGTCAGCAGACAGCAGAGGTTGCACGCAATATGCGCTATCTGGTTGCCGCACTCTATTTGATCAGCGCGCTTTTGGAGCTGGTCGGACTTGCATTCGTTTACAATCTTGATAAAAAAACGCTTGTAAAAATGCATGAAGAATTGAAAGAATCCCGTATGCGCAAATCGGAATCATTCTCCGAGGAAAGGAAAGAACATTCATGAGAACCGTATACAATCTAAATGAAAAATGGGCTTTTACCAAGCTGGCAACCGAACCTCCCCCCACACTACCGCACAACTGGGACTTCGTCAATCTTCCGCATACGTGGAATGCCATTGACGGTCAGGACGGTGGAAACGATTACTATCGCGGCAGATGCTTTTACGTCAAGCTGTTGGATCGGGCGGAGTTGCCACGGGCCGCGCGCTATTATTTGGAAATCAACGGAGCCAATTCGTCCTGCGACGTTTACGTCAACGGTCGTCATCTTGCGCATCACGACGGCGGATATTCCACGTGGCGAACCGAGATCACCGACGCGATGGAGGATCGGATCTTGTTGACGATTGCGGTGGACAATTCCCCCTCTGATTCGGTCTATCCGCAGGTGGCGGATTTCACCTTTTACGGTGGACTGTATCGTGACGTCAACCTGATCTGTGTGGGAAAGAGCCATTTTGATCTTTTGGGGGATGGCGGCATAGGAATCAAGGTGACGCCAACCGTAGGAGAGGACGACAGCGCATCGGTGGAAATTGTGTCGTACGTGGTTGAGCCGAGCCCCTCTCAACGCTTGGTATACCGCATTTGCAACCGCGAGGGAGATCCGGTTGCTACCGAGGAAAGTGCGCGGGACCGGGTGACGCTGACGGTCGATGCGGTTCACCGTTGGCACGGAAGACGCTCTCCGTATCTGTATTACGCCGAGGTCACGCTTTACGAAAACGGGGAAGCGGTGGACTGTGTCAAAACGCGTTTTGGATTCCGTACCTTTCAAATTGATCCCGAAAGAGGCTTTTTGCTCAACGGAGAGGAATACCCTCTGCGCGGTGTTTCGCGGCATCAGGATCGCAAGGGAATCGGAAACGCATTGCTCCGCGAGCATCACGAGGAGGATATGGATCTGATTTGTGAGTTGGGAGCCACCACGGTACGTCTTGCACATTACCAGCACGACCAATATTTTTACGATCTGTGTGATGCGCGGGGCTTGGTGGTTTGGGCGGAGATTCCGTATATATCACAGCATTTACCGAATGCGCGCGAGAATACCTTGTCGCAGATGCGCGAACTGATCACGCAGTGCTATCATCACCCGTCGGTCGTGGTTTGGGGATTGTCCAACGAGATCACCATGAAAGGTGACCGCGATCCCGATCTCTTGGAGAATCACCGCCTGCTCAACGAGCTTTGCCACAAAATGGATCCCACGAGAAAAACCGTGATCGCGGCGGTTTCTCCGTGTCCCATCGACAGCCCCTATCTGAAAATTCCGGATGCGGTGTCCTACAACCATTATTTCGGCTGGTACGGAGGGGATACCGATATGAACGGTCCTTGGTTTGACCGTTTTCACCAAACGCATCCCAGCCTTCCCATCGGCTGCTCGGAATACGGCTGTGAGGCGCTTGATTGGCATACCTCGCATCCCGAACAGGGCGACTATACCGAGGAATATCAAGCGTACTATCACGAGGAGCTTATCAAACAGCTTTTCAGCCGCCGTTATCTGTGGGCAACTCACGTTTGGAATATGTTTGATTTCGGAGCCGATGCACGTGCCGAGGGCGGAGAAAACGGACAGAATCACAAGGGGCTTGTTACTTTTGACAGAACGTACAAAAAGGATGCCTTCTATGCGTACAAGGCGTGGCTCTCGCGCGAGCCATTCGTGCATCTTTGCGGCAAGCGATACGTGGAGCGTGAGGAAGCGGTGACAAAAATCAAGGTGTACTCCAATCTGCCCGAGGTTGAGCTGTTTGCAAACGGCAAAAGTCTTGGCAAACGGCGCGCTTCGGATCATTTCTTCGTGTTCGAGGTTCCGAACGAGGGGGAAACCGAGCTGACTGCCGTTGCGGGGGATTGCCGCGATACGTCAAGGATCGTTCGTGCAGAGCACTTCAATGAGAAGTACCGCTTACGCGAAAGAGGCGCGATTCTCAACTGGTTTGACGTGACCGTTGTCGACGGGTATTTTTCGCTCAATGATAAGGTTGGCGAGATCCTTGCCACCAAAGAGGGACAACGCGTTTTGGGAGAAGCCTTAGAAGCGCTTTTACCAAAGGGAGGAGAGTCTTTTTCGGGTGGATTTGAGATGACTGAGAGCATGATGGGAATGCTTGGCGGCTTTACGGTCTTGCGCCTTTCTTCCATGCTTGGCATGATGGGAAGATCGCCTACCAAAGAGGAACTGCTCTCTCTTAACGCATCTCTCAATCAAATTCCCAAGCCTTGACAATAAAAAAGGACGCGCCCGTTGGAAAGATTCAATGAGCGCGTCGTTTTTGTCGAAAAAATGCGGTTTTCGAAAGTTACCACTTGACGGCAGAACGAGGTTATAGTATAATATGGATAAATATTAAAAAAGAGGTACGTTATGCCGAGATTTTTTGTTCGCCGTGAGCAGATCGACGGGGATACGGTAACCATCCTTGGTGACGATGCGCATCATATTTCCCGTTCGCTTCGCATGGCTGTGGGAGAAACGGTTACGGTCTGCGATATGCAGAAATACGAATACACTTGCGAATTGACCGCGTTTTTGCCCGATCACGTAGAAGCGCGGATCTTGTCCTCGCGCCAAAGTGATACCGAGCCACCCTACGAGGTCACCGTCTTTCAGGCACTCCCCAAGGGGGACAAGCTGGATTCGATTATCCAAAAGGCGGTGGAATGCGGTGCTTCGCGGATCGTTCCCTTTGAAAGCGAGCGATGCGTTGTGCGCGCGAAAGAGGGAGCAGAGGAGAAAAAGACCGAACGTCGCAACCGAATCGCACTGGAGGCGGCAAAGCAAAGCGGAAGAAGCATTCTTCCCACGGTTTTGCCAACCGTGTCGTTTTCCGAAGCGTTGGAGCTTGCAAGCCGTGCCGATATTCCGCTGTTTTGCTATGAGGGGGATGGAACCGACCCACTTCCCGCCACTCTGCGCGACATTCGAAAAAGGCTTGACGGAAAGACCCTGCCAACCGTTTCCGTGACGGTTGGAAGCGAGGGCGGATTTTCCGTGAAGGAGGCAGAGGCGGCACGCGCGGCGGGGCTTTACCCCGTGGGACTCGGGAAGCGGATTTTGCGTACCGAAACGGCTGCATCCTTCGTTTTGGCGTGCCTTGTGTACGAATTCGAGCTTTCCTGACTCTTTTTTCGGCTCTTTTGTAGATTTTTTGTCGGATTTGCTTATATTTTTTGACACCATATACAGAATGAACGAAAAAAAAGAAAAAAATTATGAAAAATATTGAAAAACCTATTGAAAAAATACAAAAAATGGTGTAAAATATAAGCAGATTTATTGCAACCTTATTTGAATTTCAAAAAAAAAGAGGAGATTAAACATGTCTAACAGGTTATTTCAAGGTGTGATTCACCAAATGAAGGATGCGATCGACCGTATCATCGGTGTGATCGATGAAAATGGCGTAATCACCGCCTGCTCGGAATTGGTTAAAATCGGAGAGGTCCGTCAGGGCGTGCGCGACGAATTGGGATATGCGGGCGAGGTCGTAACAAACGGGGGGTATACCTACCGTCCCATGACCAACGGCCCGAAAACCGACTATATCGTATTCGTTGAGGGCGAGGATAAGATGGCGGAGAAGATGTCCAAGCTGTTGGCTATTTCTCTGGGCAACATCAAGAACCTGTACGACGAAAAGTATGACAAGGGATCCTTTATCAAGAATATTATTTTGGACAATATCCTGCCCAGCGATATCTACATCAAGTCTAAGGAGCTGCATTTCAACACCGAGGAGATGCGCATCGTATTTTTGATTAAGTTCTACGGTAAAACCGATATGATGCCCTTTGAAATGCTGCAGAATATGTTCCCGGATAAATCCAAGGACTACGTGATCAGCGTGGGTGAGCACGATATCGTTTTGGTAAAGGATATCAAGCCGGGTACCGAAACCAAGGATATCGAAAAGATTGCTACCAATATTGCGGATACGCTTTCCACCGAGTTTTATACCCGCGTTTCGATCGGTATTTCCACCGTTGTTGAAAATCTGAAGGATCTGGCGCGCGCATATAAGGAAGCCCAGGTTGCCCTGGAGGTTGGAAAGGTCTTTGAAACCGAGAAAAACATCATCAACTACGAGAATTTGGGCATCGGCAGATTGATCTACCAGCTTCCCACCACTCTTTGCGAGATGTTCTTGCAGGAGGTTTTCAAGAAAGGAAGCCTGGAGTCGCTTGACCGCGAAACCTTGATGACCATTCAGTGCTTCTTTGAAAACAACCTGAACGTGTCCGAAACCTCCAGAAAGTTGTTTGTCCACAGAAATACCTTGGTATACCGCTTGGAAAAGATTCGCAAGCTGACCGGTCTTGACCTGCGTGAGTTTGAGCATGCGATTACCTTTAAGGTTGCACTCATGGTAAAGAAGTACCTGAATTCCAAGCCCATCAAGTTCTGATCGCGACATTTTTATGACGGCAGAGAGCGAAATGCACAGAGGGGAACTCGGCATTTCGCTTCTGTACTGTATTTTGCGCTTTTTGAATAAGACTTCTTTGTCATCCATAAAATAAAGAGGAGCCTTAAGCGGCACACTCTCTTTTTGCAGAAAGGAATCTGGATGAATTTCGAAGAACAAGATTATTATCCGCAGGAGGATCCCAACGAAGGATCGGGGAATGAGCCTGTCACTGCACAGAATGAGGAGCATGAGCTTCCACCGACGGAGCAGAAAAAAAACTCGCGAAAGCCTTTTTCGATTTCGATTGGGGTATTGATTTCGATTGTTTGCATTGTTACGGCGTTTTCCGTACTTTTGACTTTCGTAGTAACCAACAATGCCAACCGACATTACTATTCCGATATCGTGTTGCGCCAACAAGAGGAGTTGGAGCGTTTGCGTCCCTTTGCAGACGTGATTTTGCCCGACGGCGATGCGTCTGCGGGAGAATCGGGCAATGAGTTTGATGCCTTGCGGTTGCTTGCCTTGCTGGTGGACAGTTATTCCTACTATGCGGGTGACGTCAGCGATGAAGATCTGCTCGCGGCGGTGATGAAGTCGTATATGGAAGCCACGGGCGACAAATATGCGGCATATTATACCGAAGAGGAGTATGCCGAGCTGCTTGCCGAGCGTGGCGGTGACTCGGTGGGAATCGGTGTCAGCGTGACGCAAACCGTGATAGAGGTGGCGGGTCTTAGCCACGCGGTTTTGCAGGTGACTGCCATCTATCGGGACAGTCCCGCATCTCGCACCGAGTTGGCTCTTGGCGATTATATTTATGCGGTTAAGGTGGACGGAGTCTACAAAAAAATCCCCTATACCGCCACCGGATACGATGAAGCAATCTCCTGGGTAAAGGGAGAGGTTGGAACCACCGTGGAGCTGGCGGTTTACCGCGAAGAGGGCGGCACTTATACGTCTAAGGAAATCGCGTTTGTCCGCGATCACTTTGAATCGCAATCGGTGTCCTACACGCAGGCAGAGCATGATCCTACGATCGGCATCGTGCAGATCCACGATTTCAATCTGAAAGCACCGCAACAGCTGAAGGCGGCTGTGCAGGATCTCTTGGAAAAGGGCGTGCAGCATTTTGTATTTGACGTGCGCAATAATCCGGGCGGGGATTTGCAATCGATCAAGGCAACCCTGACCTATTTTTTGCAAAAGGGTGATTTGATTCTCAGCGAAATCGACCGCAACGGAAAGGTTGGCGACTCTTATGTCGCGGAAAAAATGGAGTATACGGGCGAATATGCCTCCTGTAACGTAGCGGAAAGTGAAATCGGAATGTTTGCCGATTTGGACATGGTAGTGCTTTGCAATGAAAATACTGCCAGTGCAGCCGAGGTTTTTGCCGCAACGCTGCGTGATTACGAGCTTGCGACGATCGTTGGAGAAACGACGTTCGGAAAGGGCATTATGCAGTCGTTTTTCTCCTTGTCGGCAATCAGCTCGCGGTTTGAAGGCTACGTTAAAATGACGACCTACGCTTACGTGACCAAATGCGGTGTTACCTATCACGAGATCGGCATTACTCCGCATCACGTGGAGCCGCTTTCAGACGAAGCAAAAAGCTACAATTTTTATTTGTTGCCACAGTCGGTTGACAACCAATTGCAGGCGGCATTCTCAAAATTTTCATAAACTAAAACAAAGCAAATAAAGAGAGGATTTTTCATCATGGCAAAGGGAAAGCAAATTCTTTACACACAGCAGGGCTACCAGGAATTGGTAGATGAGTTGCACTATCTGAAGCACGAAAAAAGAGAAAAAATCAAGAACGATATCGCCGTAGCACGTTCTTTCGGTGACCTTTCGGAGAACTCCGAGTATGATGAAGCGCGTAACGAGCAAGCGAAAAACGAAGCGCGTATCAAGGAGCTTGAGGAATTGGTGGAGAATGCGGTTATTTTGGACGAATCGCAGATCGATACCAACGTTGTCAGCCTCGGTTCTACCGTAAAGGTATTCCACGAGGGCTTGAAGCGTGAGATTACCTATGATTTGGTAGGCTCAAACGAGGCGAATCCGCTTGAAAATAAAATCTCCGATCTTTCTCCCATCGGTGCCGCACTGATCGGCAAAATGGCGGGTGAAGAGGTGTTGGTAGAGGTTCCCAGCGGAACCGTGAAGATCAAGGTTTTGGAGGTTTCCAGAACGCAAGGCTGATAAAAGGACGGAACGGACGGGCAGGGAACGTGATTTTTTGCAGGTTCGTTCCTCTTTTTCAAGGGAGAACATATGAAGGATAAGTATGAAAAAAGCAAAGCGGGCGAGATCGCGATCGAAAAGAGCCGGTTTGCAAAGTGGTTTGAAAATTTTTGGTATTACTACAAATGGCACGTCATCGTTATTGGATTTTTTTTGATCGTGGGGTTGATTTGCTTCGTGCAATGTGCAACGTCGCAGAACTCGTCCGATTTAATGATTGCTTACGTAGGCGGTTACAGCTCCAACAAGGAGGATAACGAGCTGATTTGCGAGGTGCTCGGGTCGGTTGCGCCCGACGCAGGCGAATCGGGTAAGGGCTCGGTGGTGGCTTTGAATTATTTCTCCGTGTATAGTCAGAAAGAGGCAGAGCAGATTTTTACGAATGACGAGGGAGAAACCAATACCAACGGTGTGCGAGAGCTTTTGCAAACCTCCAATTCGAACCTCGATCAGTTCGTGGACTTTACCAAAACCGGAGAGGCTGCCGTTTGGCTGGTGAGTGAAGACGTTTACCATACCCTGGATCTTTCGGAGCGCGCGATGCCACTGTCTGCTTTGTACGGAGAACAGTTACCCGAATCGAGATACGATGAATACGCGATTCGCTTATCGGAAACCGATCTTTACCGGTATTACGGTGCGCTTCAGAAGCTGCCTGCCAATACGTTGGTTGTTATGCCCGCAAGAGTTGTTGTGGGAGCAGCCTCCAATTCCGAAACCTATGCATATTTTTGCGATATGTTTCGCGCGATTGTCGAATTTAAAATGCCGCAATAACAATATAGAAAACATCCGTGACGTCTTTGGAAGATATCGCGGATGTTTTTTGGTTGCTTCAAAGCAGTCGGGAAACGGTTGCCACAAGCGCACAAAGCGTCATGCCGATCAGCGTGGGAAGCAGTGCTGCAACGGCTGTCCATTTGACACTGCCGGTTTCGCGCTTGATCGTTAGCAGCGTGGTGGAGCAAGGCCAATGGAACAGGAAAAAGACCAACACGCAAACCGCGGTGGTTGCCGTCCATCCGTTTGCGCGCAAGAGTGTGCCAAGCTCTTCAAGACTGCTCGGCTCGTTCAGGATCCCGGTTGCCTGATAGGTCATCACCATGATCGGAATGACGATTTCGTTCGCGGGCAATCCGAGGATGAAGGAGAGCAGAATCACGCCGTCCAAGCCCAAAAGTCTTGCGAACGGGTCGAAGAAGCTTGCACAATGCGCAAGCAGCGTTGTGTCCCCTATGGAGAGATTTGCCAACAGCCACAAAACTGCACCTGCGGGAGCAGCAACCGCGACGGCTCTTGCAAGGACGAACAACGTGCGATCCAGTAACGAGCGTATCAGAATTTGCCCGACCTGCGGACGGCGAAAGGGCGGCATCTCCAGGAGAAAGGAGGACGGGGTTCCCCTTAGCAGCGTACAAGACAGCAAGCGAGTGACCGACAGCGTGGCAAGAATACTCAGTACAATACATCCGCTGAGCATCAGGGATGAAAGGAGTGCGGTGTTTCCGCGGGATGCGAAGCCGACGAAAAAGACGGTGATGATCGAGAGCAATGCGGGAAAGCGACCGTTACAGGGGACGAGGCTGTTGGTGAGAATTGCCAGCAAGCGTTCGCGCGGCGCATCGATAATTCTGCATCCCACAACACCTGCCGCGTTACAGCCAAATCCCATGCAAAGCGTTAAGGCTTGCTTGCCGCAGGCATGACAGCGAGCAAAGGGACGGTCCAGATTGTATGCAACGCGGGGCAGATAGCCGGCATCCTCCAAGAGGGTAAAGAGGGGAAAGAAGATTGCCATGGGAGGGAGCATGACCGAAACCACCCATGCGGCAACGCGAAGCATCCCGTTGACAAAAAATCCAATGAACCAAGCCGGGACGTTGACCGAAATCAACACAGCCTCCAGTCTGTTCAACGCACCGAAAAACAGCGCGGATAACCAGGAGGAGGGCAGGTTGGAGAGCTTTACGGTCAGGAAGAAAATCAGCATCAAAAACAGCAGCATCACGGGATATCCCGTGATACGTCCCGTTAAGAAGCGGTCTAAACGACGATCCCGAGAGGTGTGGGCAGTTTCCGATAGCGTTACGTTTTTTTCAAGCTCTGCGGCATGGGAAACCACACTCGTGATGATCATATCCGCAAGGGCTTCCTCGTCGATTGCCGCAAGGCGAAGCGTTTGCACGGCATCGGTGACGGCTTGCAAAACCAAATCGTTTTGCAGCAAATCCTTGCCGAGATAGGTCGTTAATTCGGCAAGGAGCGAGGGCTCGTTCTCCAACAGCCTCAAGGCAACCCATCGGGCATCCAAGCCCCCAAGCTCTTTGGGATCCAGCGCACGTTCGACCACGGTAATTGCTTCTTCGATCGCCAAGGGATAGGGGATGGAAAAATCCGTGGGTGGGGCTCCCGTATCCACAAGATTGTCCAAGCACTCCCCAAGCTTCTTCAAAGTGGACTTCTTCCTGGCAACCACCCCGATCACCGGAACCCCAAGCCGCTTTTCCAAAAGGGGAAGATCAAGCCTTATATGCCGACGCTTTGCCTCGTCCAAAAGGTTGACGCAAACGATCAGTCTTTTCCCACTTTCCAAAATCTGCAAAATCAAGTGCAGATTCCGTTCGATGCAGGTGGCGTCGCAAACGGCAATCACCGCATCGGGATCCCCGAAGCAGAGAAAATTACGCGCTACGTCCTCCTCGGGAGAATGAGCCGATAGCGAATAGGTTCCCGGAACGTCCACTAAAATATAGCCGTGCTTTTGCGTACGGAAATAGCCTTGTGCGCTCGCAACGGTTTTCCCGGGCCAGTTTCCCGTGTGTTGATGCATGCCGGTCAGAGCGTTGAAAAGCGTGCTTTTTCCGACGTTTGGGTTTCCTGCCAATGCGATCACACGGTCATCCGGCTCGCGGTATTGCAGTCTTAAGCCGTCGTCGCGGGCATTCTTTCCAACCGAGCTTTTGGTCAGTCCCATGTAGTTATTCGCCTTTCTCCGTGGTGGGCTGTACCCGAATCAGCGAGCCGTCCGACGTGCGAATCGCGATGACGGCACCGCGAATCACGTAGGCAAACAGCTCACCGCCGGGTGCGCGCCCGATGCATTCCACCACAGTCCCCTCGATCATTCCGAGCTCCTGCAATCTTTTTTTGGTATGGGGCGGATTGGAAAGCTCGCATACCACCGCGCAATCGCCCACGTTTAATTCGTTCAGAAATATTTCGTTTGCCATTTTGATCTCTCCTCGTTTCGGTTGCTGTTACCATTCTATTCGCATCTTCTTGCAAGCGTTCCGATTTTTCGCGGAGGAACGTAATTGTAAAAATTCTTATTTTCTTCACGGGACGGAGGGAATTTCTTGACAAAAACGGGTCGATACTGTATAATAAATGCGGACGTATTTTGCGTGCAAAGCAACGAACGGGAGGCTTGTACATGGTTTTTTCATCACTGATTTTTTTATATGCATATTTGCCTCTGACGCTTCTTTGCTACTATTTCGTACCGCAAAAGCTGCGAAACCTGGTGCTGTTTGCTTTCAGTCTTCTGTTTTACGGATGGGGGGAGCCGATCTACGTTGTTTTGATGGCACTGTCAATCACCACTGCCTATCTGTTCGGCTTTCTGATTGAACGCTATAAGCCGACCAACCCCAAACGAGCCAAAACGGCAATGATCGCGTCGGTGGCGGTGAATTTATCCTTTTTGCTCTTTTTTAAGTATTATAACTTCTTTGCAGAGAATCTTTCGCTCTTGCCGTTTGTCAACGTCCCCGTGATCGATGGCTTGAAGCTGCCGATCGGAATCTCCTTTTACACGTTTCAAATTATTTCCTATACTGTTGACGTTTACCGAAACGATTGCCGTGCGCAAAGAAATTACGTGTCGTTCGGTACCTACGTCACGCTTTTTCCGCAGCTGATTGCAGGACCGATCGTGCGCTACCGCGACGTGGACCGTGCGCTTAGCGAACGCCGTGAAACGGTGGATGATTTTTCGGCAGGCGTTTCTCGCTTTTGTTGCGGTCTTGCCAAAAAGGTGCTGATCGGAGATATGCTGGCGGCAGGCTACGAATACTACAAAACGCTGGCTGAATTTCAGCCAACGGCACTTGGCGCGTGGATGACGATTATTTTATATACGCTCCATCTTTACTATGATTTCTCGGGGTATTCCGATATGGCAATCGGTCTTGGTCGGATGCTCGGCTTTCATTTCCCCGAAAACTTCAATTACCCCTACGTTGCGAAAAGCATCACCGAGTTTTGGCGGCGGTGGCATATTTCGCTTTCCACCTGGTTTCGTGAATACGTCTATATTCCGCTGGGCGGCAACCGCAAGGGTCGCTTGAAGACCTACCGCAATCTTGCCGTGGTTTGGCTTTTGACGGGATTTTGGCATGGAGCAAGCTGGAATTTCGTGCTATGGGGTGTTTACTATCTTGCGATTTTGATTCTTGAGAAGGCATTTTTTGGACGCATATTGGAGAAAATCCCCTCTGTTTTCCGCCATTTTTATACCATGCTGTTGGTCACGCTCGGCTTTTTGATCTTCTCCTTTACCGATGTTGCGACAGGTTGGCACTGCTTCTGCTCACTGGTGGGAGGAGGCGGAGCCGCATGGTTCAGCTCGGTGGCACTTTACCAGCTTTTGCGTCTGTTGCCGCTTGTTTTGATTGCGGCTGTTGGAGCAACGCCCTTGCCGCGTATGCTTTTTGAACGCTTGACCGCGCGCTTCAAATGGGGACAGATTCTGATTCCCGTGCTTTCGGCGGCGGCTCTTCTTCTGACCACCGCTTACTTGGTGGATTCCACCTACAGCCCCTTTGCGTATACGCAGTTTTAAGGAGTACAATTATGAGAAAAACGATCAACTGTGCAACGGTGATTCTGTTTCTTGTGCTGATTTTTGGATTTGCAACGGCTTTTTTGCTCAGCCCCGATCACGACTTTTCGGAAGAGGAAAACCGCAGTCTGCGTACGCTTCCGGATTTTAGTTGGCACAAGCTGGCAAACGGGAGCTACTCCGAGCAGATCAACGATTATTTTGCCGATCAATTTCCCTTGCGCGATCTTTTTGTGGGAGTGAAGGGATTTTCGGAAATTGCACTCGGAAAGGGCGAGAACAACGGAGTTCTTCTGGGGGAAAACGGACAGCTTGCTACGCGATTGTTTGACGTCAAAGATGCAGACGGGGACACCGTATCGGATTTTGACGGCTTTGACGACGAGCATATCCGCCTTGGCGCGGACGGAGTAAACCGAGCCGCAAAAAATTCTGCGGTTCCGTTCCACGTCCTGTTTACGGGACGGACGATTGATATCACGGCTTCGTCCTTTGCGTATTCCAACGACTTGGGGCAAGAGCTGATGCAGGCACTGGACGGCTATCTTGATCCCTCGGTTTCCCGTATCGAAACCGTTGATCTTTTGCGTCAAAAGCACGAGGACGGAGAGTACGTCTACTACAAAACAGACCATCACTGGACGACGCGGGGGGCATATTATGCCTACGTAGAGGTGATGCGCTCCTTTGGAATGGAGGAAGCAGTGCTTCCCGAAAGCGCGTTTGCGATTCAAACGGTGTCGGAGGATTTTTACGGCACTGCCTGGTCTGCCGGGGGAATGAAGTTCGTTTCGCCTGACAGCGTGGAATTTTGGTTGCTTGGAAATGAATCGGAGTTTTCGGTGGTTGCCGACGGACGGGAGCTTTCCGATTTTTACAGCCGCGAGTATCTTACGAAAAAGGACAAATATTCGGCTTTTTTGGACGGGACACACGACGTTGTGACCATCATCAAAAAGGGCGCGACCGACCGTCCCACGCTACTCCTTTTGAAGGACAGCTTTGCCAATGCGTTGGCACCCTTTCTTGCACAGCACTTTGATCTGGTTCTGCTCAATCTTTCGTCGGTCAGAGCCGATTTTACAAACGTTGCCAAGCAGGTAGAAGCCTATGACGCAGACCGCGTTTTGTTGGTTTATACGATAGAAAACATCGCTTGCGATAACAAGCTGAAAAGGCTTCGCTAAGCGTTGGAAATGAGGATTTTGCTATGAAAAAATGGAAGAAGCCTTTGTTTTTAACCCTTTTGATCGTGGGGATTTTGATACTTGCGGCGGTTATTATCGGCGTTTTGAACGCTACGGTGTTCGACGGTGCCATCACGTTCGGTTGGACAAACTACACCTACGATGCCAAGGGATATCAAGTAGGGGACGGCACGGTTTACGGCAGTGCAATTGAGTCGATCGAGGTGGATTGGCTGCGCGGTGACGTGGAGATCGTTGCTTGTGAAGACGTGTCGATTTCCTTGACCGAGGAATCCGAATCCGAATTGACCGATTCGGCGCGCGTTCGTTGGTGTGTGAGCGAGGACGGTAAGACCTTGCGCATCAAATGCCGCAAATCGGGATGGTTTTTCGGAAAGGGAAGTAAGGAGAAAAAGCTGATTCTTCGCATTCCGCAAGCGATGTTTGAACAGATGCAATCACTGTCGGTTACATCTGCCGCAGGCAATGTTTCGATGCGTGACGTTGCGACGTCGAGTCTTACGGTGTCCTGCGAAAAAGGGAACGTGGAGTGGCGTTCGGTATACGCGCCCGATTGGTTGTCGATCACGGCAAGGGACGGGGACGTGAGTCTTGAAATTCCCACAAACACCGATCTCTGCTTGACTTGGGAGAGCAAGCACGGAAGCGTATCGTCGGATTTCCCGATCCGTCAGGAGGGGAACGTATATACCGTTGGCGCGGGTACGCGAGAATACTTCGTAGCTGCGCGAAAGGGAGATCTCTTCCTGGTTGCGAAAAAATGAAAATAAACCACCCCACGCAGTCAAAAAATGAACTGCGTGGGGTAGTTTGCTTTATAAAATATCTGATTTGCGATTTTTATGTCTGTTTTTTATAGCAAAAACGTGATTTGGACGTATACGTAAAATCAGTACATATACCATGTTTCTCGATTGTTCCACTCTGTAGCTATTGCGGTGCGTTTTGTTGCTTCAGCAGTCATCGCGGTATTGGAGGAGATTTCCTTTGCTGCATTATGAATTCCCTCATTGATTTCGTTTAATGTTTCGTGTATGTCACCAAGCTTATCATATAGTATTTCTTGATTCGTTTGGATTCGATGCAAATCCTTTCTGATTTCTATCAAATTCGTAATGATATCATTTAATTTTACATGATATTCATATGTGTCGTATATTCCGCCGTGTCCTTTTATTTGCGTGCAGATTCCGTTTGCTAAAAATTGATATAGGGATGCAACACTTATGATGTTTTGATATTTTTGCGGCAAAACCCCCTCGTCATATACGACATCGCGCATTCTTTTTGTTTCCTCGAAATTTTGTTGGATATAGTTTATTCTATCCACCAAAAATGTTTGTTTGCGTATCTCTTGAGGCAAATAGGTAGCAACTTGTTGATTGTTAACGCGTGTTTCTCTTTCTTGACGTTCTAATGTGGAAAGCCTGAAGTTTAAATTTTGTAGTTCTGTTGTTGTGTTATTTTTACCGGTTCCAAGCAAAAAATGTTTTATTACGGCAAGTACCAAAAGGGTAGGTATGAAAACTATTCCAAGGCCTATGGAAAACAATACCGACACAATCAGCCGTAACGGCAATTCCTTATCACTCAAAGACTCAAAGGGGGGTACAAGGGGGAGCACAAAATAAGACGCGATTGCTATTAGGACAAAAACAAAACAAAATATAATTTTTCTTTTTGTTTTCTTACTTTTTTTGTTTTTTTCCTCTTCTTCTCTTTGCTCTTCAAGAAGTGCTATTTGTTCTTGTATAGAGGCACGCTTGCTTTCTTTTGTGTTTTCAAACATATCGGCATCTCGCTTTGTGGCTTGGAGTTGTTCGATTCTTTTATTCGTACATTCCAGATGCTCGCGATTTGTTTTCAAAGCATCGTTCCATAACAAGACCTCTGTTTCAATATCCAATGCGATTTTTAAGTATTTTTTCATGTATATGGGGTCATTGGATTTTTGCTCGATCAATTGTTCTTGCTGATTCACGTTTGTTTCCTCCAATACGGATAAAATAGAAATTTGCTGAATAAAGTCAATAGGTTTTGCGAAAAAAGTGTGTGTTCAAAAGAAGACATCTCAAACCGTAAGTTCCTGTTGTTACACGTACTTAAGTCATAACCATCGATGCGATGGTTATGACTATTTTTTTATAGGCTGTCAACGATAGTTGAGATTTTTTGGATTTCGCGGTTGCTGTTTCGCCACCAATCCATGCTCCAGATTCGCATGATGCGCCATCCGCGGGACTCCAAATATTTTTGGCGGTGGTAGTCACGCTCACGCGCCGAGGACGGACGGTTGTACAGCTTTCCGTCACATTCCAATCCGAGAACGTATTTTCCGTTCTTACGGATGGCAATGTCGATGCGGTAGCCGCCGATTCCCACCTGTTCTTCTACGTCGTAGCCTTTTTCGCGAAGTGCCGAAGCAACCTTTTTGGCATGCTCGGTTTCCACGGCAAGTGGAGCGTTTCCGTTGGCATCCCCGAAGGATTGCAGAATACGCTCTGCTTCTTTCTTGTCGTTGTTGCTGACGGCAAACGCATATTCCAAATACCGCTTCAAAATGCGCGGTCCGTCGTTTTTCATGTCGTCGGTGCTCAGCTCGTGCGGCATGAAAGAGGTTACGATATGGATCTTTTTCTTTGCGCGGCTGATGGCAACGTTCAAGCGGTTTTCGCCGCCCTTTTGGTTGAGCCAGCCAAAATTGTGCATCAATTTTCCGCTTTCATTTTTGGCATAGCCGATCGAGAAAATGATAATATCGCGTTCATCTCCCTGCACGCTTTCGATATTCTTGACGAAGAGCCCCGTATCCTCACCGTTGTCCTTGCGAGCCATTTCAGCGCGGATTTGCGATGCAAATTTGGCATCCTTCAGCATTTCTTCTTCAATGACATCGTAAACGGTATCGCGCTGGGCGATATTGAAGGTAATCACGCCGATCGTTTCGTTTCCTTGTCGGGTTGCAAAAATCTGCTTGATCAGCGCAACCACTTCTTCTGCCTCTTTGCGGTTGGTGCGATCCTGCCATACGGCATTTTTCATCAAATGCACCTCAATCGGAGGCTTTTTCGGCGTATCGGTGTTGGGGGCTACGAGCAATTTCCCCTTATAGAACGCATAGTTGGAAAAGTCGATCAGCTCCTCGTATTTCGACCGGTAATGCGTATTCAAAAGGACGTCGGGATAACGGAAGCGCGCCAGATCCAACAGGCTTTCCTCCTCCAATGCCGCCGCAATTTCGGCATCCTCGTCAAGCATCGAGTCATCAAGCGAGAAGCGTCCGTCACCAAGACTGGAGGGACGCAGCTGCTTGTGGTCGCCCGCAATGACAACCTTCTTTGCGCGGACGATGGAGGGAATGGCTTTTTCAATGTAGAGCTGAGAAGCCTCGTCGAAAATCAAGAGATCGAATAAGCCGTTTTCCTGCGGCAGCAGCTCGGAAACCGCGTCGGGTGACATCAGCCAGATCTTGACCGATTTGAATATTTCAAAGTCGAACTTTTGAATAAACTTGGCAACACCCGGACGTCGTTTGCTTTCCATGGTGCGGCAGATCTCGCCTTTCCTTTTGGATGCGTTGATATAACGCAGATTGTGGGAAAGGACTCTTTCCAGCACATCCCCCGAGAGCTTTTGCTTTTCACCGATTGCGCGTTCGATGGAATGCACGATCTTGTCAAAGGATGCAACCTTGGGGAGCAACGTGCGGTTTTCGGCTTCGAAGCGTTGGATATGCTCAAATAGGATGGTGTTGTACAGATCTTGGTTCCAATCCAATACGTTTTTGCCGCATACCTTGTGGATTTTACGAAGCGCGGAGAGGTAGGCGGTTTCGTTTTTCGTAAGACTCGCAACCACCGGCTTCAGATTGGCATAGCCCTCGGTGTATTCCCTCAGGCTTTGCTTCACCGCATCGGATTGCTCCAAAAAGAGCCGCGTGATATAGCCGCCCGATGCGTGTCGGAAGTAGGATTTTGTACGTTGCAGGATTTCTTTTTTCAATCGACCCTTCTCGGAAAGCCGCTGCAAAAAGGGAAGTGCTTTCCAGTTGTCGATTGGGAGCAGCAGGCTGTCAATTGCTTCGGAAAGAAGGATCAGATCGTATCCCGAGAGATCGTCCTGCATTTTTAAAAACCAGGGGAAGCGTTCGGTGGTGATATGATACAGATCCAAGCTGTCGGTCAACTGTCCGTTTTCGAATTTTTTATGGATATCGGAAAGCTCTTGATACGAAAGGCGCATCAGATCTTCTCCGATCATGGTGCGAATCGTACGGTAGGTTCCGGCCGCCTCGTGATCGGTGAAATTTGGAGGCTTGTTTTCCATATACAGAATATAGGGAGAAACACCGAATTGGCAAGGCGTGAACAGCTTGCTTGCAATCAGCTCCAGCGTAGCAAAGTCGGTGTCGATTTCGTTGGACAGACGTGACAGATCAAGAGCCTGCATGGGGGATACGTCGGGCTCGTGCTGTAGCAGACGCTCGAGCTGTGTATAAAAAAGATCCTTGTTGGTTGCGTCGTCCACCATGATCGAATAGCGCGAAAGATTCCCCAGGCGCGAATAGACGACGTCCAGCGCGGTTTTCTTTTCCGACACCATCAAAACGTTCTTGCCTTGCTTGACAAATTGTGTAATCAAGCTGGTAATGGTTTGGGATTTTCCCGTGCCGGGAGGACCCTCTACGACAAGCTCATCCATCAATTCCGCGGCGCGCAGCACTGCCTCTTGCGAGTTGTTGAGTGCGTGAATATAGGTCAGCGAATGCTCGCTGATCTGCATTCTTTTGCCGGGCGAATTCAATTCCAGCGCGTCGTTTTGATTTTCCGAATAAAAGTCGATTGAGCCGTAATCGGAAAGCAGATTGACAACGGGACGGTTGATGAGCTTTTTGTTGACCAGCTCTTCAAAATCGCGTTGAATCGCATTGGAATACGCAGGGAATTTTCCTACCACGATGTGATGTACCAACTTGAGGGAATTGCCTGCGTTGCGCGCGAAGCTGTCGGCCGTGTATTCTTTGAATTTCTTCAGCTCGTTGCTGTCGTATACAATGTTGACACCGTTGTCGGCATAAAACTTTAACAGATCGGAAAGGAACGTATCGGGATTGCTTTCGTCAAGCGTGCAATCGGGCAACGGCTTGGAAACGGCGTTGAATTTGTCGTGTGCCAAAATCAGCGTTCCGTTGTACATGACGTCGCGGGTATGATCAAGCGCGAGTATGACGGCATTTCCGTTTCGTTCCACGGTGACGGGAAACAAGCAAAGCGGGGCACGCAAGCCGAAGTCCCCGTTCGGAAGCATTCCTTCGGCAAAGGGGTAGGCAACGTACAGATCGTTCTGCCCCTTTTCGCGCAGATCCCGCGTGGCTTCGCGGAGCAGCGTGCAAAGGTGACGGTGACGCTCCTTGACGGCAAGTCTGCGCGACGCGCTGCTTGCAATTTCGGTTTTCGTGCGTGTATTAAACAGAAGATCAAGCGGATTGTACAATCCCGTGTCGTCGTATAAATCGACGGCGTATTTCGCGGCAAGCCGCGGCAGGTACAGCATACGGTTTCGCTTGTTGATGTTAATCAGCTTTTTGGAAAGCTCGCGAAGCGTTTGTTCCACCTTGGGAGGAATCGGCTCCCGATTTTCGTGTGTCACGGGGTCATACTTTTCCAGGACCTTTAAAAATTGGTGGGCGTATTTTTCAACGAAAGCGGGACCTACTCCGGGAATACAGTAGAAGTCCGAGGGCTTGCGAGGACGAAGCTCTGCGATCACGCGGATGGATTCGTCGGTGCAAACGATCGGTGTGCGACCGGTTTTCCGTTTTTCCTTATCCCTGATCTTTTGCCGAAGCCCCAATAGCGCCGGTATCAATTTTTCCTTGGGTGATTTGTTTGGCGTGCGTTTCATCGGTCCCACTGATTTCCTTTCCCTGAAATGTGTTTACATATCAGTATACCATATTTTCAGAAATGCGTCAAGCATTTTCAAAAACTTCGCCTGCAAAAAAGCAAAATCGGAGGGACAGACCCCGTTTTTTTACCAAGCGAGCGAAAAATGGTGCATTTGATCGGCGTCCTTTTTTCAACGCATGAAAAAAGACGAAAAAAATTGAAATTTTTTTGAAAAAATTTTCAAAAACCTATTGCGATTTTGAAATTTATATAGTATAATATACTCAAAGTGGCGGGAAATGGAGCGAAGTGTTTGAAAATGGAGCAAAATTTCGCCAAAACAGCCGTTTTAGAGGAAAGGAGGCAGACGAATATGCTGGGTGGAGAATACAGACACAATATGGATGCGAAAAATCGAATCTTCGTTCCCGCAAAGCTGCGCGAGGAGCTGGGAGAAACCTTTGTGATCGCAAAGGATATTCGTGAAAACTGCCTGAAGATGTATTCCCTAAGTGGATGGGAAGCCTACACCAAGCCTCTGCGAGAGCAAAACCGAAATCTCGCCGAACGGATTCTTCGTTATCTGCACGCGTCTTTGACGCAGGTAACACCCGATTCTCAGGGCAGAGTGGTTTTGCCGCCCGAGTTGGTTACGCATGCCGAGATCGAAAAGCCTGTGGTGATCGTGGGCTGCGGTGAGTATGCCGAGATCTGGTCGGAGGCAACCTACGCAAGGCTGAAGGACGAGGAGGACGTGGAACAGCTTCTTCACGAGCTGGAGGCACTTGGACTTTAAAAACGGAAGGGAGAAATGAAATATGGCGGAAACGGTTCACTTCTCTCACCGTCCCGTGATGCTGGAGCCCTGCATGGAGGGGTTGCAAATCAAGCCGGACGGAATCTATATTGACGGAACCGCAGGCGGTGCGGGTCACAGCTCTGCGATTGCCTCCCGATTGGGAGAGCGCGGCAGATTGATCGCTTTGGATCAGGATGAAACGGCTGTGGCGGTGGCAAGCGAGCGACTTTCGGTGTTCGGAGAACGGGCACGCGTGGTTCGCAGTAATTTTTGTGAGCTTGCTTCGGTTTGCGAAAGCCTTGGTATTGATCGGATCGACGGTCTTTTATTGGATCTTGGCGTTTCTTCTTATCAGCTTGATACGGCGGAACGCGGATTTTCTTACCAAGCCGATGCGCCGTTGGATATGCGAATGGACGTTCGCAATCCCTTGACCGCACGTACCGTTGTAAACGAATACAGCGAGGATGCCCTGAGAAGGATCCTCTTTGAATACGGGGAAGAGCGTTTTTCTTCCCGCATTGCATCGAACATTATACGCGAAAGGGCAAAGGCACCGATCGAAACCACCGGGGAACTGGTTGAGATCATCAAACGCTCGATCCCTTTGGCACAAAGAGACGGCGGACACCATCCGGCAAAGCGTTCTTTTCAAGCTTTGCGCATTGAGGTGAACTCCGAGCTGGACGTGATCGCACCCGCGATTCGGTCCGCCGTACGTCTTTTGTCCCCCGGGGGACGTATCGCAATCATTACCTTCCATTCCTTGGAGGATCGCATCGTGAAGCAGACCTTTTCGGAATTGGCACAGGGCTGTACCTGCCCCAAGAATTTTCCGATCTGCGTGTGCGGCAGACGTCCCGAGGTCAAGGTGATTACCAAGAAGCCGATCTTGCCGGATGCCGAGGAATTAGAGATCAATCCGCGCGCCAGAAGCGCAAAGCTGCGCGTGGCGGAGCGCTTGTGAGCGCGACGGACGCAACAACAATAAATAATAGGAAAGGAACAACACATGGACACTCCCGAGATCAGAACCGTAGCCCATCCCGAGAATCAAGAAGCCAATGCGGTACAAGAATCCTGTGTTGGCGCGCTTTCCGAGAGTTTTGCACAAAGAGGGCTTGCAAAATCGGTGCAGATCAGTGCCGAGGAACAAATCAAAAATGAAGAAGTGACACGCTCGATGGCACCGCAGGCATATCGCTTGTCCCAAATGACGCAGGCGACCCTGGACGGCCACTATCGGCGTGGAAAAGAGTATATGTCCTCCGAGGACGTTCTGCGCTATTTCGCGGAAAATCGCCGCGAATACGCGGAAAATGCCGACTTTGACGGCAACACCGGAATTGACGTGTGTGAGAACACCGTCGAAGCGGAAGTCTCTGTTGTGGCGGCGGACGCTGAGAAAGAGAAAAAATCCCGCGCACTCGTGCGTGGAGCCAAAGGTGCCGTGCTGACGGCAAAGGACAAGCTCTTCCGCGCAGCCCCCACGTGGATGGATTTCTCACGTGCCGATGCTTCGCGCGAAAAGCGCAGATTCCCGCTTTCGGCATTTGCGGCGGTTCTTGCCGTTGCAATGTCCCTGATGCTGATCGTTGCCAGCTCCGTGATGCTGACACGGGCAGAGGGAAATCTCAGCCTACTGAAAAAGGAAATCACCGCTACCTCGGCGGAGGTTGCCAAGATGAGATCCGATTTTGAGGCAAGCGTTGACTTGCTGGAGATACGCAGAATTGCCGTTGAGGAATACGGAATGGTGGATCAGGACTACGTCAAGGTAGAATACATCGATTTAAACCCCGAGGATTCGGTGGAAAGCTTTGAGGAAAAGGAACGGCCGTCGGTCGGTCTTTCCGCGATTCTGAGCGCACTTGGGTTGAAATAAAGCCGCGATTGTCATATTTACGCGCAACGGACCATAAAATAGAGAAGCAAGGTAAGAGCGAGGCAAGCTTCGCCTTTCCGAGAAGTGAACGACGGAGGAAAGGAGAAATGCAATGAAGGAGCTGCCCCCCAAAAATCAAGAAGAAATGAGCGATCTGCATCCAAAGCTGTTCGCACGTTCCAGGGTTCTTTTCGTGCTTGCCGTGCTTTTGTTCGGCGGACTTTTGGTGCGGATTTTATTGCTCCAAACGCTGGGGTATGACCGTTACCAGCAAAAGGTGATCGATCAAATGACCACCGAAAGCTCGGTGACCGCCAAGCGAGGCAATATATACGATGCAAACGGGGTACTTTTGGCAACCAACATTAGTACCTTTCGTGTGTTTATTTCCCCGTCTTCCATTGCGGATGCGCAGGCTGAAGCCAATAAGAACGGAGAAACCGTTGATTTTGCCGCTTTGATTGCGGAAAATCTTTCTTCCATTTTAAACGTCGATTCCGCTTTCGTTCAGAAGCAAACGACCTATACCAAATATTTAGACCGTACTATTAAAAAAGAGGTGGATGAGGCTACTGCCGATTCGGTTCGTGCTTTCATCGATCAATACGGACTGCAGCGCATGGTGTATCTGCAGGCAACCGACACGAGATACTATCCTTACGGCAGTCTTGCGTCGCACGTTTTGGGCTTCACGGGAAGCGACGGCACCGGTCTTTACGGCTTGGAGTACCAATACAACTCCATGCTGGCGGGAACGAACGGACGCTATATTACGGCACGTGATGCGCAGGGAAATGAGATGCCGTATTCTCACAAGGAATATATCGAGGCAGAGCCGGGGTATCACGTCAACACAACGCTTGATTTTTACGTGCAGGCGGCTCTTGAAGAGCAGCTTGAAACGGCATATATCGAATCCAACGGACAAAATCGCGCGGCGGGTGTCGTGATGAACGTTAACACGGGAGCCATTCTGGGAATGGCGGTATATCCCTCCTTTGATTTAAACGACCCTTGGACGCTTGATTATCAGTCACTTGTGAAGCTGCTTGACAGCGGATATGCGAGTGACAGCGAGGAATACGCAACGTATAAGCAGGCGTTGCTTTTGAATATGTGGTCGAACAAGGCGGTTACGGAATCCTATATTCCGGGCTCGACCTTTAAGGTCATTACGGCAGCAATGGCTTTGGAGGAAAAGGTGGTTCAGCAAACCGAAAGCTATACCTGCGTGGGAAGCTTCGTGGTGTCGAATCGCAAGATCCATTGCCATAAAACCACGGGACACGGAACCTTGACCTTTGAACAAGGCATCCAGCAATCCTGCAACCCATGGTTGATGCGCGTAGGTCTTCGACTCGGAACAACGCGCTTTTACAGTTATCTGCGCTCGTTCGGATATTTGGAGCGCACGGGTGTCGATCTGCCGGGCGAGGGTGTGAGCGTCTTTGCCGCGGAAGCCGACTTTACCGAACTGGACCTTGCAATTTACGCGTTCGGTCAGAACTTTAACGTGACGCTGATGCAGCAGATCACAGCGGTGGCGGCAGTGGCAAACGGCGGCTATCTCGTACAGCCGCATCTGGTATCGTCGATTACCGATACCGACGGAAACGTCATCAAATCCTACGATACGTCGGTTCGCCGTCAGGTGGTGAGCAGTGCGGTCTGTGAGGAGGTCGCAAAGATTCTCGAAGAGGGTGTTTCGGGTGACGGCGGTGCGAAAAACGCCTACGTGACCGGCTACAGAGTCGCGGCAAAAACCGGAACCTCGGAGAAAAAAGAATTCGAATGTCCGCGTTGCGACAGCGCGGCAGAGCTGAAAACGGTGGACGGAGAACAGAAGTTCGTGTGCAGCCTTTGCAAGTATACCGGAAGCTCCGATGAATTTGAAAAGAGCGAGGATTACGTTTGCTCAACCGTTGCATTTGCGCCTGCGGACAATCCGCAATACGCAGTGATTATTATCGTGGATGAGCCGACCAGCGGTCTTCTTTACGGAAGCACCGTGGCGGCACCTTACGTGGGGAACGTTATGGAAACCATTCTTCCGTATCTCGGTGTGGAGGCGATTTACACCGATGCGGAATTGCAAAAAATGACCGTTAAGATTCCCGACTGTCTGTATTGGAGTGCCGAGGTCGCACAGAACTACTGTGAAAAGAACTACGGACTGACAGTGGAGATCATCGGAGATCCCGACGGTGTCGTTTATAAGCAATCTCCTGCGGCAGGCTCCGTGGTGGAAAAGAGCGATGGAAGAATCGTGCTTTACACCGAACGAAAAGCCGAGGAAGAGGTCTGTCGTGTGCCCGACGTCACGGGAATGAGCGCGGTTGCCGCCAATGCGGCAATTGTGAACGCTGGCTTTAATATTCGCATTTTAGGAACCAAAAATTATTTCTCGGGAACGGGTGCTACTGCCGTGAAGCAGAGCGTTGCCCCGGGAACCGAGCTGCCGCGAGGCAGTGTGATCGAAGTGACCTTCCGATATCTTTCGGATGAGGATATGGGACACGTCGAAGAATAAATCAAAACAGAGCGCGCTTTTTCTCTCTGTGAGGAAGTTGAACCGTCAATTTTTTTCCGGAGGAGAGAGCGATGAAGCTGAAGGAGCTTTGCCGCGCGGCAGGAATTGAGTGTCCAACCGAGGCGGCGGATGAATCGATCGATCAAATTGTAACCGATTCCAAAAAGACGGCGAACGGAACGCTGTTCGTTTGCATTCGGGGATTACATACCGACGGGCATACTTATATCACGGACGCTGTGAAAAACGGCTGTCGGTGTGTGTTGGTGGAGGAAGGCGTTTCTTTCGCGTGCTTCCCAAACGTCTGCTACCTGATTGCCAAAAGCACGCGCCATGCCGCGGCAAGGCTATATCATGCGTGGTATGGGTTTCCAACCGAGCATCTTAGAATGATCGGTGTCACGGGAACCAACGGAAAAACCAGCGTAACCTATCTTCTGCGCGCCATTTTGGAGGCGGCGGGCTTTCGGTGCGGCTTGATCGGTACGGTGGGGTGTGAGTCGCTGGGAAAACGGCTTGACGTTGCTTCCCCGAATCGCCTTGCCAACATGACGACGCCCGAGCCGGAGGAGCTGTACCGTACCCTGGCGAGCATGAAAGAAGACGGGGTTGAATACGTGTTGATGGAGGTCAGCTCCCACGCGCTTGCGATGGGAAGAGTCGACCCGATTCAATTTGACGTTGGCATTTTTACCAATCTTTCCCCCGAGCATTTGGATTTTCATCAAACTATGGAGGAATATGCAGCCGTCAAGGCGCAGCTTTTTGAACGCAGCGTCCTGTCGGTAGTCAATTTGGATTCCCCTTATGCCGAGGTGATGCAAGCGGCGGCAGCGGGCAGACTTCTCACCTGCTCCCAAAAGTGGGCTGCCGATTACGTGGCTTGCTCCAGAGAGCCGCCTACCATGAAGGGGATCTCATACGATCTTCGCGTGCAGGGGCAACGATTGCGGATCGATTGCCCGATCCCGTGTAGCTTTTCCGTGACCAATTCGATGCAAGCGGCAATCGTTGCGCTGGAGTTTGGCGTTCTGCCAACGACCGTGCAGAAGGCTCTTGGGGCATTTTGCGGTGTTCGCGGGCGAATGGAACGGGTGGAGCTGAACGGTGAGGCTGATTTTTCGGTTTGGATCGATTACGCGCATACTCCCGATGCGCTTGAAAAACTGTTGCAAAGCATTTCGCAGATGCGGCGCAACGGGGGCAGACTTGTCGTTTTGTTCGGCTGCGGAGGCGACCGAGATACAAAAAAGCGTCCCGAAATGGGGAGAATTGCTTCTTTGTATGCCGATTTTGTGGTCGTTACCTCGGATAATTGCCGCAGGGAGGATCCGCAAAGGATCATTGAAGACATCCTTTCGGGAATGGATCCCGATACCCCCCGATGCGTGATATCGGACCGCGCAGAGGCAATTCGCTTCGCTGTGCGCACAGCACGCCCGTCGGACGTGATTCTTTTGGCGGGTAAGGGACACGAGGATTATGAAATCAAAGGGGATCAACGAATCCCGTTTTGCGAGAAAACGCTTGTGCAAGAGGCTTATGCCAAGCGAATAGAGAATCTATCGGACAAAAAAGAAAAGGAGAGCGACTCATGAGAACACAGTTTAGCATGAATAAGATCAGCTTTGGTACGCTGTCGCGTATGTGCGGCGGAGAGCTTCGTCAAGGCGCGTTGGGTGAGGTCGCAGTCCGTTATATTTGTACCGATTCCAGAGAGGCGGATCACGAAACCGCCTTCGTGGCGTTGCGCGGTGAGCGTGTGGACGGTCACGATTATATTTCCAATGCCTTGAATCGCGGATGCCGTTGCGTAATTTGCGACCACCGTACCCCCGAGCTTGAAAGCTCGGATGCAACCGCGATCGTTGTCAACGACACCGAGCTGGCACTTTCCAAGCTGGCGAACAACTACCGTTCCTACCTGCACTGTAAAACCGTTGCGGTTACCGGCAGTGTCGGAAAGACGACTACCAAGGATTTGATTGCCTCTGTGCTTTCGGTTGGAAAGCAGGTTGCAAAAACTCCCGGAAACCATAATAGCCTGGTCGGAATGCCGCTTTCGATGGTTTCGGTCCCCTACGACACCGAATGGTCGGTGTTGGAGATGGGAATGAGTGGCTTTGGTGAGATTGAGCGTTTGTCGATCGCGGCAGAGCCCGACGTTGCGGTGATTACGAATATCGGAAGCTCGCATATCGAGATGCTCGGCTCCCGTGAAAACATTTGCCGCGCAAAGCTTGAGATTCTTTCGGGACTCAAGGAAAACGGTGTTTTGGTGCTAAGTGCCGACGAGCCGCTGCTTCGTAACGTTCGCGGAAAAAGTTACCGTACCGTTTACGTATCGCTTTTTGATCAGAAAGCCGATATATTTGCACAAAATATCAGAGTAGAAACCGACCGCACGGTGTTTGATATCGTGCATGAGGGTCGTGTTTACAAGGATCTTGTGATCCGCATTTTGGGAAAACACAACGTATATGCCGCGCTGTATGCCTTCGCGGTGGCAACGCTTGCCGGCTTGGACGAGGAGCAGATTCGAGAGGGAATGCTTTTGTATTCTCCCGACGGACTGCGTCAGCACATCTATGACCTTGGGAAGATTACGGTTTTGGAGGATTGCTACAACGCATCTCCCGAATCCATGATCGCAGCGGTTGACGTGTTGAAGCTATACAGCGAACAAACCGGACGGCGCAGTGTTGCCGTGCTTGGCGACATGCTGGAGCTGGGCATTGAAAGCCCCGAGCTGCATCGCTCGGTGGGCGAGTATCTTGCTGATAAGAAGATCGATCTGTTGCTGACGGTTGGCATGAAGGCTTCGCAGATCGCGGTTGGCGCGCGCCAAAGAGGCATGAGCAAAAACGCAATTCTGCAAAATTACGACGTTCAGGATCTAAAGGCTACTGCAAATCAGCTGAAGTCGGTTTTGCGGGAGGGTGACGTCTTGTTGATCAAGGCAAGCCGTTGTGTCGGAGCAGAGAAGATTTTGGAGTACTTAAAGGAAGAAAACTGACACAGCGTTTGGAAAGGAATCGGTTGGTATGCGCACGTTTACAGTCATTTTTTTGATCGTTACACTCGCAGTGTTTGTGTTGACGGTTTTGCTGGAACGAAAACTGATTCCGATTTTGAAATCCCATAAGGTGGGTCAGGTTATTTTGGAGATCGGACCCCGTTGGCACAAGCATAAGGAGGGAACTCCCACGATGGGAGGCATTGGCTTTATCCTTCCCGTTATGATTGCAATGCTGGGATTCTTCCTTTACACTGCGGTACGAGGCGTTTCTTCTTCCTATATTCCGCTTGCCGTCACGCTTGCATTTGCAATCGGAAACGGTGCGATTGGCTTTGTGGACGATTATTGCAAGCTGATCAAAAAGCAGAACGAGGGACTTACCGCCAAGCAAAAGCTGTTTTTACAGATCGTGATGGCGGTGGCTTACGTGACCGTAATGGGATATACGGGCAACATGGAAACGACCCTGAAGATTCCCTTTACCGATTGGACGTGTGATCTCGGTTGGGGTTGGTATCCCGTGGCGGTGCTTCTTTTGGTCGGTGTTGTGAACGGAGCAAATCTGACCGACGGCATCGACGGCTTGGCAAGCTCGGTGGTCTTTGTGATCGGCGGCTTTTTTGCGTTGCTTGCCTTCAGCCGGCGCGACCTGCAGATCTCCATGATCGGGGCTGTGCTGCTCGGTGCTTCGCTTGGCTTTTTGGTTTACAATTTTCATCCGGCAAAGGTTTTTATGGGAGATACCGGTTCGCTCTTCTTCGGGGCACTGGTGATCGGTGGCTCGTTCGTTGCCAAAGCTCCCTTGATCGGAATTTTGCTTTCGGGTGTGTTTATTATCGAGATGCTGTCAAGCTTTTTGCAAACCGGCTTTTTTAAATTGACAAGAAAGCTTTGCGGAAAAGGAAAGCGCATTTTTCGAATGGCACCGCTTCACCATCATTTTGAAAAGGGCGGTTGGAATGAATACCGTATCGTAGCGGTATTTTCTTTCGCTGAATTGTTGTTTTGTATTGCGGCGTGGTTTGCACGGTAAATCGACGCTCGTTCACAACGGAAAGGTTGCATGCGTATGAGAAATGAAAAACGGCGTGCTCGTGCCGAAAGACGGGATGCAATCTACCAAGAGCCGATCCACGACGAGGTACGGGAAGCGTCGTTGCCCAAAAAGGGACTTGTAGACGTGCCGATGCTACTGATTACGGCGGCACTCGTGCTGTTTGGGTGTGTCATGGTGTACAGTGCTTCCTCGGTGTATGCCGAGCAGTATCATGACGATACGACGTATTTTATTGCCCGTCACTTGATCTTTATCCTCATGGGGGTAGCGTTTGCTACCTTTGTTGCAATGTTTTGCACCCCCCTGTTTTGGCGGGATTTGAGTTACGTTTTGTTGGGAGGCTCGGCAGTTCTTCTTCTGTTGGTGCTTGTGATCGGTTCGGATCTCGGCAGTGGCGCGAAGCGTTGGCTGGATCTTGGCTTCTTTACCCTGCAGCCCTCGGAGATTGCAAAGCTTGCCTTGGTCTTGTCACTGGCTCGTTATATGTCCGCACACGAAAAACAGATTCATTCCACGCACCGTTTTGGGGGGAATTTCCGTTACGGTGTGCTATATCCGGGCTTGATGATCGCGCTGATCGTTGTATTGGTTGCTGCCGAAAAGCACATTTCGGGTGTTATGATCATCGGTATGATCGGTGTTGCCGTGATGTTTATGGGAGGGACGCATCTGCGCTGGTTGGTTTCGATCGGTTTGGTGATCGTTTGCGCGGGATGCTTGCTGATTTTGGTGTCCGAATACGCGCAGGCGCGCGTTTTGACCTGGTGGAATATTGAGGACGCAGACCCGCTTGGCTCTGCATGGCAGACCCTGCAAGGCTTGATGGCAATCGGCTCGGGTGGATTGTTCGGTACGGGTCTTGGCAACAGCCGACAAAAATTCGGTTACGTTTCGCAACCGCAAAACGACTTTATTTTTACCATCGTGTGCGAGGAGCTTGGCTTTATCGGCGCGGTTTTGGTGATCGGTCTTTTCGTGGCATTCGTGTGGAGAGGCTTTCATATTGCCAAGCACATGCCCGATAAATGCAGTGCTTTGATCGTATACGGTCTGAGCTTTAAGGTTGCCCTGCAGGTGCTTTTGAACATTGCCGTGGTGACCAATTCCATGCCCAATACGGGGATCGCGTTGCCGTTTTTCAGCTATGGCGGCACGTCACTGGTGTTGCAGATTTTTGAGGTGGGAATCATTCTCTCGCTGTCGCGATACGCTTCTCACCGAAAACTATAAATTTTGATTGCTTGAAAGGAGAGTGCGTGATGAAAAAACGCAGAACACGGTATTTTCGCTTGACTCTGCTGTTTGCAGGGTTGATTTCCTGCGCTTTTTTGGTAGTACTTTGGCTGTTCGGAACCCAACTTGCCGCGCTTTCTTTGATGGCGCTGATCGACAGCGTTTTCGTACTGTCGGGCTTGGCTGCGGCAAGCTTTTTGATCTTTAGCTTTTTTCCGTATTTTCAGGGTGACAGACGTTGGTATGCGATTTCCGCGTTGCTCACGGTTGCCTTTTTCGTGGGCGGCGCAATCGTTTGGCGTCTGCCGATTGCAACGGGGACGGTGGCATAATGCGCGTTTTGTTAACCGGCGGCGGTACCGCGGGGCATATCAATCCCGCACTTGCAATTGCCGAGATTATCCGAAGACATGACCCCGATGCGGTGATTGAGTTCGTGGGCATCCGCACGGGAAAGGAGGCAGATCTGATCCCCAGAGAGGGCTACCGTCTGCATTTCGTGCAATCGATGGGAATCCGGCGTTCCTTGTCGCTTGCCAACGTGAAAGCCGTTTGGATGGCGTATACCTCGCCAAAAGCCCGTGAAACGGTGGCAATTTTAGAGGAGTTTCAGCCCGATATCGTGATCGGTACGGGTGGCTTTGCTTCGTGGCCGATCATGAAGGCGGCGGCAAATCGGAAGATCCCCACAGCAATCCATGAATCCAACGCGATTCCCGGATTGACCGTGAAGTGCTTGCAAAAGCACGTCGACCGTATCTGGGTTAACTTTCCGCAAACGGTGAAGGGGCTGCGTGCCAAGAAAAAAACGGTTTGCGTGGGAAACCCGTTGCGAGAGGGCTTTTCGGTGACCTCTTATGAGGAAGCACGTCGGGAGTTGGGCTTGCAAAGGGGGCGGAAGCTGCTTTTGTCCTTTGGCGGAAGCCTTGGTGCCGAAGCGATCAACCGCGCAACTCTTGCGCTGATGGAATCCTTTAGTGCAAAGCATCCCGAAATTTTGCACGTGCATGCGGCAGGGAAACGTGATTTTGATGCCGTCAAAAAGGAGTTTGAAGCGCGCGGGCTTTCTCAATACGGCAACTGTCGTGTGGTAGATTACATCTACCGAATGCCCGTTTATATGAGTGCCGCAGACGTTGTGATTTCTCGCGCGGGTGCCATGACGCTCTCCGAGCTTGCTGCTATGAAAAGAGCGTGCATCCTGATTCCATCTCCGAACGTCACCGATAATCACCAATACAAGAATGCAAAAGCCTTGGCGGACGTCGGTGCGGCGTGCTTGGTGGAGGAAAAGACGCTGGAAGCGGTTGGATTGCAGGCGGCGGTAGAGTCTTTGTTTTCGTCAGACGACCGTCGAAAGAGGATGCAGAAAGCCATTTCCGATTTTGCGGATCCCAACGTCAACGAACGAATTTGGGCTGAAATCAATGCTCTGTTGAAAAAATAAGAAAAAAGAAGAGGACGGTTTTGATATGAATATGCAACGGAAAAACACACCAAATGCGGCAACTCGTCCCAATGCCGCGCCGCCTCCGCGAAAGGACCGTACGGGGGAATCGTCTTACGGTCGTCGCAAGCGTCCAAACGCACCGATGCTACGTTGGTTGCGCATTGCGATGCTCGGCGTGATGGGCTGTATCGTGCTGACGGCATTGTTGCTGTTGATTCTTCCCTTGTTCCGCGTGACCTCCCTTGAGGTGACGGGCAGCAGAATGTATGAGAAGCAGGAAATTCTGGATGCCGCCGAGCTTTACGTAGGGCAGGAGCTGTTTGCGATCGGAAGTGACGATGCGATTCGGGAACGGATCTATGCATGGGAAACCAACGGCTATATCGTAGACGTTCATATTACGCGCCGATTCGGGAAAATTAAATTGACCGTGATCGAAAAGGAAAACGTGATGTACACGCAATCAAACGGTCGTTATTACGTGCTGGACGGAAATCTTTGTCTGCTGTACGTTACCGATGACGTCAGCCGTCTTGAGGGGCTTCCGCAGGTGACGCTCCCCACGGTGACGAGCTTTCAGAAAGGGAAGCCCGCAAGCTTTGCAGAAAACGTTCCCGACACGGCATACATTTCGTCGTTGCTTGAGGAGATGAACGAGCAGGGAATCTGGGAGCGCGTTACGTCGATTGACTTTTCCAAGAAATATAACGTATCCTACGTTCTGGAGGGCGCGTGCCGCGTGCAGCTTGGCAAGGTAAGTGACCTTTCGGTCAAGTTTTCGTTGGTGGAGGAGATCATGTCGCGAAAGAATCACGATTACCAATCGCCCGCGGTAGTGGACGTTTCCAATACGGGTAAGCCTACCTACCGTCCGCTGTCCGAAAGCGCAAGCCTTTTGGGGGGCTGACCTTTGTGTGATGTCAAAGAGAAAGAAAAGTCGACCGCGACGAAAAACGGTCGGCTTTTCTTCTTTTTTGTCGTTTTGCGATCCAAAATCCTCTCCATATACCCGAAACAGCGAAAAAAATAAAAAATAATTGTAAATTATTCAAAAATATTAAAAAAACATCTTGCAAAATGCGAAAAAAAATAGTATTATATTATATGAGTATTGAAGTGATGCCTATTTTGGGCGTCGGATCGCAATTTTCAATGAATTGTAAAATTTCGGGAGGATGAAAACCATGACTTTTGAACATGATGATAGCCTGGAATGTGGCGTGAACATTAAGGTTATTGGCGTCGGAGGCGGCGGAAATAACGCTGTCAACCGCATGATTTTAACCAATATCCGCGGCGTGGACTTCGTGTCGGTGAATACCGACCGTCAGGCGCTCCGCAAGTCCGAGGCTCCCAACCAGCTCGTAATCGGTGAGAAGATTACCAAGGGCTTCGGTGCGGGTGCAAATCCTCAGATCGGCGCGCGTGCCGCAGAGGAATCGATTGACGATATCCGCGCAATTCTGGAAGGTACCGATATGGTGTTCATCACCGCCGGTATGGGTGGCGGTACCGGTACGGGTGCGGCTCCCGTTGTTGCTCGCGTTGCGCGTGAGTTGGATATTTTGACCGTTGGTATCGTAACCAAGCCCTTTATGTTTGAGGGAAAGAGAAGAATGGATCAGGCAGAGGCAGGTATTGCCGAGCTTGCACAGTACGTTGACTCTTTGGTGGTGATTCCCAACGAGCGTCTGAAGCAGATTTCCAATACCAAGATCTCCTTGATGAATGCGTTTGGCATTGCCGACGACGTTCTGCGTCGCGGTGTCAAGAGCATTTCCGAGTTGATCACCATTCCCGCGTTTATCAACCTCGACTTTGCAGACGTTACCAGCGTTATGGCAAATGCCGGCTATGCACACATGGGTGTTGGCTCGGCAACCGGTAAGGATAAGGCAGAGCTTGCCGCAAGAGAAGCAATCTCCAGCCCGATGCTCGAAACCTCTATCAAGGGTGCAAAGGGTATCGTGATCAGCATTTCCGTATCGCAGGACGTTAGCCTGGAGGACGTAGACTTCGCTTCTACCTTGATCGCACAAGAGGCAGATCCCGATGCAAACGTCATCTGGGGTGTTGCGTTCGATCCCGAGCTTGAGGATGAGATGCGCATTACCATCATCGCAACCGGCTTTGAAAAGAAGCCCGACGATGCAGAGCGCAAGCAGCAGCAGAAAACCAACGACAACACGCCTCGTGATCTGAGAGGTGCTACCAAGGAGTCGGTATTCGGCAGAAATGCGGCTGCGGCTCCCGCTGCAGAGGCTCCCATGGCTCCGAAGCAGCCCGTACAAAGACCTGTACAAAGACCTGCGGCAGCTCCCGCGGCTCCTGCGGCACAGCCTGCACAAAGACCCGTACAGCGTCCCGTACAAAGACCCGTACAAAGACCCGTTGTTGACGATGACGACGATATGCTGGATATGTTCAGCAAGAAATAATATCGACTGTTGAAAACAGAAAAGGATACGGATTTTGGGTTCGTATCCTTTTTTTTGGTGATTGGATAAGGAGAGTTTTATGAAGCCGATTCGAGAGATTCATTTGGATTTTCATAATCAGCCGGGCATCGAAGATTTTTTGAAAGATTGGGATGCAGAGGTCTTTGCCGAACGATTGGCGCGTTCGCACGTTCGGTATATCAACGCTTTTGCAAAGTGCAATTTGGGATTTTGCTATTACGATACCGCGATCGGTACGAAATATCCCGGGCTTCCTTGCGACATGATGGGGGAGCTGATCACCGCGTGCCATAAACGGGGGATCGGAGTGACCGCATATTTCAATACGGGACTTGACCACGAGGCATGTCGCACGCACCGCGAATGGAGCAAGGTCAATCGAAACGGTCAGGTGTTGACCGAGGAGCGCGTCAAATCGCATATTTTTCGGATGCCTTGCTATGAAACGGGATACGGTGACTATCAGTATGCGCTGATCGACGAGTTCTTGACCAAATATCCCGAGGTGGACGGTGTCTTTTTGGATATGCTCAACGTTGCTCCTTGCTACGGAAACGAGTGCTTGGAGGCAATTCGCGCCGAGGGTGGGGATCCGTTGGATGATGAAGCGGTGGCACGTCATTCGTATGAAAGCACGATGCGTTTTTGCGAGCGTGTGAAGAAAAGAGTGGGTGACCGCAACCTGATCTGCAATTCTCAGCCCTATTGGAGAATGAAGGAGTTCAGCTCCCATATTGAGGTGGAATGCTTGCCAAGCGGACGTTGGGGATACGACTTTTTTGCACCGAACGCGGCATACGCAAGGACCATCAACGATCACACCTTGTATATGACGGGTCGTTTTCAAAACAACTGGGGCGATTTTGGCGGCTTGAAGCCGCTGGCATCGATGGAAAATGATCTTTGGGATGCTCTTAGCAACGGAATGGGCTATTCGGTCGGAGATCACATGCCGCCTACGGGCAGGCTGGACGATCGGGTGTATGACAACGTGGAGAAAGTATTCGCGCAGTGCATGGCAATGGAGCCATGGACAGACGGGGCGCGTTACGTTGCCGACATCGGTGTCGTGGTACCGTTGACCTCCTCTACCTATTTCCGTGACGGAGAGCGCGAATACACGGGGATTGCCCGTATGCTGGGCGAGCTTCACGTGGGCTTTGATTTTGTCAATGAAACGATGGAGCTTTCTCGCTATAAGCTTTTGATTTTGCCCGATCGAATGAGAATGTCGTCTGCCTTGCAAAAAAAGGTAACCGAGTTTTTGCAAAAGGGAGGCAGCGTCTTGTCGGCGGGGCTTGGCGGCTTGGACGAGCAGGCAATGCGCTTTGCGTTGCCCGAATGGCGATTTGACGTGATCGGAGAAAAGCGTGCGGCAACTTCCTATTATCGCTTGTCGGACGATGCGTTTTCCTACGCCATGTACAGCGCGTCGGGCATCGAAATGCAAGCCCCCGATGCCGATTGCGTCTACGCGTACGCGGTGGACGCACATTTTGAACGCAAATGGGACGGCTTCCACGGACATTATTACCTGCCGCCCAAGACCGAGAGCGTGGGTACCGCCGCCGCGAGAAGCGGACGGGTATGTCACATCTCGTTTGGGATTTTCGAGGCATATTACGAGGCGGCGTATGCCGCGCACCGCGAGCTGGTCAAGGCTTGTATCGACGATCTTTTGTGTGAGCCGAGCTTGCTTTGTACGGGGATTCCCACCACAGCACGGGCAACTCTGACGGCAAACGGGAAGCATACGTTGCTTCACGTCAAGGCAACCTATCCCGAGCGTCGCGGATTGGCACCCGTGATCGAATCGCACTGCTATCTGCCCGGGGGCTGTGAGGCATCGGTTTTGGGAGAGTATCGTACTGCGTATCTGATCCCGTCGCGCGAGTCGGTTGATTTCCGAATCGAAGCTGGACGTACGGTTGTCACTCTTCCCGAAATCAAGGGCTACGTTTGCGTGGCATTGGAGCGTTGAGCGTTATCAAAACAGTGACGGCGGCATCCCATCGGGGTGCCGCCGTCAGACTTTTGTTACGTTATATTTGGTACAGATCCTCGGGATACACCTTTTTGCGGTGCAAAAGCTGCAATGCCGCGGCAACCGTTTCGCGGTCGGGTTGGTAGGTGATTCCAAACCAGCGGTCGGGCGAAGACTTTGCCTTTACGGTCAGCTTTTTCTGCTTGAGAAGGTCGTTGACCATAATCGGCAAAAGACATTCCGCTTTGATCTCGTCGGGCGCAAGCCCCCTCAAAAAGGCTTCAAAATATGCCTCCATCACGGGGAGCAGCTCGGGGTGGAAGCCCCAGATGTTCATCGATACGGCTTCCTGGGGGTCAAGTCCTCCATGCTCTCCTACGATGCGGTGGTCTTCCTCGTAGTGAATGTCGTGCGTTTCGTCTACCTGCACGAGATATCCGCGCTCAATTTCGCAAATGCCGCGCGTGACACCGCCGTTTTCGCTCATGGTATTGCCCAAAATATAGGGAACCATGCAGGCATCGGACTTGCTTTTCAGCTCGTCCAGCATTTTTTTCATGAGAACAAACGCGCTCTTGCCGTAGAAATCATCGGCATTGACGGTTGCAAAGGGACCCCGGATCACATCCTTTGCCGCAAGCACGGCATGCACCGTGCCAAAGGGCTTTTGGCGATCGGCGGGGATTTGGTACCAAGCGGGGAGGGTATCGGTCGTTTGAATTGCATAGTCCACCCGTACGCGGTTCTTGATGCGGTTGCCAATGGTTTCCCGTACCGTTTCCACCATTTCTTCCTTCAATATAAATACGATCTGCGTGAAGCCCGCTTCAATTGCATCGGCAATCGAGTACTCCATCAGCATCTCTCCGTGGGGACCGACGTGGGAGAGCTGCTTGTTGCCGCCGAAGCGCGAGCCAAGACCTGCTGCCAGAATGACAAGTGTTGTTTCCATACGCATTTCCTTTCCAAGCACGGGAGCATATCCCTTGATGACGATCTTCTGTGCTTCTATTATACCAAAGACCGTACGAAAAGTCAAGTTTTTTCGAATTTCTCTCCAAAAATAAAAATTGCACACCGGGACTGTTCTTACGCGACGATGTCATAAGCTTGACATTTCGTAAAACAGGATTGCAGTGTGCAAAGAGGGGGAACCTGACAGGCTATTGCCCATCAGCAAGGGATATTATACACCAAAACCGTCGATTTGTAAATCATCAAATATGACGAAAATCGGCAAAAATTTTTGTGTAAAAACCTATGTGTTAGAATTTTGCCATGTTTTGGCAGTACTTTTTGTGCTTCTTTTCCATGGACATCAATGTCGTAGTAAAAAAACGGGATGAAAAAAGAAAAAAACAAAAACTTTTTTTCAAAAAGCCCTTGACAAACGGGTGGAGGACGTGTATAATATACGGGTAAAACAAAGCAGACCGTTCGGTTCTCACCTACGCACCCGTTGTGACGTTGGTTTATACATTTCTTTTTCCAAACGCTTGGAAAAGGTGTAGCCGTGCGAAGAGTCTGTCTTTGTACGGTATTTTTTTCGCTTGGAGGTGTTGAACTATTAGCGCAAAAGACAAAGAAAACCTGCTCAACGAGGAGATCACCGCGAAAGAGGTCCGTTTGATCGGAGCCGACGGTGAATCCATGGGAATCATGAGCTCTTCCAAGGCATTGGAGTTGGCTTATGACAAAGGCTTGGATCTGGTTATGATGGCATCGCAGGCAACTCCGCCCGTATGCAAGATCATGGACTACGGTAAATTCCGCTTTGAACGCGATAAGCGCGAAAAGGAAGCCAAGAAGAAGCAGCAAACCATTGAGCTCAAGGAAATTCAGCTTTCCTGCCGCATCGACACGCACGATTTTGAAACCAAGGTAAAGCACGCATTGCGTTTTCTTTCCGACGGAAACAAGGTTCGCGTGGTGATGAAGTTCAAGGGGCGCGAAATGAGCCACATGAATATCGGACGAGAGGTGCTTGACAAGTTCGAGGCTGCCTGCGCAGAGCTCGGAAGCGTCGACAAGAAGCCGGTTTTGGACGGTAGATTCATGAGCATGGTTATTTCCCCTGTCAAAGCAAAGTAATTCGACACGCGAAATCACAAACAGTAAAACGATGGTCGGCACAATCCAAATGCCGAGCATGAGAAAAGGAGTATTGAAAATGGGAAAGGTCAAAACACATAAGGCTTCTGCCAAGAGATTTTCCGTTACCGCAAACGGCAAGGTAAAAATGTTCCACAGCTCTCACCGTCATAAGACCGGTAACAAGAGCGCAAAAAGACTCA
>SVST01000022.1 GCA_015064155.1 Oscillospiraceae bacterium | reverse complement strand
GATGATTGACATATTCGATTTCAGGGTAAAGTGTTTCAAGACGCTCTACAAATTGCTCTATATTGGGCTCTTCAAAATACAACTCAGACTGATTACTGTTTGGAATAACACATCTTTTTGTGAATTGTTCCCAGTATCCCGATTCCTGTAAATATAAATGATTCGTCAATTCCATATTTCCATCGTTGTCTTGAAGCAGTTGAAGCCCGAACATATCACGATAGAACTTTAACGCGCGGTTACAATCTTTCACAACAATCAGCGTTCCTTTATACTTCATATGCGTTCTCCTCCGCAAATTCTTAATTACCGCTCTCAAAAACCTTTTTCATAAACGCAATTCTCGCTGCAAGTGCCGCCTTAGTAGTCTGCGCTTTTTGCACGATGTCAAAGCCGTGCATCGTGCCTTTGGTTTCGTTGAGCGTAACCTCGACACCCACCGCGCGGAGCTTTTCCGCGTACAGAATGCCATCATCGTGGAGGCAATCGAACTCCGCCGTTTCAATATAGGCAGGCGGCAGACCTTCAAAGCTCTCGGCTTCTACGGGCGAATAATAGATGTAGTTTGGATTGTTCCTGTCAACCTTTGTCATTGGCGCGATTCGGTTTGACAGCGTAGAATTCCACATAGGTGTGTCGGTGAATTTCTTGCAGGACTCGCTGTTATTGCGCATATCGAGAAACGGATACGGAAGCATCTGAAAAGCGAATTTCACAGGATGCTTTCTGTCTCTTGCCATCATGCACACGCCGACTGCGAGCGTTGAGCCTGCGCTGTCACCGCCGATGCCGATGCGAGAGGTGTCGATGCCGAGGGCTTCTGCATTGTCATAAGTCCAACACATGGCGGCATAGCAATCTTCAAAGAATACGGGATGGGGATTTTGCGGAGCGAGACGGTAATTCACGAACACGACCTTACAGCCCACCTCCTTGGCGTACCGCATGGCGTTCTTATAGTGATACCCTGCCGCCGCAAGCACGAATCCGCCGCCGTGAATGTAGATGAGGCATGGGGCGTTATCTCCCAATGACTTGGGCGACATCAGAAAGCACTCGATACTTTCGCCGTCGTAGCTTTCAATCTCGTGACGGCTCACGTCAAGCTCCTTGCCCTTGAAAATGGCTTTCGGCGTTTTCATATGCGGCACAGCCATTTTGAGAAATTTTTCACTAATGGGCGGTGTGAAATGTGAAAACGGAAAGAATTCACGGCTGATTTTATATTTACTCATTTGAGTTCCCTTTCTTTGTCTCCAGCGGTGTTATGATTGCCCCTCGATATTTACTCACCGGTAACGATCTCGCCCTTCCAATCCAGAATCCCACCGAACTCCACGATATTCGTGTAGCCCAGCTTGACCAGCTTTTCCGACGCATCTTTACTTCGGCGACCGCTACGGCAGTACACAAGAATGAGCTGATCCTTATCGGGTAATTCAGAGATCTCGGCAGTTCCAATGGACTCGTTAGGAACATTGATGGCATGCGGGATATGTCCTGCGGCGAACTCATCGGGACGGCGCACGTCGAGGATGATATAGCCGGTCTCCTGCTCCATCATGGCAACCGCCTCGTCCATGGTGATGCTGCGGTAGGTGTTGGTCTGACTATTGCTTGTCCCAGCGCATCCTGTAAACATCAGCGCGGATAATAATATCGGTATCAGTTTCTTCATGATCTATCTCCTTATGTGCTGTCGCACAGTATTATTCATATAAATAGTATACCACAAAATGCTTGTTTCTTCAATAGGATTCTGTAAACAAGGCGGCAGATTACTCTGCCGCCAAAATTTATTCTGATAATAGATTGATCTTCTCTTTCTTGAGTAAGAACACATACGCCACGAGCGACACTACACTATCAAATGCATTAAATGCAACTTCTAAATTGCACTGTTGCATTTACTTTGAGAATTTACTTAATCCATAATTTTATCAATAACATCAAGCATATCACTTGACATATCTTTGACTTTATGATATAATATTTGCGTTAAATATTTTGGGTCACCGGAGGTAGGACGTCGTAACGTCAGGGGATCGTAGGATAATCATCCTGCAGGCCGCATACCGGATTAGGTGTCGAGTGAGCTCGGTTGCGCTTTTTGCGCTAACCGGGTATTTTTGTTTTTTAGGAGGTTTATACGCTATGGATTCCGAAATTTTTGAAAAATTACCGCCGACGAAGCTTTTCTTTCGTCTTGCCATACCGTCAATGATTACAATGGCTTTTGGTGCACTCTATCAGATTGCGGACGGATTGTTCGTTGGTCGGTTTATCGGTGAGGACGCGCTTGCTGCCGTCAATCTCATTATGCCAATTATTATGATCGTGTTCGGCTTTGCCAATCTTATCGCAACGGGTGCATCGGTACGCATATCGGTATTGCTCGGTGAAAAGAATCGCGAGGAAGCATCGAAGGTATTCACGTTTACGCTAAAGGTCATATTTTTGATTTCCTGTATAATAGGCGTGACAGGATATATTTTTGCCGAGCCGTTCGTACACTTTCTCGCACCGGGAGCTACCGAGCAGGCTATCGAATACGGCATCACCTACACTCGTGTTTACGCTGCTTTCTCGCCTTTAATGCTTATTTATCACGCCACGGACAACTATCTCCGTGCCTGCGGAAAAGAAAGGCTTTCGATGTGGCTTGGCATCGGCACACAAGCTCTTAACATCGTTCTTGACGTGATCCTGATCGTTTTTCTCGGTCAAGGCGTATGGGCGGCGGCATTTACAAGCTGCATTGCTATGGCTCTCGGCTCTGTCATCTCGCTTGTCTTGTTCCGCAAAAAGCGAATGGATTTGTATTATGTTAAGGGCAAGATAGAAAAAGCGATTTTCTTCCGCATCCTTGCCAACGGATCGAGTGAGTTTTTCAGCAGTATCTCCATGTCGATTATGTCTATCGTATTTAACTTTTTCCTTTTGAAATACGGTGGCACAACGGGAATGGCTGCATTCTCGGTCATTATGTATGTGGATGGCATTATCGGTATGCTCGTGTTCGGTATGGCTGACTCACTTCAGCCTGCTATCAGTTATTGCTACGGCGCAGGGCTTATGAGTAAAGTCAAAGCGATATTTCGTCGCATAATAATAGGTGCGATTGTGCTGTCTGCCGCTTCACTTCTGTTTATGATGTTCCTCGGTCAATACGTAGCTCCTTTGTTCGTCAAGCCCGAAGATACCGAACTTTTGGCGGTCAGCATTATCGGTATGAAGCTGTTTTCACTCTCTTATCTTACGGGTTGGGTGGATATGTGCTTCTCGTCCTATTTTACTGCGCTTGAAAGACCTGCTCGTTCTATGCTCACGTCCTTCTTCGGTACACTCGTATTTCCTATTACCGCCCTGTTTATCCTAACGCCTTTCCTTAAACTAAACGGCGTATGGCTTAGCTCGCTCGCTTCGTGTACGGTTAGTGCGATCTTTACGATAATGCTTTATCTAACAATGGATGAGAAGAACCGTACAACACCATAAAAACTTGTGTGTTTTATGCTCAAAAAATGAGCCTCTGAGAAGTCGAGAGATTTCTCAGAGGCTCTTTCTTTGCTTACTACGTATCAATTTTGCGTTTTTTCCGTTACGTTTTCCAACTTCCAGACAAGGGATATCGGATCGGGTATTCGTTCTTTCATCATCTAAAGCCGGTCCGTCTAAAAATTCGTGCATGAGTTCTCCAATATGGACATCCGCATTGGAATTTGTTGCTCGGCATCAAATTATATTCCAAACAAAAGCATTCCCATGACTCCCGACATTACAACGAGAAGAATGGAAGAAAACTCTTTCTTTTTTATACGCTTCCATACGAATGGAACGAGAACAACTACCGCCAACACGACAAGTGTACGCCAATCAAATGCGAAATGGCTATTCTTTGCGGTATCAATACCGAAAAATACGGTGAGAGCCATCGTTCCGGCAACCGATAGGATAAGTCCTCCAAGTGCGGGACGCATACTTGCGATGAATGCTTTGACCGGCGCATACTTCAAAAGATTCTTGATCAGTGCTATCACGATAAGAATGACGATAAAGGACGGTAGCACCACGCCGATCGTTGCAAGCAGCGCCCCAAGGAAGCCTCCCTGCTCATAACCGACGTAGGTTGCCATATTCACGGCGATCGGACCCGGAATGACGGTTTCAACGCCCACGAAATTGAGAAGCTCCTCTTCGGTCATCCAACCGTATCCCAAAACCGAGTCCCCGATCAAAGAGAGCATTGCATATCCACCGCCAAAGGCAAATGTGCCAACCCTTAAAAAGGTAAAGAATAACTGCAAATAAATCATTTTTTATTCTCTCCTTTCGTTTTGCTTTTCCTGATAAAGAACACCGAAAGTCCGAGAACACCTGCACCGAAAATGAACCACACCGAAGAGATGCGGATGTCAAAAAGTGTGCAGAGCATCATTCCCACACAAGTGATAAAAAACACAGCAACGTTTTGCGGCGTTTTTTTCATTTTCTTGAGCATTTTAAGCCCTGCGGATGCAATCAAATATACGACACAGATCTGAATCCCCTTGAATGCAGCTGAAACAAGAGTAACCTCCATAAACTGCTCGTAAAAGAGAGATACGAGATACATAATGACAAACGACGGAAGACACATCCCAACCGTTGCAACCACCGCGCCCACAACGCCCACAAGCTTGTAGCCTACGTACGTTGCCACATTGATAGCAATAGGACCCGGCGTGCTTTCCGCAATCGCCACAACGTCAAAAAACTCGTCATGATCGATCCATTTCCGCTTTGCTATAAATTCATTTTCAAGCAATGCAATTATGGCATACCCGCCGCCAAAGGCAAAACAGCCGATTTTAAGCATTGACAAGAACAATCGTAAAATAATGCTCATATTATCCCCTTTTGATTAATCTGTCAACTCTCATTTTTTCTCTTGATCTTGCTTTGATACAAGGAAGATGGAACCAACAAGCAGAATGACACCAAGCGTGAAACACACACTACCAATAACCGTATCTAACCGATTTGCAAAGAAACCAATCATTCCGCCGCCTACCGCACAGCAAATCCCTTGAAGAATCTTTTTCATACAATCTCCTTTGTTAATGCTTATTTGTCCTTTTTCTTAAATATTGACTCGTCACTTGAACAAAGCCATGCCCCCGCAACCATCAAGCCAAGGGCAACAAAATACGTATAGTGCGGAAGATTCCGAAAGATCATGAGAGAAAGTAGCGTACCGATAAAGGGGGCTATCGCATAGTACGCACTTGTTCTTGCCGCACCGAGCAATCTTTGCGCGTAAACGTAGAAGAAAATACTGAGTCCGTATGCAACGAAACCGACACCGAGGACGGCAAATACGCTCCAAGGCACCGTAATGCGCTCCCCGATGCAAAGTCCGATGATAACCGAGCCGAGTCCGGAGAAGATTCCTTTTAGCAGAACGATTTCGAGGGGATCCTTGGAGGAGAGCTTTCTCGTGCAGTTATTCTCAATGCCCCAGCACACACATGCAAGAAGAATAAAGAGTGAGCCGACCGAGAATTGAAGGCTTGAAATATCCTCAAAGGCAAGAAGCACGCACGAAACCGTAACGAACAAAATCCCCAACCAAAGACGCCGGCTGATCCTCTCCTTGAATATCATTAAGGCGATGATCGCGGTTGCCACAATTTCAAAGTTGTTCAGGAGCGATGCGTTTGCCGCCGTCGTGTAGGAAAGTCCAAGTAACAAAAAGATGGGGGCGGCAATATCAAGAGCAATCATTGCCACGGTGTACGGAAGATCTGCCTTGGTGATTTTTTCTTCGACACGTTCGGTCTTTCTTGCCTTACGAAGAAGAGCAATCGCTCCCATCCCCAGTCCCGCACCGATATACAGAAATCCCGCCATCAAGGTGGACGGCATATAATCAAGCAACAGCTTGGAAAAAGGTGAATTTATGGCATACAATGCCGCTGCCAATATGGCAAGCAGTATGCCTTTGGTCGTTTTTTTCATGTTTTCTCGCTTATTATCAAACAAATGCTTAAACTTCTCTGTCATCGTTTGTAAGGTGACGTAATAAAACCATACGACACCTTTTTAAATTGGAAATGGATCTCTTCAAATGATCCGAAGCTTGATCAGAAGCTTTCATAAAAAACCGTTTCCTCGATTGGACGGAACTGAAAATGAAGATCAAGCGGCCTTGCATCTTCGGCAGGATATCCCATAACAAGCAAAGCGATGGGTTCCACATGATCGGGAATAGCGAACGCTTCACGCATAGCTACAGGGTCGAAATGCATCACCCAACAAGTACCGACCCCCTCGTTTTGTGCGGCAAGCATCATATAGGTGGTAACGATCGCCGCATCCACCGAAGAAGAGCGCGCACCGTCGTATTTCCGCACCCAGCTTTCGTCCCGATTATGGCAGACGAGCATTGCCGTTGGTGCGTTAAAATGACATTTGGTGCATTTTTGAAGCTTTGCAATCGAATCGTCGGTATTCATAACAACAATTCTTTGCGGCTGATAATTACAACCCGTGGGGGCTTTATGACCGGCATGCAAAATTTTATCTATGACGGTCTTCGGCAAATGCTCCCCTTTGAAGCTACGTACAGAATATCTCTCCGAAATCAATCTTTCAAAATCCATGGGTTCCTCCTTTTGGATGGGGTTCTTTCTTATATACGATTATTATAGCACACAAGGAAGAAAAAATCAACCGCTTTTGCACACGGATGCGCGTTTGGAATCCGTTTGGAAAAGAAGCGTTCGGCAGGCTGCGATCAAACACAGCCTGCCGTGATTTTTTACTTGATTTCGTGGGCCTTGCACGGTCCGTGCAAGGCAAGGGGTTCCCCCTGCACGGACGTAGCGGTTGCCACTTTGCGTCAGCTTAGAAAATCGAAACCAATTCACCCTCAAAGCCGCCGGTGGCGGGATCTCGGATGATCTCAGAGGTATTCTTCGTATATCCGCATAATATTGTACAACCTTTTCAAGAATTTGCCAATAGAAAAAACAATCGAAGCCGCAGGTTTTCACCCACGGCTTCGATTGACAATGCGTTACTTTTGCATTTTTTGCATATCGTTTTTACGAATCTCTACACGTCTTACCTTACCGCTGATGGTTTTGGGAAGCTCGTCTACAAACTCAACCACTCTGGGATACTTGTAAGGTGCGGTATGTGTTTTCACGTACTCTTGAATTTCCTTTTTCAAGCTGTCGGTTCCCTCCGTACCCTTTACCAACACGATCGTTGCCTTGACGATCTGTCCGCGAATCTCGTCGGGAACCGGCGTAACGGCACATTCAAGAACGTAAGGAAGCTCCATGATGACGCTTTCGATTTCGAACGGACCGATGCGGTAACCGGAGGATTTGATCACGTCGTCGATACGACCGACGTACCAGAGGTATCCGTCCTCGTCCACCGTTGCGGTGTCCCCAGTATGATAATAGCCGTCGTGCCAAACGTCGTTGGTCTTTTCCTCGTCCAAATAATAGCCGATAAAGAGTCCGCACGGCACGTTTTCTTTGGTTCGAATGCAGATCTCACCCGTATCACCGGTTTTGCACTCGTTGCCGTCGGGATCAAGCACAACAACGTCGTAAAGCGGACTGGGCTTGCCCATCGAACCGATCTTGGGAGTAGATCCCACGAAGTTTGCAATCGAAAGGGTGGTTTCGGTTTGACCAAAGCCCTCCATGATGGTAAGTCCGGTTGCCTTCTTGAACTGGTTGAACACCTCGGGATTCAATGCCTCGCCTGCCGTCGTTGCATATTCGATGGAAGAGAGATCGTACTTGGAGAGATCCTCCTTGATGAAGAAGCGATACATCGTGGGAGGCGCGCAGAACGTGGTGATGTTGTACTTTTTGAACATCGGGAGAATATCTTCGGAACGGAAGCGGTCAAAGTCATAGGTAAATACGCCTGCCTCGCAGAGCCACTGTCCATAGAGCTTTCCCCAAAGAGCCTTACCCCAACCCGTGTCGGAGATCGTAAAGTGAAGTCCGTTTGGATTGACGTTATGCCAATGCTTGGCGGTGGGATAATGACCGAGCGCGTACTTGAAGGAATGCGTTGCAATACGGGGATATCCGGTCGTACCCGAGGTAAAGAGCATCAACATCGGATCGTTTCCGCAGGGTGTTTGCTCGGTACGGTAGTAATGCGTGCTGAAACGCTCCATTTCCACGTTGAAGTCATTCCAACCGTCTTTCTTGCCGCCAACCAGGATCTTGAGCATATCGGGGAATTCTGCGGCTGCCTTTTCGGCTTCATCCGAAACCGTACCGTCTGCCGTACAAACGATTGCCGCTACCTTTGCGGCTTTATAGCGGTAGCTGAAATCATGCTCAACGAGCTGATTGGTTGCGGGGATCGCGATGGCACCGATCTTGTGCAGAGCCAGCATACAGAACCAGAACTGATAGTGACGCTTCAGAACCAGCATGACGGTGTCACCCTTTTTGATGCCGAGCGACTCAAAGTAGTTGGCAGTCTTCGCAGAATATTTTTTCATATCGGCAAAGGTGAATTTGCGATCGCTCTTGTCGTTGGCTACCCACAGCATGGCAAGCTTATCGGGGGTTTTCTTTGCAATTGCATCCACGCAGTCAAACGCGAAATTGAACTTGTCGTCGTTCTTAAAGGAGATCCCGTTGAATACACCGTTTTCGTCATAAGAGGACTCCACGAAATCGTCTGCAACCGTCTTGGCAGCACTTTCCTTTTCGACCGCCTTGGGAGCCACGTACGGAGCCTCGGGATATTCCTCACTGACCAATCCGTCCTGCGGATTGAGCACGACCGCATGGAACTCGCATCCACCCTCGCTCACTGCAATCATACCATGAGGGATCAAGCTGTTATAAAAGATCGAATCGCCCTCGTGAAGAACGTCCACGTGATTTCCGACCTGCACCTTCAGCGAGCCCTTGACGATCACGTCAAATTCCTGCCCGTTATGAGAATTGAGCTTCATCGGTGCATCCTGCTCCTCGGGAAGGTAGGGGAACTTCACCAAAAACGGCTCGGCAAGCTTTTCCTTGAATTTGGGAGCAAGGTTATTATACTCTACCCCGTGTTGCTTTAAAATTTTAAGACCTTCGCCACGTCTTGTGATCGCGAAGGAGGTAAGCGTGGAGCTTCTTCCCTCCAAAAGATCAACAACCTCTACATCGCAAGCCTTGGCGCACTTGTAGATAAACGTAAAGCTAAAATCGGTTTTTCCTTTTTCGAGGAGCAAATAGTCCTCAACCGATACACCGGTAAGCTTTGCAAGCTCTTCCACGGTATATCCCTTTGCTTCGCGCAGTCCCTTGATTCTTCCTGCGACCTCTTTCAAACTGTACTCCATTTTGGTGTCTCCTTTCAGTTCTGACATTTTGTGAATGGTTACTGATTTGAATAAAACAAAAAACTCGCCTCAAAGAAACTTTGAGACGAGTTATTAACCCGCGGTACCACTCAAATTACGGAAACGTTACGTTCCGTCACTTTCCGAACTCTAACAAGTCCTTTGCCTTTACGCAGCATTACGGAAGGAGTCTACTAAGCAATTGCCGTTCGGTCCTTCGACTCAGAAGTGATAGGTCATTTGGAATGGCTGGCTGTTGTCTTGCACCAACCGACAACTCTCTGTAAGCATCACCCTCCGACCCTCTTCGTCACAGTCGTTTTTTGTGATATTCAAATGTGTACCAATTATAGCACCTTTTTTTTTCGTTGTCAAGCTTTTTTTAAATTTTTTTGATTTTTTCAATCGTTTTTTTGGTAAAAGAGCAACGAGGAGCAGGGTCAGACCGAGAACACGCCCTGCAAATCGTTCAGAAGTGCTTTTCCGCCTTGGATCATGACCTCATCCACTCCCGCACGGTAGGGGGACGTACGCGCCTCGTAGCCGCCCTCGTCGTATGCCGATTGCACGGGGAAATATCCCTCGTCACCGTTTGTCAGGGAGCAAGGCAGAATCATCGACCAGCCGTCGGTATCCTTGATGCGAACTCCGATATCGGTAAACGGCTCGCCCGGGATTCCCACGAATGCCACGGGACCGATGCGCACACCCGTCAGATCCAAAAGGAACTCTCGGGGTCCGTTCTCCATTTTGCACATTCTCAACGCCTCCGCCACCACGGTGGTCAGCTCCATCGCCTCAAAGGGAATCTCCTCGTCCTTGCCCGCGTCGTGCAGTTCTTTATACTTGCGTGCCAGCGGCATTTGATCGGGACGCGGCAGATTGGCGGGAATGGCAACCGTACGACGCAGAACACCGATGGCATCCACGTCCACGTAGGCAACCTTATCGTAAATCTGCAGCACCGTGCCTGCCAGTGCACGACCGACAAAGCGAGCCATTCCGGGGCTTTTCATCTCGTTATCGAAGCTGATTTCAGTATCGTTCATATCTCCCGGCAAAGGATGCACGTTGGTGCTTCCCACGTCGCCCTCTGCACCGTTGAAAAAGATACATTTTACACCGTCCAACGCACGGTCCAGCGTACGGTACATCCAGCCCGGCCAATCCGAGGAAAGCAGCTCGCCGTTCACGGTATCGGCATGAAGACCGTAGTTGACCAAAACCACGCTCTCGCCCCCCTCGCGGTCAAATCGCAGCACGTTTACGCGCTGATCCAAGGTACCGATGGGAGCATCGATATTGGGATCGTTGATGGGAGGACAGGTCATGGTAGAGCCGTCCTTCATCCGATAGCGGCGAATATACGCGATGCGCTCGGGAGCTTGTCCCACGCCGAATCCCATGCGCGTATCCTTCAAATCCGCCAATGCCATCTTTGCGGCATCGACAAGGCGACTCTCCACGAAATCCGCATAGCGGTGAATCGGCTCCTCCTCCATCTCAAACATATTGTTGGGAACCAAATACGCGCCCGTGTGGGTATGCGTAGCCGAAAGGAAGATCTGATCGCGTTGAACGAGGGTTTCCGCCTCCAACGTCTTGCAAAAGCGGTTGACCAACCCCGAATCAACTCCGCAAACGTCCACGCTGAACATCAGAATCCGTTTTTCGCCAAGCGAAAGAGCAAACGCCCGAATTTCCAAATCGTCCAAAAAGCCTTTTGCAAAGCGAGGAACGTAATATCCGTAAATTGCGCTACCCAAGGGCGGGTTGATATTCACCTGTGCGTAGCCCGTTTGAAGTTGCTTCATAGCTGTTTCTCCTTTTTTATCCGTTTATTCTTCCGATGCAAAGTGACAAAGCTCTCCCTTGAGCATGACCCTTTGAACCCGAAATCGATCGTCTACAAATACCAGATCTGCCGTTTTGCCAACGGCAATCGAGCCCACCTCGTCGTCAAGACCGATCACGCGCGAGGGGTTGGTGGATGCCATCAAAAACGCCTGCGCAATGCCGCAGTTGGTGTGCGTCATGACGTTGCGGCAAGCCTGCTCCATCGTCATCTTACTGCCCGAAATACCGCCAAAGGGGTCAAAATTGAGGTCCTCCACGTGCTGCAGAGCCTCGGGATTGGGCGAATTCTGATAGGTCGAATCGGTGATGAGAACGACGCGATCCACTCCCTTGCAGTGAAGCAACAGTTGCTGCAATTCGGGATGCACGTGAATTCCGCAGGAATCACTGATCAGCTCGGTGTAAACCTCGGGCTCCTTGAGCGCATATTCGTCGGGGCCGTAGCCTCGAGTCCCCTCATAAACCGGCAAGCGTCCGGTCGCATCAAAGGCATGGGTAAGCACCGTGGGACGGAATTTTCCCAACGCACGGATCTGCATCGGTGTCGCCTCACTGTGTCCAAGGGCAAAGCGAACCGTAGGATTTACCTTTTTTGCATACTGCAAAAAGGCTTGAATCCCCTTGCGCTCCGGTGCAACCGTCCATACCTTGACCATATCCCCCGCAGCATCCACCATCGCCTTCATCTGCGCTTCGTCCATTTCGGCGCGCCACGGATTGGTGGCTGCATTTGCACCGTAATCGGGGTTGGTGTAGGGTCCCTCCATATAAATGCCCTTGAGCGTGCCGACCTTTCCCATAGCGTCGCGCAGAATACGCAAGGCACGCATGATCTCGTCAAAGGTCATGCTGTAATAGGGAGTTGCAAGAAAAGAGGTGGTTCCGTGACGTAAAAAATGCGTGGCAGTCTTGGCGGGGTCATAATACGTGGTATACCGTCCCCCCTCGTGAACGTGGATATCCACGAAGCCGGGGCCAACGTAAGCACCTCCCGCATCGATTTGAACCGCATCCTTAGGGATCTCCGTTTCCCGTGCCTTACCAAAGCTGTGAATTCTTCCGCCGTTCAGTAAAATCACACCGTCCCAAAGAATTCCGTTTTCCAAAACGACGTTGGCATTCACAATTGCCGTATCGATCTTTTGGATCTCCTTCATAACCGCCTCCCAAAGAGTAAAATTCTTCCACACTATTATAACAAGAGAAAACTCTTTTGTAAATAGAAATACCGAAAAAACAAAGAAATAAAAAACCAAAATCGGCAACAGCTCCATCCCCGCGCGGGAAAACAGCTGCCGCCGATTTTTTCTTCAGGCTATACGCACTTAAAACATCTTGTTAATTTCATGCAGAGTCTTGCGCACCAGCAGGTCACCGCCCTCGTGGCCGGTGGTTCCACTGGATACGTAAGCCGAATAGTGACTGCCGCGCTCCGCCTTTTCGGTGGGCAGATATCCCCACGAGCCGCAAGCAAGCTGAACAAGGAAGGTCTGCTTTGCACGGCTTCTCGCGCGAATCTTGTTGCCGTAGTCCAAGAACAGTTCATAAGGATTGGTCGCGAAAGCCACGTCACCAAGGCGCAGAACGTGCACCTCAATGGGATACGTATCAATGGTATGCTGTGCCTGATAACGCGCAATCGTACCGGCATAAATGTGCATTCTGGCATTATCCGCAAAGTTGATGGTACCGGTGCCAAGCTCACGGCGGAACTCCTCAATTGCACGGTAGGCAACCTGATACTCGGTGGGATTTACACGGCGCAACGGCATATCCACGCATAAATGTTTATGCTCCAGCGTGGTTTCGCGGACGTATTCGGTCACGTCCTCCAACGCATAGAAGATCTCGTTTGCAATACGGCGCGCCACCAGGTTGCAGCCCTTGACGTCAAACATAGAGGGGTCTGCGGTACGCTCAATGACGTCGGGACGCGAAATGTTGGGGTCGTTGATGGGCGTTTCGGGCTCTACCCAACGCACAAGATCACGGGGGCACTGATCTCCGGCTGCCGAAACGAGAGCCAAAAGATACACGTCCCTTCCGTACTTCTTGCGAATCAATTCCTTGACCTTGCCGAAATAGTCGGAGGAAATAAAGTTACGGTGCTCCAACACCTGCGCCGGGCAAGCCACGTTTGCAACCACACCCGTCAGCTTGCGGTCGGGGGTATAGGTAAACAGCAATTCAATGCCGCTGTCGTTACCGCCCTCCAGCTCGGTAAAGCTTGCCTCGTTGGTGTCACCCCACATTTTCGCCGAGCCGTCACTGTAGCAAACGCGGCGGCACATTCCAACGGCGGCACGTCCAAATCCGGTTGCATAAATGCCCTCGGCACGGCTTTCCCATGCGGTCTGTGCGGCTGTTGCAATGCGCTCTACCACAAATTGGAAGGCAGGCTCGCCCTCGAACAGATCGTCACCCCGGTAGCTGACCAGCTCCTCGTATTTTGCGTCGGGCATCATCCGGCGCAGCACGTTCAGGGAAGAGCCCCCGATGCTGTCGCTTCGATTCGCATATCCCAAGGAGGTGTGCGTGTGAATAACGCTTGCAATCAATTTTTCGGTGGGAAAGCCCGCCACGCAGGACAGTCTTTCGCGCACAGCCGCCATCACGCGCTCGCTGAGTGAAACCAGGTCGGCAGAGCAGAAGATCACCTGATCGTCACCGCACTCGATTGCCATTGCCGTAACCGTAATGGGGGTTTCCACCTCGTCCGAAATTCTCTCGTAAAACTGACCCACAAGATTTACTTTTTTCCCTTTTTCGGGGACGAGGCTTGCCTCTCCCCAACCGATTTTAATCATATTCATAAGCATATCCTTTCCAAACATATAAAAAACTGTTAATGAAAATGTTTCTTAATAAACTTTGTCCAAACCGGAACAAAGATTGCCGACATAACCAAAAGAATCACCATCATCGTCACCCAAATCACCGAGGTTTCCCACCAGCTTGTTGCCTCCACGATGCCGGTAAACACGGTGTTGGTAATGACGATTCCAAGTGCACCCAGAGCGTTCAACATTCCCGCCAGCGTGCCTCCCTTTCCCCATTTTCCGAATCTGGCGCAAATCAACGTAAAGCTGAAAAAGCCCGCCGCGGAGGCAATCCATACGAACAAGCTGAGTGCCACGACCAGGACCGCGTAATGCACGCGTCCCACCAGCAAGGTGACCGTTACCAGCGGCAAGCAGCAAATCAAAAGAATGAATGCCGTCTTTGCCTCGTTTTTACACACGTGCTTATGCAAAATCCGCGCCAGTAGATTTCCAAACGTACTTGCCAGCAGAATTGTAATATTCAGCACGGTAGCAAAAGCAGGCGTTACGTCATCGTAGCACTCCTTGATCATGGTCGGAGTCAGATTGCGGAAGCAATGCTCAAAGGTGGTGCGGAGCAACGTGCAAGCACACAACAGAATCAAGCCACCGCCCACGGCAATGCGCCAAAAGCCCTTGCCCGTTTCCTTGTTTTTCCCGTCCGGCAATTCGACAAGGTCTTCCTCTACCAGATCACGTCGATTGAAGCCGAACACCAGCACCCACACGATCCCAAAAAACGCAAGTCCTATGGAGGATATGAGGAAGCTGTATCGCCAGTTTGGTAAAATTGCCGCCACCAAATAGCTGAGCGTATACCCGAGAGGCGAAGAAAATCCCACCAAAAAGAGTGCCGTGTCGCGCTGACTTTTCTTTAGCATTGAGGAAGAAATTTTAAACACAGCCGGATAAAATCCAAACTGCAGGATGGCGTTGAGTGCCCAAACGACCATCGTAAATACGTAATTCTGATTGTTGAAATAGATGAGCAGATTTACCACCGATGCTCCGAACAAACCGATGGTAATAAAGCGCTCCGACGGATATTTGTCCACCATAAAGCCGCCCACGATCTGCAGGGCTGCATAGACCAAATAAAAGACCGAAACGATGTTCCCCGTTTGGAATTTGGTCATCGTTCCCTCGCTGACAATGAATACCATTGCCGAGGAAAAGCAGGTTTTTGTCATGGTGATAAAGGAAAAGGAAAGGATTGCCACCAAAAAGACCATGGCTCCCGAGCGTGCGCTCCTGAAATACCGCTGTTTCATCATGTCGTTTTAGATTCCCTCTTGTTTTTACCTCTTTTATTTTCCGCTTGAGAGCACGTACTCGCAAAACGTAACGATTGCCGTTTTCATTGCCGGCTCGTATATTTTGAAATCGGTCGTGTGCAACGCCTTGGTAGATCCAAAAGACTTGTCACCGATTCCGAACCGGAACAAGCAACCCCTTGCGCGGGTAAGATACCATCCGAAATCCTCGGAGGACATCACCGGACGGATCTCACAGGTCGCGATCCCTCTGCGGCTGCAACCGTCCAAAAGGGCATTTACGATCGCGCCGTCGTTGATCACCGGACCGGTGCTGACACACCAATTCACGTCGATCTCCCCTCCGTATTCTTTTGCAATACGGGCGCAGATCTCTTTTGTTTGGGTTTCCATTCGAGCCGCAAAATCGGCATCGTAGAAGCGGAACGAGATGTCCATTTCACACCGATCGCAGATCACGTTGTGCGCCCGTCCGCCTTCCATTCTGCCCACGTTCCAAATGTAAGCGGCACCGTTCGCTTCGCGGGATACTGCCGTTTTCAATTCCGCATACACCTGATTTGCCATGGCAATGGCATCGATTCCCTGCTTCGGCAGGGATGCATGCGAAGACCGCCCACGGCAGGTAATGCGCAAGGGCGCGCAGGCTGCCATATAATTTCCCTTGCAAGCACCAATCGTGAACGCCGGCAATTCCGGGGTACAATGCGCCGCAAGGACTTGCTCCACACCGTCCATAACACCGTTTTCGAGCATCATTCTCGCACCGCTGACCGAGCATTCCTCAGCGGGCTGAAAGAGCAACCGAACCCGGACGCCCAGTCGGTCTTCATGTTCCTTCAAAAAACCTGCGACCGCCAGCAGCACCGCCGTATGAGAATCGTGTCCGCAGGCATGCATTGTCCCACGGTGTAGAGAGGAAAATGCAAGTCCGCTGTTTTCTTCGATGGGAAGCGCGTCCATGTCCGCACGCAAGGCAATGCAACGCTCGCCGTGTCCCAGCTCGGCAACGATGCTTCCCCGTCCGTACCTTTCGGTATACGCAATTCCGTATTCTTCCAATACGTCCTTCACGATGCGTACCGTTTTTTCAAGCTCGAACCCGATTTCGGGGACCTGATGCAAGGCTCTGTAAATCCGCACCGCTTTTTCGTAATATTCGTTATAGCAAAGCATAAGCAACCCGTTCTTAATTCTTTACAACCTCAAAAAAGGCAATTCCCAGAATATCGCAAAGGTTCTTGATCTTTGCACGGTTATCACCGTAGGTGATGATATAATGCTGACAAGCGACGTTATCGGCAAAGGCTTCCACGTCACCGATCTCGATCTCCAAAGCCGAAAGCTGAGGTGCGGGCTGATCCCAACCGCATTCCTCCCACTTCGGAGGATTCTTACCCTCACCGAGAATCACCTGCATGGTGTACTTGCCGTCGGCATAAACCAAGCGGCTCATCGTAACCGTGCCGGTTTTTACCTTGGAAACGTTCAAAATTCCCTGACTGAGCATACCGAACGCCGCGGGAAGCACGGTATAAGTATCACCGTCCACCATATCAGCCGCAACGAAATCGGGAACGCCTGCCAGCACGCTGTTTTCAAAGAACTCATAGAACTCTAAGTAACCTGCCAGCTGACCCGTCAAGCGGTTCATCATCAGCTGCGTAACAGCACCCAGCGAATCGTTTTCGGGAACGGTGGTATAGCCGTCCTCGGAAAGCAGCATAAAGATCGGTGCGGGCGGGAAGCCGCAAAGCTTCTTCATGCCGTCAACGTCCTTGAGCGAGATTGCCCGGTACTTTCTTTCGTCGGCAATTGCCTTGATTGCAAGGTAGTAGCCTGCCGCCTTCATCATTGCGTCGTCGTTTGCGGGCTTGAGGAAGTTCCATTTCAAAATTCTGTTCTCCACCACCGCACGCTTGGCTGCATCATCCAGTGCCTCGTATCTCTGTTGAATCTCCAGCATCTCAAAGGTTTCGATCTCGACGCCGGTCGTCTTTTTGAGCGACATACCGTCGTACAGCGTGCCGTACAAATTCATATCACGGTAACCCGCCATACCGACCTTATCAGAGAGGAGCTGCTTTGCGGCAATCGCTGCCCTGCAGTAATTTGCAACCGCGTCGCTTCTCGTCTTCTTGCCGATGATATCGTATACGTACTTGAACGTATAGCCAAGCCCCTCAAAGGTAGCGCGCAAGCCGGTGGTTCCCGCCTGGTCGGCGGTGGTAACCAGTCGGTCGCCCTCGTACCAGCCGCAAAGACCCCAAAGAACCATCGGTACGTGACGGAACTGCTCGGTCACCTTTACCACAGCGTGCGTGGGAATCCAACCTGCCACGCATACCACCAGACAATCAAATTCCTGACCCTGAAGAGCCGTAAGTGCCCGTTTGACGTCCTTTTCCTCGTAATCATCGGTGATGGGATAAACCTTAACCAAATCAAGTCCCTCCGCCTCCAGATCGGCAGCCGCCTTCTCACACTTTCTTACGATGACGTCAATCGGTGTATTGACCTCTCCGAATCCTACAAATGCAACCTTTTTCATGTTCTATCTCCTTAAGATTTTATACGTTCAAAATCGCGTCGTACGCTTGATAACGCTCGTAGCACGCGCTGTAATCCGCGCCCTTGGGCAGATAAACCTTGTTCGTAACGATTCGCTCGGCAGCCGCCTCCACCGATTCGAACACACCGGTTCCGACACCCGCCAAAATCGCGGCACCCAGGCAGGCGGTTTCGGTGTTTTTCAGCGTCAACAGCTTTTTGCCGGTCATATCCGACTTCATCTGACACCACAAGGGGCTGGTAGCACCGCCGCCCATTGCACGAATCTCGCTGACGTCAAGTGACAGATAGTCCAGATTGGATTTCAGCATGCAGGCTACCGACTCCATCACGGCACGTACGAAATGACCGCGTCCGTGCTCGGTGGTAAGTCCCGTAAAGCTGCCTCTTGCGGCGGGATTGTACTTCGGCATGGTAGAGCCGCAAAGATACGGCAGGAAGGTCACACCGTCCGAGCCAGGCGCAATGGGAGCTGCAAGCTCGTCAAGCTCGGCAAAGGAAAACTGCTCGCAAAGGGCGTTGCGGAACCATTTCAACGCCATGCCCGCGGTAGGTGACCAGGACAACAGACAGTATTTACCGTCGTAATTGTAATGACAAGGCACGATGCTAGCGGGGTCGTAGGCGGGAAACTCCTCGGACGGCGTGAAGATCACCATGGTCGTACCGGTCATCACGCTGACGATCCCCGGCTTGACCACACCCGCACCGATGGCACCGGAAACCTGATCCATTGCACCGGTGGTCACTCGAATCCCCTCATAATCGCCCACGTATACACCGCTATCCAGCAGCTCGGGCAGCATGTCGTCCGAAACCCCGATAAAGTCCAGCATTTCCCGCCACCAGCAGTTGCCCTTGATATCAAAATAGATGGTGGAGGATTGCAGCGTTTTTTCGGTTACGAAACGCCCCGTCATCTTAAAGAGAATATAGTCCTCCAAAAGGAAGACGCGCCGTGTTTTCGCCCAAACGTCAGGCTCGTTGTTTTTGACCCACAAGAGCTTGCAGGCAGGCCAGGTGGCAGTGACCTCGGGTTGTCCCGTTACCTCGTAAACCCGTTGTCTTCCAAACTGCTTTTCAATTGTTTCGGCTTCCTTTGTGGCACGGTTATCCAACCACACGATGGCAGGACGCACGGGAGTTCCGTTCTCGTCGGTCAGAATCAGTGTTTCACATTGGGTATCGATTGCCAGAGCATCAATCCCAAGCTCCGCCTTGACCTTGGCAATCTCTCTCCGTACGATTTCCCAATACTGCTCTGCCGGAAACTCCACCGTATCTCCCTTGGAATCCAAGGTGTAATCGGCTGTCAGCTTTATTTTTTCACACAGGTGTTCGTCAAAAACAGCGGTTTTGACCGAAGTGGTACCCATATCAATTCCCATCAAGTATGCCATGGTTCAGCTCCTATCTTTTTTTAAAATTTGCGACGTATTCCTCGCATGCTATCTCACCCTATATTTTAAACCAAAATCAAGAAAAGGTCAATAGGATTGCTTACGAAACATTTTCGATTTTTCAAAAAAAGAATGAAAAAAGGAAAAAAGCAGGTGCGAAAAGGCTCGCACCTGCTTATGTATTTGACCTACGGTTATTCGGAACTTCCATCAGGAGATAAGGTTGGAGATCCCCTCTTTTTCAATCTTGGCATAAAAAGCGGAAATCTTTTCGAACGCGGCATTGTCGGCAGCGATTCCGCAATAGGTTGCCAGCGTATGGGACAAGCCGTTCTTGCGCACGTCCTCCGCAACCTCGCAGGACGAGTCGTCGCCCGCGGGAGCAAAGTGAAGTCCTGCCGCCAGACCTGCGAGAATGTGGGTAGACTCAACTCCATGCTTCTCGCACAGACGTACGACACCTACGAAGCGGTCGTTTTCCGAAAGCTTGCGCTTGGTATCTCTTCCCACGCGCTCAATGGTATCGCCAAGGAGCTTGTTTTCAAAGCGTTCCAAAAGATTTGCGGAGAAAGCCTCCAATTCGTCCATCGGAACGCCGTACTCAAGGTGAAGTGCCCGAGAAGCCTCCAGGAGTGCCTTGGCGGCAAGCTCTTTGATTTCGGGATCCAGAATTGCCTCCCAAATGTAGGTATATCCGCGAAGCGCACCGAAGTAAGCGGTGAGCGCATGGCTCATATTGTGCATAAAGAGCTTCCGACGGATAAAGAAATCAAAGGGAGCAAACGGCACCATGTTTTGAATGCTCGGAATTTCGCCCTTGAAGGAGCTCTTGTCAACCGGCAGCTCGCAATAGGGCTCCACGCATACGGCAAGCAGATTTTTCTCGGCAATCTCCTTTGGCGTTGCAGGCACCATTCTGCCGATAGACGGCTCAACCAAAGCAATATGCGTATCAAAATATTCGGCTTCTGCCGCATTCAGGTTTTCCTTAACAAGCCCTGCAAAATAGTGATCTGCTTCGATCATATTCTCACAAATAATCACGTTCAGCGGGGCTTCGATTCCCTTTTCCATTCTGCGGCGCACACCGGCGGCAAAGGGAGCTGCAATAAATTTCAGGATGTTCACACCAACGGCGGTTGCCATCACGTCGGCATCAGCCATTGCCTCGGCAATTGCCTCGTTATCGCGACCGTTTACACCGTGCACACCGGTTACCAGGTATTCACGGTAGGTATCGCCCTCCGTGATATACACGGGGTACTGACCGTCGGCATTGAGCTTGTCAATTACAGCCATATTCACGTCTATAAAGGAAATCTCGTATCCGGACATGTGGAACAGCTGACCGATAAAGCCGCGCCCGATGTTTCCGGCTCCGTACATAAGTGCTTTCTTCATAATTCACAACCCTTTCCAAATCAGAAGTTTTTTTACGGAAACATTATATCACATAATCGAAAAAAAAGCAAGAATTTGCAGCAATATTTATCACTTTCGGCAATTAAATTTCAAAACGGAAAAATCCTGAAAGTCGGGATTGACTTTTTTGGCAAACGATAGTATAATACTTGTAATATCAAGATAAAAAGTACTGCAATTTCAGCGATAAAGGAGATAACCATGAAAACAAAAGCAGTTCGTCTGTACGGCGCAAACGATATCCGTCTTGAAGAATTTGATCTGCCCGAAATGCGGGACGATGAAATTCTGGCAAAGGTCGTATCCGACAGTGTTTGTATGTCCACCCACAAGGCGGTGCTTCAGGGTGCCGCGCACGCTCGCGTTCCCAACGACGTTGCAGAAAATCCGACCATTATCGGTCACGAGTTTTGCGGCAAGATCCTTGCGGTAGGCAAAAAGTGGCAGCATCAATTCAAGGCAGGTGACGGATTTGTGCTGCAGCCCGCAATCGGTTGGCAGGGGAAGCTGGACGCGCCCGGATATTCCTACCGTTTCGTAGGCGGAAACTCGCAGTACGTCATCATTCCCAACGAGGTTATGGAATGCAACTGTCTGCTCCGCTATGAGAACGACACCTTTTTCTACGGTTCTCTTGCAGAGCCCGTTTCCTGCGTGGTTGCCGGCTATCACACCAATTATCACACGAACAATTCCACCCACTTGCACGAAATGGGCATCGTTGAGGGAGGAAACACGATCTTAATGGCAGCGGCGGGTCCCATGGGACTTGGTGCCATCGATTACGCCATTCACTGCAACCGAAAGCCCTCTCTCTTGGTGGTCACCGATATTGATAACGACCGTCTTGCGCGTGCCGCGTCTATTATGACGGTAGAGGAAGCCGAAAAGAACGGTGTCAAGCTGGTTTACGTCAACACAAACGAGGTTGAAAACGCACGCGAATATTTGATGGAGCTTTCGGGCGGCAAGGGCTACAACGATGCTTTCGTTTATGCCCCCGTAAAGCCCGTGATTGAGCTTGCCGACAGCGTGCTCGGCTTCGACGGTTGCCTGAACTTCTTTGCCGGTCCTACCAATCCCGCGTTCTCCGCAATGTTCAATTTCTATCACGTCCACTACAGCTTCACGCATATTTGCGGAAACACCGGCGGAAACACCGACGATATGATCGAATCGATCGAAATGATGAACGACGGACGGCTCAACCCCACCGCCATGATCACGCACGTGGGTGGTCTTGACGCGGTTGTGGATACCGTAATGAATCTTGACAAGATCCCGGGCGGCAAGAAGCTGATTTACAACTTTATTTCCCTGCCCCTCGTTGCACTGACAGACCTTGCAGAGCTTGGTAAAAACGATCCGTTTTACCGCGAGCTCGCCGCAATCGTTGAAAACAACAACGGCTTGTGGTGTGCCGAAGCCGAGAAATATCTCCTGGCAAACGCCAAGCCCATATAACGGTCAGGCATTGACCCTGCGGATTTTGCCGATTCCCTTTTCAAAAAAGCAGGTTAAAAGCAAACCGTTTCTCCGATTTGCAAGGTAAAAAGGGAGCTATCCTTGCCCACCGTGTTTTTCACCGCATCCCAAAGACCTTCCCGATCGTCCTCCCTCGGCGGCATGTGCAAAAGCAGGATATCCTGCGCACCGGTTTCCCTCGTCGCACGCCAGGCGGACGGTGTGATCGCATAGGCGAACGGAACGATCAACAAGTCGGGACGCGGCAATTCGGCCATGCTTTTCAGAGAAAGCGGTGAAGCATCCCCCATAAACCAAACCGTACGGCTTCCCTTGATCACGTAGCTTACGTGCGCAATATCGGCTTTTCCGATGTGGCGAGTTTTCAAAAGTCGCATCTCGATCCCATTTTCCAACGCATAAAAAGGTAGGCTCTCAGGCCCGTAAACGGACCTGAGAGTCTTTTCTTGATAGAGCATTGCGTAGGATGGATCGTAATGATCGGGATGCTTGTGAGTAAATGCCAAAACGTCGGGCATTTCCTCGGTAAGCTGCTGTCGAAGCGCGGACGGAGTTCCGAGATACTGCCCAAAGGGCTTGCAAATACCGTCAAGCAGAATCCGCTTGCCGTCTGTTTCCAGCAAAACTCCGGCATTCGCCGTCCGAGTTACCGAAAGCCTCTGCATCATCAATCGATCCCTCAAAACTTATACGCCCTGCTGTGCGCGGCGGATTGCCTCAGCCTCGGTGCAGCCGTCCTGTACCACGTGTCCCGGCAGCGGAACGAGCTTTTCATGGATCGCGTCAAGGATCCAGGAAGCCTGCGGGAAGAAGAACTGGTCAAACTCGAAGGGAGGTGTGATCCAGTTGCGTGCGCCAACCACTACGGGCGGTGCATCCAGATCGTCGAAGCAAAGCTCGGTAATATTCTTGGCAACGTCACCCATGAAAGAGCCTCTTGCGCAAGCATCCGAAACAAGAACGACACGACCGGTCTTCTTAACCGATTCGATAATCTTGGTATAATCCAGCGGAACGAGCGAGTGAATGTTGATGATGTCTGCCTCCATGCCGTATTTCTCGGAGAGCTGCTTTGCAGCGTCAACGGCGCGGTAGAGAGCTGCACCGATGGTAAGAATGGTAACGTCCTTACCGTCGCGAACCTTGTTGGTATCACCGAATTCGATCTCGTAACGCTCTGCGGGAACGCCACCCTCATGGAACTGCTCGCCAACGTCGTAGATTCTCTGGCTTTCGAAGAAGACCACGGGGTCGGTGCCCTTCAATGCGGCTTCCATCAGACCCTTTGCCTCCCAAGGTGTTGCGGGGAAGCATACCTTCAAGCCGGGAATATGTGCGCAAAGTGCGGTCCAGTCCTGGCTGTGCTGTGCGCCGTATTTCGAACCAACCGAAACGCGGAGAACAACCGGCATCTTCAGGATACCTGCACTCATTGCCTGCCACTTGGACATCTGGTTGAAGATCTCGTCACCTGCGCAGCCGATAAAGTCGGCATACATCAATTCAACGAGTGCGCGACCGCCCGAAACGGCATAACCAACCGCCGTACCGACGATAGCCGCCTCGGCAATGGGAGAGTTAAACAAACGGGTGTGCGGGAAGGCATCCATCATGCCGCGGTAAACGGCAAACGCGCCACCCCAGTCACGGCAGTCCTCACCGTATGCGATGAGAGTGGGATCCTCATAAAATCTGTCGTAAATAACCTCGGACAGAGCATCACGCAGGTTGAACAGCTTCATCTTGGAAACGGGCTTACCGTCAACGATCGGGCAACGCTCCTTTTCCTTGATCTTCTTGTATGCGGGAACCTCGGCAAGAGGCATATTGACCTCGGGCTCACGGTCATCAAGCTTCTCGATCTTCTGGTTGGAGAACATCAAACGCTCCACAACGGCGGGATCCTTACGGAAGTCAACGTAGGGGCTGATTTCGGGATCCGAAGCCGCCTTACAAATCAGCGTCATGCGCTCCGCGGTCTCGGCAAGGATATCCTCCAGCTTCGCGTCGCCAACAACGCCTGCCTCCACCAGACCCTTGCGGTAGGTGATAATCGGGTCGATCTCGCGCCATGCATCGATCTCTTCCTTGGTACGGTACGCGTTTTGGTCGGAGGTGGAGTGACCGGAATAACGGTAGGTCAGCGTATCAAGCAGAACGGGACCCTCGCCCTTGCGCAAAATCTTGAGCTTTCTTTCCATTGCGTCGATCACAGCCAAAGGATTGAAACCGTTGATACGCTCTGCGTGGAACTGTGTGGGGCTGACACCCGAGCCGATACGGGCAAGCATATCGTAACCCATGGTTTCACCGCGGGTCTGGTCGCCCATACCGTAAGAGTTATTGAATACGTTGTAAAGGATCGGCATACCGCCCTTATGGCTCTCCCAAAGGGTGTTGAACTGATCCATAGCCGCAAAGTTCATTGCCTCCCAAACGGGACCGCGAGCCATGGAACCGTCACCGGAGTTACATACAACGATACCCTGTTTGCCGTTGATCTTCTTGAAGAGTGCGGCACCGGTAGCAATAGCGGCAGATCCGCCAACAATTGCGTTGTTGGGGTAAATACCGAAAGGCAGGAAGAATGCATGCATCGAACCGCCCATACCCTTGTGGAATCCGGTGTCACGGGCAAAGATCTCGGACAGCGTTCCGTACAGAATGAAACGAATAGCAAGCTCCTTTACGTCGCTGACGGGACCCAGCTTCTCGGTAGCGCGAAGTGCCGAGCCGCCAAGGAAGCCCTCCATGATGGTCATCAGCTCCTGCTCGCTGAGCTTATGGATACAAGAGAGTGCCTTTGCAAGGATCTCGGAGTGGCTGCGGTGAGAACCGAACGAGAAATCGTTTTGGTCCAGCAGATATGCCTGTCCTACGGCAGCTGCCTCCTGTCCGATGGAAAGGTGCGCGGGCCCCGGATACGTGGTTTCAATTCCGTTGTAAAGTCCCTGCGTCTTGATCTGATTCAGCATCGACTCGAATTCACGAAGAACGGTAATATCGCGATAGATACGAACGAGATCATCGTCGCTGTAGCGGCTCCTCTCTTCCTGAATGGTCTTATTGTAGGCATTTACCGGAATACTCTTAAAGGTAATTTTACCGGGTGCCAGCGTTTCTTGGGGATCTACGAATAAACTCTTTGGCATTTTTCTTTCTCCTTTGTCAATTTATGTGAAATTTTATAAATTTCTTATATGTGGAAAATAGCTTCGCGAATGATCTCGGCAACCGTGGGGTGCGGGAACACAAGCTTTTTCAGGCGGGTGGGAGTCAATTCCGTATCGATCATCATCGTAGCGGTCATAATGATCTCGGACGCATAAGAACCCACCATGTGGCAACCCACAAGACGGTTCTTGTCGGTATCCACCACCAGCTTAATGAAGCCCTTTCCGCCCTCGTTCTCGGCAAGATAACGTCCCGCATAGGACATGGGAAGCTTGATCTCCTTGACGGTCATGCCCTTTTCCTCTGCAGCTTCCTTGCTGTAACCAACGCTTGCCACCTCGGGATCGGTGTAGATAACCGAGGGAATCACGTCGTAACGCATCTCATCGTTCTTGCCAAGCATGTGGTTTACGGCAACCTCTGCCTCTCTGTAAGCGGTGTGCGCCAGCATCAGCTTGCCGTTGCAGTCACCAACCGCATATACGCCCGACACGTTGGTGCAAAGATGACGGTCGGTCTTAATGGCTGCTCTGTCCATATCAAGCTGAAGCGTTTCGATGCCGATGCCCGCCGTGGAGGGCTTACGACCTGCCGAAAGAAGCACCTTATCGCAAGCGATTTCTTTCTTTTCTCCGTTTTCCTCATACACAACGCTGCCCGTCTTCACCTCAAGCACCTTGGAGGAAAGCTTGAAAGTCATGCCGCGCTTGACAAACGCATCGGTAAGAACCTTGCAAATCTCGGGATCGGTTGCGCCTGCGATCTTGGGCATCATTTCGATGACCGTAACGGCAACGCCAACGCTTGCAAAATAGTATGCCATCTCAAGACCGATGACACCGCCGCCGATCACCACCAGGGTCTTCGGGAGCGTTTTTTCGTCAAGCACCTCGCGGTTCGTCAAAACGAATCCGGAGGCAAGTCCTTCCTTAAGACCGGGAACGGGAGGAACCACGGTTTCGGAGCCCGATGCGATGGTAAGACGCTTCCCCTCGTATACCACACCGTCTGCCTCAACGGCAAAGCCGTTTTCGGTTCTGCCCTTGATCACGGCATTTGCGCTGACGACCGTAACCTTGTTTCCCTTCATGGTAGCGCCGACACCCGCAACAAGGGTCTTCACCACACCGTTCTTTCTTTCAACGACCTTTGCGTGATCGTAGGTAACACCGGTTACGGTAACACCGAACGCTTCGCTCTCCTTGGCATGTCTGTACATTTTCGAAGAATTCAAAAGCGTTTTCGTGGGAATACAGCCCTCGTTAAGGCAGGTGCCGCCAAGTGCCTTCTTTTCGAACACGGCAACCTTCATGCCTCCCTGAGCCGCGCGCTCTGCGCAGAGGTATCCGCCGGGACCGCCGCCCACAACCAACAAATCAAAAATTTCCATATCTGTATCTCCTTATTTTGCGAGAAGCGCGGTAAAGTTTTCAAGATTGTGAGCAAGCTCCTTTTGGAAGCGAGCCGCGGGAGAACCGTCAACCGCGCGGTGATCGTAGGTCAAGCTGAGCGTCATTGCGGGGTAGACCTGAATCGAACCGTCTGCCGCCTTTCTGACACGGTCGGTCGTGCAGCAAACACCGAGAATACCCGTCTGAGGCGGATTGATCACGGGAGTGAAGGATTCAACGCCCAAATTACCGAGGTTGGAAACCGTAAAGCTTCCGCCGGTCAGCTTATCGGGGCTGATATTGCCCTCGCGGCATTGTGCGGCAAGTGCCTTGACCTCCTTGGAAATTTCAAGCAGGCTCTTTTCGTCTGCGCGGAAAATGGTGGGAACCATCAATCCTCTGGGGGTGTCAACTGCCACACCGAGGTTTACGTGCTTAAACAGACGAATGTTGTTATCGTCAAGCATGTGCGCGTTCAGGTCGGGGTGGTTCAAAAGCGTTCTCGAAACGGCGTACAGAACGATATCGCCAATCGTGATACCCGCATATTCGCCGTCTGCCGCCTTGAGCATCTTGCGGTAAGCAAGAATGGTGGTTGCGTCGAACGAGTTGGTATGCGTCAGCTGAGCCATCGTGGACAGCGAGGTGTGCATCGACTTGCTGATTGCGCGGCGGATTCCGCTGAACTTTACGTCGGTATACTCTGCCTCGTCCACCACTGCAGCCTTTGCAGCAGGTGCGGGAGCAGCCTTTTCAGCCTCACTTGCGACAACAACGGGATTCTCCATCAGCGTTCTGACGTCGCGCTCAATAATTCTTCCGTTCGGACCGGTAGGCGTTGCCAAGGAAGCATCCACACCGGCACGCTCTGCCAGCTTTCTGGCTCTGGGAGAAATCGCAGTCTTCTCTCCAGCAACCGCCGTTGCGGCAGCTACGGGTGCTGCACTCTCTTCCTTTTTCTCTTCAGCGGGTCTTTCCTCTTTAGCAGGCTCCGAAGTCGCGCCCGCATCGGGACGAAGAGCCGCGCAATCCTCGCCGGCATTTCCAATCGCGCAGACGTTTACAAGACAAGGTACTTCGTCCCCTTCATTATAAAAAATCTCAAGAAGCGTACCCTCTGCGGTAGATTCGCATTCGAAGCTTGCCTTATCCGTTTCGTAGGTAAAGAGGATATCTCCTACCTTCACCGCATCTCCAATCTTCTTTTCCCACGTACCGATGATACAGCTTTCCACCGTGATACCGGCCTTGGGCATTACAACAGCATTTGCCAAAACAAATCCTCCTTTAAAAATGTTGATCGTCTTATTATAACATATTATAACATTCGTGTCAATTACTTTTCCGAAATTACGATCTTTATTTCTGAAATTCTTTCGGTTCGAACGTCGTGCTTACAAAATTTTGACCCCACACTCCTCGCTTTTCCGAACGAAATTTTCGGGCAAGGGCTCGTCGCTGATGATATAATCCACGTCCGAAATTTCAGCAAAGGTAAAGGGCATCAGCCGCTTGAACTTATCGGCACCGCAAAGCACCACGCGGGTACGCGCCTTTCGGATAACGAGCCGTTTGATCAGCATATCCGCCTCGGTTCCGCAGGTGAAGCCAACGTCAGCCGAGCAGCCGGAAACCCCGATAAAGGCAAGGTCAATGTTGATTTTTTCCAGCAATTCCAAGGTATTTATCCCCGAAACCGAAAGCGTTCTCGGGTTCATCGTCCCCCCACAAAGGTTAACGGTTGGATTTTTCAAGCGGCAAAGCTCCAAAGCAATACTGGGACTGATCGTGGTGATGTTCAAATCCATATCGGGCAGATTGCGCGCAAGGATCAGGTTCGACGTACTGGTGTCCAGAAAAACCGAGCTTTGCGGATGCAAAAGCTTCATGGCTTTCTTCATCATAGACGTCTTGCCCGCGGTGTTTTCCTTCATGCGGATATTGAATTCGATATCGTCAAGCTGATGCACCGAGCGCACGCCGCCGCGATATTTGGTGATGATTCCCATCTCCTCCAGAGCACTCAGATCCCGGTGCAAGGTCATCAACGAAACCTCGGGGAAAACCTCACGCAGCTCCTTGATCGTGGCAACGTTTTGATTTTCGATATACTTTTTGATTCGTTCCTGTCGAATGCGATTCATAGTGCCTCCCGTTTCAACGAGTTTTGTTTATAACATTTCATAACACAATTATATCACACCGTTTACGGTTTGTCTATTGACATTTTCAACAATTTGTATTAAAATGTTGCTATATCAATCACAAAGGAACCGATATGATCAAAAAACTGCAATATTACGTCAGCAATACCGTAAATCCGCACCTCAATCTTGCCACCGAAAAAGATCTTTTTGATACGGTAGATCACGAAACCCTCATTTTGTATCTATGGCAGAATCAAAACACGGTTGTCATCGGAAAAAACCAAAATGCCTTTTCGGAATGCCGTGTCGAGCTTTTAAAGAAAGAGGGCGGCACCTTAGCGCGCCGATTGTCGGGAGGCGGTGCCGTTTTTCACGACCTTGGAAATCTGAATTTCACCTTTCTTTGCGCCACCGAAAACCTTGACGTATCCAAGCATCTGCAGGTAATCGGTCACGCTTGCCGATTGGCGGGCATTGAAACCGAGCGTTCGGGAAGAAACGACCTTTTGGCAAACGGCAGAAAGTTTTCGGGAAATGCTTTCTATAACAGCCAAGGACACTCCTATCACCACGGAACGCTTCTCGTCAACGCAGATATGGAAAAGCTGAACCGCTATCTCACCCCGCCAAAAGCAAAGCTGGAGGCAAAAGGAATCAAATCGGTGAGATCGAGAGTCATCAATCTTTGCGAGCTTGCTCCGTCCTTGACCTGCGACGCGATGACGACGTACCTTTTGACCGCCGCTGAATCGGTTTTCGGGGTTCCCCCACAAGCCATCGACACAATCTCTCAAGAAAAGATCGAGACACTCGCCGAGCAATTTCGCAATTGGGATTATCTTTACGGCTCTCCCATCCCCTGCAACGTATCCTGTGGCGGGCAGTTGCCATTCGGAAACGTCGATCTCAAGCTTTGCGTAAAGAACGGTCATATAACCGACCTCAAGCTCTATACCGACGCGCTTGACTCCGAAATTTCCGTTACGGTACAAAAAGCACTGCTTTCTCTTCCTTTTGACCTGACCGCGATCAGCGAAGCACTGCCCAAGCATTTGGGCACAGCCGATGCCAACGCGCTCATTGCGTTACTCTCCGATCAAATATTTTCGTAACGTCCCAACCCCAGCCTTACATTTAATCCATAAAAAAAGTGAACTGCCCCAAATTGTGCGGACAGTACAAAAAACACCCCTATGGTAGAAAATATTAAAAATTAAGCAACGAACTGACATCGCTTTTCGAGTGGTGTCAGTTTTGTTTTGAGTTGGATACGTTC
>SVST01000004.1 GCA_015064155.1 Oscillospiraceae bacterium | reverse complement strand
ACAACTCCAAGCTTTTGTTGTAATCGGTGTGATAGAACTGATTGTTAGCATCATTGTAGGAATGTTTGTTAGCTTTTATGCAATGAAAAAGTATAACGGCGGTATATTCTAATCGTCAAATTCCAATTTGTCGAACTGAATAGGCGTTGAATGTTGGTGTGATTTTGGTGCAAATTTGGTGCAACACTTTATGCGACGATACTCACGATATTCACGATATCGCACGAAATCACACGATAAAGCTACGATATCACACGAATTTCCACGATATTCACGATATCAAACGGTATTGCTAAAACTCCAAGAGATAATTTCGACCTTTGGTCGAAACTTGCAAAAAGGTTCTGCATCTGCAGAGCCTTTTTTGTTATCTCCCAAAGAACGTCGATATAAATTATCTAAAAAATCTGCCGCCCTATTGACTTTTATGGAAAAATATGGTATGATGATATTGGTTAGATGTCTAACCGATATACTTAATTTTGACGAATGGAGGTATTTTTTATGAAACGAACACTGTTAATACTGCTTGCATTGTTGCTTTTTCTCACTGTTTTTGTAGGTTGTGGCAATGAGTCAAAAACCGACAGCTCTGAAACCACTAAAGATACAAGCGTGGAAAACAATGAAACACCGAACACTTCGGATTCCTCCGAACCCTTTTACACCGTTAAAATTGTAAACTCTCAAAATTATTCTATCGTAAATCCATTGAAAAGCTCCTATGCAGTAGGAGAAAAGGTCACCATCGCATTGGAAACCATTACCGAGCATTACTATCGGCTTTACGTCAACGGCATGGAGCAAAGCCCCGACGAATCCATATCGGATGATTGGTCGGTCACTTATTATACGTTCACTATGCCTGCCGAAAACGTTATCGTTGCCATTGAGGACGTATGGTTAGAGGTTCCCGACGTGACCCAAGAAATCTGTCAAGACGGCAATCACGATTGGCAAGAAGTAAGCGTAAATGAAGGTTGTTGGACTATAAATATTACGTCTGCATGTTCGAAATGTAATGCGGAAGAAAATGCCGATGGAATGCTTGTTTTGCCAAATCATAGTTGGGTAGAAGAGATTGCCGATGGCAAAACGACGTTCAGTTGCACGTATGGCGATGAGTCAATTACGTACGTGAGCGAAATCGGAGAGTTCAGCTACGCTCAAGTGCTTGAAAATCATAAGATAGGCGACCCCGGTGTAAAGCACCAAAGCTTTCAAAACCCCATCCTTGAAGCTGAGATTTCCGGTGCAATCGATGCCATCATAAGAGCAAAGTTTGAGCTGACCGTTGAATACGACACAATCTCCGTATCCTATGATGAGGCTATGGATACGTGGTGCGTGAAGTTTTGGACGGTGGATGCGGAGGGGAACAGTCAGTCGGTTTACCTAAACGGAAGCGGATTGACCACCTATATTGTTTGCGTTGAATAATAGCGGACAATGTCCGATTGATCGAGTAAAATTGAATCTCCAAAGGGCTGACGGAACTCTCCGTCGGCCCTTAAATTTAACCTGTATGTGTCATCTCACGTTGCCGAGGATCCGATTGGAAAACTTGGGTTCGGCGAGGTGTAAAATCAATGCCCCCAATAGCCTTTTGAGGGGATTTCGATATAGGAAAAGCTCTGCTTACGCAGGGCTTTTTGCTTTTTTTGGTGTATAATAATTGACAAAGACGAATGACGTCTGATTTTTTGAAAAAATGTTGAAAAGGATGGTTTTATGAGAAAATTTACAGAGCGAAAAATAATGGCATTTGAAATGCATTTGATGGAGGAGGAAAAGTCCGCGGCTACCATTCAGAAGTACATAAGGGATGTGCGAAGCTTTTGGCAGTGGCTTAAAAAAAACGGATTTGAAAAATCCGATGTGCTGGAATATAAAAAATTCTTATGCAAAAAATATGCGCCTGCCAGTGTAAATTCGGCATTATCCTCGATCAACTGCTTTTTTTCCTTTCAGGGGTGGTTTGAGTTACGTGTGAAAAGCTTGAAAATCCAAAAAACAATTTTTCGGGATTCGGGGAAGTCGCTGACCAAGGCAGAGTACGGTCGGCTGTTATCGGCGGCAATGCAACTTAACGATCGTAGGACATATTTTTTGATGCAAACGATTTGTTCTACGGGTATTCGGGTGTCCGAGCTTCGTTACATTACCACGCAGGCGGTTTCGGACGGTGTTGCCGAAATTCGTTGCAAGGGAAAACGAAGATGTGTATTTTTACCCAATCAGCTTTGCAAGCTTTTGAAGCAATACATAAAGGAAAATCGCATTAAGGACGGAGCCGTTTTTGTTACCAAGCACGGCAATCCGCTTGACAGATCGAACGTTTGGGACAGCATGAAAAAATTATGCAAGGCGGCGCACGTGTCGGAGGAAAAGGTTTTTCCGCACAATCTTCGTCACCTTTTTGCCTGCACCTACTATAGTCAGCGAAAGGATATCGTTCGTCTTGCCGATTTGCTTGGACACAGCAATGTGAATACTACGAGAATTTATACAATGGAAACAGGGGAGGTTCATCGCAAACAAATTCAGGAATTGGGACTTTTGCGATGTTGATTTTTGATCTGTGCAAATAAAAATACCACATAATTTGCATTATGTGGTAAAAATTCAATAATATTACATGGTTCATTGTACCACACAATTGGTCGAATGTCAATATTTTTTGTAATATTAAGTAATAATTTGTGAGTATATTTTTATGTTTCTGTATTCACTTTCCGAAAAAATGTCAAAAAGTACAACAGAATCTACATAATCGTGTAAAGAACAACTTTTCTCGTGCGTTTCACCACATAATGCAAATTATGTGGTGAAACACTGGAGGAAAGGCATGAACGTGAAAAAATCGAAATTTAAGTTCAAGGAGGTGTGCAAGTATGGCTAAAATTAAGTTTGCTTTAGGTGCTATCGCCGTGCTTTTGGTAATTGCAATTTTGCTTTTTTGCATTTTCGGAGTCAGATCGTGTGCAATGTGTCGCGAAGTTGTAAAGGAAGCCAAAGCAAACGTGCGGGTATCAATTCGTTATTCGACGTCGCCCGATCTTAACAGCGGTGAGGTGGTTGTCGTTTACGTTGACAAGGGGAAGGATTTTGTATTGACTTCAATTCCCGAAAAAGAGGGCTATATGTTTTTGGGACTGTATAACGGGGAAAATTTTGCCGAGGCGGAAATGTACGTTGATTCAAACGGATACAGCCTGATGCCCGTTACAGAAGATATGACGCTGTTCCCGTATTTCATCAAGCGAGTCGGTTAAAAAATCACAGAAAGGAGAGTTAACGTCACCCAAGAGGGGGCGTTTGGGCTACATATGAGTTTTGTTGTAAAGGTATTGCTTGGGGGCATTGCCATTTGGATAGGGCTTTCGATTGCTATTCAGATTGTATTTGGAATTCCGATTGCCGGCTACAAGCTGGGGGTTTACTTGGGACCGAATCATTATGCCAAGAAGGGCTGGAACATCGACTACAAGAACGGAAAATACGAAGTCGTGTATCCCCGAGCCGAAACCGATATTTCGGTGGATTGGGGTAAAATCGATACGCAAAAAGACCCTCAGAGGCTCTTCCGCGTTTACGAAGACTCTACTCGCATTGCAAGCGACTGGAAGACCCCGACCAAGTCCGGCTATCAATTTGACGGCTTATGGAAGGACGGTGTGCTGTACGTCAATCGGGACGGGTATATCGTTCGTCGTCTTCCTGCCGGCGAGCTTTCCTTGCAAGCCAAGTGGGTTGCCGTTCCGGCTGACGGTAGCGGCTCATAACCTCCGACGGTTGGGCTGATTTGATTTTTTATCAAAAGTGACGAAAGGATTTTATCTATGAAGCGCAAAGTTTTTGCAGCGGTTGCCGTGTGGGCGTGTTTTATGCTGATGCTTGGCATTTTGACCTCGTGCAGCGAAAAGAAAGAAAAGACTCCCGAGACGTTTCAAATCGAGTATCATTTGCACAACGATACCGCGGTGACGTTGAAGACGAAGATCGTTAACGGAAGATTCACGCTGAACACGCTACCCACCAAGCAAGGGTTCACCTTTAAAGGGCTGTATGATGCCCCCGAGGGAGGAACGCAGTACGTAAACGAATCGGGCGTATGCTTGTTGGAAATTACAGATCCCGATTTGGTGCTTCATGCACAGTGGGCGCCTAAGAGCTTCTTTATCTCGTTTGATGCGGGGGAGGGAACTCTTTCGCCTGCGTCCAAGGAAATGACGGTTGTTTACGGCAGTACGATCACCGCAATGCCGATTCCCGAACGGGACGGATATTCCTTTGTGGGTTGGGCGGATGCGAACGGAACGTTCTTTTCCAACGCGGGCGCGGTAATCGGCGCCAAGCAGACCTTTAACACCGAAAACTATGCTTTGGCGGAAACGAATACGGTGAAGCTGTACGCCAAGTATGAGGTTCGTCAGCACAAGGTAACGTTCGACTACAACGACGGTAGCTATCAGCAGAAAACCATTACCTTGGCGTACGGAGAAAAGATTCCCGTCGACAGCTTTCCCGTGATGGATACGGGCTCGAGAGAAATTGCAGGCTGGTCGTTGTCGAGCAGCTTCGAGCTTCCGTTTTCCGACGTGGTGGTTTCCGACTTGACGCTGTATGCGGTTTGGAAGGATTACCGAGTGTTCACCTTGAACGATATGACGGGAATGACACAGACGCTTAAGGTTTACAAGGGCGAAGCGGTGGATCTGTCAACGGTAAACGTAGACCATCTGCGCCCGGGCTACCGTGCTACGGGATGGTATAGTAACAAGCTGTACTCGGGTTCTCCCATCACCGAACTGACCTACAGCACCCCGCACACGACCTTGTATGCAAATTGGGAGCTTGCAACCTACACGCTTCGCTTCGATGCAGCGTCTGCGGGAGAAGAGCTTGCCGAGATTACGTATCAGATGGGCAACGTAAAGGAGCTTCCGATTTTAACCAAGGAAGGATATACGTTTAACGGTTGGTGTACCAAATGGGATTGCAGTGATACGCCGATCAAGGAGCTTGGCGAAACGATGTACGGAGACCGTACGTTGTATGCAAGCTTTACGGCGAACTTGTATACGGTAACGTTGCACGGCATGGGAGGCAATCTGAGCGCGACCGAGCAAGCGGTTGGCTTCGAAACAACGTACAGCCTGCCGATTCCGACCCGTGACGGATATGAGTTCCTGGGTTGGTATGATGCCGAGGGGACGGGTGCTCGAAAGATCACGAACGAAAAGGGTGAGTCCCTTTCTCCCTACGGTTGGTATGATGCAATTGATCTTTACGCGCATTGGGACGTACAGAAATTCACGGTGACGTTTGAAACCGACGGCGGCACGGTAGTTTCACCGATTGAGGTGCAATATAACGATACGTTGATTCTTCCCGAAGACCCGACCAAAGAGGGGATGCTGCTGGACGGCTGGTATAACAAGGACTTTACCGAGAGCTACACTGCCTCTTACCGTGTGACGGGTGACATTACGCTGTATGCGAAGTGGATTCAGAGTACGGCGATCTCCACGGCGGACGAGCTGAAGGCAATTGCCACCAATCCCTCTGCAAACTACCACTTGACGGCGGATATCAACCTCAAGGGTGCGGAGTGGACGATGATTCCCGAATTCAGCGGCACGCTTAACGGAAAAGGGCATAAGATTTATAATTACACTTTCGTTTTGAATGCTCAAGTTGTCGGATTTATCGGAACGAACAAGGGAACTGTTTGTAACCTGACTCTGTCAGATTTTGTTGTTACATCGGCATATACCGGTAACTATTCGCGAAGCGGAGGATTGATTGGTCATAATGCTTCCACCGGAAAAATTATCAATTGTACTGTTTCTGAAAGCATCTTAACGCTTGATCGGTCAGTGACATCAGGGGATTTTTGTTTAGTGGGAGGCTTGTGCGGAAAAAACGAGGGGTTGATTGATGGCTGTGTTGTGGATTTGGATCTAACGGCAAGATTCAACGGCTATGGATACTTTTGTTGTGGCATGTTGGTTGGTGAATCACGCAACGCGAATGTCCGAAATTCTTCAGGCGATGGCAAGATTGACTTTTCTCTGCACGGCACAGGTCCTTCTATGGTACTATATACAGGCGGTCTTATTGGTTGGAGCAACAGCGAGGGCGCGAATAGCTATGTATCTTCTTGCCGTTGTGATACAGATTTAACGGTATCGTATTCGTCTGGCCGGGTATGTTTGTACAGCGGTGGTTTTATAGGCTATAATGTCGGTTCTGTGTCCGAGTGCGCTTCGACCGGTACCATAAAAGACGAGGCAGGGGCAATGACTGAAACAAATGTGGGCGGTTTTGTTTCTTGGAACTATGGTTCAATCAATAATTGCTACACGGAAGTTTCCATGCAGTTGAAAGCGACAGGAAGCAATCTTGGTTATGTAGGAGGATTTGTTTTCCAGAACAACAAAAGTATCACCAACTCCTATTGTACGGGCGAAATTGTGACAACTACCCCAACGGCTGCGGGCGGTTTTGCAGGAAAAAATGACGCAGGTGCTTCAATTGTAAAATGTTTTTCTGTGAGTAACATTGTTGCCCCGAATGCAACCAACACCGGCTATTTTGTTGGCATTTTTGCAAGCGGAGGCACGATAACCAAGTGCTATTATTCTAATGAAGCCAAGCTGACTGTTGAGGGCGGTATCACGGCAACACCCACGAACACCGACGGAACAGCCGAAGCGCCTGCAACCCTGCAAGGCGAAGACCTGATTTACAATACGCTTTCTTGGGACTCCTCTATTTGGGTCATTAAGACGGGTCAGTATCCTTCGTTGGTTGCAGTCAAAACAATCCACAAATAATGTGAGGAGATTCATCACAGTGAAAAAGACATTTTTTCTGATTCTCGCGGTTATGTTGCTTCTTTCCGCGCTGACATTGACCTCCTGCAGCGAAAAGAAAGAAAAGACTCCCGAGACGTTTCAAATCGAGTATCATTTGCACAATGATACCGCGGTGACGTTGAAGACGAAGATCGTTAACGGAAGATTCACGATGAACACGCTACCCACCAAGCAAGGGTTCACCTTTAAAGGGCTGTATGATGCCCCCGAGGGAGGAACGCAGTACGTAAACGAATCGGGCGTATGCTTGTTGGAAATTACAGATCCCAATTTGGTGCTTCATGCACAGTGGGCGCCTAAGAGCTTCTTTATCTCGTTTGATGCGGGGGAGGGAACTCTTTCGCCTGCGTCCAAGGAAATGACGGTTGTTTACGGCAGTACGATCACCGCAATGCCGATTCCCGAACGGGACGGATATTCCTTTGTGGGTTGGGCGGATGCGAACGGAACGTTCTTTTCCAACGCGGGCGCGGTAATCGGCGCCAAGCAGACCTTTAACACCGAAAACTATGCTTTGGCGGAAACGAATACGGTGAAGCTGTACGCCAAGTATGAGGTTCGTCAGCACAAGGTAACGTTCGACTACAACGACGGTAGCTATCAGCAGAAAACCATTACCTTGGCGTACGGAGAAAAGATTCCCGTCGACAGCTTTCCCGTGATGGATACGGGCTCGAGAGAAATTGCAGGCTGGTCGTTGTCGAGCAGCTTCGAGCTTCCGTTTTCCGACGTGGTGGTTTCCGACTTGACGCTGTATGCGGTTTGGAAGGATTACCGAGTGTTCACCTTGAACGATATGACGGGAATGACACAGACGCTTAAGGTTTACAAGGGCGAAGCGGTGGATCTGTCAACGGTAAACGTAGACCATCTGCGCCCGGGCTACCGTGCTACGGGATGGTATAGTAACAAGCTGTACTCGGGTTCTCCCATCACCGAACTGACCTACAGCACCCCGCACACGACCTTGTATGCAAATTGGGAGCTTGCAACCTACACGCTTCGCTTCGATGCAGCGTCTGCGGGAGAAGAGCTTGCCGAGATTACGTATCAGATGGGCAACGTAAAGGAGCTTCCGATTTTAACCAAGGAAGGATATACGTTTAACGGTTGGTGTACCAAATGGGATTGCAGTGATACGCCGATCAAGGAGCTTGGCGAAACGATGTACGGAGACCGTACGTTGTATGCAAGCTTTACGGCGAACTTGTATACGGTAACGTTGCACGGCATGGGAGGCAATCTGAGCGCGACCGAGCAAGCGGTTGGCTTCGAAACAACGTACAGCCTGCCGATTCCGACCCGTGACGGATATGAGTTCCTGGGTTGGTATGATGCCGAGGGGACGGGTGCTCGAAAGATCACGAACGAAAAGGGTGAGTCCCTTTCTCCCTACGGTTGGTATGATGCAATTGATCTTTACGCGCATTGGGACGTACAGAAATTCACGGTGACGTTTGAAACCGACGGCGGCACGGTAGTTTCACCGATTGAGGTGCAATATAACGATACGTTGATTCTTCCCGAAGACCCGACCAAAGAGGGGATGCTGCTGGACGGCTGGTATAACAAGGACTTTACCGAGAGCTACACTGCCTCTTACCGTGTGACGGGTGACATTACGCTGTATGCGAAGTGGATTCAGAGTACGGCGATCTCCACGGCGGACGAGCTGAAGGCGATTGCCACCAATCCCTCTGCAAACTACCACTTGACGGCGGATATCAACCTCAAGGGTGCGGAGTGGACGATGATTCCCGAATTCAGCGGCACGCTCAACGGAAAAGGGCATAAGATTTATAATTTCTCGATCATTTCGACATCCGATCATTCGGGCTTTGTTCAGATAAACAAGGGCAAGATTTGTAATCTGACCTTCTCCGATCTTACGGTTTCGGCTTCTCATAGCTCTACCAATATCTTTTTCTCCGGCGTAATTGCGGGTGTGAATGAAGCCGGTGCAGTGATTTCCAACTGTACGGTTACCGATGCTTCGGGATCGTACGTTTCTTCCAAAAGTGCGGCTTCGGGCACCTTCTATAGTATGGCGGGGGCAATCACCGGTCAAAACAAGGGTACGATTGACGGGTGTCATGCGGATTTTACGATTGCCGGTAATTTCAGTTGTAACGATTACAAAGGCTACTATGGCGACCCTTCTCCTGTGTACGGTCATTTTTATGCCGGATTGATCGTTGGCGAATCGTTCAATGTTGTAAAAAATTGTACGTCGACAGGAAAAATTACAGTTTCTTTGCATTCATCGGTAACTGCTAGCTATGGTAATGGATATGCCGAGACAGTGAGTATATTGGGCGGAATGATTGGTAATAATTCAGGCTCGGTTTATAACTGCCATAGCAATGCCCAGTTGGAAATAACAGACGAAAGCGGGATATCGGCGTTTATAGCGGGCGGTTTTGTTGGTTGGAACTCTGGAACAATCTCCTGCTGCAGTGCCGCAGGCACCATCAAGGATACTGCAGGCAACGTTACCACGGACCGTGTGGGAGGATTCGTTTCCACGAACAATAAAACCATTGACAACTGCTACACAACCGTTTCGATTGACCTGAAATCGGCAGGAAACGGAAATTCGCGTATCGGCGGCTTTGCGTACGAAAACTTTAAAACCATCAACAGCTGCTATTGCACGGGTGACATTGTAACCAATACGACGGCAGGTACCGGTGGATTTATCGGCATCAATATGGCGGGCGGATCTATTACCAAGTGCTTTACGGCAAGTAATCTTACCACTCCCAATGCCACCAACGTGGGTTATTTCGTTGGTGTAGCCGAGAGTGGAAGCATGGTTACCAAGTGCTATTATTCTAATGAAGCCAAGCTGACTGTTGAGGGCGCTATCACGGCAACTCCCACGAACACCGACGGAACAGCCGAAACACCTGCAACCCTGCAAGGTGAAGACCTGATTTACAACACGCTTTCTTGGGATTCCTCGATTTGGGTCATCAAGGCAGATTGCTATCCTACTCTCTTGTTGCAGGAGTAAAGATAAAACAAAACGAAAAGGAGACTTATCACTATGAAAAAGAAGCTTTTGTTGTTCTTGGTGGCGACGTTGCTGCTCTCTGCTATGTGCTTGGTTGCGTGTAGCAAGGGTGTTGAGCTGAAGGCTCCCACGAACATTCGTTACGACGGAACTACCATCACATGGGATGCGGTGGAAAACGCCGAGAATTACGTTGTTAAAATCGGCGACAAGCCCGAATTTACGGCAAACACGAACAGCGCATCCTACGTTGCCAACGGTGCGGAATTTACCGTTTCCATTACGGCAAAATCAAAGGTTGAAAAGCTCAGCCCCTCCAAGAAGACTACCATCACCTTTAAGCCAATGGACAGCGTGCAGGAGCTTCGCGTTTCGGAAACGGCTGTGATCTCTTGGGATCCCGTTGCCAATGCAACCGGTTATCTGGTTCGCATTGACGGAGAAGAGCGTGACAACGGGGCACTCACCGAATTTGCGGTGACCGGCGAGGGCGCACATTCGATTCAGGTTCGTCCCGTGATCCAAGGTGACGATTCCTACTACTCCGTATGGAGTGCCACCAAGGCGGTTACCGTTCTCGGTAGCGTTAACAAGGATTCGATTACCTATTCCGACGGCTTGATTCACTGGAACGTCGTCCAGGGCGCAGTGGGCTATGACGTTTTGGTCAACGGCATCAGCATCAATTCGGATTGCAAGGCAACCTCGATCGCATACGATTCTCAAAATATTGCGTTTGAGGTGTCGATCAAGGCTCTTGGTAACCATACCTTTACCTTTGACGGTACTGTGAGTGAAACCAAGAAGTTTGTATACCTTGATCCTGTGTCCGATATCCGTGTTGAGGACGGTGTTTTGAAGTGGAGTCCCGTAGAAAATGCAACGGGCTACATCGTTAAGCTGAACGGCAATCCCAAGCCCGCGATCACAGCATGCGAATACAGCGGTCTTTCGGTCAACGCAACGACCGACGTGCAGATTATGCCCATCAGCTCCGACAGCACCTATTTCTCTGCTTGGTCCGCAAACGTGAGCATTTTGTTGCTCCCGGCTCCCGTTTTGCAATGGAACGAGGACCTGGAGCTTGACGGTCGGGAAAACAACAATATCTTTTGGGACGGTGTTGCAAACGCCGCAGGCTACGTGATCCGCGTGACCGACCCCACGGGTACTGTGCAGGAGATCACCGTTGGCGAAACCCAGCGCGTTTATGCAAACGCATATTTGACGAACGGTACTTACACGGTTGAAATCAAATCACTGGCGGGTGCAGGCAATAACAACGTATACGATTCCGGATACTCGGCTCCGATTACCGTTACAAGACTTGCAGCCCCTCTGGCAGCTCCCGAAAACTTTATCGTCAGCGATGCCAACAAGCTCAGCCAGGGCTTTACCGTAAGCTTCCAGTCGGTAGCAGGTGCTACGCAGTACCGCTTGTTCAAGGACGGCGTTCTGCACATGAACGGAGTTTCCAATCAATTCAAGGTGACCGAGCTGGCTTCTGCCGCATCGATTGAAGAGCAGATTTATAACTTTAAAGTTCAGGCGGTTGGCTCGGTGACCCGTACCGCAGGAAGGATTCACGCAACGCTTTCCTCTCTCAGCGATGACACCTTGTCTTTCTCGATCAAGGTTCTTGCAACGCCCGCAACGCCCGATATTTCCGGCTTTACCTATACCTACGGTAGTGTAAACGGCAGTATGGGATACGTGATCGACGTTGGCGGTAAGAGCTACACGAGCAGTGCAACCTCTTACGAGCTGAGCATGCTGGAAGCGGGCAATTACTCTGTTTCCGTTTGCGCAAAGGGGAATGGAAGTGACGTATTGCCCTCCAATTACTCGGCTCCCATTGCGGTGACTAGACTGGAGGCACCCACCAACCTCAGAATTGATACCTCCGAGGCATCCGAGGGTGTTCTGACTTTTACCCCCGTGCTTCACGCGACGGGCTACTACATCGTGTTCAATAACGACGGAAACGCGATCCCCGTTGATACCATGAGCAACATCAATGAAAAGATTACCGAGGAAGGCACGCCTATCTACATGCTCAGCTCGGCAAACTATTTCAACGAGGACAGAACCGTATATTATATGGAATCTCAACCCGGTACCACCACTAACTTCATCAAGCTTTCCAAGCCTACCTTTGGAGAAGTGAAGTTTAACGGCTCCCAGTTGATGTGGAATGCCCCTGCAAACATCAATACGGCGGTCTATACGCCTACTTATGAGGTTTACAATGCAAACAATATGACTTCCTTCAGCGGAGTCAAGAACGGCACCACCATGGAGCTGCCTTCTTTGGAGGGTGGTATGTCCTATTCCTTCCAAGTAAAGGCAATCGGTAACGGAACCAACTATATCAACTCCGACCTTTCGACGGTTGTAACGCTTTATAAGCTTCATACTCCCAACGTGAGCCGTGTGGACGGTGCTTACACGTGGAGTGCGATTGCCAACGCAACCAACTACGTTGTTTACGTTGACGGTGTCAAGATGGATGCGATGATCCATCAGTCGGGATCCATCCTCTCTTACACGCCTCATTTCGAAGAGCTGAAAACCTATCAGATTGATATCTATGCAATCGGTGACGGCGGCATTACCACCATCGACTCCTCTTCTGCAAATATTCAGCAAATGACCAAGCAGCTTCAAACTCCCGATTTTGAGCTTTCTTATTCCGAGGAAGCATACAGCGAAAGCGGAAAGATCATTGTTTCGGTCACCAAGCCCTCTCCTTGGGCAAGAGGATACGCCTATACAATCGGCGGTGCAACTCATAACTCTGCCGAGGAAAGCTTTGAGTATCTCCCCTCTACCGTGGGTGAGATCCCCGTAAGAGTGTACGCACTGGGCGGCGGCTTTGACGATGAGGGTGTATATTATCTGGATTCTCAGTCGCAGGGCGGTAATTCCAGATATACCATCGTGTTGTTGGCATCTCCCAACCCCGCTTCCTTTAAGCTGACGGGTGACGGATTCTTGTCCTGGCCCGCAATTGCAGACGCAATCGGCTACGAGATTTCGATTTCCATTGATGGCGGTGCGTTCTCTGATTGGGAAACCGTAAAGACCACCAGCATGATTATTGAGAACTACAGCTCGATTTCCACACTGACCGTACAGATTCGTGCAAAGGGTAACGGCTCCACCAGCGTAACCTCTCAAATTGCCGAACATACTTGGTATTTGAAGTAAAAATATGATATCCCATCGGGATGTACCACTCGGTGCATCCCGATCTTATACGAAGGAGAATGCGATGTTTTCGATTATTTTTTCAAACATTTTGCTCCAGCTTCTTTATTTTATCGGCATCCTTTTTGTGGTGGGTTTTTTGATCCGCGTGCTGAATAAGCTGTTTTATAGGATGCTGAACTACAAAAAATACGTGGTGTACGGAACCGGAATCATCGGTACACCGTTTCACGAATTGAGCCATGCCTTAATGTGTCTTGTGTTTGGGCATAAGATTCTTGAGATCAAATTTTTCCAGATTGACGAGGAATCGGGAACGCTGGGATACGTAAGTCATACATACAATCACAAGAATATCTATCAAGTAATCGGTTCGTTTTTTATCGGAACCGCGCCCATTTTTGTGGGAACAATATTTATTTGTGTTTTGATCAAGGCGATGATCCCCGCAGCAGCGGTTGAGATTGAAGCATATTTGCAGGATTTTGCCCTGGCACAATCGATGGGGATTTCGGTTTATTCTCTTAAATATGCCGCGATTACGTTTTCCGGCATGGTTGGTGCCATCCTTTCTTGCATCGATTTGGGTGCAATTTGGTGGGGATTTGCGGTGATTGCTTTGTGCATCGCGATTCATATGAATCTCAGCCAAGCCGATATCAGCCACTCCGTCAAGGCACTTCCTTATTTGATCGGCGCGTTTGTCGTGTTCAATTTGCTTTTTGGTGTCATTGCGTTTTCGACGTATGAAACCGCGGTGTATTATATCAATCTTGCCGGAGGGTATTTTGTAGGCATTTTGTTGCTTGCCTTGATGCTTTCGATTGCTTGCGTTGCAATTGCAACTGCCATCAAGTATGGAAAAAGCGGAATCGTTGCAGCGGTTAAGCTTGTTGCAAAACGGTTCAAGCCGATATAACGAAATTTTTTTGAGGAAGTTAACTATGATGAAAAAAATCAATTTGACCCTGTGTGTATGCTTGTTGGGGCTGGTATTGATCGGTATGACGTTTGCAGGGTGTTCAAAAGAGAAAGTGCAGGAATCTCCTCAAGGACCTTGGGAGATTGTTTGTTATTTCTATATGGACGATGCAAATGCTCCCGTAAAATATACAACGCAAAACAACAAAATCAAAATAGGGTCTGTTCCCACTAAAACCGGATACGTGTTTAACGGACTGTTTGACAGCAAGCAGGGCGGAACGATGTACGTGGATGAGCTGGGGATTTGTCAGCTTGAAATGACGGGGGACATGACACTGTATGCACAATGGAAAGCAATTCCGCACTACATTGTTTTTGAAGCTCCCGGCGCGACCCTTAACACGGGCGAAGATGAATTGGAGGTTGCGTATGGCAGTACGCTGCAAACCTTTCCGATTCCCGTCAAGCAGGGATTTACCTTTGTAGGGTGGGAGGACTCGGACGGTGTTCGCTACTCTAACGGCGGAGCCGTTTTGAGAGAAAAGCAGAACTTTACCGACCGCATCTATCAGATCGTTGAAAATACAGTTAGACTGTACGCACGTTTTGAAACAAAGCAGCTTACGGTTACCTTTGACTTTAATGACAGCAGATATCTGAAAAAGGAACTCTCGCTCGTATACGGACAATCTATTCCTGAGGATCAATTTCCCGACTTGGATACCGGTTCGAGTATTATTATCGGATGGTCTGCTGTTCCTGGCAGCAGTGAACCCTACCGGGGATCGGTGACAGAGGATCTTACCCTTTATCCGATTTGGAAGGATTATCGTGTGATCACGCTGAATGATACGTTTGGAAATCAGGTACAGGTTCAGGTTTATCGGAATGAGCCCATCGATCTGAAAACGTTTGATTTGTTGGATCGTCCCGGATACCGTGCCGAGGGATGGTATACCTCTTCGTCGTATTCCGGGCTTCCGATTACCGAGCTGACGTATACGCTTTCTTCTTCGATTCTGTATGCAAAGTGGGAGCCTGCAACCTACACGCTTCAATTCGATGCCGAATCGGCGGGAAGTGTATTTGATCCGATTACCTATCACATAGGTGATTCCAATGCGTTGCCTGTAATCAGCCGCAACGGATATGTTTTTAACGGTTGGTGTACCAAAAAAGATCTGACGGACGCACCTATGAAATCGATCCCAACAACGCTGTATGGTGACTATACGCTGTATGCAAGCTTTAGCTTGGAGCAATACACCATTCGTTTGTATGCTTTGGGCGGTGTGGTTTCAAAAAATGAGATTCCGATTACTTATCAGGGAAGCTATCAGCTGGAGGTTCCCACCCGTGTGGGATACAGATTCCTCGGCTGGTTTAACGGTGAGAGCGACGGCGCGACTCGCTTTACAGACGACAAGGGAACTCCGTCGGCAACGTACGGCTTGTTGGAGGATCTGAATCTGTATGCCCATTGGGAGAGCATTAAGTTTACGGTTCGATTTGATACGCAGGGAGGATCCTCGATTCCTCCTCAAACGGTGGAATATAATTCCGTTCTTTCTCTGCCCGCAGATCCCACGTATCCCGGAAAGATCTTTGGCGGTTGGTATAACGAGGACTTTACGGTTGGATACAGTGAATCCTATCGCGTGTTGTCTGATATAACGCTGTATGCCAAATGGATCACCAGTACACCCATTTCCAATGCCGAACAGCTCAAGGGCATTGCCGCCGATCCTACGGCAAACTACCATTTGACGGCAGATATTAACCTTGGTGGCGCGGAATGGCAGCCGATTGCGGAGTTCAGCGGTATTTTGAACGGAAAAGGATACAAGATTTCCAACTTTACGATTACCTCTACCGATGCAATCGTCGGTTTTATAGGCACGAACAAGGGTACGATCAAGGATTTGACCCTCAAGGATTTTACACTCAGTGTCACCGGGGATGCTTTTGAAGCGGGGGCTGTTTGTGCGATCAACGAGGGAACCGTGCAGGATTGCTCTGTTTTGGATGCGATGTTGGTGTTCTTTGCAACGGTTGTAGATAATGACGAGGATTTTGCCTGCGTTGGCGGAGGCGTTGTTGGAACCAACAGCGGAACGGTTGACGGATGTTATGCGGAGGCTGAAATTTCTGCCAGAAGTGAAAAAGACGTAACGTATCGTTACGGAAGTACCGGCGGGGACTTGACTTTGTTTGTGGGAATGATTGCGGGATATTCCGAACAGCTGGTACAAAATTCTACCGCAAACGGAAGAATCGAAATTTCCCTATCTTGCGACGCACAATATCATAGTGATACGGTATACTCGATGGTGGTTGCAGGTGGTGCTGTCGGTTATAACGAAGCCGTACTTTCCAACTGTTATACCGATATTGAAATCGAGGTAGTTCGTTCCTACGTTGAATCCGGAACCCAAGGTTGGTCCGCGGTTGCCTTGGGCGGATTGGTCGGTTTGAATGACGGCACCGTTACTGCCTGCGGAGCAGACGGAAGCATTACCGATTCCACGGGTACGATTTCCTGCATCCAGATTGGTGGATTTGCATACAACAATCGAAATGTGATCAATAACTGTTATTCCAATGTGTCGATCAACGTGCTTTCCCAAGGAAAAAGCAGTGCAAACTCCTATATCGGCGGTTTTGTATCACTTAACTCCAAGAATATCACAAACTCCTATTGCACGGGAGCAATTGCAACCTGCACGAGAGTCGGTACGGGTGGCTTCGTTGGAGAAAACGGGGAAACGGGTATGATCAGCAAATGCTTTACAGCTTCTGACGTCACGGCTACAACAAGTGCCACGAGCGTTTTCATCGGTCGCTTTGTAGGAGCTGTTGTTGACGGCGGTACGTTGCATAAAGTATACTACAAGAAGGACGCACAGTTCATGCTGAACGAAGCCCCGGCGACACCGACGAATACAGTCGGAACGCAGGAAACAGCGGAAAATCTGATGAATGAGAACACAATCTACAATACGCTTTCCTGGAACAATACCGTTTGGATCACAATCCAAGACGGTTACCCGGCACTTTCTTGGATGGCTTCTTAGCAAAACTGACATCACGGGGAACGATTTTTGTTCCCCGTCTTTCTTTTCTTCCGAAATTTGGTATTTCTATTTACATTTTCTGAGATTTGTGATATAATGAGCCAAAACCGACACCCCGTAAGAGGAGGAATGAGAACGATGAAACACAAAATGCTGGCAAGGTATCCCATAGGGAACCCGAGAAGAGCTTGGCGGCAGGATAATTTCCTCTTGTCGATTGCAAATCCCGGTCCCATCGGCTTGGAATACAAGGACGAATGGACTGCAAAAAAGACCAGACGTGCGGTAAAAACCTGTCTGGATCTGGGATTTAATTTGCTGGACACCTGCTGGGCAAGTCCCGAGATGGGGATGGAGATCGTGCGCACGGCGGAAGCCTTGGGCGGGAAGATCATCTATCAGAATCTGAAGCGGTTTGGCGGCATGGGGGAGGCAAACGTCTTTTGCAAGACCAACGATCTCATTGGCGCGATTCGCGACACGGCACAGTGGAATTGTATCGCAGGGTACTATATGTGGGACGAGCCGACCACCGACGAGCAGCTTGCCGAAACGGGGCGGATGATTACGGCTTGCGAGAAAGAGCGACCGGGTCTTCTTCCGTTTACCGTCGCGCTTCCCAGCTATCATCGGTTGACGCGTTGGGAGGACGGTGCATACGCTCCCTATATTGAGCGATTCGCCGATACCGTCGACCCCGCACAGCTCTCGTTTGATTACTATCCGATCGGTCTTCGCGGTTACACCGAGGCGGCACAGCTTGACGACTGTTTGATGTGGTGTGATCTTGAGGTGGTTCGCAGAGCCGCACAAAAGCGGAGCATTCCGTTCTGGTTCTGCTATCAGGGACAGAAATTCCATTTTTATAAGTATGCCGAGCGTTTTACCTATCCCATGGTGCGTATGTTGGCGAACGCGGGCATTCTGCATGGTGCGGTTCAACTGACCTGCTACACCGAGTTTGAGGGGATGGTTGATCCCGAAACGGGCGGAGAGGGGATCTATTTTGCCGAGCATCAACGCTTTCTCCGCGAGATCCGCGAGCTTGGAAACACGCTGATGGCACTGTCCTGCCGCCGCGTGATTCACGACGATTCCTTGCTTCCCGATTGCGCATATATGCAGGGTCTGCGCGCAACGATGGAGGACAGCGAGCTACTCACCGGAAAGCTGCCGCTGCGCATTTCGGTGTCCGAGCATACCGATGCATACGGCAACCGCTACCTGATGGTTCTTAACCGTGACTATGATCGTGACGCGCATTTTTCGCTGACACTCAAGGAGCGTTCCCACGTTTATCGCGTGGATGCCGCCGACGGTGAGCAACGGCTGAGCTTTATGGATACCGCCGTCTTGACGGGGCATCTTGAGGCGGGGGCACTGTCACTGTATCGCGTGCAATCGGCAACCGAAGAACCCTTTACGGTGGAGTATTATCTGTCTAAGGATTGATACTTTGCAAAACAGAAAAATAAAGACCTTACAAAAAGCACTTATGGTGACGAATTCAATCGTTGGTCTTAGGTGCTTTTTGAATTGTGAAAAAAACAGACGCGACCCAACCGATTATAAACCAACGGTTGATAAAAACTTTTCCGGATGGAATTGACAATCGCCGGAAACTGTGCTATACTGTGGGTACAGTCAATTGACAAATTTCACGAAAGGAGGCGATTTTATGATGAACACTTATATCGATCGGATGTCATACAGATCGCCTGCGGTAGGCTGAACACAAGGCCTATGTGGTTTTTGGATGCACATCCGATCCCGGGTGTGTTTTTTGTTTGCCTGAAACATCTTTGGTAAACGTGTAGCTTTATGCACCCGCAGGGGTGCTTTTTGTTTTTCGCGGAAAGCCCTCGAATCCGACTTGAACGGAAAAATTTGACAAAACCGAAAGGAGAATTTTTTATGATGACCGCAATTACAACACTTTTGAAAAATGAAAGAGGGTATGCCTATGAAGAGATTGAAAAACAAAATATTATCTATGGAGCCTAACACGACCACATACAAGGCGATGTATGAAGGCAGCATGACCATCGTTGATCCTTCATCAACAATGCCGGAGTATGTGGACTACAGCTCGACCTATTACAACGAAAGTATTGGATTCGATATATCCACCACACACAAGCTTGCGCAGGATAAGCCAACGGTGGTGATCAGTATTCCTTGTGCGACACTTGGAATCGATATTCCGGACAAATCTACCGAGAACGTAGAAGCCGACTTTTGCCTCCGCGCTTTCAAAAAATACATTGATGAGCTCAATGCAGAATTATATAACCGCAGCCGTCCCGATAACGAAAAAGGCAAGTATTATTTGTGTGCGCCTGGCGGTGAAATTATAAAAAGAAACACAGCGTATTTTGCGCTGTGTCCGCAGAAGGATTACACGAACGGTTCGGGTTCGACCGTGTATCTTTTGAATGACGGGGTATCTCGTCCGCCCCTGATGTGCCTATGCATCAGAATTCAAGTTCAGTTTCCTATAAAAAAGCTTCGAAAAACATTTCAGATGATGTGTCGTGATCTTCCCGATGCGGTTGACCGTTTCGTTTTGGATTTCGATATTGAGGGGCTGAAGAAAGCAACCGAGCTTGCCAAAAAGCAATCTTCTATCAGAGAATGGCTGAAAAATAGTGACTATTGCGCCTTTGTAGCAAATGGCAGTATTTTGCCACGCGCAAAAGGAACAGATTTGCCCATGCTTGATGCTATTCCGTTCAGATCTACACCCGATGATGAAATTGAGGTTTGCGGTGTGCGCGGTATGGGAATCAAAAAAGGCGTTACCGTCATTACGGGCGGTGGTTATTCAGGTAAATCCACTCTGCTTGATGCGATATCCGCAGGAATTTACGACCACGCGATTGGTGATGGGCGCGAGCTTTGTATTACGGATGCAAGCGCCGTCACCATCTCCGCAGAGGACGGCAGAAGTGTGAAGCACGTCAATATCTCACCCTTTATCAAATGGTTGCCGGGAGGTGACACGAGCGATTTCTCAACCGATCACGCGTCTGGTTCGACATCGCAAGCGGCTAACATTATGGAGGCGGTTGATTGTGGGGCAAGTTTATTGCTCATTGATGAGGACAGAAGCGCCACCAACTTCATGATTCGCGACCGTATGATGAAGAAACTGATTGAAAAAGAGCCGATCACACCATTTACGGACAGAGTGAACGAGCTTTATAAGACCCACGGCGTTTCCACCATTCTCGTTATCGGTGGCAGCGGAGAATATCTTTCCATTGCCGATAAGATCTATATGATGGAGGATTATCTGATTCACGACGTAACCGACAAGTCAAAGAATATTTGCAGTTCCTATAACGTGACAAGCGTATTTCCATCGTCTGCTAATTGGCAACAATGCAGAACCCTTTATTCCGACCGTTTTTCTTCTTATCCCGAAGGCGGCGGCACGGAAAAGCTTGAGGTTTCGGATATGGGATTCGTTATTATCGGTGACGAAAAGATAGACGTGCGCGGACTTCACGATATCGGTTCTCCACGTCAGCTTGACACGCTTGGCTTTATGCTGCGTTATTTGGAAGTATCGAACAACGACAGAAAGATCGATATTGAGAAGAAAATTAACGATCTGTATGCACGGATAGATGAGGAAGGAATCGATTTTCTCTATTCGTCTTTCTTTACCACCTGCGAAAGATTCCTTGACCTGCCCCGCAAGCAAGAGCTGATGGCTCTTGTCAACCGTATGCGGAAGATCAATATGGTAAAGGGCGGTGGTGTGGTATGAGTATGCCGACTTATCAAATAACGATTGCCGACAAAATCAAGGCATACCGCAAACAGCACAATCTGTCGCAAAAGGAGTTTGGCAATCTGATTGGTGTTTCTGCGCAGGCGGTATGCAAATGGGAGCAGGGAATCTGTTGCCCCGATATTATTTTTCTGCCGCAGCTTGCAAGAATTTTGAATTGTACGACCGATGCTTTTTTTGAAAAGCACGGAGAAGACACGCAATCATAATATAAAATTAGATTTTACCGTTTGGTCCTTTCTTCACGGGCGATGCAACCCAAAGTTTACATTTGGAAACGAAAAATAGGTAGCAATTTTTATCTTTTTGTTTTATAATGGGGATGGTTCACGAAAGAGTAAAAACGGAAAGGAGAAGCGGTATGACCTTTGGGGAAAAGCTATCGAGGCTGAGAAAGGAATGTAACTACACGCAGGAGCAGCTTGCCGACGTTTTGGGCGTTTCGCGCCAGTCGGTCAGCAAGTGGGAATTGGATCTTGCCTATCCCGAAACCGAAAAGTTGATTGAGATGGGAAGACTGTTGGACTGTTCTATGGATTATCTGCTCAAAGAGGAGGTCGTCGAAAAAAATGGGGTGACGTCATCGGGCTTTTCGCAACGCGTCGAAAATATCGGGAAGAGAGTTTTGACCGATCGAAATCGGCTCAAAGCGAAAAAAACGTTGAAGCTTGCCGGGATCCTTTTTGCGATTCTGTTCTTGGTTGATATTCTTTCCTTTGGGCTGTATTTTTTGATTTGCGGTCTGCCGCATTAAAAAAGCTTCCCGCGCCCATTTTGCGCGGGAAGTCGTTTTTTCTGTTATCGGAAGCAATCGACGATACCGTAGTCGGCATACTCGAAAATGGGGGCATCGGGGTCGGGATTGATGGCGATCACCGTGCCCGCGTTTTGCATCCCCGCAACGTGATGGATCGCGCCCGAGATGCCGATGGCAATATAAACCGGCGGATGCAGAGTTTTTCCGGTAAGACCAAGCTGCAAGGGGTAGGGCAAAATGCCGTTGTCCACCATTTTTCGGCTGGTAACCACTTCGGCATCCAGCCGTTCTGCCAAGGCATAGACCCGTTCCAAATCGTTTCGCACGCCAAATCCCGCACCAATGACAACGTCACGCTTGCCGCCCGATGCGGTTCTGACCGTTGCCATCGCGGGACGCGTGGTGCTTCGAATTTTTGCGATCGTGCTTCCCGAAAGTGCCGGACGGTACATCATCAATTCCCCGTTTTCGGCTTCCAGTCGCGTGCAATCGGCACAAAGACCTAAATTCAGTCTTGCCGCAACGATTGCCGCCATTCTCTTGGAGGCATCGTCGCTTCCCCAAAGCACCGCCGTGGGGGAGCAAGCCGTGATGCGACGGCACAGCTCGTCGGCATCGGTAAAGGGGAGTATTGTCACGTCATCACTGACCGTTTTGGCAAACTCCACGGGGGCCTCTCCAACGGTGCAAACCCGCGCAAGCCGTTCCTCTGACGCGGTCTTGATCTGCGTTTTTGCCAAATAGCGGCGCAGACCGTCTTGGATAGCGGTGTCCAATTCGCCGTAGCCGATCCTTTTGCATTTCCGTTTTCCGCTTTGGTTTTCAAAGGTTTGTACGACGCGCGTGGGAGAACCCAAAAGTCCGCACTCGGAGGCGGTCAACGACAGCGCATCGATCCCCAATACCTCAATTTCGCCGATCTTTGAACGCATACGCGGAAGGCGCAGTGTGTTGATTCGTTCTACGGTGATGAGCGCGGGAAAGGACGCGCAAACGCGTTCCTCCATGCGTGTGGTTGCCGTCATTTCGCGGTCGGACAGCATATCGATCGACATGACGTTCGTAATTAGGGAAAGACCTGCAAAATAGGCAAGCATGGGACCGGTTTGTGCGGTGTCCCCCACCAAGGTTTGCCGTCCGCAGATCACAAGATCGGGCGAGAGCCGTTTCACCGCCGCCGCAAGGGTTTTGGCGGTGGCAAGCGTGTCGGCTGCGGCAAACGCTTTGTCGGACAGCAGGATTGCCCGTGCGGCACCCAAGCGCGTGAGCTGTAAAAGACGCTCCCCGACACTTGGCGCACCCATCGAAAGCAACGTAATCTCTGCTCCCTCGATCTGCAGGGCGGTTTCATAGGCACTGGCATCAAAGGGACCGATCTCTCCGTCGATGCCAAAGCGCACGCAAACAACGATTTTCATAAGCACCTCACAGAGCTTCTGCGGACAAAGGCTTGCCGCCGAGAATGACCTTGCGAACCCTCCACTCGGAATCTACCAGCAAAAGATCGGCATCCTTTCCGATTTCAATGCTCCCCTTGGTTGCATCCGCGCCCATGTATTTGGCGGGAGCCAGCGAAAGCATCACCGTTGCAAGCTCGGGGGAGATGCCATAGTCCCGACAAAGCACGCACAGGCAACGATCCATCGTGGCAATACTGCCGGCAAACGAGGAACGGTCGGGAAGCTTGGCAACGCCATCCTCCACGATCACGTCGCGTCCGTTCGTAAGGCTTCCAAGCTTGGCTTGCTTGAGATCGGTTCCCGCAATGCGCGTGGCATCGGTGATGACCGAAACCTTGTCGCATCCCTTGATTTTGAGTGCGAGCAGGATGTCCTCGCGAGGGATATGACAGCCGTCACCGATCAATTCCACGCTGACACGGTCGTCAAGATAGGTTGCCTCCACGACCCCCGCATAGACCTTTTGGTCGCGCTTGCGGTGCATACTGTTGGCGTTGTAGAAATGGGTGACGTGAGAAAATCCGTGTTCGTATCCGTTTGCACATTCTTCTGCGGTGGCATCGGTATGCGCAACGGCAACGCGGACGCCGCGTTCTGTCAGGTACTTTGCAAAGCTGCCTGCCCCCTCCAACTCGGGGGCGGCATCCCAGCGCAGGATCGCGCCGTCTGCGACTGCGAGCAAGCGTTTGACCTCGTCAAGGTCGGGAAGACGCAACACGTCGGTCGGCTGTGCGCCGCTGCTTTTCTGTCCCGCACCTGCAAAATAGGGACCCTCCAGATGCACGCCCGGTGTCAAAGAAGCCAGCAAACTCGTCTTGCGAAAAGCCGAAAAGGCTTGCAGAAATGCGGTAAGATCCCGTTCCGTAGCACTCATGGCGGTGGGGTAGAGCAGAGTCGTTCCATGTGCCAGGTGCGCACGGACTGCCGTTTCAAAGGCTTCGGGGGTGGCATCCATGAAGTCCGCGCCGCCTCCGCCGTGCACGTGCAGATCGACAAATCCCGCAAACAAGAGCATTCCTTTTGCGTCAATGCTCAAAATACCTTCCCTTGTTTTGTCGGGAAGGTTGAGGTCTGCGATCTTACCGTTTCGGATCAGGACGTTCCTCTCGGGGAGAACACCCGTGGGAAGCACCACGGATGCTCCCGAAATGATCAGATCATGCATCTTATTTGTTGTAAACGCGGATTTCGGATACGGGGCAAGCGGTTGCTACCTTTGCCGCATACAGAAGTGCGTCGGGATGATTCTGGAAGAGCGAGCAGGGAACGCTTGCGGTTACGCCGCCGTGCAGAACCTTACGCAAAGCCGCCGCATTCCAGTCGCGGGGCATGCACATACGGATCTTTTTCGCCATCATAATTTCTTTCATACCAACCGTGATGCAGTTCTCGGGAATGGCTTCGATGTTGGCACCGCAGTTCATGAATGCGTTGATGGTGCGGGTTTCACGCGCGATTTTGAGCTTTCTGGTGGGACGCTGTGCAAATTCCTCGGGGGTTACGTTTTCGTCGGCTTCGGGCGGCTCGTTGAAGGCATAGTGTCCGTTGATGCCGACACCGCCGAATACCATGTCCAGCTTGCCGTATTTTTCAATGATCTCCAGAACGCGACCCTCGTTGCCGGGCTCGGGGAAGATGCGGTTTTCGGGGAGGACGTTCAATTCGTCGTCAACCTTGGAATAGAAGGTTCTGTCCATACCGCCGCGGAAGGAAAGCGGATGATCGTAATCGATGTAGGTGAGATCCTCCTTGAGGTATTCGTCCATGTTGATGAATACGCAGTTTTTCAGCGAGATGCGGTACTTGTTTACCAATTCCGCCATGCGCGCGTAGGGACCGATGGGGCCGTAGGGAACGACCATAACGGTGGGCTCGCCCTTGCGATTGTTTTCTGCGATGACCTCCAGCACCTCGATGGCGACCTTCCAGTACATATCGACCTCATGCTCGCATACGTTGAGCTTGATGTTGCTTCCAATGCCCAACTCCTCGGGCGGAATCAGATTGATGTCTTGATATTTCATGATAAAACTCCTTTTTTTGATAAAGCTTACACACGCTCACGGTAGATCGGGGCGAGCGCATGGTGAATTTTTTGATAGTCCTCAAACAGCCGTGCATACTGCGCGGTGCTTTCGGGATTGGGGGTTACGGTTGCGATTTTTTTGACGCATTTTTGGACGGCGTCCTTCGCGTTGGAGAATACCCCCGTTGCGATGCCTGCCAGCATTGCCGAGCCAAACGAGGAATCGGCACTTTCGGTGACGTGCAGTGTGATCCCAAGGGCATCTGCGGTAATTTGCCGCCAGAGCGTCCCCTTGGTGCCGCCGCCGATCAGCGTGGCAAAATCCTTGTGCGGAATTTCCAAGCCGTCCAAATAGCGTTTGCAATCAAGAAGCGAGAGCGAAACGCCCTCCAAAACCGCGCGGGTAAAGTGTGCTTTGGTGTGCGTTGCACGAAGCCCCGTGAAGCTGCCGCACAGCTGCGGATCTGCATAAGGGGTCAATTCCCCGTTGAGATACGGGTGAAAGAATACACCGTCGGCTCCGATGGGGAGCTTTGCCGCTGCCTCGTCCAGCTCGCGGTATTCTCCTCCAAAGGTGTCGCGGTACCAGCGGTAGGAAGCCGCCGCCGCTTTCGTAGCCGTGCCGGGATACCACAGCCCGTCTGCAATGTGTGAGTAGTTGACCAAGTGGCGGTCGGGGTAGGGGCGGTCGGTGATGACGCAGATTCGTCCCGCCGTTGCCAGCTTGACCGTCATGTCGCCTTGCTCAACTGCTCCCGATGCGAAGACCTCCATCACGGTATCGGTGGTTCCGCAAATGACCGGTGTGCCTGCAAGAAGTCCCGTTTTTTCTGCCGCCTCGCTTGTTACGGCACCGATGATATCGGTGGGACGAACGATGGGGGGAAGCATTTCAACCGAAATTCCGACGAGCGCACAAAGTGCCTCGTCCCATTGCATTTTCGTGCAATCAAAGAGCATACTGCCCTCGGCTTCGATATAATCGGTGCAGAAAACACCCGTCAGATAATAGCGGATATAGTCTTTTTCAAAGAAGACGTAGCGTGCCTTTTCAAACAGCTCGGGGCGGTTGCGCCTCTGCCAAAGAAGCTGTGGAAGCGTCCAGATCGTGTCGGGCTTGTGAAAGGTTTTTTCAAAGATTGCTTCTCCGTATCCCAACAAAAGATCGGTTGCTTCGTGTCTGCTGCGGCTGTCGGTCCAATGCATCGCATTGCAAAGCGGTTTGAAGTCCTTGTCGCAAAGAAGCGAGGTATGCGTTGCCGAATCGATGGCAACGGCGGAAATATCGGAGGGCGAAATTCCGCTTTTTGAAAGGATTGCTTTGCAGTTTTCATGCAGTGCCGAGATCCAATCCGCAGGCGATTGCTCGCAAGCTCCCGCTTCGGGATAAAGCGTCGGATATTCCACGGTATGCTCTGCCACGATCTGCCCGTTTTCGGCAAGAAGCGTGGCCTTGGAGGCACCGCCTCCGAAATCAATTCCAAGAAGATACTTCATATTCTTCTCCACAGAACCCCTCAGCGCTTTTCGATCCAAGCGTGATCGGGGTCGCTGCTGCGGTTAAAGCCCTGATAATCACCCGCCATCAGCCACAAAAAGTAGGTCTGATAGCCGGGAGTGGATACGGTGGTATGGTAGCCGTAGGGGAATTCCACCAGCTCGTCGTTTTTCACGCGGTAGGCTTCGTCGATCTCCCCGTCCGCCGTGTACAGGCACTGTACCGCAAATCCCTGCTCGGGCTCGAAGAGGAAGTAGTAGATCTCCTCGGCAACGCACTCGGTGGGCATGTTGTTTACGTCGTGCTTGTGCGGCGGGAATCCTGCCCAGTTGCCCTCGGTGCAGTAGGCTTCCCCGATGGTCAGCACCTTGGCATTGGAATTTTGGTCGATGATAAAGCTGGTTTCTCTTTGGAAAGGAACCTCTCCCAACAGCTTGAGCACGACGTGATCCTCGCGAAGCAGCTGGGGTGCGGTCTTTTCTGCAACCGGCGTTGCGCAAACCGCGATCTTGACAGAGTCGATCGCTTCGATTTCAAGTGTCTGCTCACGCGGCATATAGAAGCTTTCTGCGCGGCGGTTTTCGAATACGCTTTGTCTGTTTCCCACGTTTTCCCAAAGCTCGCCGTTCACGAAGACGTTGCAGTGACCCCGCAACATGATGAATGCGGTTTCCTTATCTTGGGTATCAAAGGTCAGCTTTTCCTTGGCATCCAATTCGATGATGCCGAATTCCAGCTTGCCAAGGGAGCATTCTCCGATCTTGCAGATCGGTGTATAGCCCTTTTGGGGGCGATAGGATTTTTTAAAGTTCATAGCCGTTTTCCTCCATAAATTTCTTTACCGTGTCGAAGCTCGGCACGCTTTCGCGCGCACCGATCCCCGTACATTTGAGCGCGGCAGTCGCGCTGGCAAAATGACAGCAGGTTTTGTAGTCGTATCCCATCACGGTTGCGGCGGCAAACGCGCCGTGGAAGACGTCCCCCGAGCCGTTGGAATCAACAACCTTTGCGGGATAGATGGGATAGGACTCCATGTGTTCTCCGTCGAACAGAATGCCGCCCTTTTTGCCTTGGGTGATGACCACGACCCTTGGCGCATACCGCGCAAACAGCTCGCGTGCGGCGTCTTCAACGCTTGTACAGCCCGTGTGACCGAGCGCAAACTCCTCGGAGGGGATCATGATATCGGTCAGGGACAGCAAGCGGTCAACGTTGGGGTAAAGACCGCCGCAATCGTAAAGCACCCTCGTGCCGTTTTCCTTGGCGATTTTTGCCGCTTCCACGGCGGCATCCAGCTCGTTGCCGTCTACCATCAGAAGCGTCGCGTCGGCAATTGCCTTTTTTTGCGCTTCGTTGAGCGCAAGGGGCGGAAGATTTCCCTTGTCAAAAACGCAGGTACGGGTTGCGCTGTCGGCACACAGCCACAGCACCGACGCAAAGGAACGGTAGCCCGACTTGACGTCGATCAAATCGGTTGCAACCCCGTATTTTTCAAAGTCCCCCTTGAGAAACAAGCCGCCGTTATCATCCGAGAGATTCCCGATATAAGCGGTAGGAATTCCCAGCTTCTGTGCGGCAACAAGACCCGTTGCAACCGGACCGCCACCCGCCGTTTTGCTGCTGTCCGCGCGCATTTTGGTATCCTCCGTGGGGTAAGTCGGAACGTTATAGAGCGTGTCAAATACACACGCGCCGATTCCTACGATCTTGTTCATGGATTAAGCCTTTCCGTCTGCACCCACCAGCTTGATGCGGCTGACGCAGAACTCTTTGACTGCCTCAATCGGCTTTTTCATAAAGTTGTCCACCGCGATGGCGCGGTTGGGCTTTTGCAGCTCCGCAAGACAGGTGTCCAGGAACGCATAGCAGATGTCGGTGGCAAAATTCATTTTGCGAATTCCTGCCGCAACCGCCTTTTTGATCTCCTCGTCGGGAACACCCGAGCCGCCGTGCAGCACAAGAGCCGTGTTTCCGGTTGCCTCACGAATGGCACGGATGCGGTCGATATCGAGCTTCGGAGGCTTGGAATATCTGCCGTGTGCCGTACCGACGGCAACCGCAAGGCAGGACACTCCGGTTTCCTCTACAAAGCGTTTTGCATCTTGGGGAGTGGTAAATTCGTCCATTTCGGCGTCGTTTGTGGTTCCTACGTGACCGAGCTCACCCTCAACGCCGATATCAAGATAAGAGCAGGTATCCACTACACGTTTGGTCAGTGCAATGTTTTCCTCAAAGGGAAGTGTGGAGCCGTCGAGCATGATGCCCGTGGCACCGTAACGGAGAGAGCGTGTGGTTTCCAGTTCGGACGGACCGTGGTCAAGATGGAAACAAACGGGAACGCTCGCACGTGCCGCGGCGGCAAGCACCACGGGGGAGAGGAAGTAGCCGGTTTCCTCCTTCATCAGGCGAGGATAGATCTGCATGATGATCGGGGCGTGCATTTCCTCTGCGGCATGCAAAACACCCATCACGGTTTCCATATTGTATACGTTAAATGCGGGGATGCAGTAGTTGCCCTCCTCCGCCATTTTTAATACGGTTTGCAAATTGACCAGCATCGTTGTTCACCTCACGCAAGAATCAAATCTTCAATGGAAAGGATTTCAACGCCGCTGTCCTTGACGTTCTTGAGCGCGGTATATTCCGCAGGACTTGCCGTCACGATTGCGGTTGCACCGATGGAGGTGGCATTGAAGAGTCTTCTCTTTGCAACCAGATCGATCACGTCCGGCATATACTGTGCCATCAGAATGTTACCCGCCCAAACGGTTTCCTTGCCGTGGAGCAGCATCTCGTCAAGCTGTGCGTAAGCCGAGATGACCGTGCGAGCCTCCTCGGTTTCCTCCAGATCGCGGGAGAGCTGACAAGGATCCTGGAAGACCACGCGGCGGTCGGTCTTCTTTGCCTGCAAGGCACCCGACTGTACCAATTCTGCAAGAAACGCGGTGTAGGTAACTGCCTTTGCGGACAATTCAACACCGTACTCGTGGTAGGTTTGCTTGATTGCCTTTGCATCAAAGGGATCGTAGATGACAACGGTTTTGTAGCCGTTCATAATCCCGGCTGCTTTTGCCATTTGCTCCTTGGTTTCCTCCAACGCACCGACGAGAAAATCAAGCTGTGCGCCCGATGCGGGCTCGTCGGCAAGAACGGTGAAGCGAACGCCTGCCTTTTCCAGCACCTCGATTGCCTTGACTGCCTGCTTACAAGCCATGTAGCGTGCATCGGTACCGAGGAACAAAAGTGTGTCGGTTGCTTCGGAATGGGATGCGATTTTTGCACGCAGCGTGTCGCAGATTGCGGTCTTGCCGTACGCGTTGCCGCAATCCAGGCAAGCATCCACCAATTTGTTGACGTACGCGGGGAGCTTGTCTTCCATCGCAGCCTGCATTCTGACCTCTTTGGTGAACATCACGGGATCCCAGCCTGTTACACATTCCTTGACGCAAGCCATACAGCCTGCGCACTCGTAAATATTATCCATAATTTCGGACAGCTCGATTGCCTCGCGGTTGACAAGGGAAATGCCCAATGCTCTTGCGCGGGGCGTGCTTCTTTCGTGACCCGTTGCGTTTCCGATGGGGCAGATATGGTGGCACATCCAGCAGAAACGGCAGGAATCTACGTGCTGCTTACATTTTTCAGACATCATCATTTCAATCTACCTCCGATCAAAGACCCAGCTTAAAGGGATTCATGATTCCGTTGGGGTCAAGCTGTTTTTTCAGACCCTCGAACACCTGCATCGCGGGACCGTATTGCTCCTTCATCAAGCGACCGAGCTTAATGCCCACACCGTGGTGATCGTTCACGACACCGCCGTGTGCCAGAGCCGCACGAACACCGCACGTCCAAACTGCTTGGTGCAGACGGAGTGCCTCAACGGGATCCTGCGGTACGTCCTTCCCCTCGATGATAAAGCGGTCGTAAACCATTGCGCCCCACTCGTACCAATGCGAGAAATGCGCAATGAATTTTGCCTGCGGGAAGTTGGTTTCAATGGCATTCTTCATTGCCCAGTAGATCTCCTCGATCTTGTTGTAGGGGGCAATGGTGTCCATCGTGCCGAACATCTGCGGAATGTCCATCATGTGACCGGGATAGAAGAAGGTGATCTTTTCCTTCCACCACTTTTCGCCGTATTCGCTGCCAAGGTCCTCGGCACCGTATTTTTTGAAGGTTTCCAGCAGGATCTTTTCCTCGACCTCTACCATTTCGCGGCAACCCTCGTAGGCGATGTTCATGAATGCGCCCTTGCGTTCCACACCAACGATCTTTTTGATGAGCGATGCGGTTTCTGCCTCGTCGTACAAGCGCATAACAGAGGGCTTGAACTTCTGCAGAAGCTCGCGGGATGCCTGGAATGCACCGTGCATATCCTGGAACAAAAATCCTCTGAAGCGGCGTTCCTCGGGCTGGTCGAAAATGCGGATCTGTGCCTTGGTGATTACGCCAAGCGTGCCCTCGGAGCCGATGAAAATCTGGTTGAGGTCGGGACCTGCCGCATGCTTGGGTGCGGGGGAGGTGGTGATGATATCACCGTTGGGAAGAACGACCTCCATCTGGAGCACCATGTCGTCGATCTTGCCGTACTTGGTGGAGCAAACGCCGATGCCTCTGTGGGCAAGGAATCCGCCCACGGTGGAGCAGGTCAGGGAGGAGGGATAGTGCATGGTTGCCTTACCAACCTCGTTTGCGGCATACTCAATGTGCTTATAGATCGCGCCCGTGCCGCACTCGATGTACATACCGTCGGTGTTGACCTCGTAGATCTTGTTCATGCGCTTGGTATCCAACAGAATACCGCCGCAAACGGGGATTGCACCGCCTTGCGTTCCGCCGCCGGCACCCCAAGTGGTTACGGGCAGCTTATAATAGTTCGCAATTTTGAGAACCTTGGATACCTCGCTTGCATCCTTGGGGCAAACGATGAAGTCCGCCTCGGGCATACGGCATCCGCGGTCAGCCCACATACGCGAGAGCCAATAGTAGTCTACGCTGTGTGTGACCTTGTCAATTTGACGCACCGAGCAGTTTTCAACGCCAACGGCATCTTCCAGCTCGGTCAGGATCATTGAGAACAAAAATTCATTCATTTGAATCTGCATAACTGAATTCTCCTCTTTTATTTTATATTTTCAGACAGTTTATTCTACCATACGCAAGGGGCAGTTTCAAGAAGTTTTGAAAATTATTTCTATTCTCTTGACTTTTTTCTCGAAAAATGCTACAATAAATGAAAATAATTTTCATTTGGGGTAAAATGATGGAATCGATCATGCACAGACTGCGGTTTTTGCAGGGGGAAATGGGACCTGCCGAGAAGCGGATCGCAGAGTATATTCTGAATCATACCGGAGAGATGGTTGAGCTTTCGATTTCCGAATTGGCGAAAAAGTGCGGGTGCGGTGACGCAACGGTGGTTCGTCTTTCGCGTCGGTTGGGATTGGACGGCTACCAGGCACTCAAGATTCGGTTGGCAGGCGAGCTGAGTGCATCCTCGGCACTTGGCAAGGAGATCCAAAAGAGTGACACGTGCTACGAGATCTTTTGCAAGCAAAACGGAAACATTGCGGAATCCTTGAAGGATACCGAATCGGTTTTGGATGCCGAGCAGCTGGAGGCGGTGGCGCGTCTTGTGATGCAAAGCGACCGAATCGTGCTGTTTGGTCTTGGAAACTCGGCGGCAATCGCGCAGGACGCGGCACATAAACTGCTGCGATTGGGGCTTTCGGCGCAGGCTTGCTGCGACAACCACATGCAGGCAATCATCGCGTCGCACCTGAAACGGGGCAGCGTTGCCATCGGAATTTCGCACTCGGGCGCGTCCAAGGATATCGTGGAGGCATTACAGCTTTGTAAGATCTGCGGTGCCGCAACGGTTTGCGTGACCAACTACGGGGATTCTCCGATCGTGGCGGTTTCGGATTACGCGCTGTTTACAAAGTCAGCCGAAACCAAGTATTCGATTCTTGGGATGAGCTCCAGATATTCACAGCTTGCGCTGTTTGACAGCATCTACAGCTATATCGTGTTGCATTCCGACAAGGCGTCCAAGCAGGCAATCTACAATACCGAAACGGCACTGCAGAATAAAAAATATTGAGTGAGGACGGTTATTCGGCTTTACTTTTGCAACGTACTGTGCTATACTATGCTAAGAAAGACACGGAACAGCCGTGTCGGAAACCGAGGTGCTTTATGAAACTGATTATTATTCGACACGGCGATCCCAATTACGAGATCGATTCTTTAACTCCCACGGGGTGGCGTGAAGCCGAGCTGCTTTCCCGGCGCGTTTCCAAGTGGGACGTCAAAGCCTTTTATACCTCCCCCTTGGGCAGAGCGCGTGACACCGCAAGACCGACGCTGGAGAAGATGGGCAGAGAGGCAACCGTTTTGGATTGGTTGCGCGAGTTTCCCCTGGATATCGTGAAGGAGGGAGAAACGAAGCCCTCCTGCTGTTGGGATTGGCTGCCTGCCGATTGGACGAGCAAGGCGCATTTTTACGACCGTGACGCATGGATGGACGACCCCGCATTTGCATCGGTTGATATGCGTGCGGGGTACAAGTACGTCACCGACGGACTGGACGCGCTTCTTGCAGAGCATGGCTACCGGCGCGAAAACGGCTACTACCGCGTGACAGAGGCAAATAGCGATACGATCGTGCTGTTTTGCCATTTTGGCTTGCAGTGTGTTCTGCTGTCGCATCTGTTAGGGGTGTCCCCGATGGTGTTCTGGCACGGACTTTGCGCGGCACCGTCGTCGGTAACAACCATCTATACCGAGGAGCGCAGACGGGGAATTGCCGCTTTCCGCGTGGCATCCTTTGGAGATACCTCGCACCTGTACGTCGCAGGCGAACAGCCCTCGTTTTCGGCAAGATTTTGCGAAACGTACGATAATTTTGACCAAAGACACGATTAAACGAAACAGACACGCATTTCCAAAGCGCGGAAATGCGTGTCTGTTTTTGACTTGATACAATCAGAATTTCAAGGGCAGGGGATTTTGTGCGTGGACGGTTTCGACAACCGAGATAACGCTCGCCGCCATTTCGGGGGTCACCGTCATGGGCTTGCCCTCGGTGATGCGGAAGTAAAGCTGCTCGTAGAGGGAGGCGGTTCCAACGTCGAATGCCGTGCCGTCGAATTTGCCATTCTCCACGTGCTTGACGAGCTTTTCCGAGCAGTAAATCGGGTCACCTGCCTCGTTCTGCAAGAAGGTTTCCACCACGGGTCGCTCGGGATTTTCACCGTCTACGATATAAGTCATTTCGTATTCCTTGGTGTTGGCGGTGAAGGTGCCGCGCGAGCCCTGGATCTTCAGCATATATTTTGAGTATGCATCGGTGGAATTGATTTCAATATCCACCAGGGGCTTGTTGGGCGCCTCCAAAAGGATCTTCGCATAGTCGTCGCTGTCTCCGCTGGTGAGCGCGGTGTCGAGCTTGCTGTATGCAACGCGAGTGTTGGCGTCAAAGTCCAAAAATCCAAGACCCATACCGATGGGGTGAGGTCCTGTGTTGTAGGTGCTGCCCGCGCATTTCTTTTGCAGGGTTTGCCAGTCCCAACGGCGCGAAAGACCGTTATAGCGGATGCTGATCTGTTTGATGTCGCCAAGCTTGCCCGACTTGGTCAGATCATAGGCAAACGTATAGAAAGGAGCGAGGAAGGTCTGCTGGAAGACCGCCAAAACAACGCCCTGATCCTTGGCAATTTTGATCAGCTCATCGCACTCATAGCGCGTGCGCGCAAAGGGCTTTTCCACCAGCACGTTCTTTTTGTGAAGCAACAGATCGCGCGTGATGGGGTAGTGCATTTCGGAATAGGTTGCGTTGACCACAAGATCAATATCATTCAGCGCATAAAGCTCCTCATAACAAGCAAAGGTCTTGCAGCCGGGGTAGATCTCCTCGGCAACCGCGCGGCGATGCGCATCGGCATCCACCACGTATTTGACATCATAATATTTGTTGTCCTCTCTGCGGTAATAGGCACCGTGGATGTCTTTTCCGCTTCGACCCTGACCGATAATTGCCAGCGTTAATTTTTTCATGTTGCACCGTTCCTTTCAAAGATTGTGTCAAAATTTTCCACTGTAAATTATACACTGTTTTTTTACAAAGTAAATTGCAAAATCTTTATTTTTGCATTGCAAAAAGTAATCTTTTCGCAAGGAGGATTACATGAATATTATACACCCGACAAAGAAAGATGTCAAGTGCTTTCAATGCAAAAAAGAGGATCAATCCGTCAAATGATCCACTCCGACTTTTCTGTAATGTATGCAGACAAATCAAATTGTTCTATCTTTCTTGAGCCTACAATCAACAATTTCACAGCTTCAACCCTCTTTCTTATAACATTACCTTAAAATACTATAAATCGTCTAAAGATTCCTATATTATACCATATAACAATCTTTTTGTAAATAGTTTATAATATTTTCAAAGAGGTGATTTGCGGTGCTGGAAAGCCAATATAAAATGAATTTGATCAAAATCGGGTTAAAAATCAGCTATTATAGAAAGCTTGCGGGAATGACACAGGAAGAATTGGCTGAAGCTTGCGCATTGTCCGCGGGGTATATTTCCCAACTGGAAGCACCGAATTGCTATTTTTGCCCGTCCTTGAAAACGCTGTTTTTGATAGGCGAGGCATTGCACGTTTCGGCGGCAAAGCTTTTGGATATTGAAGATTGATTATATCGGTCAGGCGGTGCCGCGAGGCACCGCCTGAGTTGTACTTAAAAAGCCATTTTTGGGGGTGATAGATTGTATAAATATGATTCATCGGACATGGAAAGATGGCAAGCGAAAAAAAGTTTTTTTATTCGACTACACGAATTTTCAAAAAAGTATTGACAAAAGTCCTTATTTATGTTACTATTTAATCGGGTAGCAAAATGTATAAAAAGATAAAAGCTTCTCCTGCTTTTTTTGTTAAAATTAAACCAAAACGAAAGTCTAACAAAAGCGGAATTAAAAATTGCTCAAGGAAAAACAAATATTGAAAGGAGTTATCATGAAAAAAATTCTTAGTATGCTTTTGATTATTGCCTTGGGACTGGGATGCTTCTGTGGTTGTGCAACCGAAAAGGATGAACCTATTTCAACTACCGACGGTTTGGGTATCTTGCCGTCCACCGAAAATCCTACGTTGTCCGAAGAGCCCGAAAGCTCCGAAGAGCCCGCAAGCTCCGAAGAGCCCGAAAGCTCCGAAGAGCCCGCAAGCTCCGAAGAGCCTGCAACCTCCGAAGAGCCTGCAACCTCCGAAGAGCCTGCAACCTCCGAAGAGCCTGCAACCTCCGAAGAGCCTACAAGCTCCGAAGAGCCTGCAACCTCCGAAGAGCCTGCAACCTCCGAAGAGCCTGCATCTTCCGAAATGCCGCCATCCTCCGAGGAACCCACGGTAAAGGCTGTTTTAGCGGAATCACCTAAAACGCTGGAAGAATACGCGGCATGGCGCGAAAGCCTGAATCTTCCGGAAAGCATCCCGACAGAGGAAGTACCGTTTGAGGTGTTGGATTCTTTCTACGGGGAGGGATGGTATCCTTTGGATAAAAATCACTTAATGAGTTCGGCATTGATTACAACGCTTGACGAGCTTGATGCATACTTTTTGAAGAGTGGTGCGCTTCCCGATGATTGCAAGGAAATTTACGAGCAGCTGCAAGCCGTTGATTTTACAAAAAAAGCAGTTTTGGTGATGGCGGGGTCGTGTGGCGGAATCAGGGTACAATTTGATAAACTCGTTCGAACCGGGAACGTTCTGTTGGCGGTTCATTCCTCCAATCAAGAAGACGATTGGGGAGAAGTCATGGCAGATACGAAGTGGGGATACTTGATGCTGATCGACCGTGAAGATCTTCCCGTAACCGAGGAAGAAATTGCTCTTTGCTTTTGTATTGAGTTTCCCAATATCACCGACCCCGATAGCTACTACAAGGGCTATCCTTCGGTGAATCCCTTCAAAAACCGTTACGTATTTGTAACAGAGCCTTGAAAATTGCAAGACGTTTACGTAAATCAGGCGGTGCCGCGAGGCACCGCCTGATTCGTTTTCTATACGGTGTGCCGCTTTTGGCGGTACTTTTGCTTCAATGCTTCGATACGTAACGGCTGTATTCGGTGGGGGTCAGTCCCGTTTTTTGCTTGAACACGCGGGAAAAATAATTCACCGAGGAAAAGCCGAGCGACTCGGCAATTTCGGTAAAAGAACGGTCGCTCTTGCGGATCTGTTGCTTTGCCTCTTTGATTTTCAGCTCGGTAAAGTACTCCATCACGCCCCGATCCAGCTCGCGGCGGAAAAGACGAGTCAGCGTGGTTTGGCTGACCCCCAATTCCTCGCATAAAGCCTTGACGGAGAGCTGCTTTGCAAGATGCCCGGAGAGGTAGCTCTTTGCCGCCTCCAAAATTCGCGAGTCGTCGATTACGCGGCTTACCTTTTCGGTCTGCTCGTGCAAGAGATCGATCCCCCGCATACGGCAATACAGCATGGCGAAGAAACGCTCCAGCGAGGCGCGCAGAAAATCAAAAACCGCATCGGGAATACCGTCCTTGAAGCGCATTCCGAGAAGCGGCTGATCGTGCCGCAACGGCTCGCAAATGCGAACCCCCGTTTTGATGACGTCCAAAAGCGTTGCACGTTCCTCCTCCTGCAAAAAGATTGGCGCGCCCTCAAAGGCTTGCATATCCGGGGAGCTGCATACAAAGCTGATGATTCCGAACGAAACCTTGTCGCTGTCCCATTCGTAGATCGATTCTTGGTCGGCGGGGCGGTAGAACATGACTCCCGGCGAAAGCGTGTAGCTGCCGTGTGGGGACGTATATCTGCCGCTTCCTTCCAAAACCAAAAAAATCTGCGAAAAGCCGTATTGTTCGGGACGCGGTTCAAAATTCGGCTTGGCAGTAAAGTGGTAGGCGCAAACCAGTCCCGCGATATCAAAGGTGTGTCGGTTTTCCATCGAGTTGCAATGATAGGTCGATTCGGTATGCACGGGATCCCTCCTTTTTCGTTCGGTTGCTTGAATTGTGCTAAAAAAATGTTGGATTTTGTATAGACTTTTTTGCATTCCTGCGGTAAGATAATTATACACGCGGCGGTGCTTTTTGTCAAGCATCCGTCGGCACAAAGTCCATACGAAGGAGAGAGGAATCATGAAACAAAAGCTTTCGGTCGGTGTGATCGGCTTGAGCATGGGAAGATATCATTTAAAGGGTCTGATCGACAAAGGGATCGAGGTCGCGGCAATTTGCGACGTCAATCCGGAAACGCTGAAAACCGAGCAGGAAAAATACAATCTTCCCGATGAAAAATGCTTTACCGATTGGCACGAGCTTCTCAAATTGGAGCAGATGAACACCGTGCTGGTCATCACCCCCGACCAGCTTCACAGAGAAATGAGCGAAGCATTTTTGGCAAAGGGGAAGCACGTGATGTGCGAAAAGCCCTTGGCGATTATTCGGGAAGATCTTGATGCCATCGTTCGCGCGGCAGACAATGCAGACGCGAAATTTATGGTGGGTCAGATCTGCCGCTTTACTCCGGCATTCGTCAAGGCAAAGGAGCTGATCGATGCCGGCGTGATCGGAGAAATCTGCTTTGCCGAATCCGAATACGCGCACGACTATGCCAAAATTCTGCACGAGTGGAGAGCCGATCCCAACCGTCACGGCGTTGTGGGGGGCGGCTGTCATGCGGTTGACCTCTTGCGCTGGTTGGTAGGTGACCCCGAGGAGGTCTTTGCCTACGGCAGTCACAAGCTGCTCCCCAACGTGACCTACGACGATGCAACCATTGCCGTTTTGAAATTTTCTTGCGGTGCGATTGGAAAGGTTTTCGTTTCCACGGGCTGTAAGCGTCCCTACACCATGCGCACGCAAATTTGGGGAACCAAGGGAACGATTCTGTGCGACAACACCTCGGACACCATGCAGCTTTGGACGCTGTCCGAGGACGGAATCGCGGTGAACAAGACTCCCGAGATCATTCCGATCAAGGTAGACAATCACAACGTCGTAGGTGAATTTGACGTGTTTGCCGAGCATATTCTCAACGACACTCCCGTGAAAATGAGCGCACGGGAGGGAGCCAAAACGGTTGCCACCTGCTTTGCGATCATGGAGTCGAGCAAAACAGGTGCTCCCGTAAAGCCCAATTACAATTTCTAACAAAATTTGGGGAGAAGCCGAAAAGACTTCTCCCCAAAAAATATACCTTTGTATTACATTCCCAAAACCGCGGCACCGATGATGCCCGCGTTGTTGCGGAGCTGTGCGATGCGAATGTCGGTCAGGCATGCCGTGCCGTTCCCTCGCAAAGCCTCTTGCACGCGCGGAACCACGAGATCCAAAAGGAACTGCCCCTCGTTGGAGATACCGCCGCCAATCGACAGAACCTCGGGTTGGAAGAGGGTAATGACGCTTGCAAGCGCGTCGGACAGATACTCAATGTATTCGTTAACCACTTCCTTTGCGGCTTCATCGCCAAGGCGCATGCCGTCAAATGCGATACGTCCGTTTACCTTGCCCTTTTGCGCAACCAAATCGGTCATGACGGTTTTTCTGTCCTCCGCCTCGCAAGCAGCGAGCTTTTCCTTGGTCATGTTGATCAGACCCGTTGCCGAGGAGTATGCCTCCCAGCAGCCCTTACGGCCGCAAGTGCAGGGACGTCCGTCCACCTCAATTACGAAGTGACCCATTTCGGCACCTGCATTGTTGAAGCCCTTGTGGATCTTGCCGTTTTCCACCACACCGCCTCCAACACCGGTTCCCAGAGTGATCATAATCGAGCTTTTGGAGCCCTTTGCGGCACCCACGATTGCTTCACCCCAAGCGGCGGCGTTTGCGTCGTTTTCCAGATGGAATTCGGGGATGCTCAGCATTTCTCTCAAATGAGGAACTAAGGGAAAGTTGAAAAAATTCAGGTTTGCTGCGCGGAATACGATGCCGGTTTCATCGTCCACGGTACCGGGAGAAGCTACACCGACCGATTTGATATCGGCTTCGGTAAGGCCCGCGTCTGCGATCACCTTTTTGCAAACTGCGGCAATATCCCGAACAATTTCAATGCAGGGTCTTCCCGCCTGCGTGGGAACGCTGCCTTGTGCAACGATTTCAAAGCTTTCGTTTACAACGCCTGCGGCGATATTGGTGCCGCCCAGGTCTACTCCGATACGGTATGTCATAAGAATATCCTTTCCTTGGAAAAAGTACTATCCACATTATAATGGATTTTAACGCTTCCGTCAAGAGGTTTTGATTTTTTTTAACAATCTTTTTCAAATAAAACGAACCGCCAAAGAGCTTCAGCGGTTCGTTTGATGCTCAGTCGATATCCTCAAATACCTGTTCGGGCTTGACCTCAAGCAGCTCGGGGTTTTCGACGTAGCGGCGGATCAGCTTGAATGCCGACGCGTAATAGTAACCGTCGCAGATACGCTCGTCGGTAACCACCTTCATTTCGATGTACTTTTTAGTGGAAACCTTACCGTCGCGATCGCAGGAAACCACCGAACGGCGTCCTCCGTAGGCAATGAAGACGGGCAGGTTACCGAAATTATAGATATGGTGGTAGATGGGACGAATTCCCAAGGAGCCCATGCTGGTGATAATCATAGAGCCGTGGAACGGGCTGAGCCACAGCAGCTTTTTGGGCAGCAGACCGAAATAATCCAAAAAATTGAGAAACTTTACGGTCCAACGGCAGAGAAGCCCGGGAATGAGCGAGAGCACCTTGTTCAAGCGATCAAAGGACGATTTGTCATCGGGCTTTGAGGTGACCTCGGTAACGGCGGCATTAAATTTTTCATAGATCTCGTCGATGGTATCGTCGGGATTGAAGCGCACCTTAATCATGGTATCGGGGGCATCGATTGACATGGTTTTTTTCACAGCCATCGAGATTTGGATATCCTTGCGTGCGTAGATTTTTTGACCGCTGACGAATCGGTTGATTCCGGGACGCTGTGAGATGGTACGAACGTATGCGCCCAGCATCACGTGCAGAAATCCGAAGTTGGTTTTTCCTTCCTTTACCTTTTCGCGGCAGAAGCGGTCGGTTTTGGTGATGTCAAACATATCCGCGTAGGTATTGCAGGCATCGCACCGTTGCGGCATGATATAGGGCATGAATTTATTCATGGGGTTGATGGTTCTCAACCGATAACCGTCCGAGCGATCCCCAAGGCGGTAACGTCTTTTCTTTTTCTCAGCCATAGATACAGTTCCTTTTCAAAAAATAGTGTCGTGTGACGAAAAGCCCATACTTACCTCTATTATAAACGAAAGTTCACAAATAATCAAGATGTTTTAGAAAAAAAGAGAAAAGACGGTTGAAAAAAGCAAGAAAATGCGGTATAATACAAAAGGACGAATCAAAGACCGAGAAAGGAGAACGGACGATGAAGCACGTGGCGATCTATACCGACGGTGCCTGCCGAGGCAATCCCGGACGGGGCGGCTGGGGGGCGGTTTTGGTGTATAACGGTGTGGAAAAGGAGCTGTCGGGCGGCGAAGCAATGACCACCAACAACCGCATGGAGCTGGTGGCGGCAATTTCGGCTTTGGCTGCGTTGCGTGAGCCGTGCCGTGTGACCCTGACCTCGGATTCCAAATATCTGGTGGATGCAATCACAAAGGGATGGGCGGAGTCGTGGCGCGCAAAGGGCTGGAAAAAGGCGGACAAATCACCGGCACTCAATCCCGATCTCTGGGAGCGCCTTTTAGCACTTTTGGCAAAGCACGAGGTGGAATTCGTTTGGGTAAAGGGGCATGACGGACACCCCTACAACGAGCGTTGCGACAAGCTGGCAACTGCATTTGCCGATTCCTTTCCGGAACCGTAAGTATATTGAAGCAGGAAACAAGATAGAAAACACACGCATTTCCAAAGCGCGGAAATACGTGTGTTTTTTTTACAGCTTTTTGGGGGATCGCAGCATCGGATTGTTTCAAGTCCCGATTATTTTGGATGCTGCTGTGTAAAGCCGTGTAAGCTGCGACCTTTTCTCGGCTTTGGGCAGCGTTGCGTCAATTACGCTTTCGATGGAGAAGCAACCGTCAAAGCCGATTTCATAGAGTGCCGTGCCGAAATCCTCCCAATCGATGATGCCGTCACCGATGATCCAATGTCGGTCACGCAGACCGTCGGTGTCGTGTACGTGCAGGGCATAAAGGGAGTCCTTTCCGATCAGCCGTACGGCATCGGCAGGGGTCGTTCCCACAACCTCGGCGTGCCCCGTATCCAGGCAGACACGGAGATTTTCCAGCCCCAACGACTTGACAAATTCGAGCGTCTGCCGCGGTCTTGCAAGGCACTGGCAGGCAAACGGCATGTTTTCCAAGCAGATTGTGACGGCGTATTGCTTTGCAACCTCGCAAAGCCTTGTCAGGAACATAGCATTCAGCTCCTTGACGGCTGCGGGATCGGTGTCGATGCGCTTTTGCGGCATGAGGTTGTGTATGACCATGCGGTCACTTCCCAAGAGAGCCGTGCCGCGGATCGATTTTGCCATTTTTTCAAAACGCTCGGCGCGCCCCTCCTCGGTGTCGTCCTTTGCGGGCCACTGCCAAGGACCGTGCACTTGATAGGCTCGCATCCCCACCTTCTCCAGAATGCGCTTTTGTGCGAGGACGTACGCGTCAAACTGCTCGTCGTTCAGGGAAAACAACTCGGTTTTTGTGTTGATAAAGCCCTGATAATCGATACAAGTAAAGCCGATCTCCTTGAGCGTTTGGAGTTCCTTTTCAAAAACCGATAGATCGGGGGTGTATGCTCCTGCCGTCATTCCGATTTGCATAGCGTTTCTCTCTTTCCGTGCCGTCTGCGCGGCAATTTATTCATTGTGTATTATAGCATATTTCTTTGGAAAAAGCAAGAACTTTGACAGAATACTTGACTTTTTTGAGAGAAGCGTATATAATGATGGAAGTTATTTTGCAAGGAGCTTGTCGTATGGAATTTGTCAATTACAGTGTCTTTTACAAGGATTTGAAGACACGCGGTTTGGAATATGCCGCACGGCATTCGCGTGATCTGGGCTTGGGCGCGGTTGAATTTTTAGTGATTCTTCCGCTTGACGAAGCCTCGGTTTGCAACCGTTATACGGCAAAAGAGGTAAAACGGATTTTGGACGAAAACGGCTTGCGTGTGTCCTGCTTTTCGGCGTGCGTCGATCTTTTTTGGGGTGACGTGGAAGCCGCGACCGCGCAAATGCTGCGCTTGGTTGATTTTGCCGCGGATATCGGTTCACCAAAGATTCATCACACGTTGGTCCCGGGGCTTGATTTCGGGAAGACTGTCGTGCCCTACGAGTCGGTTCTTGCCGCTGTTTTGCCGTATGCCGTGCAGATTGCCGATGCCGCGGCGGCTCGCGGGATGGCTTGCTTGTACGAGCCGCAGGGCTGCTATTTCAACGGCGTGGCGGGGCTACGGGGCTTTTACGACGAAATCAAGCGTCATTCCTCAAACGTCGGCATTTGCGGGGACGTTGGAAACGGCTTGTTCGTCGATGCCTCTGCACGTGAAATTTACGATGCGTTTCTCACCGATATCAGACACGTACACGTCAAGGATTATCGCGTAACCGATTCTCCCGATCCGCAGAAAAGATCGTACGTCAGCCGTGCGGGACGCTATCTGACCGATTGTCCCATTGGCGAGGGCGTAACCGATTTCCGCTACTGCTTTGAAAAGCTGAAACGCGCGGGATACGACGGTGACGTTTCCTTGGAGCTTTTGGGCGATGACCGAGAAATTTTGCAAACGGTGTATTTTTTGAAGAACATGATACGGGAGGTTTGGAATCATGAAATTTGACAGAGTGGAAGAGCTGGTTTTGGAGCACTTTAAGGACGGTGACGGCGCGTTGCGTACGCGTATGGTGGTCAACGATGCAAACCGATTTATGAGAGGCTGCCTGAAGACGGGATGCTCCATCGGAATGCATACCCACGAGGATTCCTGCGAGATTTTGTACGTGATTTCGGGACAAGGGATCGCTTTGATGGACGGAAAGACCGAGCAGCTTTCGGCGGGGGATTTTCACTATTGTCCCAAGGGACACGCGCATACCCTGCGAAATGACGAACAAGAGGATCTCGTCTTTTTCGCGGTGATACCGCAACAATAATTGCAAGGAGAGGTTTGATATGAAGCTGTTGATTGTTGTAGATATGCAGAATGATTTTATCAACGAGGCTTGATCGGATTGAAAGCATGAAGATTCAACTGTCTGATCATTTTACTTACCGAAAGCTGCTGCGCTTTACGTTGCCGTCGATTGCCATGATGATTTTTACGTCGATCTACGGTGTGGTGGACGGCTTTTTCGTGTCGAATTTCGTGGGAAAGACCCCCTTTGCGGCGGTAAATTTCATCATGCCGTTTTTGATGATTCTCGGGACGTTCGGCTTTATGTTCGGTGCGGGCGGCAGTGCGCTGGTGTCCAAAACCCTGGGAGAGGGGGACACGAAACGGGCGAATCGGCTCTTTTCCATGCTGACCTATATCTCCATCGGTGTGGGCGTGGCGGTTGCCGTGCTTGGCATTCTCTTTTTGCCAACCGTTGCGAAATTGCTCGGAGCCGAGGGCGAGATGCTTTCGGATTGCGTGCTGTACGGCAGAATCATTCTCGTTGCCTTGCCGGGCTTTATGCTGCAAATGGAGTTCCAAAGCTTTTTCGTCACAGCGGAAAAGCCACAGCTCGGGCTTGCCTCCACCGTGGTTGCCGGGGTTGTGAACATGGCGTTGGACGCGCTCTTTATTGTCGGATTCCGCTGGGGCATCGTCGGTGCCGCCGTGGCAACCGGCTTGAGCCAAATTGTGGGCGGTTTGATTCCCGTGATTTATTTTGCGCGTCCCAACAGCAGTCTTCTTTCCTTGACAAAAACGAATTTTGACGGTGCGGCACTGCTGAAAACCTGCACCAACGGCTCCTCGGAGCTGATGAGCAACGTGTCGATGTCGCTGGTCGGGATGCTGTACAATATTCAGCTGATGAAGTATGCCGGCGAGGACGGCGTGGCGGCATACGGTGTTTTGATGTACGTCACCATGATTTTTATCGGCGCTTTTATCGGATATTCCATCGGAACGGCACCCGTGATCGGCTTTCATTTCGGCGCACAGAATCATCACGAGCTGCGTAGTCTTTTGAAAAAAAGCATCGTGATGATCTCGATTTTTTCGGTTGCCATGCTGGGCTTGGGAGAGTTGCTCGCCCGTCCTCTTTCTCAGCTCTTTGTGGGGTATGACAAAGAGCTGTATACGCTGACGTTGCGCGGATTCGCGGTGTATTCCTTTTCGTTTTTGTTCAGCGGACTTGCCATTTTCGGTTCCGGTTTCTTTACCGCGCTGAATAACGGCTTGGTTTCGGCAGTGATCTCCTTTTTGCGCACCTTGGTATTTCAAATTGCGGCGGTTTTTTTATTGCCCTTGATTTTGGGAACCGACGGTATCTGGCTGTCGGTGGTTGTTGCCGAATTGATGGCTGCAGTTGTCAGCGTCATCTTCTTGGTGGCTTTGCGCAAAAAGTACCGCTATTGAGCAAAAAAAGGCTGTGTCATTCAGGATAAATTGCACAAACAAAGGAATAAAAAAGGCTCCCTTGTGTAAAGGGAGCTGGCGCGAAGCGACTGAGGGATTGTTCTTTATACAATGTGCGATTGAATACACCTTTTGTCTATAGTCTGACCTCCCCTTACACAGGGGAGGCTTTTTTGTGCAGTTCTATTGTAATGAATTAGCCTTTTTTTTGACAGACCATGTTTCCTTTTATGCATCAAATTCCATCACACCGAAGCATTCGGGCTTATGGAACGTAAAGGGGGTGGGATCTACGGGATTCCACGAGAGGTAGTTGGCAGGTGTTGTCAGATCGGCGCACTTGAAGCAGTTTGCGCGAATCGTTTTTCCCTTGGTGATTTCAAAATCGGGGAAGAATCGGCGGATCAATTTGTAAGGGACGGTGTAAAAAATTTCCCAGCCCGTATCGGTGAGCGATGCCTTGGGGGAAAGAATATTTGCGCCCTCCTCCTCGTGGATCAATCGGGTATGGTCCTCCATGCATCTTCCCAGCCCGAGGTATAGGCAGCAGTTGGAATTGAACTCAATGTTGAAATATCGAACGTCACCCTCCATGGGAGCGAAGAAAAATTCCAGGCAGCTGTCCTCGTAAGGCGCACCCAAGTGCCCCACTTCAACGGCTCTTACGTCGTCGTTTTCCGACCAAAGATGTACCTGGATTCCCTCGTCGTTATAACAAATTTGCGCAAACGCTTTGATTTTTTGCGGGGTATCGAGGTATCTGCAGCCTATTTCCAGGCTTGCCACCGACGACCAATCAATCTTTTGATCTGCTCTTTTTATTTGATAGTAATTCATGGTATTTCTCCTTGTGCGAAAATTTTCGTCACCCCATTATATAACATATCGGGAGAACCGTCAATAGGAAAATGATCTTTGTTTCTTTCTTCAAAGGGGCAGTGCGGTTGCTTTAGGACTCTTTTCCGTAATACCTTTCAATGGCAAGACCCTGGCAGGTTGCGTCGTGCAAAAGACCGTAAAGCATCTCGGGGATGGTCAGGTGCCACGGTGCGCTCAGAAATCCGAGAAGCTTTCCATCATCCATATATTTTTTTGCAAAATTCATGGTACGCAGATTGCAGGTGGGCTCTGACCAGGTGGAGGCGCAGGGAATTTGATCGTATCCAAGCTGTTCCAGCTTTTTATAGTGCAGAACCGAGGGGGACGCGTACATATCGTCGGCATCTACGTGGATTGAGCCGTAGTGGTAGTTGGAGAGCACCACGTCCTTTGGTACCGCCTCGGCAAAGCGTTGTTCACCGCCGTAGTAATCGAACGCGGAAACCCCCGCCCACATCCACGGTCTTGCGCCGTTTTGCGCGCAGACATCAAAGAGCTTTTGGGTATCCTCGGCAAACTGTTCGGGGCTTTTTGTGACAATGATCGAATGACCGTTGAGGTGCTGTGACATCCAGTCTTCCTCGTCCATGCCGAGGTGGAAGAGTGCAGGACCGTCGAACAGCTCGCAGGCTTCGTTGACGATATCCCGACAGAACTCGTAGTATTCCTTCGTGCCGATCTTGTACATCATGTCCTTCATCCACGCGTTGTGGCAAGCCGAAAAGTTGAATTTGGGTAACGGCTCAAGACCGATTTCGCGAAGTCTTTTCAGCTCGTCCTTGAACTTCCTTTGCGACCAACTGCCCCTTACCGCCAGCTCGGGGTGGGTTTTCAGTTCAACCGCCTCGCCCATATCGATCAGCAGGGTATTGATTTTACGGGTCGGCAAAAAATCGGTTACCGTTCTCCAAGTGGCATCATCGGTGACCAGATAGTCGCGGTAAACCCAATCGATGCTTTCCTTTTTGTAGCCCTTGGTATTGCCCGGCTTTTGCCACATATTTCCGCCGAGATGCATCAGAAATACAAATCGTTTTTTGTCCATACGGATTCCTCCCGTTGCATAAAGCAAATGATTTTTGTGTGTTTAGCGATCCTCCGAAAAGACTCTCTTAACGGCTTCAAGATAGCCGTAGCCATAGAGATTATCAGGCTGGAGATAGCTCGTTTCGGTCCACTCGTTCCAACTGTTCAGGGTGATGAGAGATACCTTGTTTTCGTTGGCAAACCGTTTTGCTTCTCGCAGTGCCTTTTCAAAATTTTCGGGGGTGTTATTCTCAATGATTCTATCTTTGAAGCTCTTGAATCTCGGGTTGTTATCCCAACCGATCGACACGTGCGGGTAATAGGGAATATTGTAGGCTTCTTGAATGAGATCCCATTCCTTGGTCACATCGCCGACGATGTCACAGTAATCTCTTGTGACGTTGACGAAGTGAACGAACTGATAATGTGTCAGCGAGTCAAAGCCCATTTTTTCTATCAGCTCGGGGGTGGTTGCAATCGTTTTTCCGTCAACACCGGTAATATTCTGTCCCTTTTCGTTCCAACGGATAAACTGAAAGTGAATCCCTTCAAGACCGGCTTTTTTGGCTTCCTCCTTCAACCACGTCATTGCCTGTGCGGCTTCTTCCACACCGCCAAGACCGCCGATGAAATTTTTCATATCGTAAATGCTGACAACCGGTTTTCCGTTTATTTTATAGTAATTTTCTTTGGTAAAGTATTGAGTGATCCATCTCTTTCCGATGGTTTCAAACTGCACACGGTCAACACTTCCGTTCCAAACGGTTTCTTTTAAGCTGTCGGAATTGCGAATATCCCACAGATAATTGGCATCGTGATTTGCCCACATGATGTAAAATTTCATTTTGTTACAGTTCGGAGCTTTCAGAAAGCCGTCGTTCAGACAGTTTTCAAGAAAAGGGCGATTGTCATACCAATACCAATCGTAAATAAAAACGTTTACTCCATGATCGGTCGCAGCATCAATCTGCATACTCATAACGTAGGGATCGGCTTCGTTTACGTAGCCCCACAATGGTTTTCTGTTCCAAACGTACCCGTTTGACTTGGGACTCGAATTTTTAACAGTCTGCCATTCACCGATTCCTTCCTCCCAAAACAGTCTGGCGCGCGGTTCGTTTCCCGTGTATGCAGGCCAAACGTATGCGGCAACGTCGTATTTCGCCATGAACAGTCCCTCCTTGATAAGAATTGCTTGCGTTATTGTAGCATGATTTGAATGAAATCTTCCGTGATAGAAGGCATAATACTTGTGCGCTATAGAGTCATTGTATCCGAAACCGTGTGGGTTGTCAAGACGTTTTTTACAATTCACGTCGGTTCGTTTTGTAAATGTATCTGCTTGCGATAGGCATTGGGGGTCACCCCGATTTGCTTCCCAAAGCATTGGATGAAATAGCTTTCACCGGAAAAGCCGCAGAGATAAGCAATCTCGGCAATCGGCAGCTTGGTGGAAGCAAGGAGATCCGACGCGCGGGAGAGCTTGATTTGCTTGGAAAAGCTTTTGGGCGTTTGATTGGTGATCCTTTGAAAATCGGTGTTCAGCTTGGTGGTACTAACGTGAAATTTGGCTGCCAGCTGCTTTTCGGTCAAGGCTTCCTCGGTATGTTGCGTGAGATACTGAACCACCTCAAAAATATAGTTGTTGGGGGTGTTGAGCCGAAAGACGGGCGCGGACGGCAAAAGCGCGTAGGCTTCGTGCAGAATCAAGAGAAGCAAAAGGCGCGACCTGACGGGATCTTGGGTTGCACCGTCCGAGGCAATCAGCTGCGCAAGGCTTGACAAGCGCGCACATTCGTCCGAGCTCAGCTCCATCACAAGACAGTCGTTGCAAAGCATTTTTGATGCGTGTGAAAGCTCCTCGGGAATTTGCCGAATCAATTTCTCATCGTAGTAGATGCAGTAGCAGGAATACCCCTCGTTTTCCGAATCAAAGGTATCGGCATAGTGATAAGACCCTGCGCGATGGAGGATCAAGGCAGGTGTTTTGATGCGTTGCGTCGTCCCGTTGCTGAATACCAGTCCGTTTGCACGACAGGATATCAAAAGCAGCTCGTTCAAGCCGTGCATGTGCGTGCTTTTGTGCGTGTACCCGACCGATCGCGTGATTTTTTTGATGCTGATCGGACTTTTCTGCGGTGAATATCGGAATTCTTGCCATGGATTCATCAGCGTCACTCCCTTCAACCCTATTATAGCATCGGATCTGACAAATGTCAATGCCGCAGAATTGTTAAAAATATAAACTTTTTACCCGAAAACGGTACTTTTTTTGATATACTCCGTGAAAAAACTGTGATAAAATGATATTGATAAGAATTTTAAGAGGAAAGGGAACTGCGTTTATGAAAAGCTTTTATGAAAATCATCCCGAATATTTAGGACGGGGAACGTGCAATGCCGCGAGCGTTGTAAAGGGGGCGCATTACCGCTTTACCGTGCTGACCTCCAATTTGCTTCGTCTTGAATACAGTGAAAAGGGGATTTTTGAGGATCGTCCGTCACAGGTTGTGCTCAACCGTCAATTTGACACCCCCGAATATCACGTCAAGGAGGAAGAGGGGCTGTTGGAGATCGACACGAAGGATTTCCATCTTGTCTACAACAAAAAGACGTTTTCGCCGGAAAATCTTTACATTGACGCAAAGAACCGCTGCACCAACTATGCGGGACGCTGGAAATACGGTGCCACCACCTTTGGGAATCCTCCAAGACACAACAATCTGATGGGAACGACGAGAACGCTTGACAAGGTCGACGGTGCGTATCCCCTTGATTTTGGCTTGCAGGATACCGGCGGCCGCAGCTTTTTCGACGACAGCAAATCGCTTTTGTTGGACGAAAACGGTTGGGTGGGAGAGCGAATTGAGGGAAACAGCGACGTATATTTTTTCTGCTACCATCACAACTATACCGAAGCCATCCGTGATTTTTATCGGCTGACGGGCGCGCCTCCGATGCTGCCCAGATACGCCTATGGCAACTGGTGGAGCCGATATTGGAAATATACCGAGGAGAGCTATTCCGCGCTTTTGGAGAAATTCAAGGAGCACGGGATGCCCTTTACCGTTGCCATGCTTGATATGGATTGGCACGTGACCGAGGTGGAAGAGAAGTACGGAAGAGGCTGGACGGGGTACACGTGGAATCGGGATTTCTTCCCCGATCCCGCAAGATTTCTCGGGTATCTTCATCAAAACGGGATGCATTGCGGCTTGAATCTGCACCCCGCCGATGGTGTGCAGGGCTTTGAGGACGCATATCCCGCAATGGCAGAGGAAATGGGGGTTGATGCTACGCGCGAGGACCCCGTCAATTTTGATATTGCCTCCCCCAAATTTATCAAGGCATATTTTAAGCACTTGATTCACAGCAACGAGGAACTCGGAGCAGACTTTTGGTGGATCGATTGGCAATCGGGAACCGAAAGCGCCATCAAGGGGCTTGATCCGCTTTGGGCACTCAACCATTTCCACTATCTTGACAACTGCAAAAAGGACCGTCGCGGCATGATTCTGTCGCGCTATTCGGGGCTTGGAAGTCACCGCTATCCGTTCGGTTTTTCGGGTGACACCATTGCCACGTGGAAATCTTTGCAGTTTCAGCCGTACTTTACCGCAACCTCCACCAACGTGGGCTATACGTGCTGGAGCCACGACATCGGTGGCTTCAAAACCGGTGTCAGAGAAAGAGAATTGTTTATCCGTTGGGTGCAATTCGGTGTATTCTCGCCCGTTTTGCGAATGCATTCGAGCAGCGATCCCTTTACGAGCAAGGAGCCGTGGGTTTACGGAAAGGAAGCCGAGGAGATCGTCAGCCGTTATTTCCGTCTGCGCCACCGGTTGATTCCGTACATCTATTCGGAATCCTACCGACAGTCGATGGAGCTGACTCCCATGATAACGCCGCTTTACTATCGCTATCCCGAAAACGCGCAGGTCATGCAGTTTGGCAATCAGTATTTCTTCGGCAGTGCTTTGATGGTTTGCCCGATCACCACTCCCACCGCATTTGACAGCGGCATGGCAGGGGTCAGGGCATACATTCCCGACGGACTTTGGACGGACGTGTTCACGGGACGCGTTTACCGCGGCGGACGTACCGTCTATCTGAACCGCGCGATTCGGGACGAGGCGGTGCTGGCGCGCGCAGGTGCGATCGTTCCGCTTTCCAAGGACGCGTGGGGTGATAACTGCGTTGAAAATCCAAAGCAAATGGATATTTACGTCTTCCCGGGCGCGTCGGGAGCCTACGAGCTATACGAGGACGCGGGCGACGGTTACGATTACCAACTTGGCAAATGCGCCTTTACCGATTTCAAGCTGGATTGGGGAGAGCGTGCCGTTCTTTCGATTTCCACGCGCGGGGAGCGTTCTTTCCTCCCGCAAAAGCGAAGCTTTACGCTGCATTTCAGAGGCTATGAGAAGAATGCCGTGGCAAGGGGAGAAAAGATTGTGTCGCAGTCCTATGACGAGGAAACGAACACGCTTTCGGTAGAGCTTGCGGAATTGACTCCCGACGAAAGGGTTGAGATCACGCTTGAAGGTGCCCGTCCGCACGGAAACGGGAACTTTAAGGAGCGTGTATTCGATTTCCTGATGGCGGCTCAAATGCCCGTGGTTGATAAGACCGCAATTTTTGCCGTGTACAAGACGGCGACCTCAAAGGAAGATATTGCAATCTCCCTAAACAGTATCGCGATGTCGGATTCTATCCGCAACGCGCTGTACGAAATTACGTTTTCATAAAATCAAAACGGACACGTCGAGATGCCATCGCGGAAACGACGTGTCCGTATCTTGATTCTGAAAACCGTATAAATTCGTTGTAAAATATTGCGAAATCTCTTGCATTTGGATCGGTTTTGTGATAAAATGAAGCTTGTATAGATATCAAGTGTCGGTGGAAAGGAGAACGTCATGTTTGCAATTCAGTTGGCAGGGGTCCGTATCGGTATGGACAACCGCTATTCCTTCGTGGAGCATCAATGCAAGGACTATCTGTGCGAGGCGCGCGATCTTGCATTTACCGTGTCGGCTTCTCCCGAGGAAATTGCCAAGGAACAAGCCTTGGGGGACTATGCGGCGGACTATTGCGAGAGCATCTGCTTATACCGCCATATCTGTGAGCTGATTCCCGCGCATAACGTGTTCTTGTTCCATTCCTGCATTCTGGAGGTTGACGGATACGCTTATGCCTTTACCGCAAAAAGCGGTGTCGGAAAATCGACGCATTGCGCGCTTTGGCTGAAAACCGTTCCCAATGCCCGCGTTCTCAACGGCGATAAGCCTTTGATTCGCGTAGAGGAGGACGGTACGCTCACCGCGTTCGGAACCCCGTGGAACGGCAAGGAGAACTGGGGCGAGAATATTTCGGCTCCCTTGGCGGCGGTTTGCTTTATTGAGCGAGGCGAGATCAATACCATTGAAACGGTTTCGGAGGGCGAGGCGGTTGACCGCCTGATTCACCAGCTTTATTTGCGCGGTCCCCGACAGTCGGTGATGAAGCAGCTGATGCTGATGGACAGCTTTGTCCGCGGTGTGCCGTTCTATCTCTTACATTGCAATATCTCAAAGGAAGCGGCAAGACTTTCCTTTGAAACCATGCGAAAAAAATAAAACCAGAATAGGAGAGTTCGATATGAAGATCAATCCCGATTTTACGATTCAGCAGGTAGGCGGCTATTACGTTGCCGTGCCGATCGGTGAAACCAGCAAGCATTTCCATGCCATGCTTCGTTTGAACGAAACGGGCGCATTTTTGTGGAAGTTGATGGCAGAGAAGGATATTTCTGAGGAGGAGCTGGTTGAGGCTTTGCTTGCCGAATACGAGGTTTCGCGCGAGATGGCAGCTGCCGACGTACACCGATTGGTTGAGTCGATGCGCGAAGCACAGCTGTTCGTATGAAGCGAGAGATCGAGGAGCAGCTTGACGCAACCGGCTTTTACGTCAGCACAACGGTAGGCGTCAGCATGTGGCCCATGCTCCGAAACCGCCGTGACCGCGTGATTATCCGCCGTGTCAACGAGGGGGAAACGCTGTCTAAATTTGATCTCCCCTTGTACCGACGTCCCGACGGAAAATACGTTTTGCACCGCGTCATCGGGGTAAAGGACGGGTATTACGTGATTCGGGGCGATAACACCTATCGCAAGGAACGGGTGCCGCACGAGCAGGTGTTGGGTGTCATGCAGGAATTTTACCGTGGCAATCGGCACGTCGTGGCAAAAAGCAAGGGCTATCAAGCCTACGTGCGGCTGTGGTACATCTTGTATCCCGCACGGTTTTTGGTTCGGAACGTCAAGTACGTGCTTTGGAGAATTGCGCGGAAGCTTGGGATAAAAACCCGGTGGAAGCCTTACAACTATGATTATTGAGAAGAGGTATTGACCATGATTTTGAATTTCGTGCAGGTTGCGTCGGCGGTTCGCGGCGCAGAAAGCGTGGAGCTTGACGGTAAGTGGATTCAATTTCACCGCTTTACCGAAGCGCAACGAAAGATTTACGAGGAAATTTATCCGGGAAGAGCCATTAAAACCCCTGCAACGGCAGGCGTTCGGTTGGCATTCGTGACCGATTCCAACACGTTGGCTTTTTCTTTCCGCTTTTTTAAATGTCAGGAAAGTCCGATTCCGCGTATTTATCCGCGCATCGACGTCTACCAAGACGGTGCGATGATCAAGCACGTGGGGCTTGACGATTACATCGACCGCGAAGCACGCGCCGAGGTCGCGCTGGGAGAGGGAAGCCACAAGGTGGAGCTCTATCTTCCGTGGGTGATGGCGACGGAGCTTTCCGACGTTACGTTGGACGACGGTGCAAGCTTTGAGCCGTTCAACCGTTCCCGTACGATGCTTCAATACGGGGATTCTATTACGCAAGGATACGATTGTAAGTATCCGTCCTTGACCTATGCCTCTACCTTGGCGCGTTTGCTGGATGCCGATGCGATGAACAAGGGCATTGGCGGCGAGATCTTTTTCCCGGAGCTCTTGGACGAGCCCGTCGCAACGGCACCCGACTATATCACGGTTGCGTACGGAACCAACGATTGGCGGCATCTTCCCTATGAAACCATTGCGAAAAACTGTCGTGCTTTTTATAAAAAGCTGTCGGAACTGTATCCGAAGTCGACAATCTTTGCCATTTCTCCGATCTGGCGGGGCGACGCTGCCGAGGGGGACGCTTGTAAAGCACCGGTAAGCGTGATTTGTGATCTGATTTCTCAGCAGACCGCCGATCTTGAGAACGTCACGGTGATTTGCGGGGACAATTTGGCACCGCACATGAAAGCGTTTACCAGCGATTCCTTGCACCCCATCGATGCGGGCGCACAGATCTACGCGCAGAATTTGTACAGAATCATAGAAACGTATATGTAAACGGAACCGTATACGTAAAAAGAAAACGGCTCACTTTTCGGCATACGGAAGTGAGCCGATTTTATCATCGAAAGGACGGAGGAAAGATGGAATTTAAGAAATTTTTAACCTTTAGCTACGACGACGGCGTGACGCAGGACATCCGTTTGATCGAGCTGTTCAACAAATACGGAATGAGGGCAACCTTCAATCTCAACAGCGCGCGCTTGGGTGAACAAAGGATTATGGAGCGCGAGGGCAGGACGGTCAATCACAACAAGATCAAGCACGCTGATATCAAGTACGTGTACGAGGGTCATGAGATTGCGGCGCATACCTTGACGCATCCCAATCTCCGTCTGATCGAAAATGATGACAAATTGGTGCGCGAGGTGGAGCAGGATCGGTTGATTTTATCCGAGCTTTGCGGCTACGAGGTGGTGGGCATGGCATATCCCGGAGGCAGCCCGTACGTTGACGCGCGTGTGGTCGATTTGGTCAAAACGCGGACGGGAATCCGCTACGCGCGAAATACGACCTCCAATTTCTCGTTTGACGTGCAAACCGAGCTGATCGATTTTTGCCCCTCGGTCTATCACCACAAGGAGATGGACCGTATGTTTGCGCTTGGCGAGCAGTTTTTGCAAATGAAGCCCGAAAAAAAGCAGATCTACTACGTTTGGGGACATGCGTACGAGTTTGATATCCACGATACGTGGGATCAAATGGAGGAGTTTTTGAAGATGATGAGCCGACGAGACGATATCTGCTACTGCACCAATCGGGAAGCACTTCTGGAGCTTTCAATGCCGTAATTTTACAGCAATTTTTTTGTAAAAAAACAAAAAAATGTGGAGCAAAAGGCTTGCTTTTTGAGTATCGGTATGCTATAATGTGTTCAATCGGATACACCCCGAAAAGGAGGTGCTTTATGGCAACGCATTATCATCAATATCATTTGAATAATAACTATTTTCAGCATCCGTTGGAGTTTGGAAATCTTTCCCTGATCCAGCTTGGACGCTGTTACTGTAACGCCGATTTTCAAATGATGGGTGAGCACGAGGACTTTTTCGAATTGACGGTGGTCAATTCGGGAAAGGGAACGCTGATCACGGGAGAAACCGAGGTCAAGGTTGGCAGAGGCGACGTGCATCTTGGCGGACCTTGGGAAATGCACGGCATTATATCCGACCATTCCGATCCCTTGAAATATGATTTTTTTGCGTTCCGACTGAAGAATCAGGAGCATCGGGAGCGCTTGATGCAGATCATCGGGGAGCGTCCCACCGCGGCGGACCGTTTGTTCCAAAGCGAAAACGTGGTGTCGCTGGTTGCAAACGCCATCTGGGAGCTGCACAATGAGGAATATTGCTCCAAAGAGCTTTTGTGTCACATGTTTGAGCAAATCGTGATCTACGTGATCCGCGCCTTTCAGCCAAAGCAGAAAAAACACGCAAGAGGTGTGGATACGGTGGATTCCGAGATCCTTTGTTATCAGATTATGCATTACATCGATACACACATCTATACTATCAAGAAACTTTCCGAAATCGCCGAGGCACTCAGCTACAACTACAGCTATCTGTCCAATCTTTTCAAGGTGACGACGGGACGCTCGATTATGGATTATTTCTACGAGCAACGTCTGGAAGCGGCAAAGAATATGATTCTCGACCAAAAAATGTCGATCACGAAGGTGGCGGACAAGCTCAATTATCCGTCGCTGTACAGCTTTAGCCGCATGTTTAAGAATCGATACGGCTGTTCCCCCGACGCGTACCGTAAGAACAACGGAGTGATTGCGCCGCTTGAAAAAGAGAAGTCCTCAAAAAAGGAAGCTTTGCCCCTGCCAACAGACGCGGGGTCTGCAGAATAAAAACGAAACAAGGAGTACAAATCATGGCAAGATTGATTAAGGTTGGAATTATCGGATGCGGCGGCATTGCCAACGGCAAGCATATGCCTTCGCTGAAAAAGGTTGCCGATTGCGAGATGGTGGCATTCTGCGATATCGTTCTTGAGCGAGCAGAAGAGGCAAAAGAAAAATTCGGAACTCCCGACGCAAAGGTGTATACCGATTACAAGGAGCTTTTGAAGGATCCCGAGATCGAGGTGGTTCACGTTTGTACCCCCAACCGTTCGCACAGCTTCATTACGGTGGATGCACTTGAGGCAGGCAAGCACGTCATGTGTGAAAAGCCCATGGCAATCAATTCCATCGAGGCAAAGAAGATGCTGGATGCCGCAAAGCGTACCGGCAAGAAGCTGACCATCGGGTATCAATCGCGCTTCCGCGACGATTCCCAGTACCTCAAATCCGAGGTGGAAAGCGGTACGTTCGGGGATATCTACTACGCAAGAGCCATTTCCCTGCGCCGCCGCGCAGTCCCCACGTGGGGCGTGTTCCTCAACGAGTACGAGCAGGGCGGAGGACCTCTGATCGATATCGGCACGCACGCGCTTGACCTTACCCTGTGGCTGATGAACAACTACAAGCCGAAGTACTGCGTGGGTACGACCTACCATAAGCTGAACAACGACACCGATCAGGCAAATATGTGGGGCAATTGGGATCCCGAAAAGTTTACGGTTGAGGATTCCGCGTTCGGTTTCGTGGTGATGGAGAACGGTGCTACCATTTCCTTGGAAACCTCCTGGGCACTCAATACGCTTGACGTGCGCGAGGCGGTGACGCAGTTCTCGGGTACAAAAGCGGGAGCCGATATGGTAGACGGTGTACGCATCAACGGTGTTCGAAACGGACGTCAGTACGTGTTGCAGCCTTCCTTTACGGCGGGTGGCGTTGCATTCAACGGCGGTGAGAAGGGCGAGAGCATGGCAAACCGCGAGGCACGCTTGTGGATCGAGGCAATCCGTGAGGATAAGGATCCCATTACGTTGCCCGAGCAGGCATACGTTATCACGCGCATTTTGGAGGGCATTTACACCTCTGCAAAAACCGGAGACATCTATCGCTTTACGGAAGAATAAAAAATAAGACAAGCGGACTCTTTTCGATGATGAGAAGCAGTCCGCTTGTTTTTTAAATTGTAAAAATTCGTAAAAGGTGTGCGTGAAAGACGGGAAGATCGACCTCTTTTGCAACCAATGCCCGACGGTGTTCGTTCAGGTCTGCGTAGTCCTCGGGATGGTATTTTTTCTTGCTGTAGGCATCCACGTTCAGCGTAATTGCGCGTGCGTAACCCTCGGTTAAAACCACCACCGAGGCGCTTTGCATCGTACAAACGGAGGGGTATTTTGTGTAGAAAACGGCTAACGGGTCGTGAAGCACCGGCTTGGTATGGGGGTGGGTCACCTCCCAAAGTCGGCAAAGCTCGGTAAGATATGCGTGTGCCGGCTCGCTTCCTTGGTAGTGAAAGAGGTTGTTATACAGGGCATCCTCGGCAACGGCTTGGTGCGTGACGTCAGCCCCGATGCATTCCAGTCGGTCGATTCCGCGGAACATGATATCCGCCGCCTCCACGTCGCACAGCACGTTCCAATCGGCATACTGTTTATAGTATGCACCGCCCATGATGACAACCTTTTGGATTCGGTTCAGGGCATTTGCGTCCTTTTGGATGACCTTTGCCACGTTGGTAAACGGTCCGATTGCAAGGAGCGTAAGCTCTTCTCCGTAACGGTAGCAGGCATCGATAATGAAATCCACGGCATCCTCGGGTGTGCATCCATCGGGGGTGTAGCGTGGGTCTTCCGGATCGGGAGTATCGTAAGGAATGCTCGGCTCGTCCGAAACGCCCACACTGATCGGTGTGCCGTAGCCTGCGAATACGGGGACGTTTTCATACCCGTTTGCATAGTCGCAGAGCAGCTTTTTTGCTTGGCGCGCACGTTGCTCGGTGGTTCGGAAGACCGTGGTAATGCCAACGATTTCAATTTCCTCCCGCATCGCAACGTAGAGTGCCAGCGCGTCGTCGATGTCGTCACCGATGTCGGTGTCGATGATGACCTTGATTTTCTTGTCTGTGTTCATACTCATATATTTTTTATCCTGACGGTATGGCTTTAGGGTTTACAGTTGTTGCAGGGGGAATAGCCGTCTTCGATCAGGTCGTCACGCGAGGTGTGAACGCTTTCCTTGTTGGCATCCGAGATCTTTTTGGCAGACCAGCAGTCGGGATCGTGGAATTTTTTCGTTGAGGTATTCAGGATATAGTCCGCGGCGGGGGCTTTGGTTGCCGGTTCTGTCGAGGGATCGGTCGTCGGCTCTGCGACGGAATCGGTTGTGATCGGCTCGGAGGACTCGGGGGTGTTGGTGGAGAGCCAACTGTCGCCCGTCGCATAATCGATGGTGACACCCGGCTGTACGTTGTAGGCATATACGTGGAAGCAGATGCCCTCGCCGTTGTCTTCAATCGAATATGCCTCCATTCGCACGCCCGATGCAACCAAATTGTTGCCTTCAAAAATCGGTGTGACGCGGTACAGCACGTGGTTTTCGGTTTCCTTGACGTAGTCGGCAATCATGTTTTCAAAGGGGAGCATACCTTCGATGTTGAGATAACGCGTTCCCGTAATCAGATTTTTGGCATTGGCATTTTCACCGCTGAGCTGGAATCCGATCAAGTGACAGCGGTTATAGAGGTATTTTCCACTGATGTGGTCGTATTTCACCGATTTCCAGCCCGTGGGAGTGACCGATCCGATATCGCCGCGCTCCTCGGTAGGCATCAAATCGATTCCCACGCAGGCAATGGCAACGCCGCAGCGTCCCCATTCATCGGTATCGGCATAGGACTCGTAAGAAACGGTGGTATACTGTGACGGCTTGAACAGAGGCAGGTTCCCGTTGAGCACCACGTAAGGATCCCCCGTATACGGAGGAATTTCATCGGGATCTGCGGGGGTCGAGGGCGTAGAGGTGTCGGATGTCGGGACGGTGGTAGAATCGGTAGCAGGATTTGTTACGGGCTCGGTTACGGGTTCGGTTACGGGCTCGGTTACGGGTTCGGTTGCGGGCTCGGTTGTGGGCTCGCTTGTGGGTTCTGTTGAGGGTTCGGTTTCAGGCTCGGACGAAATGGGGGCGCCGGATTCCGAAAGAGCGTCCTCGGTTGTTGCCGTTGCGGCTTTGTCGGAGGATGCGCTATTCGTCGTATCGAAGTCGCGATCTGCCTGATCTTGGATACACCCCGTGAAAACGAGCAGAAGCGCGAGTAAAAGGGCGACGAGCCTCAAAGACGTAAGACGTTTCATTTTTTCCATACCTCCTTGGTAATTTTTTCATGGGATGAGCCGACAAACTCTGTGGTGGACGCAAGCGTAAAGTCGGAAAGATTCAAAGAAAACACGGTGTCGGACGGATAATGGCGGTTCCATCGGTAAACGGTCAATTCGGAAACGTCTGCCTCGTGTGAGGGAGCCTCCAATTCCGAAAAGCAGTAATCGGTGCTGCCCGCATCGAGGAGTGGGGTATCGGTTTCCCAAAGATCGAGCACGTGTCCCCGGAACAGCTTGGCGGTATACGGTGTGACGTACAAACGGGCAGTGCCTACGTGTTGTACAAGATTTTCAATCAGGATGCGGTCACGGCTCTGCCTTCTGCGGTTGAATGCCATGCCGCCTCGGTCGTCCAAACAAACAATGAGCTTCAAGTTGATCCCTCCCGTGTTTGTATCGTTGCTTTCAGTATACCATAAATCGTTCGCATTTGCAAGTTCTAAGTAGAAAACAAGCAAAATTACCAAGAAATGATATCCTTATTTGGAAAATGCCTGTAAAAATGCCGTCTTGACAAGCGTTTCCGTTTTTTATATAATATACAGTAGAATAGTTTCTTCCGCGATGCGCGGAAAATATGAAGAGTAAAGACACGGGCGTTGGTTTTATCCCTTTAGTGCCGTTCGAACGGGGAGTTGTCGAACGGACGAAAAGAGTTGCGCTCTTGCGGTTCGTGTCTTGCATCCCGCTTCGTATGGCCGATCGGAGAGAGCTTTTATAGCTTGGTGCGACCTCCTTATCTTTGCCGTATGGGTGGAAAAGGAGGTATTTTTTATGCAAAAAAGAAGCTCTGTTTTTCGCAACGTACAAGGACTGACGCTCGCCGCAATGATGGCGGCAATGAGTGTGATGATCGGAATTTTCTGTAAGAATTTTTTGAATTTCGGAAACGGGCTGTTCCGCATCACCTTTGAAAACATTCCCATTATTTTCTCGGGGATCGTTTTCGGTCCGATTGTCGGCGGCATGGTGGGCGTCGGGTCGGATCTGATCAGCTATCTGCTTTCCAATCAGATCTATCCTCCCAATCTGATCGTCACGCTCGGAGCTTGCTCGATCGGTGTCGTTTCGGGCTTGGTATCACGCTTCGCCGTTCGCAAGCGCGGAACGCTGCAGATCGTTTTTTCCGCGGGATTGGCACACGTGATCGGCTCCATGACGATCAAAACCTTTGGACTGTATCAATTCTACGGCATTGCGGTGCTGCTCCGCATTCCTCTTTACTTGGCAATTTCCACTCTTGAAATCTGTATCCTCTGTTGGCTGTTCAGACGCAAATCCATTCAACGAATGATTGAAAGCAGGTAAGTTTTATGACCTATACCGAAGCCTTGAGCTATATCCATAATATCAACTGGCAATTTTGCAATCCGGGTCTTTCCCGTACGAGAGCCTTGTGCGAAAAGCTGGGCAATCCCGAAAAGAAGCTCCGCTTCATACACGTGGCGGGCACCAACGGAAAGGGCTCGTTTTGCGCGATGCTGGCGGCAATTCTTTCCGCTGCGGGCTACAAAACCGGGTTGTATACCTCGCCCTTTATCCGCCGATTCAACGAGAGAATGCAGATCGACGGTGCTTGCATCGGGGACGAAGAGCTGGCAGAGATTACGTCCTATATCCGCCCGTTTGCCGACTCTATGGACGAGAAGCCTACCGAATTTGAGTTGGTAACCGCCATCGGATTCGAATATTTTTGCCGCCACGAATGTGACGTCGTGGTGCTGGAAACCGGACTTGGCGGACGCTTGGATTCCACCAACGTGATCGAATCCTCGCTTTTGTCGGTCATCACGGGTATCGATTTTGACCATACCGCCTTGCTTGGCAACACCATTCAGGCAATTGCACGGGAAAAGGCGGGCATTATCAAGCACGGCTGTCCTTGCCTGTACGGTAGCCAGGACGCTGCCGCCTTGCGCACGATCCGCGCTGTGGCGCACGAAAAAAACGCACCGTTTTATGCGGTAGACCGTTCCACGCTGCGCGTCAAATCGCTGACCTTGGACGGTACGGTGTTCGATTATGAGGACTATACCGATCTTTCCCTGTCGTTGCTCGGCACGTACCAGCCGTTGAATGCCGCTACGGTGCTGACCGCCGTTCGGATTTTGTGTGAGCAGGGTGACCTTGCAATCTCCGAATCGGCAATTCGAAAGGGTCTTTCCACGGTTGCTTGGCCGGCACGCTTTGAATTGCTGAACCGTGAGCTTCCCATTCTGTACGACGGAGGACACAACGCGCAGGGCATTTCGGCAGCGGTGGAAAGCATCCGTACTTACTTTCCGGGTCAAACCGTCAACCTTTTGACCGGTGTGATGGCGGACAAGGGATACGACGAGATGATCGAGAAGCTGAAGCCGATCGCGGCGCACGTATTCACGGTTTGCCCCGGCGGTGCAAGAGCCTTGTCTGCCGAGGACTATGCGAAACATTTTGTGATGCATCATATCGAGGCTACCGCGCATGAAACCGTGGAGGCGGGAGTCCGTGCCGCGGTTCTGGACAGCCGTGAAAAGGGAATCCCGTTGGTTTGTCTGGGATCCTTGTACCTCTATCTTTCGGCAACCGAGGCACTGCAAAAGGTGCTTGGCGGCGATTGAGTGATTCTTTATGAATCAAACGTGAGTTCGTAACCATCCTCACGATAAACAAAACTAAGGAGAAATAAAAATGCAACATTCATCAAAAAACAGGCAACGTGTGCTTTTTCTGACGCAGAGCGCCTTGATCGCGGCACTGTATACGGTGCTTACGATGGTGATCGGCTCGTTCGGTCTTGCGTCGGGCGCAATCCAGGTGCGCGTTTCGGAGGCACTGTGTATTTTGCCGATCTGGACGGCGGCGGCGATCCCCGGCTTGACCGTGGGATGCTTCTTGTCCAATCTTTTGATGGCGTGTCTTTGGCAAGACGTGTTGTTCGGCTCGCTTGCAACGCTTCTCGGTGCGCTGGGGGCTTATCTTTTGCGTCGTCGAGCGTTTCTGACACCGCTTCCTACGGTGCTCGCAAACACGCTGATCGTGCCGCCTGTTTTGGCATACGCCTATGGATTTGAGGGGGGACTTGCCTTCTTTGCCTTGACCGTTGGGCTGGGAGAGGTACTCTCGGCATACTGCTTGGGAATGCTGCTGTATTTTGCGCTCAAGCCTCACGCCGCGCGGCTGTTTCGGAGGAAATGAGCGCAATTTTACTGTTTGATGAAAGGAGCGTGACCGAATGAAGATCGATTTGCCGATGCCGGTGGAAAAAGCGATTCGACGGCTGGAGGCGCATGGCTACACGGCTTGGGCCGTTGGCGGTTGCGTGCGCGACAGTCTGCTTTCGCGCGTGCCGAACGACTGGGATATTACGACCTCGGCGCGCCCCGAGGAAACCGCCGCGTGCTTTTCGGACTGCCGCACGCTCGACGTGGGAATCAAGCACGGAACGCTGACCGTGATCATGGACGGTATGCCGCTTGAAATTACCACCTACCGTGACGACGGCGAGTATGCCGATCATCGACACCCCGTTGCCGTGACCTTTTCGGGACGGGTGCAGGATGACCTTGCAAGACGCGATTTCACGGTGAATGCCATGGCATATCATCCCGAACGGGGGCTTTTGGATCTTTATGAGGGGCAAACGGCGCTTTGCGAACGAACGATTGCTTGTGTGGGAGATGCCGAAAAGCGGTTCTCGGAGGACGGGCTGCGTATTCTGCGTGCGATTCGCTTTGCCGCAGTGTTGGATTTTACGGTTGATCCGTCCACCGCGCGTGCCATTCACGACCAAAAGGAGCTGCTTCACTATATTGCTGCCGAGCGCATCCGCGAGGAGTTTTGTAAGCTTTTGATGGGGATTGGTGCGGTGCGGATTCTGCGCGAATTCCGCGACGTGATTGCCGTCTTCATGCCGGAAATTGCGCCCACGTTTGATTTTTTGCAAAACAGCCGATACCATTGCTACGACGTTTACGAGCATAGCCTCAGGGCTCTGCAGGAATCGAACGCTGACCTGATCACGCGGCTTGCAATCTATCTGCATGACGTCGGCAAGCCGCACACCTACACCGAGGATGCCGAGGGAGGACATTTCAAGGGGCACGGTGCCGTCAGTACCCAACTGGCGCGTGACGTGTTGCAGCGTCTTCGGTTTGATAACGCGACGATCTCCGCCGTGGTACAGCTTGTGGATTATCACGACCGCGATTTTCCTGCCGAGGAACGGGCGGTGAAGCGGCTGATGTGCAAGATGAGTGACGAGAATATTCTTCGTTTGATGGAGGTGCAACGGTGCGACCGCTTGGCGCACGCAGCTCCCTACAACGAGCCGAAGCCGAGTGTATGGGAGATCCCTCGGCTGGTTCGAAGGCTCCGCGCGGAGGATGCGTGTCTGTCGCTGAAATCGTTGGCGGTGACGGGAACCGATCTTTTGACGTTGGGCTATCCCGCGGGGAAGAAGCTGGGAGAGATGCTTGCCGAGCTGCTCGAACGCGTCATCGACGGCGAGCTTCCAAACGAAAGAGAGGCACTCTTGTCCTATGCCGAAAAGCGGCTGCCGTAGCTTGCCCGACTTATTTGGAAAAAATCAGAAATCCTATTGACTTTTCAGCACTTTTGTGCTATACTGCTACTGTATTCGTGATAACATCCTTGGCTTCCCCCGTTGATCCTTCTATAACGCGCGGTCCTTGAACCTGTTTTTTCGGGTACAACTATTTCTATTTTCTATGGAGGTACCCGAAATGAATAAAGGTACAGTAAAGTGGTTTAACGCGGAGAAGGGCTATGGCTTCATCTCCAACGACGAGGGCGGCGACGACGTATTCGTACATTTCTCGGCAATTCAGGTTGAGGGCTTCAAGACCTTGACTGAGGGTCAGAAGGTTACGTTCGATACCGAGCCGGATCCCAAGAACAGCGCGAAGCTGAGAGCTGTAAACGTTTGCTTGGCTTGAGCATCGTTAAACCGATATTTTAGAATACGGCGTTGCGACAAACGGTCGCAACGCCGTGTTTTTGTATCTCGAAAACCGCCGGCAGGTGGTTATGACCTGCATAAACCGCACGGTGCGTTCATACGGTGTTACAAGGGGGGGGATGTACATGAAACGATTGTCTGCCGGCACAGGGGTATCGCTGCGTATTTTGATTGTGCTGGTGATTTTGTCGGTTACCGACCGAACCGGCTTTGGCGTTGCTACGCTGCTTGCCGCCCTTTGGCATGAGTGCGGACATCTTTTGGCGGCACGGTTGATGCATATTCCACTGCGGAATATGCAGATTGATTTTACGGGAGCAAGATTGGAAATCGGGGGCAGAATGCTCGGCTTTGGGGAGGAATGGATGCTGGCGGCGGCAGGTCCGACTGCAAGTCTGTTCGGCGGTGCCTTGGCGGGGCTTTTTTGGGAGGTGTTGCCCGTGTCCCTCTATTTTTCCGCGGCTTCTTTGCTGCTGGGAATCCTCAATTTGCTCCCCGTGCGCAGCTTTGACGGCGGACGTATGCTGGAATGTATGCTGTCGCGCTTTTTGTCGGTGCGCCTCTTAGATCGGACCATGCAGCTGATCTCCTTTTTGTTTTTGTTTTTGCTTTGGGCAACTGCCGCTTATTTTCTCATTCGGGTGGGAAACGGGATCTCGCTCTTCTTCTTTTCGCTTTGCCTTTTTCTTCGCTTTTTAGAGAATGATTTTTCATGAAAAAGCAAGAAAAACAAAGAATTAGGGAGATTTTAAGAGAAAAATCGGTGTTTTTCAAAGTTAACTCCAACTGATTCGGGTTTAAGTCAAAATACTGTGAATAATGACGAATTTTTATTTTTTTTGAAAAGCTATTGCATTTTTTGTTACTATCTGTTACAATATAGCCTGTAAGTTTATGGTCAAAGTGTCGGAATCTGCTTTTTCAAGATTTTCAGCCGTTTGAAAAAAGAACCGACCGCGGAAGATTTCCGTTGTGTTCCATGAATATTTTTCTTTTAAGGAGTATTTATGCGGAATGAACAAAAATGTACTGATTCGGCTGAACGGGATCTCGAAGGCGTTTGACGGAGAAACCGTTCTGGACAACATGTGTCTGGAAATCCACGACAAAGAATTTATTACGCTGTTGGGACCGTCGGGGTGTGGAAAAACCACCACGCTGCGAATCATCGGCGGCTTTGAAACGCCCGACACGGGTGACGTTTATTTTGACGGCAAGCGGATCAACGACGTGCCTCCGTACGAACGGCAGGTGAACACCGTTTTTCAGCGTTATGCCCTCTTTCCGCATCTGAACGTATTCGATAACATCGCGTTTGGATTGCGCCTGAAAAAGTGTCCCGATGCCGAGATCAAAACCAAGGTCAAGGACATGCTTGCAATGGTGAATCTGCGTGGCTTTGAGCGTCGTCGTGTCAGCACGCTGTCCGGCGGACAGCAGCAGCGCGTTGCCATTGCGCGCGCACTGGTCAATCAGCCCAAGGTGCTTCTTTTGGACGAGCCGCTTTCCGCGCTGGACTTGAAGCTGCGCAAGGATATGCAGAATGAATTGAAGAATATCCAGCATCAAACGGGAATTACCTTTATTTACGTGACGCACGATCAGGAGGAAGCTCTTTCCATGTCCGATACCGTTGTGGTCATGGAAAACGGACATATCCAGCAGATCGGCTCTCCTACCGATATTTACAATGAGCCCGTCAATGCGTTCGTTGCCGATTTTATCGGTGAATCCAATATCGTAGACGGCATCATGCTGGCGGACTGCCGCGCAAAGTTTGCAGGACACGTGTTTGATTGTGTGGACGGCGGCTTTGCAAAGAATGAAGCGGTTGACGTGGTGATCCGTCCCGAGGACGTGGACGTGGTAGCCCCCGAAAAGGGAATGCTGAAGGGTCTTGTGACCACGGTTACCTTCCGTGGCGTTCATTACGAGATCATTGTGGACGTACAGGGCTTTAAGTGGATGATTCAAACCACCGATTTCGTTGCCGAGGGAGAAACCATCGGACTTTCGATCGATCCCGATGCCATCCACATTATGAAAAAATCCGAATTTTCGGGTATGTTTGGCGACTATTCCTCGTTCAGTGATGAATTGGACAAGCTTTCCGACGTAACGGAGGAAGAGGAGGAAGCATGAAAAAACGGTCTGTTTTTGAGCGACTTTCGGGTTCTCCCTACGTTGCCTGGTCGGCACTCTTTATCATTGCGCCGCTTTTGTTCGTGGTGTATTTTGCGTTTACCGACCGAAACGGTGCGTTTACCCTGGAGAATATCCGAACGTTGCCCTCCTATTCGCAAACCTTTGTGATGTCGATCGGCTTTTCGCTGATTGCCACAGCCGTTTGCTTTTTGATCGGCTATCCTCTTGCGTACTGTATGTCGCAGATGAAGGCGCGCACGCGCAACGTGCTGATGACGCTGATTATGCTTCCCATGTGGATCAGCCTGCTCATCCGTACCTATTCCTTGATGGCACTGTTGGATAACGGAGGCTTGATCAATTCCTTTTTCGTAAGGCTCGGCTTTGAGAAAATGACCTTTATCGGAACCGAGGCGGCGGTGATTTTGGGTATGATCTACGATTTCCTGCCGTACATGGTGCTTCCCATCTATACCTCAATGACCAAGCTGGACAAGCGGTATTTGGAGGCGGCGGCCGACCTTGGCTGCAGTGGCACGAAAACGCTGTTCCGCGTGGTGCTGCCCCTGACCATGCCCGGTATCGTTTCGGGAATAACGATGGTGTTCGTTCCGTCGATGAGTACCTTCTATATTTCGCAGAAGCTGGGAGGCGGCTCGTTTGATTTGTTGGGTGACGTGATCGACCGTCAGTTCAAAAATGCGGTCACCTACCACACGGGCGCGGCAATCTCCTTGGTGATGATGATTTTGATCCTGCTTTCCTTGGCGGTGATGAATAAGTTTTCGGACAGTGGGGAGGATATCATCGTATGAAACTTTTGTCGAGAATTTACATCGGTCTGATCTTCCTTTTGCTGTATGCTCCGATTTTGGTTGTGGTACTGTTTTCCTTTAACGCGTCCAACAGCCTCAGCTCCTTTACCGGCTTTTCGCTGAAGTGGTACGAGGAGCTGTTCCGCGACGGTGCGGCACTGTCTGCTCTGAAAAATTCTTTGATTTTGGCGGTTGCTTCCTCGTTGCTGGCAACCGTACTCGGCACCTTGGCGGCGTTCAGCATTGCGCGTGCAAAAAGTCGCCGTTATCAGCGTGCAATGGAGGGCGTTTCCAATATTCCGATGATGAACCCCGATATCGTAACGGGTGTATCGATGATGCTGCTGTTCGTCGGTGTCGGTGCGATGCTGAAGCTTTCGAATACCCTGGGCTTTTGGACGATGCTTGTGGCGCATACCACGTTTAATCTTCCTTACGTGATCCTTTCGGTGTTGCCCAGGTTCCGTCAGATGGACAAAAGCCTGACCGAAGCGGCACTTGATCTCGGATGTACTCCCGCGCAGACCTTTTTCCGCATCGAGCTTCCGTACGTCATGCCGGGTATTGCATCGGGACTTATGATGAGCTTTGCGTTGTCGTTGGATGACTTTATCATCAGCCATTTCGTCAGCTCGCCCGATTTCAAAACTCTGCCCTTGTATATTTACAATCAGACCGCGCACGAGGTCAAATTCAGTATGTACGCGCTTTGCACGCTGTTGATCGTTGTGATCCTTGCGCTCCTTATTGCGGTGAACATTGCCGGAGCAAAGGATGAAGGCGGTCGTCGCAAAAAGAAACAAACGGGGGTGACGAAGTAAGATGAAACGCTTTGCTTGCCTTTATACTCTTTTTCTGCTGATGCTTGTTCTTCTTTGTGCGATTTTGTCCTCTTGCGGGAAAAGCACCAAGGTCGAAACGCTGTACGTGTACAACTGGGGAGAATATATCTCCGACGGCTCGGAGGGCAGCGTTGATACCAATGCCGAGTTTGAAAAATATTGCCGCGAAAAGCTGGGCAGAAACGTCAAGGTCAACTACTCCACCTTTTCCTCCAACGAGGATATGTATGCCAAGGTCAGCAGCGGGTCTTCCACCTATGACGTCATTATTCCGTCGGACTATATGATTCAAAGAATGGTTGGAGAGGGACTTCTCTTGCCGTTGGATCTTTCCAAAATTCCAAACTACCAATATATTTCCGATGAATTCAAGGGTGAAAACGTCTATTACGAGGACGATACCGACGCGGTCTACTCGGTGCCCTATTTTTACGGCATGGTAGGCGTGATCTACAACTCGAAGATCGTCAAGGCGGACGACGAGCAGCTTGGCTCGTGGGATTTGTTGTGGGATGCCGATTACAGCGGTGATATTCTGCAATTCAATAACAGCCGTGATGCCTTCGGTACGGCACTGTACCGCTTGGGCTACGACGTCAATGAAGCCACCCCCGAGCAGTGGAGAGAGGCACTGGAGCTTCTGAAAACGCAGAAGGACGTGGTGCAGGGTTACGTGATGGACGAGATCTTTAACAAGATGAAGAGTGGCTCTGCAGCGGTTGCCGCATACTATGCGGGAGATTTTCTTTCCATGTATGAGGACAATGACGATCTGGCATTTTTCTATCCCCGAGAGGGAACCAACTACTACGTGGATGCAATGTGCATTCCCAAAAACTCTCGCAATGCCGATTTGGCGATGCAATATATCAATTTCATGTGCCGAGAGGATATTGCGGTGGCAAACGCAAGCTACACCTATTATGCGTCGCCCTTGACTACCGTGCGCGAGAATGCCGACTATATTGAGGCAATGAGCGAGGTGCATGAGGATGCGATGGATATTCTGTATGGTGAGGAAGCGAGTTCGACACCGAAGCAGGCATATCTGAACCTTTCTCCCGATCGGTTGGAGATGCTGAACGATCTTTGGGAGGAATTGAAGGTAGAGAGCCGCATCGGAAAGGGAATTTACGTTTGTTGCGGTGTGATCGTCTGTTCCTTGGCTGCACTCGTCGTTTGGCAGTTTTTGAAAAAACGGCGTTGGGCAAAATTGTATGACTGACAAAAAACGGATCGGCTTACAAAATGGGCGCGCCCGAAAACGCAGTTTTCGAGTGCGCCCATTAACTAAGTTTGCCCCAAGGGGCAAGTGAAGTTTACTTCGTAAGTGAAGTTATCCTGCGGATAGTGAAGTTTTGCCTACGGCAAAGTGGGGCAAGCTTAACTTCACTTGATGCTCTGCATCAAACTTCACTGCGAAGCAACTTCACTTTCGCTAAAGCGAAAACTTCACCGTTACTGTCGGGAAAGTAAGACAAAAGTAACGCAAAAGCACTTATGACAGACGATTTTTTCGTTATCGTAAGTGCTTTTTGATCTCTTAATTTAAACCTGCGTTTGCGGACGACACCAAAAGTCGGTCCGTTCCTTTTTTTGTTTCGTTTTACAGTCTTCCGTACAATCGGTTCAAGCCGAGAAGACGCTCGGTCGGAATTGCCTCGGCTTGTGATTTTGTCAACCGCCAGCTCCAGTTTCCGTTGCTGTCACCGGGGCGGTTCAGCCGTGTATCTCTGCCGAAATACAACAGATCCTGTACGGGGAGCATCAAAAGACCGGCATGGCTTGCAAACATGGTGCGCAAGACTTCACCGTAGCAACGGTCGAAATCGCCCTCGTAGCCGCAGTACTCCATCAGACGCAGCCGCGTGGGGTCGTCCAGCTCCCAAACGTAGCCGAGCAGCGTGTTGTTGTCGTGCGTGCCCGTGTAGGCAACGCAGTTGTTTTCATAGTTGTGGGGAAGGTGCGGGGTGTTTTCGTCCCCCAAAAAGGCGAATTGCAGCACGCGCATCCCGGGAAATCCGCTGTCGCGCACCAGCTTTTCCACGGCGGGGGTGATGTCCCCGAGATCCTCGGCAATCATCAGCTTGTCTTGGCAAAGCGGGCGCAACGCGCGGATGAGTGACATACCGGGTCCCTTTTTCCAAACTCCGTTACGAGCCGTGGTTTCGGTGGCGGGGATGCTGAAATAGGATTCCAAGCCGCGGAAGTGGTCGATCCGCACACCGTCAAACAGCTCCAGCATAAAGCTTATGCGTGCGCGCCACCAAGCGTACTTGTCCTGTTTCATGCGACGCCAGTTGTAAAGCGGATTGCCCCAAAGCTGACCGTCTGCACAAAAATAATCGGGCGGAACACCGGCTACAGCGGTGGGACGGTTGCGTGCATCCAACAAAAACAGCTCACGGTTTGCCCAAACGTCTGCACTGTCGGCGGCAACGTAGATTGGGATATCACCAATGATCGAAACACCGTGCGCGTTGGCATATTGCTTCAGCTCCATCCATTGGCGGTGACATTCGTATTGCGTGAATTGCCATGCGGCAAGAACTGCGGGATCGGCATCCTCATGCTCCCAATCCTGCCACTCGGCGCCGCCGTTGGTTGCCTTGATTGCCATGAAACGGCAAAATGCGGCGGTTTGCGGATGTGCTTCCAGGAAGGCATCGATTGCCGTGCGGTCAGCAACCCTTTCCGCGGCTTTTGCGAGCAGATCGAAGCGTTCCTTGGCAAGACGCTCGAACTCGCAGGCAAAGGGAACCTTTTGCTCGGCGGCGGTAAGCTCCTCCTTGGTCAGAAGCCCTTGTTCGTAAAGGGTTGGAAGATCGATAAAATTCGGGTTGAGGCTAAAGGCACTGAAGGATTTGTAGGGCGAGTTGTATTCATCGGGCAGACAAAAGGGCAGTACCTGCCACGCGTGAAAGCCCGATTTTTCCAACAGATCGATCCAGGCTCTCGCCTCCTTGCCCAAAGACCCCTCGGAGTAATTTCCCCAAAGTGAGGAAACGTGCATCAAAACACCTGCGCAACGCTTCATAGAAACGGTATCCTTTCTTTGCGCCGTTTGGCGCGGTTCTGTTCTTATTATAGCAAAAAAAGAGGACGGTTGCAAGTTTTTTGCCGCTTTTTTTGCATAATCACGACTTTTTTTCATTTTTTTCGGATTCTTTCGTCGGTTTTTCTATTGACAAAAGCGAAGAGATTTCATATAATATGTAATATATATGTTTTTTTGTATGAAAAACGGCTAACGGAAAGGATTTTAGAAGCCCATGGGACTGAAAGTTGTAAAATTCGGCGGTTCTTCCTTGGCGGATGCAGCGCAATTCCGCAAGGTTGCCGCGATTGTAAAGGCGGACCCCGACCGTCATTTTGTTGTTGCGTCTGCACCCGGTAAACGCTATTCGAACGACGTAAAGGTGACCGATATGCTGTACCATTGCTTTGAGATGGTACAAAACCGTCAGGATATCACCGAATATTATGAGCAGATCTGCGAGCGTTACAATGCGATCATCCGCGATTTGGGCTTGAATTTTGATATTACCGGCGAACTCGAATATATCCGCAATGCAATCATGCATCATTCGGGCAGAGATTTTGCCGCAAGCCGCGGTGAGTATCTCAACTCCTTGATTTTGGCAAAGTTTTTGGGCTTTGATTTCATTGATGCCGAGTCGGTTGTATTTTTCCGCGAAAACGGCTCTTACGACGATGAAAAGACCAACGAGGAGCTGTCGCGTGAGCTGAAAAAACACAAATATGCGGTCATTCCCGGCTTTTACGGCGTGATGCCAAACGGCACCATTAAGACCTTTAGCCGCGGTGGATCCGACATCACGGGTTCGATCGTTGCGCGCGCTGCGGGTGCTGAGCTGTACGAGAACTGGACCGACGTTTCGGGTTGCCTGATGGCAGACCCCCGTATCGTCAAGAATCCCAAGCCGATCAAGACCATTACCTACCGTGAGCTTCGCGAGCTTTCGTACATGGGTGCGTCGGTTCTGCATGAGGATGCGATTTTCCCGGTTCGTTATGCGGGCATTCCGATCAATATCAGAAACACCAACGAGCCCGAAGCACCCGGTACCATGATCGTTTCCGAAACCGACGAGTACGATTCCGAGATGATCATCACGGGTATTGCCGGCAAGCCCGGATTTTCGGTTCTTTCGGTGGAAAAGGATATGATGAACTCCGAGATCGGCTTTGGACGTAAGATCCTCGATGTGCTGGAGGACAACGATATGCCCTTTGAGCATCTTCCCTCGGGCGTTGACACCATGAGCGTGGTGGTTGGAACCGCTTATCTTGCAGATCGTCGCGAGCGCATTCTGGCTTCGATTCAGAAGAGAGTGCGCCCCGACAGCATTGTGATTGAGGACGGTCTTGCGTTGTTGGCGGTTGTGGGACGCGGTATGGTAAAGGCAAAGGGAACTGCCGTGCGTGTGTTCTCGGCGATTTCCAAGGCAGATGTCAACATCCGCATGATCGACCAGGGTTCAAGTGAATTGAATATTATCGTCGGTGTAGAGGAGAATGATCTGCATCGTGCTTTGATTGCGATTTACGACGAATTTGCAAAATAAAAAGATAAAAACGGGGTCAGCCTGACGCTGACCCCGTTTTTCAAAATTTTCGTTATGCCATGCTCTCGGGCAGCTTTTTGCCGCCGAGCAGATGGAAATGCAGGTGCTTGACCGATTGACAGCCGTCCTCGCCGCAGTTGGTGATCACACGGTATCCGTTCACAAGTCCCTCGGATGCCGCAATCTTGGGAATGGCTTCAAAGATGCGTGCGACGGATGCCGCATTTTCGGCGGTGACGTCGTTGGCACTCGCCACGTGTACCTTGGGAACGATCAGGATATGCACGGGAGCCATGGGATTGATGTCGCGGAATGCGTAAACGGCATCGTCCTCATAAACCTTGGAGGACGGGATCTCCCCTGCGATGATTTTACAAAAAATACAGTTTGACATAAGCGTACTTCCTTTCTGTGGGTTGCTTTCAGTATACAACAAAAGAGTACGCTTGTCAAGAGAAAGAAAGGATTTTCAAGGGCTTACGATGCGGATTTCGGTAACGAGCGACTTATGGTCGTACCTGCATGAAACGACCAAAACGGTTGTGATGTACGGCATGGGAAACGGTGCCGACAAAATTTTGGCGGCGTGTGCGCAAAAGGGAATCGAGGTCGCTGATTTCTTTGCCAGTGACGGGTTTGTGCGCGGTCATACGTTTCACGGAAAGCCCGTGCTTTCTTGGAGCGCGATCAAGGAAAAATACGGTGCGGAAAACGTCATCGTGCTGCTTTCGTTCGGCAGCTCGCGAGAGGACGTCCTGGAGCTGATTGCGCGAGTTGCAGGGGAGGCGGAGCTGTATGCTCCCGACGTTCCCGCATTTGGTGACGGCTTGTTTGATGATGCGTATTTTTTGGAGCATCAAGACGAATTGGAGCAAGCGTACGGGCTTTTGTCGGACGAGGAGTCCAGACGTATCTTTGAAAACGTGATCTCGTTCAAGCTGTCGGGCAGATTGGAGTTTTTATATGATGCCGAGTCGGATATGGAGTGTGCCTTGCGCGAATTGGTTCGTCCGTCTGCGCTCGGTGCCGTTGCCGACCTCGGTGCCTACAATGGGGACACCGTGCGCGAGCTTTTGGATGCGGCAAACGGCAGTATTCGAAGCGTTTACGCGATGGAGCCCGATGCAAGAAATCAGAAAAAGCTGCAGGCGTATGCCGAACGCGAAACGCGTGCCGAGGTGATCCCGATTTTCGCGGGGGCATGGTCAAGCTCCGAAGTTCTACGCTTCGATGCCAGCGGAAACCGCAACGCATCGTTTGGAGAAAACCGTTCGGAAACGCTTGGTGACCGCCCCGTGAAGTGGAAAGAGATCCATGCCGAGCCGTTGGATGCGGTTTTGAACGGCGCGACGGTTGACTATATCAAATATGACGTAGAGGGGGCGGAACGGGAAGCGATTCTCGGGTCGAAAAAAACGATCGGGCAATGCTTTCCTGCGTTGATGGTTTCTTTGTATCACCGCAACGAGGATCTGTTTGATCTGCCGCTTTTGGTGCATGATCTGTTTCCGTCGTATAACCGATACTACCTGCGCAGAAAGCGCGGAATCCCTGCGTGGGATCTGAATTTGTATATTCGAAAAGAAAACGAATGATGTGGGAGGACTTGAGATGAAAACCTATTTGTTGCCGAAGGACGGACACTTTTACAAAGCCAATCTGCATTGTCACACCAATTTTTCGGACGGTAAAAAAACACCTGCCGAGGTCAAGGAAATTTATCAAAGGCTTGGCTATTCGATCGTTGCGTATACCGATCACGATATTCTGATTCCGCACGACGAATTGACCGATGATGACTTTCTGGCTTTGCACGGCTTTGAAATCGAAATGAGTGACTATTCGGAGGGGGTAACCAGCGAAACCCGCAGAACCTGCCACATCTGCTGTATCGGCTTGGAGCCCGAAACCGTCGTACAGCCCTGCTGGCACAGAACGCTTTATCAAAAGCATTATTTTTACGGAAACGCAAAGGATCACGCAAAAGAGGTGAAATTTGACGAATCCGAGCCCGATTTTGAGCGCGATTTTTCCCCTGCCTGCATCAATGCATTCATGAAGACCGCACGGCAAAAGGGCTTTTTCGTGACCTATAACCATCCTACGTGGTCACTGGAAAGCTACGGTGACTACATCCGCTACGAGGGGATGCATGCCTTTGAGATCATGAACGGCGGATGCTTGGCCGAGGGCTTTGACGATTACAATCCGCGCGTGTATGACGATCTTTTGCGCGGTGGAAAGCAGATCTATTGCATCGGTGCCGATGACAATCACAACGGACGGCGCGAAACCGACCGCCATTGGGATTCGGGCGTTGCCTTTACGGTGATCAAAGCCGAGTCACTCGATTACCGCACGGTGACCAAGGCACTGCAGGACGGTCATTTCTATGCCTCTGAAGCCCCCGAAATTTTTGAATTGTATTACGAGGACGGTGTGGTGACGGTGAAATGCTCGGATGCCGATCGCGTGATTTGTACTTGCGGAATCCGAAGTGCGCAGGTGGTCTATGCAGAGGGACAACCCATTACCGAGGCAAGCTTTACCGTTTCCGAAACGTGCGGCTATTTCCGCATCACCGTGGTGGATGAAAAGGGCAGACATGCCTGCACCAATGCGTATTTTATGAAGGATTTGCTTGGTTGATCGAAAAGAGAAAAGTCCGACCGCTGTGCCAAAAATTGTGCGGCGGTCGGGCTTCTTTGGGGATTTTTACCGAAAAAGCAACAAAAAGCGCCGATTGCCTTGATGAATTAAGAAAAGTTTATTTTTTTGAAAAAAAGACTTGACAAATAGGGGACGTTGTGATATAATATCAACGTTCCAGTGGCGACCGCGTTCGCGCAGAACAAAATCGCTGGTGTGGCTCAATGGCAGAGCAGCTGATTTGTAATCAGCAGGTTGATGGTTCGACTCCGTTCACCAGCTCCAGGGTCCACACAAATGGACCTCTATATGGGAGATTTCCCGAGTGGCCAAAGGGGGCAGACTGTAAATCTGTTGCGTTTCGCTTCGGTGGTCCGAATCCACCATCTCCCACCAAAAAAAACGATGCTTAGGCATCGTTTTTTTTATCCAAGCCTACGGGGTTCCTCGAAACGAGCTTGCGAGTTTTGGGGAACCCCGTAGGCTTGGTATAGACGCTCGCAAACTCGCTATTCCGTCGCTTCGCTCCTTACATCACCGCACGAAGTGCGGTGCATATCATCAAGGGTGGCATTGCCGCCCTTGTATCTCATCACGCGCCGGCGTGCATTTTCCGGCGGCTTGATGATATACCGACTTGCGTCGGATGATATACAGCCCTGCGGGCTGATGAGATACAAGGCTAAGGCCTTGATTTTTTCACTAAGTGATTAAATCATTTCTTGATACACTTCATTTTTCGGCACACCCCGATCCTTGGCGGCTTCCTTGATGGCGTCTTTTTTCGTCATGCCGCGTTCCATGTAGTAGGATACGTGCGTGGGGATGTCCATGTTCTCCCAAAAGGCTTTTGCGGTCGGTACATCGGTGGCACCCTCTACGACCAGTACGTATTCGCCGCGCGGCTCGTGTTCCTCGTAGTAGGTCACAGCCTCCCCGAGTGTCATGCGCAGCACCTCCTCGTTGAGCTTGGTCAGCTCACGGCAGATGGCAATGCGGCGGCTGTTGCCAAAGGCTGCGGCAAAGTCTTTCAGCGTGGCACGGAGCTTGTGCGGTGCCTCGTGAAAGAGCATGGTGCGGTTTTCGGTCTTCAGCTCGTCAAGACGCGTGCGACGTTCTGCCTTGTTGACCGATAAAAAGCCCTCAAAGGTAAAGCGTCCCGTGGGAAGCCCCGACAGCGTGAGCGCAACGATCGATGCAACGGGACCCGGAATCGACGAAACGGGAATCCCTCGCTCGGCACAAAGGGCCACCATATCCTCGCCCGGGTCACTGATCGCGGGGGTTCCCGCATCGGTGATCAACGCGCAGGACTCTCCTGCCTCCAGGCGTGCGGCAATCTGTTCTCCGCGCTCGCGCTTGTTATGCTCAAAATAAGACACCATCGGCTTGCTGATCCCCAAATGAGAGAGCAAGCGCATCGAGTTGCGGGTGTCCTCGGCGGCAATAAAATCGACGTCTGACAGCACCTTGACGGCGCGTTCGGACAGATCGGAGAGGTTTCCGATCGGTGTGGCAACGAGATACAAGGTGCCGCTGTTGACACGGTTTTTTTCGCGGGCGTTGATCTCAATTTGTTTGACAGAGCTCATGAGTGGGCTCCTTTCTGCAGAATTCTAAAATAGCGGTTCCAATTGGCAGGTTGCGTGCATAGTCTGTATATGAGATTACTTTTCGGAGGGAATTATGGCAACGAAAATATACATCGACCAAGGTCACAATCCCGAAAATCCCAATGCGGGTGCCGAGGGCAACGGTCTTTTGGAGCAGAATATCACTTACCGCGTAGGAATCGAGCTTGCCGAGCTGTTGCGGCAGAATCCCAACTACGAGGTACGGCTCTCACGTCCGACTCCAACGACCTCGTTGGGGAATTCCAATTCCACCAGTCTGCGCGCAAGAGTAGAGGACGCAAATGCGTGGGGGGCGGATTATTTTATCAGCATTCACACCAATGCCTCGTCAAATCCGCAGGCAAGAGGGGTTGAGGCATTTGCTTACTCCGAGCCGTCACGCGCGTTTTCTTTGGGGGAGGACATTGTTGAAAATCTTTCCGAAGCCACGGGATTTTTGAACCGTGGGATGAAAATCCGCCCGGGGCTATACGTATTGCGCAGAACCAATATGCCTGCTGTTTTGGTGGAGATCGGGTTTATTACCAACCCCGAGGAGGCGGCATTGATGAACCAAAATCCCGAGCTGTTTGCACGCGGGATTTATAACGGCATTGTTGAATATTTGGGATGACCGTCTTTCTTTTTGAGAGGATTTTTAAGGGAGAATAGGGGTTCGGGGGAAGGAGAAGACTTCTTGCAAGAGTCTTTTCCTTCCCCCGATCATTCCATAACCGATTACTGATCGTCGTCGAGCTTGAGGACAGCCATAAAGGCTTCGGGGGAAACCTGCACCGAGCCGAGCTGACGCATCTTTTTCTTTCCTTCCTTTTGCTTTTCCAAAAGCTTTTTCTTACGGGTGATATCACCGCCGTAGCATTTTGCAAGCACGTCCTTGCGAACCGCCTTGACGGTTTCGCGTGCGATGACCTTTGCACCGATTGCCGCTTGGATCGGAACCTCAAAGAGCTGACGCGGAATATTTTCCTTGAGCTTTTCTGCGATTTTACGCGCACGTCCGTAGGCTTTTTCCTCGTGGACGATAAAGGAGAGCGCGTCTACCTGCTCACCGTTGAGCAAGAAATCGAGCTTGACAAGCTTGGAGGGCTCGTAGCTTCCCAGCTCGTAGTCAAGTGACGCATAGCCGCGCGAACGGCTCTTGAGTGCGTCGAAAAAGTCGTAGATGATCTCGTTCAGCGGCAGATTATAGTGCAACTCCACACGTGTGGGGTCGAGATATTTCATATCGATGAAAACACCGCGGCGGTTTTGGCAAAGCTCCATGAGGCCTCCCACGTATTCCACGGGGGTGATGATATTGGCTTTCACAAGCGGCTCGTATGCCGTGTCGATGGTGTCGGGCTGCGGGTAGTTGGAGGGGTTATCGATGCGAACCGTTTCTCCGTTTTTCAGCTTGATTTTGTAGATAACGCTGGGAGCCGTGGTGATGAGATCCAGATTGAATTCACGCTCCAAGCGTTCCTCGATGATCTCCATGTGTAAAAGCCCCAAGAATCCGCAACGGAAGCCGAAGCCGAGCGCGATGGAGGTTTCGGGCTCGAAGATCAGTGCGGCATCGTTGAGCTGCAGCTTTTCCAACGCTTCACGCAGATCTCCGTAGCGAGCGCCGTCTGCGGGATAGATACCGGCATAAACCATCGGCTGAACCGCCTTGAAGCCGGGCAGGGGGGTGTCGGTGGGGGTTGCGGCAAGCGTAACGGTATCACCCACGCGCGTGTCACTGACGCTTTTGATCGATGCCGTGATATATCCAACCTCACCGGCGGACAGACAGTCGCCTTTTTTCAAGCCAAACGGCTCCATCGTTCCAACGTCTACGACGTCGAACACAGCACCCGTACTCATCAGCTGGATGCGGTCGCCGGTTTTGACCGAGCCGTCGATGACGCGGATGTTGACGACAACACCGAGATAGCTGTCGTAATAGGAATCGAAGATCAAAGCCTTCAAGGGCGCGTTTTCGTCGCCCTCGGGGGAGGGAATATCGCGCACGACGGCTTCCAGCACGTCGTGGATATTCAAGCCGGTTTTCGCCGATACGGCGGGGCAATCCTCTGCAGGGATGCCGATGACGTCCTCGATTTCGTTGCGGCAACGGTCGATATCTGCCGAGGGCAGATCGATTTTGTTGATGACGGGGATGATCTCCAGGTTTGCGTCTACTGCAAGATAGGCGTTTGCCAGCGTTTGCGCTTCGATCCCTTGCGTGGCATCCACCACCAAAAGGGCTCCGTCGCAAGCATTCAGCGAGCGCGAAACCTCGTAGTTGAAGTCCACGTGACCGGGGGTGTCGATCAAATTAAAGGTATACGTTTCGCCGTTATCTGCCAGATAATCCAGCTTGACCGCGCGCGCCTTGATGGTAATGCCGCGCTCACGCTCCAGATCCATGTTGTCAAGGATCTGCTCCTCCATGTCGCGCTTGGCAACGGTTTGGGTGTGCTCTAAAATACGGTCTGCCAGCGTGGATTTGCCGTGGTCAATGTGAGCAATGATAGAAAAATTGCGAATATGCTCCTGTCGTTGGGATTTTTGCGCCATCTTACAACCGACCTTTCCAAAAAATGCTTCTCAATGTTATGCTTCCATAGATAATATATTATACTATATTTTCGCGCCCGTGGCAAGAGCTTTCCCACATTTTTCTCATAAAATGTCCGAATTCTGCTGTCAATCGCAATATTTGTCTTGAAATGAGCAAAAAGTGTCTTGAAAAAAGCAACTAAAAAGCATATACTGTATGCACGGGAGTATGCGACGTACTCCGATTTTACCAAGCATGCAGGATACAGAAAGGATCGGATCATGAAAAAGATGAGAGCAGCCGTTGTCGGATACGGCGGAATGGGCGGTTGGCACGTGGAGCATTTGCTGAAAAGTGACGTTTGCGAGCTTGCCGGTATATACGATATTCGCAAGGAGCGTACCGAGCTGGCACAGAGCCGCGGGATTCATGCTTATGCATCCTACGAGGAGCTTTTGGCAGACGAAACGGTTGAGTTGATCACGGTAGCCATCCCCAACGACAGCCACGAGGAGGTTGTGATTGCCGCATTGAACGCGGGCAAGAACGTGATTTGTGAGAAGCCCGTCACGCTGTCCTTGGAGTCCCTGGAGCGTATGATCGCCGCTGCCGAGAAGAACGGTGTGCGCTTTACCACGCACCAGAATCGCCGTTGGGACGTTGACTATCTTTCGATGAAGCAGATCTACGATTCGGGCGAGATCGGCAAGGTGCTCAATATTGAGTCGCGCGTACACGGCAGCCGTGGCATTCCCTCCGACTGGAGAGGCGAAAAGGAGCACGGCGGCGGTATGCTGTACGACTGGGGTATCCACCTGATCGACCAGATTCTGATGATTTTCGGTTGGGACGTCAAGCGCGTTTACTGCGTTTGCGACCACATCACCAACAAAGAGGTGGACGACGGCTTCCGCCTGGAATTGACCTTTGCAAGCGGACAGCGCGCAACGGTGGAGCTGGGGACGTATAACTTTATTGCAATGCCGCGTTTCTATCTCCGTGCCGAGAAAGGAACCGCGCTGATTACCGACTGGCGCGAGGACGCGCAGGTTGTCAAGTGCAAGCATTGGCATGAAAACGACGTATTGCCGGTCAAAACCGCGGCGGGATTGACCAAGACCATGGCACCGCGTGACGAGGTGACGACCGATACCTATACCGTTGCACGTCCGAAGTCTGACGTTCACGATTTCTACCGTCACTACGTCAACGCGATCCGCACGGGCGGTGAGCAGGACGTGACCTATGACCAGATGCGCACCGACCTCAAGATCATTCTTGCGGCATTCGAGTCCGACGAAAAGGGCATGCCGATTGAGATTTGATGGATTGAGAGAGAATATTCGGAGGGGGAGAGGGACTTTTGCAAAAGTCTCTCTCCCCCTCCGTGCCTCCCCCGTTCCCCAAAACGCTCACAAAGAAGCCCCGAGGAGGCGCACCGCTAAACACGGCGCGCCTCCTCGGGGCTTTGCAAACGCTTGGCGTTTGTGCAAGGTGCGGTTTATTTTTGCAATTTGTTTTTTTCGTTGGGATGATACAACCGGTACATATCCATCTGCTCGTCGTTCTGTGCGGGGAGCAGGAGGAGAAATGCCGCGATGGAGATTGCCGAAAAGATGGCTGCGAGGAGAATATCGGAGATTCCATCGTAGTGTACGTCCACGTCGTAATGCATGATCTTGCGGTAGGCAAGATTCAAGATCAGCGAAAAGGAGGCGGGAAGCAGCGGCAAGAGCATCGAAAGGACGTACAGCACGCGGTTGGGACAAAAGAATTGCATCCAACGCTTGGTTTGGTTTGCTGCGCGTGTGGCAGGGGGGTACGAGAACGCGATAAAGGTGCAAACCGCCACGGGGATTGCCGTCAGCGCGTACAGCACGATGCAGATCCAGGAGATCACCACCACGGCAAGCATCAAATAGGAAAAGTAAAATGCGTTGGGGGTTCCCTCGGTGGCACCGCTGACCTGTTTGGTGCAAAGCTCCCACGTGGACGACATCAGGTCGAACAGGCTTTGACTTTCCCCAAGACTTGGGACGTTATCTTGCATGATCACGTAAAAAATATGAGGGATTGTTGCATAGATCAGCATCACGATTCCGAACACCAGCGGCAAAAGGTAGGTGATGCGGATGAGGGGACGCGCGAGCGAGGACGGTATTTTTTTCATTTCTCGGCTCCCGGCAGCTTGCCCTCCAGCTTGCCTTCCATCAAAAATGCCGCTTCCATATCGGCACAGCAGACGGCATACGCCAAGGGGAACATTTCCAAGGCTCTTCCCACGTTGTTGGTGTCCTCTGTCCCCGAAAAGCCCATGTGATAGCGGATGGCAAAGGCTTCCTCGCGGGTCAGGCGCATGAAGCCCGAGATGATGTACACCGATTTTTCGCCGTGACCGTAGGGGAGGGTGTCCTCAATGGTATAATAGGGGACGCTGGTCCATCTGCCGGTTTCATCCTTGACATTACGGTAGCTCGTTTTATAGAAGTTGATTTTACAGATATCATGTAAAAGTGCAGCAATGGCGATGCTTTCATCGCTGTAGCTGAGTCCGTACAGTTCCTTCATCCGAGGACGGTTGAGCATATCGACCAAGCAGTCGTATACGTTCAAACTGTGCGCTAAAAGTCCGCCTTCATGGGCACCGTGATACCGTGTGCTGGCAGGTGCCGTGAAAAAATCACTTTCCTCCTGCAAAAAGGTCAAGAGGCGATCGGCACCCTCTCTGGTAATGTTGTTTTTATAAATTTCCAAAAAACGTTCTTGATTGGTCATAATACAACCCTTTCTTGTGCTTTTTTGCATAGCTTGTCACTTCTTTCTTTTATTTTATCATGAAATTCGGGGAATGTAAAGGTGCATTTCAATATTTTTGCAAAAACGCAGATAAAATATTTGATTCGACAGCAAGAAAAATTTTTGTTGCCTATTGACTTAATCGGGAAAAAGTGATATAATATTGGTATCGAATACTTCATGGAGGTAAAAATCATGAAACATATCCAAACCATCGAAACTCGCAATCTGTGCGAGAGCGCAAAGAACGGCGGTTGCGGCGAGTGCCAGACCTCTTGCCAGTCCGCTTGCAAGACCAGCTGCGGCATCGCGAACCAGCAGTGCGAGAATACCAAGGAAAGCAAGTAATTTGCGAACCAAAAAATGCCGCCGTATTCGGCGGCATTTTTAGTGATTGAACATACGAAGGAGAATATCAATGATCCATCAATACCGGCTTGGCGGCTACCATATCGTGCTTGACGTTTGCTCGGGCTCGGTTCACGTTGTGGACGAGGTTGCGTACGATATGATCGCCATGTTTGAAAACAACGACCGCGAAAGCGTTATTGCTGCCGCAAAAGAGAAATATGCAGACCGCGAGGACGTTACCCCTGCCGACTTAGAGGAGTGTTACGAGCAGATTCTTTCGCTCAAGGAGAACGGGAAGCTGTTTTCCTCGGATTCCTTTGAGCCGATGGCGGGGCACCTGAAGGAAAAAACCTCGGGTGTGGTGAAGGCTCTTTGCCTGCACATCGCGCACACCTGCAATCTGAACTGCTCCTATTGCTTTGCCAGCCAAGGAAAGTACCACGGCGACCGTGCCGTGATGAGCTTTGAGGTAGGCAAGCAGGCACTTGATTTTTTGGTTGCCAACTCGGGAAGCCGCCGCAATCTTGAGGTGGACTTTTTCGGCGGTGAGCCCTTGATGAACTTTGACGTTGTCAAGGAGCTTGTGGCTTATGCGCGCAGCATTGAAAAGAAACACAACAAGAATTTCCGCTTTACCTTGACCACCAACGGGATCCTGATCGACGATGACGTCATTGATTTTGCAAACCGTGAGTGTGCCAACGTGGTGCTGAGTCTGGACGGACGGAAAGAAATTCACGACCGCTTCCGCATCGACTATGCAGGAAACGGAAGCTGGGAAAAGATCGTTCCCAAGTTCCAAAAGCTGGTCGAGGCGCGCGGCGGCAAGGATTACTATATGCGCGGTACCTTTACCCATGCAAACCCCGATTTCCTCAAGGATATTCAGGTGATGCTGGACCTCGGCTTTACCGAGCTGAGCATGGAGCCGGTGGTTTGTGCGGCGGGGGACCCCTCGGAATTGACTGCGGAGGATCTTCCCATTGTGCTTGAGCAATACGAAAAGCTTGCCGAACTGATGCTGGAGCGCGACCGCGCAGGAAAGCCCTTTACCTTCTATCACTACATGATCGATCTCACCGGAGGTCCCTGCATCTACAAGCGGATTTCGGGCTGCGGCTCGGGAACCGAGTACATGGCGGTGACACCGTGGGGAGATCTTTATCCTTGCCATCAGTTCGTTGGGGAGGAAGCCTTCAAGCTTGGTGATATTTGGCAGGGTGTGACCAACACCAAGACACAGTGCGATTTTGCAAGCTGCAACGTCTACGCGCGTCCCGAGTGTCGGGATTGTTGGGCAAGGCTGTATTGCTCGGGCGGATGTGCCGCCAACGCATACCATGCTACGGGATCGGTTACGGGTGTTTACAAATATGGCTGTGAGCTGTTCCGCAAGCGCATGGAATGTGCCATCATGGTCGCAATCGCACGGCAGCTTGGCGAGCAACAAAAGGCATGACGACCCCGATTTGCGAGTTCGTGCGCAGGTATGCACAGCAGGATGCCCTACGGTTACACATGCCGGGACATAAGGGAAGCGGTCCTTTGGGGGTCGAGTCACTGGATCTGACCGAAATCGACGGAGCAGACAGCTTGTTTGAGGCTGACGGCATTATCCGCGAAAGTGAGGAAAACGCGGGACGCTTGTTCGGTGCCGATACCTATTATTCCACCGAGGGGTCGTCGCTTGCCATTCGCGCGATGCTGATGCTTGCCGTTCGGTATGCCAAAAGTCAGGCGCGTCCTCCCTTGATTGCGGCAGGAAGAAATGCACACAAGACCTTTTTGACCGCCGCCGCGCTGTTGGATTTTCCGCTTCGTTGGTTGCCGCAAAAGGAGTCGGACGGCTATCTTTCGTGTCGTGTGACTGCCGATGACGTGGAAGCCTTTTTAAAAGCTTCTCCGACGCTTCCCGTGGCGGTTTATCTGACCTCTCCCGATTATTTGGGAAATACCGTTGACGTTGCATCGATTGCCGAGGTCTGTCACCGATTCGGGGTACTGCTCCTGATCGACAACGCGCACGGCGCATATTTGAAATTTTTAAATCCCTCGCGTCATCCCATCGACCTTGGAGCCGATGCCTGCGCCGATTCTGCACACAAAACGCTTTCGGCACTCACGGGGAGCGCGTATCTGCATCTTTCACACCGTGCGCCGTCAGCTTTTTGCATCGGTGCCAAGGAGGCACTTGCAACCTTTGCGTCAACCAGCCCCTCCTATTTGATTCTGCAATCGTTGGATGCCTTGAATCGAACGCTTGACGAGGGGTATTCCCACCGCTTGCAGGAGTTTGGAAGGCTTGCCAACGACGCAAAAGCAAGACTTTGCCGAAACGGATACGTCTTTTGCGGTAACGAGCCGTTGAAATGGACGGTCGATGCCAAAAAGAGGGGATATCTCGGTACGGAGCTGGCAGAATTGCTTCGTCGCACGGGAATCGTGTGCGAGTTTGCCGACCGTGATTATCTGGTGCTGATGCTGACTCCCGAAATCGGGACGCTCGGATTGGAGCGCTTGGAAACGGCACTGGATGCCATTCCGAGCCGTGCCGTGATCCGAGAGCAACCGCCGAGGCCGACGGTAGGTCGTGCGGTGATGTCGGTGCGCGAGGCAATGCTTTCTCCCTTTGAACAGGTATCACCCAAGGAGGCGGTCGGTCGGATTTTGGCCTCTCCGTCGGTTTCCTGCCCGCCCGCCGTTCCGATCGTGGTGTCGGGCGAGTTGATTGACGAAAATGCCGTAAAAGCATTTTCGTATTATGGGATCGAATCCTGCAGCGTGGTAAAGGAGCCGTAATTTTGAATCACAATAACAAAACCGTGCATTTTTCCATAAGGGAACGATGCACGGCTTTTGTTTACTTGTTTTTTTGTTCGTCGGTCTGCTTCCCACGCCATTCGCTGGGCGGAAGTCCGTGCGTATCTTTAAAGCAACGGGAGAAATATTCCACGTCGGAAAAACCGCACTTGATGGAAATGTCGGTGATCGACAGCACGTTATCGATGAGCAGCTGTTCGGCAAGCTGCATTCGCTTTTTGAGAACGTATTGCATGATGGTCATTCCGTACTCACGGCGAAAATGCTCGGTGAGCGTTACCGTGCTGCAATGCGCGTGCAGGCTTAGCTCGGAGAGGGTGATTTTTTTGGAAATGTTGTGAACGACGTAGGATTTTACCATTTGCCCGATGGTCTTTTCGTTGCTGAGCAGCTGCGTGCTGTTCTCAAAATATGCCGCGTAGACGGTTAGCGCGTCACACAGTGCATAGACCTCTTTTTCGTGCAGACGGATCATTTTTTTCAGCTTTGCGCGCAGGATCTCCTCGCTCCATTCGGGCGAAATCCGCTTGGCACAGTCGAGCAAGTCCCGATCCCCGTCCTTGGTCGGCTCGGCAACGGGACCCAAAATCAAATATGCGCGTACCTCTTCGTTGATCATCACGGGCGCGATTGCCTCAAACAGCCCAAACGGGCATTTGTAAACGTAGGGCTTTCCGGTTTCCCTGACGTGGCGGAAGGCGTCGATGTCGGATTGCATGCAGGTATCGAGGCAGTGGCGCGAACGGTGCAGAAAATGGCAGTAGCCCTCGTTTTGTCCCGCAACGGCAACGCAGTGGAAGCGGCTGTCAAACAGCGCGACCTTAACGCCTGAGATCGCATAAAAATTTTGCAAAAGCTCTTCGGTTTTCCATTGCTTCATAGCGTCCCCTCCTCTGCTTTTTTTTGGATTGCTCTCATTATATCCCAAAAATCCATAAAATGCAAGTCTTTTTTTATGGATTTTTCAAATTATTTTTTGTATCTTTCATTGAAATGGCGGTCGATATTTGTTATAATCATACTGTATGGAATTTTAATCACGAAAGGAAGACTGAATCATGTTAAACATTGGTGTTATTTCGCTGGGTATCGGCAAATCGCATGCCGACGGTATCGTTCGTTCCTCCAAGGCTCGCCTGGCTGCTCTTTGCGACGTTGACGAAGAGAAGCTGAAAATGCGTGCAGAGGAGTACGGTGTTACCAAGATCAGCACCGATTACCGCGATATGCTGGCAGATCCCGAGATCGATGCCGTTTGCGTCACCTCTCCCGACCACTTCCACCTGGAAATGGTAGTAGCGGCTTTGCGCGCAGGCAAGCACGTATTGTGCGAGAAGCCCCTGGCGTTGCATGCCGACGAGTGCAAGGAGATGATCCGTGTTTCCGAGGAAACGGGTAAATTGTTGATGGTAGGTCAGGTTTGCCGCGTGGCTCCCGGCTTTGCAAAGGCAAAGAGCTTTATCGAGGAGGGACTCCTTGGCGACGTTTACTTCATCGAGTCCGAGTACGCACACGACTACGTTGACATTCAAGGCTGGCGTAAGGATCCCGCAAACAAGCGTCATCCCGTAACGGGCGGCGGCTGTCATGCGGTTGACCTGGTTCGTTGGCTGGCAGGCAGAGAGCCGGTTGAGGCATTCTCCTACTCCACGCACGAGGCACTCAAGGATTGGCCCTGCGATGACTGCACCATCGCGCTGATGAAATTCGATGAGAAGCTGTCGGGTAAGGTTTTGGTTTCCACGGGATGCAAGAGAAACTACACCATGCGCACCGTAATCTACGGAACCAAGGGTACCATCATCGTTGACAACACCTCTCCCACGATGTCGTTGTTCCTGGACGAATATAACGGCGAGAAGAAGATGTTCGGCACGAAGCTGATCAACATCGAGCATAAGATTCCCGTAAAGATCGCAAACCACAACGTAGCGGCAGAGATCGACGAGTTCGTAGAGTGCATTCTCACCAACACCCAGCCCAGAATTTCGGCAGAGGAGGGCGCACGTACCGTTGCCGCTTGCGAGGCAATCATCAAGTCCTCGGAAACCGGCAAGCCCGAGCCCATCATTTATTGATTGAAGACCGTATACGGAACAAACGTCCCCCATCGGAAAACCGGTGGGGGATTTTTGTGGCATATCACGGATGCGAAGCATCCTACACCTCAACTGTTTGGTTTGACAGCGGACGACAGGGGGAATGAATTGCAACCCCCGGGTTGCATGAATTGAGCGTAAACGCTCATGAATTGGCTGCGCCATGAATTGCGACTTTGGCGCATGATTACACCCACACATTTTCGTGGAAAATGTTGCTTTTTCGGCAGAGCGTTTTGGCAACGGCAAAATGCTATCGGCAGTATATCGAAGTCCAAAAACAAAAACTTTCACACACAAAAAAATGCTGTGAAAGTTTTGAAGAGGGGTGCGGGGAGGAACTTTTTCAAAAGTTCCTCCCCCGTAAATCTCTATACCATTCATTCCCAAGGCAATTTTTGGTCGCAGAGAATGCAATCGACCTCGTGGCGGGTGCAGAGGACGAAGTCGCGGCGCAGCCCCACCTTGGAGCTGTCGCACAGAAAAATCTTTTGCTTGGCGCGCGAGAGCATCACGCGGCGGAGTGAATTGTCGATTGCCGATACGTCACTGATTTCTCCGCTTTCCGAAAGCCCTTGGCTGGAAAAGAAGAGCATATCCGCTGTGACCGTTTGGAGAAACCGTTCCGCCGCGGGACCCACGAGCGCGTGGTTTTTTCGGTCGTAAAGTCCGCCCGTGAGGTAGATCTCGGCATCGGAATTGGCAAGCTGCTCCAAGGCGCGCACGTTGTTGGTAAAAATCCGCAAGCCGTGCCGATGCTCCAGGTGCTTCAGCATACGGCGCGTGGTGGACGACGCGTCAAGAATCAGCGTGGAGCCGTCCTGCACCATGTCCGCCGCCGCGCGTGCAACCTCCTCCTTTTGGGCGGCATGCTCCCCGTCGCGCAGAACCAAGGGGGTAATGGCATTTGCCTGCTGAGAAAGGACCGCACCGCCGTAAACACGGTGGAGGTAGCCCTGCGCCTCCATTGCCTCCAAATCGCGGCGCACCGAAGCCTCGCTGGCAAACACCGCCCGTGCAAGCTCGCGAACGGTTGCGCTTTTTTTGCTTTCCAGCAGGGCAAGAATCGCCTGCTGACGGTCAAATTGCATCTGTGCCATGCGCTTTATTGCTGTACGGCGCGTCTTTTGGGCGCGCGGCGGCACTCGGCGCAAACGTAATGAACGGTCAATTCATAATCCTCAATCTCGGTGGCAAGCTCGCGCTCCAGCTCCTCGGCAAGGTGGGGAAGACGAATATCGGTGATCTTTCCGCAACGGTCGCAAAGCAGGTGGTCGTGCGCATCGGTGATCTTGTCAAAGCAATCGGCAACGCCGTCGATGTGCAAACGGTTGATCATTCCCGCCTCGTGCATGGCATTGAGGTTGTTATAAATGGTTGCCATGGCAATGCTGGGCATTTTCAGCTTGGCAAGAAAGAAAATTTCGTCGGCGGTCAGGTGGCGGTCGGACTGCTTCAGAATGCTTAAAATCAGTTCTCTTTGTTTGGTCATGCTTGATTTCTCCTTGAAAAAGAATAATTCTAATTCTATTATACTTTTTTTGCAAAAAAAGTCAAGAGATTTTTTCCGTTTTTTTCAAGAAAAGTCTTTTTTTGGTTTACAAAGCCCCTCTTTTGTGGTAAAATATAGACGAATCTTCAAGAAAGAGAGGAAAACTGCATGGTCGAGCTATACGGGATTCGTCTGTCGGAGCTTCCCCCGGTTGAGAAAACGGCCTCGCGGTGTGCCTTCTTCGACGCGTGGCACGCGCAACACCCGAGATGTGTAGCCGAATCGAGTACCTTGGCAAGCCTTGGCGGGCTGTTGCTGTTGGAGGCGGCGGGCTATACCGGAAAGCTTGCCTATACCGCGCTCGGACGACCGTATTTGTGCGACTTGCCGATCGATTTTAACTACACGCACACAGCCACGCACGTTTTCCTGGCGATTGACCGCGCCGATGCCGACGGGGTATCCCCCCGTATCGGGATCGATGCCGAGGACACGGGGCGCGAGTCGCGCATCGAGCCCGAACGCATGGTAATGCGTTGGTTTACCGAGGGCGAACGGCAAGCCTATGAAGAAGAGGGAGGCACGTTGGAGGCTTTTCTTCGCATTTGGACGAAAAAAGAGGCATTCGCAAAATGGCAGGGCGACGGACTGCGAGTCTTGCAAAAGAGCGACACCTGCACGGCGACTGCGCAGTACGGCATTCGATTTTGGGACTACCGAGAAGAGAATTCGGTGATTTCGGTTTGCGCGCGTCGGGAGCTTGCCATGCCAAAGCAAATTCGGATGCTGGCGCGACACGAGCTTTTGGAGCGTCTGTCCGAGAAAAAAACAAGGAGAAACGAGAACCCCGATGATTAAACGATTTTTAAGCTACTACAAGCCCCACAAAAAGCTGCTTGCGATGGATCTTGCGGCATCCTTTTTGGTGTCTGCCATTGCCATTCTGTATCCGATCGCCACGCGGACGATGCTCAACGACCTGATTCCCACGCGGAAATACCGCATGATCGTGCTGGTGGGGTGTGGGCTGCTGGCACTGTATTTCGTGCGGATGCTGCTCAACTATTTTATTCAATTCTACGGACACATGATGGGTGTGCGAATGCAATCGCAGATGCGCAGCGATCTTTTTAACCATTTGGAAAAGCTGCCGTTTTCGTTTTATGACAACAACGAAACGGGGAAGATCATGTCGCGCATGACCACAGACCTTTTTGACGTGGTGGAGCTTGCGCACCACGGACCCGAAAATCTGATTATCTCGGGCATTTCAATCATTTTGTCGTTTGTGTATCTGTGTACCATCGACGTGTGGCTGACTCTGATCATTTTTGCTTGCGTGCCGATTCTGATCGTGATTGCAAGCTTTACGCGTCAAAAAATGCGCAAGGCATTTCAGGAGCGCCGTCAATCGGTGGCGATCATCAACGCATCGTTGGAAAACAGCATTTCGGGCATCCGCGTGACCAAGGCATTCACCAATGCCCGAAAGGAAGCCGAAAAGTTTGAGGTGGGAAACGCGCAGTTCCGCGAGGCAAGCCGCGATGCCTACCGCGCGATGGGGATTTTCCATTCTGCCACCACCTTTATCACCGACGTATTCAACGTGGTAATCTTGGTTGCGGGCGGTATCTTTTTGTATAACGGACGCATCAACTTTGCCGAGTATTCGGCGTTTATCGTGTCGGTGAACCTCTTTTTGAGCCCCGTGAACACACTGATTCGCTTTATGGAGAGCTTTCAGGACGGCGTTGCGGGCTTTACGCGCTTTGTGGAGATCATGGACACCGCCCCCGAGTGCGACCCTGCAGGTGCCGAGGACGTGGAACGGTTGCAGGGGGAGATCGAGTTTTCGGGTGTGACCTCTGCCTATGGCGAGGAGGGGGACGTGCTGAAAAACGTCGATTTGCACATTGAGGCGGGGAAGACCTTTGCGCTGGTTGGTCCCAGCGGTGGCGGAAAGACCACGATCTGTCATCTGATTCCGCATTTTTACAACGTCAAATCGGGCTCGATCCGCATTGACGGTAAGGAGATCGGTGACATTACGCTGGCATCCCTCCGTCGCAATATCGGAATCGTCCAGCAGGATATTTATCTGTTTAATGCGAGCGTGCGTGAGAATATTCTGTACGGTCGTTTGGACGCGAGCGACGAAGAGGTGATCGAGGCGGCAAAGCGCGCCAATATTCACGACTATATTCTGTCGATGCCCGAGGGGTACGACACCGTAATCGGCGAGCGCGGCGTGCGTCTGTCGGGCGGACAAAAGCAGAGGCTTTGCATCGCGCGGGTATTCCTGAAAAATCCGCCGATTCTGATCTTGGACGAGGCGACCAGTGCCTTGGACAACACCACCGAGATTTTGATTCAGCAGGCGTTGGACGAGCTGTGCCGCGGACGTACCACGCTGGTGGTGGCACACCGGCTGTCCACCATCAAGAATGCCGACGAAATCGCGGTGATTGACAACGGCGAGATCACCGAGCAGGGAACACACGACGAGCTGATCGCTCTGGGCGGCACCTACGCAACGCTCTACAGTCAGCAGTTCCGAGAGGAATGAGAAGAGTGATCTTTTTGTGGGAGGAACGTTTTTGGGAAATGTTTCTCCCACACACCCTCCAAAAACTTTCACAGCAATTAGGTTTTCTTGGGAAAACTTTTGAAAAAGTTTTCCCAAACCCTTTCAAAACTTTCACAGAGAGTTTTGTTGCGTGAGAGTTTTTATTTTTTGTGTCGAACTTTCGGTACTACCGATAGCATTTTGCCGTTGCCAAAACGCTCCGGCGGAAAAAGAAGCCTTCCCCCCGGGGTAGCGAAGCGGCGCGAGGGCAATGAATGACAGCCCGGTGGGCTGTCAGAACCCGAGCGTGACCGAGCCGCAGCGAGACAGGTGTCACCGTAGGTGACGGATGAGGGGTAGGACGCGAAGCGTCCGTGATATGAAAAGAAAATCATTCCGGTTTTCAAAAAAATGTGCGGGTTGTAGCAATGAATGAAATATGACCGAAAGTCATCCGATTTTACACATTGCAAAAACGCCTCTTTTTCTGTTCAAACAAACGGTATCACGGACCGTCGGGGACGCCGGTCCCTACAGGTACGCGTGTTTTACGAAAATCTCGTGATAAAAGCACACAAAAACGGGCTCCGCGATTTCGGGCTCCGCGATTTTGCGGAGCCCGTTGCTTGTTTGAGAGGTGTTTTGTTGTTGATACAAAAATTAAATATTTTTTTCGGTAACGTTGAAGATGTGCTTTTTCTTACGCTTTGCATATTGATACGTTTGATAAGCTCCGCCCCAATCGTGGGTAATTCCGCAGATGACGTAATCAGCTTGCTCAATCATCCACCTATTACGGTAGATAATGGCAAATCTTGGCGGTTTATCTTCAATTTCAGGATAGAGAATTGAATCGTATCTTGTCTGTTGGTAGTACAAATGATTCTTTTGGTATTCTACGGATAGATATGGTGTAACAAATACAAGAGATATGTTTGGGTGTGTTCCCTTATATTTCTTGCAACAGTCGTATGCAAAACTATCAAAAGCACCGTAACCGCCCAAAAACATATCAGCGGGCTGATCTCCTACCTTTTCTTTCAAAAAAGTCAGGATTTTTCGTTCGTATTCCTCTGATTTAGAGAAATGAGCGTGTCCGCAAAAAGTCACAATCATAGCTTAATCCCCCTCTTTTGTATGTAGGTATGCCTACATATTATACCACGGTTATTCAAAAAAATCAAGAGTATGTAGGCACACCTTCTTATATTTTTTTGAATTTCTTGGTAGAATACATACGTAGGTAAAACTACGGAGTTAAAGATTCTTAGGGGGGATCAACTTGACGGTAAATGACGCGGTTGCAATGCGTATTTCCAAGTTGTTGCAAGAAAAAGGTATGTCCCAATACCGTTTGGAGCAGGAATCGGGAATACAACACGGAAGTATGCAATGTATTATGAATGGTCGAAACAAAACGGTAACCTTGAGTACCGTGATTATGCTTGCAAGAGGGTTCCATATGTCTCTGACCGAGTTTTTGGATGACGAGATTTTCAGTTCGGAAAATTTAGAAGTTGAACAGTAAAAGCCGCCTTGTGTGTAGGGCGGCTTTTTTGTAGGGAATGTACGTTTGTAGGGGGCGGTGTCCCGGACGGTTCCTACCCTCACACGTTTGCATGGGAATGTTACTTCATCGGCAGAGTTTTCAGGGTGGTGGCACCTGAAAACTAACGGCAGTACCGAGCGTCCGACAAAAAATAAAAACTCTCACGCAATAAAAATGCTGTGAAAGTTTTGAAAGGGTTTGGGAAAACTTTTCCAAAAGTTTTCCCAGGAAAAACAAAAATTGCTGTGAAAGTTCTTGAAAGGGGTATGGGGAAAACTTCTTGAAAGAAGTTTTTCCCATGAAACGGTTCACGGTTGTTCCTTATTCCTTTCGCTGTCGGCAGCTGCAAGTGCCGCAGGGTCGATTACTGTATGACGGCAGATGTCGCAATGGGTTACCTTGTCCTTGTACCACGTGCCGCAGGCGGAGCAGACGGTTCCGCATTTACGGTCGGGGTCAAGATTGATGGGATAGGGAAGTCCGCGCAGATGCAGGATCTCGTTGCCCTCGTGATAGTAGTTGTAAAAGCCGTCCTTTTGCTCAAAGCGGATTCGGTGACGACCGCCCTTTGGACCTTTTACGCGCAGGCTTGTATGCACGCGGAAATCATAGCTGCCTACCGCATTTTTCCCGGGGTCCTGCGAGGGAGTATATCCGCGCGAGTTTTGGTTGGCGGTGATGGTTCCCAAAAAGCTGCGGTCAAACAGTGATTTCGAAACGCGAAACAGGAAAAATCCCGTTACGAACGCGATTCCGATCCAAAGTCCAAGCCGCCAGCCGACCATGCGTTGGTCGGGCCGGTAGGTTCTATGGTTATGGTTATACAGCAACGCGCCGCCCAGCCAGAAGACGAGCCACGTGGCAAGTCCCAAAAGGCGCAGCAGGTCTTTTTTCAGAACGTATCGTGAAAGATCGCGGTTTTGTTTTGGAATTTTGTGCATCGGTGGTATCCTTTCCGTATTTTCTACCTACAATATATCACATTTTTGCGTAAATGTAAAGTCTTTTTTTCAGAAAGCCCGCGATGGGGCTTTTCTTTTTTTGATATGGACAGGCACGTTTGCATGATTTTATGCATAGACTGGAAAAAATGCCGTTTTTTGAAAGGAGAAGATATGCAACAAGACCGATTTTACGAATCCCAAGATATTCCGAGCTTTCACCCCACTCCCGACGGATGTGTGACACGCGATCTTCGCTTGGCGCGCGCAATGCAGGAGCTTTACGTAGACGAATTGACCGCCATTGCTGCGGCTTCCTACCGTGCTATGCTGTGTGCCGCGTGCGACCGAGAGCTATCCGAGCTTTTGCACCGACAGATGCGCGACGAGATCCGACATTTTCGCTTCGTTGGCGAATTGATTCTTTCGCTTGGCGGAAATCCGTGTGTCCGCATGCAGATTCGTGTTGATCCGCTTACGCGAACGGGGGATCTCGACCCGGATCGCTGTCATCTTCCGAAAACCGTTTTGTGCGTAGCGCTTGCCGATAAAAAACGAAGCGTTGACCGTTACCAGACCATGCTTGGGCGCACGCAGGATCGCGTGGTTCGTTCCTTTTTGTCGCAGATGATTGACGAGGAGCAGCGTCATGCCGAACGGTTGCGTGAGTATGCTCGGCAGTACGAATAATTTTGCGATAACAGAATGAAAATGTCGTATATTCTGTCTTATACGACAAAAATCCAATAACCTACGACAAAATCAAAGATATTGTGATAAAATATCCCTGCAGAATACAACATATTGTGATATTTTTTGTAAAACCCTCTTGACAAACTATTGCGGTTTTGGTAAAATAAAACCGAATATACGAAAAAGGGGGAGAGAACTGATATGCGACATTCTTATCGCAGACGGAAACGGCGTGTCAATCGCGGCATGCTGGTGCTATTGCTGCTCTTGGTGGCAGTCTTTCTGGTGTCGTGCATGGCAGGCTCCGACCCTCTTTGGATTCGCAGCGTGTTCGGTGTTGACGTCGTACATTACGACACCGAGCCCACTCTTCAGGTCTGCGAACCCGACGGCGAGCAGGCAGAGCAGCTTTGTCAGATGATCGGTGATTTGACGAGTGCCAACAGTCTTTCACTCCGTACCTTCCGCAAGCCCTCGCAGGCGGTCAATGCCTATCGGGATGCGCTCTTGAATAATCTTTTGCGCGACCATTACGTTTTGTATACCGGAAACGTCCTTTCTACGTCATCCACGGCCTATTCCATGGGGGCGATCACAACCCTGATTCCGAAAAAGGATTTCGCAGACGAAGCCTTTCGTTATTTCGGGGTCAGCTCGCCGCGGCACAAGGACGGGGAGCTGTTTGATTACGTCAGCCGTGAGGGGGGCTATACCGCGCCCGTGCAGGCTTGGACTTCAAGAGTTCAGGTCTTGGCAGACGGCTTGGAGGAAACCGAGCATACCTTTCGTTTGACCTTCCGCCTCTCGGACGGTGACGCGATATCCGAGCAGTACCGTGCGGTGTTCGTCAAGCGTGAGGACGGAAGCTGCTTCATCTATACGTTGGATAGGATGTAATAAAAAAGAACGGGAGATTGCCGAAAAAATTCGGATCTCCCGTTCATTTTTTTGTATTTTTCTGCGTTGGACGTCTTGTAATACGAAAAAAAATGTGCTATAATCTTGTTGTTAAAAAAGTTGATACATCAGATAAGGTAAGGTAAATTATGAGCATTAGAATTGGCATTTTCGGATACGGAAATTTGGGACGCGGCATTGAGTCTGCGATTCGTCAGAATCCCGATATGGAGTTGGTTGCCGTTTTCACGCGGCGCGACCCCGCATCACTTTCGATTCGCACCGAGGGCGTTCCCGTGATCTCTGCCCAAGAGGCAGACCAATATACCGATCGGATCGACGTGATGATCCTGTGCGGAGGCAGTGCCACCGATCTTCCCGTGCAAACCCCGATGCTTGCAAAGCTTTTCAACGTGGTGGACAGCTTTGATACACACGCGCGCATCCCCGAGCATTTTGCCAAGGTGGATGATGCCGCAAAGCAGGGTGACAAGGTTGCCGTGATCTCCGCGGGCTGGGATCCCGGGATGTTTTCCTTGAACCGCTTGTACGCAAGCGCGGTGTTGCCCGACGGCAAGGACTATACCTTTTGGGGTAAGGGGGTCAGCCAGGGACATTCGGATGCGATTCGTCGCGTAGAGGGGGTTGCCGATGCCAAGCAGTATACCATTCCCGTGGACGCTGCACTGGAGGCGGTTCGAAGCGGTTCGTGCCCCGATCTCGGAGTGCGTGAGAAGCATACGCGCGAGTGCTTTGTGGTTGCCAAGGAGGGCGCGGATCTTGCACGGATCGAGCGCGAAATCAAAGAAATGCCCAACTATTTTGCCGACTACGATACCACGGTGCATTTTATCGATGCCGAAACCTTTCTGCGTGATCACAAAGGAATCCCGCACGGCGGATTTGTAATCCGCACGGGAAAGACCGGCTTTTCGGGTGAGCATAACCACGTGATCGAATACAGCCTGAAGCTGGATTCCAACCCCGAGTTTACCGCATCTGTGATCGTCGCCTACGCGCGTGCAGCGGCAAGACTTGCCCAAAAGGGCGATTTCGGCTGCAAGACCGTGTTTGATATTGCTCCCGCGCTTCTGCATCCCGCTGCTGCCGAGGATTTGAGAAAAAATCTGCTTTGACGGATAGGTTGTTTGTAGTGTTATACAAGAAGGTCAATGAATCGTAACTCAAAATCTACGATTCATTGACCTTTTGTACTTATTCGATTTTATTCTTCGTTCGTATTTTGAGGAACTGAACTGAGCAGTTCGGCTTGCTTGTTACGAAGAATTCTGTTAATACCAATATTCAACGACCAGGAAGCTATCACCACGGCATAGAAGAAAAGTGCCTCTGATGACGTGAAAACTTGTTTTGCCCATTCACCCGGTTTCATTCCATATACCTTAAAGGCTTCATACGTTTGAGAAATCAAGCTCTTAAGGAATTTAGAAACGGACAGAATCATTAACACATCAATTACAACCTGAGCTCCAATTCTGATGTAAAAAATATTCTTGGTTGCCGGTCTTTCCTTAATCAAAAATCCGTTACCGATAAGGAAGTTAAATGTTTTATTACCGTTTCCGTTCTTCAAAACAGCATAGCAATCCACTTGATTTCTTGACAACCATTTTGCCTGATCAAAGAACGAGTTGGTTCCTAAAATCATCGCTATAAGACCGCATGCCATATATGCCCCAAGGAACCAAATGACATATTTGATCAAATCATTCGTTAAGAATGCCAGGATTTCCTCGTCATCCTTATTTTTAAAATCAAACATCTCTTTAAGGTCTATCAATGGCTCTAAACCAAACTTATCACCGAATCCCAGGTAAAGCACCAAAAGAATGATACCAAGGAGGTATATAGTCGAAAAAGCAAGTTCTATTTTAGCTGCTATGCTGTCCTTACTCCAGCGCATATAGATATCGTTTGCTGTTTTGTAGCTGTTTTCGGATGCACTGTTCGTAACACCGTTTCCCTTGAATTTGCCTATTAGAATGAATACCATAATTACAATGATAATTATAGGCAAAATATCCATAATATTATTCATATAAACACCTCGTAATCAATTGTTTCATTTCCGCTGAAGCACCGATACTGTTCAAAGTTGAAACCAATCCTTCGGCGGCTTCAATGGGGAGCCCTTTGATTGTTCCTCTGCTTTCAACAACTTCTTTAACTTCTTTAAGACTATAACCCGTTGCTTCTCTTACATACTTAATAACATCAAGCTTTTTTGAGCCAAAATCTTGAATAACGACATCCTTTTTGGGTCCGCTGTAATCGGCACGGCAGCCGCTACTCGATCAGGAGTAGCGGAACTGCTTCCGTTGCCTTTTAGCTTGAAAACGAGGAATTTACCATTGCCACGATTAAGATCGCGGGCAAAATATACATGAAACCGTCCATAGTTACCTCCAATATTACCCGTTACGTTTTTTCAGAATGAGTCCTTCGCGAAGTAAACCCTCCTCTACGTCAAGCAATATGCCAACAAATTCGCCGGGCTCTGCACGGTTAACAACGATTGTACAAAATTTCAAAATTTCTTTGACAAGTACGTTTACTTCAAGAATATTTCCTTCCTCGTCGAAAATATTCAGACGCTCATTTACGTTAATCGGAATGTTTTGAATGGTTCCCGTTGCTACAATGCCTCGTCCCGTTATGTTCATCACGCCATCCACACGCATTACCATTTTACCCCAATTAGCATCTTGAGAATGAGGTTCGGCGAGTGAATCGGAATTTACGTCGTTCGTAGAAATATTTTTGTTGTTATCAAATTTTGAAAATAAAAATATCTCCATTACCGTAAGAAATAGGAACCCGATTGCGGCTATTGCTATGAAAGGAAAAGCATCTGTTAAAGCATCTATGAAAGCATCCATGTTACTCCTCTAACGGCAAAATTACTGAGCCTTCTTCTCTCGGATTTTTTGTTTCATTGCTTGGATAGAACCAACATTTTCATTAGCTCCGTCGATTTCAAAACCGATTTTAGAGTTGGACGAAACGATGTTAAACGATACCGTGCTGTATTCGTAGCTGAACGAATCAAACTTCAAAATGTTTTTATATGTATACGATTGGATATCACAAATATCCTTATAGAAGAATTCATGAGCCCACTCATCCTGCATATTGCAGCACATGTCAAACTGGATCTTATATACAAACAACTGATCGTCGGTAAAATAAAGATACGTAACATATTGTGTGGAAGAATGAACGGAACGCCCTTTTTCACTATATACCCTAAAAGAATGCTTGGTCAATGACTTATCTCTGAGAACGATGGGACGAATTTCCTTGACTTGGTCGGGATCCAACCCTAATTTCTCCAATCCAAGCTGCTCAATATTCATGTCCTGAATTTTTTTGTCAACCAGCTTTTCGTATTCCTCGTCTGTCATCAGCTTTTTAGGCGCAACCGAAACCTTAATGCTTTCTTCGAATTTTTTCATCGAATCGCTGCTGAGATATTTGAGAATAATCGCTGTAATAACGGCAACAACGCCGATCAAAATAAGGGGCATCTTGGATCCGATAAAGCCCAATACGGTAACTGCCAAACCGGGTAAAAGCAAAAAATTAGAAGCTGTTTTGAGGCTCTTGGCTCTTTTCTTCAATGCAGAATTGCACGTGGTAGTTTTGATGTTTCGAACAATGAAATATTCGTCAACAATGCGTTGTTGCTCATCGGTTCTTTTAACGACAACTTGCTCATTTTCCTGTTGACGGTAATAGCCGTATACAACTTCGGTTTTATCCGTGTCACCGATATTGGCGGTTGCGGCATTCGTACCGGGCATTTTATTTCCGTTTTGGTTTCCGTTTTGGTTTCCGTTAGAAGAACCGCTACTTGCGTTAGCACTTTCTTTTTTGATGCTGGAAATGAAAGTGATTGCTATGAATAAAATAATAACAAACAGCCATAACGGATTTTCCGAAATCCAATCCAACAATTTTTCCATTTTCTTACTCTCCTTTTGTTAAAAAATTTTAATTTGAAAAGGCAACGATTTGGTTGCGTTTTTCCATTGTGTAGTGAATTTTACCGATGAGCCGGTTTGCATCATCAAGCTTGTTTTCCTCTAAAAGCAATTCCAAGTCATTCAACATCATCATAACATTGGTTTCAAGTGCTTTTGCAGAGGGGTTTGATCTGGAAGGACTTGAATGAATCAAATCGTAAATCTTTTCGATCTTATTTTTCAAAGTCGGATCTGAAGTATGTTCCATCAAAATTTTGGTCTGAGAGGCTGCTGATTTGATAAAGGCAATCTCAACCATTCTTCTTTTCTCGTTGTCTGCGCTATGTTCGTTGTGTAGCAGGATGCTTAAAAAGATAAGCAAAAACAAGCAGAAAGGAATTAATTGGATGATAATCGGCACCTTGACACTGTTTACACCGATGAAAATAAAAATCAGTCCGATAATCAATTCAACTCCGAAGTACAGCGTGGATATTTGACCGGTAGCAAAATTGTAAATCATTGCACTTTTTGCTTTTCCGGAAAGCAATGGAGTCGCAATCATGATAAGATACGCAACGTGTATCCAAGCATAAGAAATCCAAACCGACGCGGGATGGTGGGTGCCTCCAAACGCAAAAAAGATTACGTTGAATAAAAACGGAAATATCGCGCAAAGAGTACCTTTTATAATATTTTTTCTCATACTCATTCACCTCATATACGGCTCAATATTTCTGCTTTTTTAGCATCGTATTCGCTTTGATTGATCAAGTCTGCGTCCAACATACGTTTTAGCTTGGCAAGCGTTTCAACGGGGTCTTCTGTTGCAGCGGGCATTGAAGCTTCTGCTGTCGGTTGCGGGGCAGCCGATTGTTGAGTAAACCTACCCGAAGGAGCTCCAACAGGTGTTGCCAAAGGGGTAGCGCTTTGACGAGGACTGTTTGCCATCGGCTCGAACATTTGGTTGGCCATATTGCCGAAAACCGAACCTGCCGCCATACCCATCCCCATTCCCGCACCCATAGCACCGATTCCACCTGCGCCGGGATTGTTTGCTAAATCACGAAGAATTTCAGCCGATTGCTGTTTCCCCCAATCGTCACCAAGAACATCCATCGACTCACGTTGGCTCATAGTCTTGGCATTTGCCATCCTTCTTTCCTCGTATGCGTTCATTCCGATTTCATCGTATCTTCTACGAAGAACGTCATCGTCAACGTCAATCGCAGAAACCACGAATTTCACACAACGCAAGCCGTAATGATCAAGCGTTTCTTGCATATACGGCTGAATCATATCGGAGAACTCGTCTAAACGAGCATCTATTCCCAACAGCTCGGTGTTGGATTCATTTAATGCTCTTGCAATAATAGATTTGATTTTGCTTTGGAATTCCGATATGAAATAATCATCCAACTGCTCTTGAAACTGAAAAGGAATATTGTTTCCAACCAGCTTTTCAAGGAATTTTGCAGGGTTTTCGATAGCAACTTTATACGAACCTCTGCAACGAAGCTTCGTAGCAATGCCAAGCATCTTATCGCGTACTTGAATCGGTGAATCGGTCCCCCAACGAATTTCAATGCTATGTGCCGTTCTAACGAAATAAACAACACAATTGAACGTGCTGATACCACCCGTAAGAATGTTGCGCAGTCTGCTAATGAACGGATAGTTCTCGGTTGAGAGCTTATATGTACCATTTTCAAATACTTGCTCAACCGTACCGCCTTTGATAAAGATTGCCTTTTCTCCGGGCATAACAATGAGGGTAGAATTTGTATTAAAATCCTCCTCGGGTTGCCTCCAAAGCAGCAGCTCACCGGGTGCGGTGTTTTTTATCACGTCGGTAAAATGCTTTTGCCCTTCGTGATAAGCTGCTTCATTGGGGTTTTTCTTAAAAAGTCCCATTTAGTCTTACCTCCGTTTTATATTTTGAACTTTTTATCTATTGCTTTTCTTAACAAATCTTCCGTCGCGCCTCCGTTTCAATCGCTGACGTCAAGGTGGTCTGCATTTGCTTTTCTGCGATATATCGGAACACCATCCTCCGACACGGATTTCAATCCTTGCTGTGATTTTGCATGTACGATAATTTCTGTTGGCAATCCATCTTCATCCTCGATAATTTCAAAATCCGGAGAAGAATTGGGAGTATCGCCACTGCTGCCTGCGCGCTCTGCCGTCTGTGGTATTACATCATTGTTGCTTTTTTTCTTGGATTCCATTTTTGAGAAATCCTCGTTGAGCTTTTCTTGCTTTGTTTTTCTGCTATCGGTTTTATAATTCTCTATGGGACGGACAATTTCCGTTTTAGGAATTGTATCTACATACTGATTTTTTGGAGCTTCCGTCGCAGATGGTATCGCCGCGGATGCAACCGTGGCTACAACATTACCGAACGTTCGAATTGGTTTTGTTTTATCCCATATTCTTTTAAAGAAGTTGGGCCGGTCATTGTTGATCTCTTTAAGATTTTTGCCACCATCAGCATTTTCGTTACATACACACGGCGATTGTTGACACGCAGGACATACAAAATTGCCTCCACCGCCACTTGATTTGCCACCATCAATAGTGGTTCCAAAATGTGTATTGCTTGAAACTGCTTTGGTGAGATCTTCTTTCTCAGCGAGTTCGTCGGCGGGTTCCGCTTCGACGGATTCATCCACAACCTCTGCCTCTTCCTCTGTAAGTTCGTTAGCGGTTTCGGCTTCGGCGGTTTCATCAACGACCTTGGTTTCTTCCTCTGTAAGCTTCTCGGCAGGTTCTACTTCGTCAACTTCATCAACGACCTCGGCTTCCTCTTTCAATAATTCATCGGTAGTTTTTGCTTGAGTCGTTTCGTCAACAATCTCGGCTTCTTCCTCGGCAAATTCGTCAGCGGTTTCCGCTTTTGCGGTTTCTTCAACCACTTCGGTTTCTTCATCGGCGAGTTCATCAGCGGTTTCTGCTTCGGTGGATTCATCAACAACCTCAGCTTCTTCCTCCGCGAGTTCGTCAGCGGTTTCGGCTTCGGCGGTTTCTTCAACCACCTCGGTTTCTTCCTCGGCAAGTTCGTCAGCGGTTTCCGCTTCTTCGATTTCATCAACGACCTCAGCATCTTCCTCTGCAACTTCTTCGGCAGGTTCTATCTCGGTGGTTTCATCAACTGCCCCGGTTTCTTGCTCTGTAAGATCGTCAGTAGGTTCTGCTTCGTCAGGTTCATCAACAACTTCGGCTTCTTCCACAATCTCATCGGTAACTTCAGGTTCAACGTCTTCTTCAACTTCTTCGGGAATATCAGAGGATACTTCAACTTCGGTTTCATCCGATTCAGTATCTTCGGGTATGTCATCAAAACTGTCGTCGGTGCTTTCTTGGGACTCCTCAACGATCTCTTCTTCCGTGTCCTCCAAAATATCCTCGGGTATATCTTCCGTCGTTTCTTCAAAGTTTTCAGAAGATATATTTTCTTCAATATCTTCGGGAACATCAAAATTATCCTCGGCAAGGTCAGTTGTTGAGTCATCATATGTATCTTCGGTTATTTCGTCTGGTATGGCATCCGTTATTTCTTCATCATCATTGCTTGATGTATCCTCGGAAAAATCATCTGTGCTTTCCGAATAATCATCGGAAGGAGTATCAACGGAATCATCAGCCGACGAATCGCTCGATGTATCAATGTCTGATACATCTACGGAGCTATCGTATTCGTCACCCATTTTTATTTCTCCTTAACCTTTTTCAAAGAGTTTTCGATTTGAATGTCTTTAATTGGTATTTTTGTACCGTATTTGATTTTTCGCCATAAATGCAACTTTACACAAGACAACAATTCGGGAGTGAACGGTTCATCATTGAGTTCGTCGCATACAAGTTTGCTTATTCGACCAAACACTTTTATAACTACGTCAAATTTATCATCGGCTGGCTTAAAGTTTCTCACAAAAATACGCCGTGCAACTTCACGAGCAAGAACACGCCTATAGTAGTCACAACCGTTTGAACAACTTTGACAATATGCACATTGGGGATAAGGTCTTAATTTGTCCGATTTATCGTTCCAATAGGTTGTTAATTCTTTTATACCTGCATCGGAGAGCGATATGCTTATGTTGTTTTCAAGCCTGTAATCGGGTGTTATCACTTCTTCCGGCTCGTCCAATTTGTTGAAGAACAAGAATGCTTCGCCGGGCTTTAATTTGGACATTCGTTGGCTCTGCGCCTCGGACATATTGGTACTGTCACTCATGATTTGCTTGTCGGCACCTTCAACTAATCGGAACACCATCTTCATATCCGTGAGTGCCACAACATCGGTTGTCACTTTCCGCGGTGATTGATCGGCTATTACCAATCCAACACCATAAGACCGAATTTCTGCCAACATTCGTTTGACAAGCCCTTGCGCTATTGCACTTGGATTGGCTTCGCCTTCGCCTTTGTTGCTATCAGAATCCAAAAGGACGTGTGCTTCTTCAAGCATAATCACATTTTTCAAGCCGCCTTCGCCAACATAGTTAGCATTTACATAAGCCAAAATTGACAAAAGCAACAAAGAGATAATCAAAGCCTTTTGATCTGAATTTTCAATCGCAGCAAGTTCAATAATCGTAGGCTTTTGCAACAGATCTTCGATAGGAATAGAGTGATAATTATCGAAAAGATTCACAAGGCTATTCAAACGAACTACGCCTGCGCGTCCAATGTTTTTTGCATCACCTGTATATCCGATTTCATCAAATGTTTGTTGGAAACATTTGATGAAGTCTGCGATGTTGAATGTTTTGCCTTTATCATCAACTGTATATGTATCCACCCATCTGAAATCAGAATAGCAGTTATTGATGGATTCTTCGAAAATCTTATCCAGAGGGGTTGACATCGAAACGGCGGCTGCGAATGCTGTTTTCAGTGTGGATTTATATGTTTCAAGTTTTACGTTTTTGGGAGGAACAAAGGGATTGAATACGAAAGGGGATATAAAATTTTTCCCGGGGGTAAACACTTGTAATTCGGGAATGCTTTGAACCAACGCTCGGTATTCATTTTTTGCAGGTTCTATTACCAAGAACGGAATATGATGGTCTTTCCAAAGTCTATCAAGCAAGCTGACGGAGAAGGTTGTTTTTCCTGAACCGGGAGTGCCTACAACGAGCATATGCTTGGCAAGATCTTTAAGAGAAAAACCAATCGTATCACCGTTTGAAGAGGATCTTAATTTGCCCACGATAATATCACCGGAGTTAATGATATTATCGGTGTATTTTTTCTCGCCTTTGTTGGACTGATTTATCTGTAACCCGGCAGAAACGTTCATGCTTCCAACGGGAAGTCTAAAGAAAGAAGCAGCCTCATCGCCTCCAATAACATAAGGTAAACGATATAAAGCTTTAGAGAATTGACGGGAGTTCCAAAGCGGAGAGTTGCGATGCTTAATTTGCATCAAAACTTCATTGATAGCCCACGGTAAAGGATAGAAATTGTTATCTTTATTTACCTCATTTTTTTGTAACGAAACAAGCTTCAAGCTTGTTGTTTGGTCGCCGCTTGTTGCTAAAAATCCCGAGAGCTGGGCGGCAATATGAGTTACAGCCTCTTGGTCGCCGTAAATCAAGACGTTAAAAAGATATAACGGCATTGATTTGTGCGATGCGTAATAGCGATAAGTATCAGAATGCTTTTTTGCCAAGGTGAAGCTGACGTGTCCGATACCGTGTTCCATTACACCGTGGCTCAACGTATCCAATACCTGTGTGATTCTATCTAACTCGGTTGATTCTTGGGCTGTGAAGGTGGTGGGCATCAACTGAACGGATATTGCACAATTGGAATAGTCAATCAGTGAGCCAACGATTTTACTAAAGTTGTTTGATGACGAGATTTTATCAAATGCATAGCAATAAGGCAACGCGGCATTTTGAAGGTTAGAAACTTTCTCATCTTTGACAATGGCCGTTATACTATTGTCATTTATATTCGATATAATTGGCGAAATATCGTTATACGAGCTTTCTTTGATTTCATATCGCTGAGAATGAAGTGTAGTCTTGAATATTTTCAGAAGGCTTGACACCAACCCTTTTGCTTTTTTCTCATTTGCATCAATGCTTCTCACAATTATAAAAAGCTTGATTTCCGCATTGTAGGGTTGGTTTTTTACCTCGTGGGTTGTCCACAAAAGTTCCAAAGCAATATCTTTATAGGATTGGTCTTTTACGCTTACATCTTTGTAGATCTGATGAACTTCGGTAAGCAATCCATTTATTTCATTTTTGTATCTCTCTACAATGTCATCAGCCTTTGCACGGGGATCAATGATAGAAATGTGAGGGATAGACGTAATTTCAATTACTCCCAAGGCAACACCTTCGCCGTTTGTTAGTGGTTCAAAAGAAATACGGTTTTCCATAATAGATTCTCCTTCCATCGTAGCGAGGGTGGTAAAATTTTGAAATTACAAGCAACCGGGCTTTTCTACGCGCAAAATATCGAAAAGTTGGGCAGTATCAAGATCGGTGAATCCCGCTTGCTTTGCCATAATCAAGGTTTCTTCGTAATTGGGAGAGGTAATGTACGATTTCCGTGCAAAAAAATCGTACTTGATGTAAGCCAAAAAGTAATAATAAATCCCTTTGGGTTCTATCATTATCGCGGCATCAATGTATTCCATGATTTTGTCAATGATAGGGCGGGGTTGTAAAAACGCCTTTTTACCTTTCAGAAGGCAAACGGCCGCGTAGAAGAAAGCCTCGGAATTATCAAAATTATCCTCTATTGCCTTTTCAAAAGCGGGCAGTGCCTTATCGTATAAGTTCAACTTCAAATAGCACATGGCAACGGAAATATGGAGTCTTTTATCGTCCGGGTTCTCACTCAAGGCCTTTCTGTAGGTGTTAGCATATTTATTGGTGTCTAATGGTGACATGGAATATACGCTATTGAACGTTGAAATCGTAACAGGACCGTGACAAGAGGGACATTTTTTCATTTCAAGTGTTAATCTTTCGCCGCATCCGGGACAAGTAATTGCAACTGCTTGTGTCATAATAAAAAGTTCCTTTCCATAGATGAACAACTCCGTTTTATTTCTGTTCGCCTATTGGTATAATAGGTGATCATATTTTGAGGAAAAGTTCATCCATAAAAAGAGAAACTGATAAATTCACAAAAAATTCGACTTTTTTTCACAAAAATGTTGCCTTATTCACATATTTATGATATAATGTCTATATACATTTTTACGCCTATTATACCATTCGGTGACCAAAAACCCTATAAAATCTTCCCCAGCTTGTTCATCATTTCCTTTTTATGATCCATTAAAGAGTGTGCGTACCGATTCAGCGTTACTGTCGGATTTTTATGACCGAGGATCTCCGCCAAGGTTTTGACATCCATTCCGCATTCTAACGCGCGCGTTGCGAATGTATGCCGCAAGGAGTGAAACCCACGGTGTTGAATGTTGAGTTTTTGGAGTATCGAAGCAAAGCTGCGTTGATACGATCTGGTTGACATAGGGGTTGAGCCGTTTGATACGATGTGTGTTGAACAGCTCTTTTTCTTTGCCTCCCGCAAATACGGCATCAACTGCTTTGGGATTGGTATGGTGCGAATGGAGGCTTGTGTTTTTGGAACATCGGTAATCCGACGGAACACACCGTTCTCATCTTTTCCATAATGGCATGTCTTGTTTACTTGAAGCTCACCCTTGCTCATATCAATATCCGACCATTCCAACGCTAACAGTTCACCGATTCGAAGCCCTGTATACAAGCAGAGCAAAACGCCAAAGAATCTCGTGTTTTTTTCATTCAAAATAAATTGTTCGATCTTCTTTTGCTCGCTGATAGAAAAGCACTCAACTTTCTTTTCGCTTACTCGCGGGCGTTTAATCTTATCTCCCACATATTCACCAATCAGACCGAGCGAGTATGCCGTTTTTAAGGTGTTCTGTATGACTGTAATAATCGAATTTACGGAGTTTGCAGACAACCCTTTGCTTGTGCGTAAATTACCGTTTTTCAACAGGCTTGTTATATAACATTGGAGCACATACGGTGTCATTTCAGATAGTTCCAAATAACCAAGTTGCGGATTTATATGTTGTTCCACAATCTCCTTATAACGAGTATAAGTCCGCCTTTTTGCCGACGGTTTCACATAGTTTTCAAGCCAATTTGACAGCCATTCTTTGTATAACATTGTTCCACTTCCTTTGATAAAAATATAACAGCGGTCACCGTTTTTTAGTAAGATAACCACTGCTAAACATTATACCATTGTTATGTACGTTCACTGAAAATAAGTGCGCAGACTTTTCGTAATCATTGACAATTCATCGAAATTACAGCTTTTGCTTGGGATCTTTTGTTGAAGGATGATTTTGGCTGCGATGATAACATGCCCTTGGAGTGACGATTGCAAAAAATACCGCCGAGTGTAACCGTTCGGTTGCGCTCGGCGGTGTTGTCTTTATTGCTCCAATTGCGTTTTGAAATACTTTCCGATATCGGCAATGGCGCAGAGGAATGCGGGGAGCAGCTCTTCGGGCAGTCGCTTTTGATCGACCTGTGCAAAGGTTTCAAAGCTGAGGTCACCCGCGTATCCGATCTTTTTCATTTCCTCCAGGAAGTACTTCCACCAGATCGAGCCGACGTAGGGCATCATGTGGCTGTCGGCATTTTGCAGATTGTCGTGGATGTGCAGGCATACGATGCGATCTCCGACGATCGGAATATAGGAATGCATCGGCTTGCGCAAGAGGTTGAGGTGTCCCGTATCCAGGCAAAGTCCGAAGCACTTTTTGCCTGCCAAGCTGTTGAGGCGGTCAATTTCCGCGGCGGCAAGGTGCGGGTCGGAGCAATGTCCCTCCCAAACACCGCGCGCCAGTTTGATCGTACCCGAAAAGAGATTTTCCAGGCAGACCGTGATCTGCTTGGTTTGTTGCAGGGTGGGAATCAGGCTTTCGTAGAGGTGACGGTTGAGCGCATCAATCTCCTCCTGCGTTTCCTCCCACAGCTCTCGCTTGGAAATGCCGTGGATGACGACGTATTGACAGCCCACGCGATCCAAAAACAGAATCATGTTTTTGTAGATTGAGATGGCATATTCCAAAATGTCGGGGCGGCGCGACTCATAGCATCCGAACGGTGCGTGCGCCTGCGTGATTGCAAGCCCGTTTTTGCGGATCTCGGCAAGCTCGGCGGCAAAATATGCGTCGATTTCCTCTTGGGATTTTTCAAAAATACAAAGATTTTGGAGTTCTTTTGCCGTCTTTACCGCTTCGAATTTCCATTCGGTATCGATGTTCCAATCGATGGCTTCAAATCCCGCCTCGCGAATGTAGCGGTATGCCTTTTCGATGCCGTACTGACCGGTCAGACGTTGCGACTGTACACTGATTTTCATGCCATTCTCCTCCTTATTGCAGCTGTGCGCGGAAATACTGTCCCACGGAATTGAACAGACGCAGGAAGGTGGGGGTCAGCTCGCGCGGTACGCGGTTTGCGCTGGTCTGCGCGCAGGTTTCGAAATTGATGTTGCCGGAATATCCCACTTTCTTCAATTCGATCAGGAAATCCTTCCAAAAGATCGAGCCTGCGTAGGGTGCCAGATGGCTGTCGGAATTCTGGTTGTTATCGTGAATATGGACGCAAAGGATACGCTTACCGAGAATCGGGATGTAGTCGTGGAAAGGAATGCGAAGCACGTTCAAATGCCCCGTGTCAAGGCAAAGACCAAAGCATTGTTTGCCTGCCTTTTCGTTGAGCCGATCGATCCATTCGGCGGCAATGTACGGGTTTGAACAGCATCCGATCCAAAAGCATCTGCCGAGCAGCATGGAGTCGGTGGGCAGATTTTCCAGACAGACCTTGAGCTGCTTTGCCTGTTGCAATTCGGGAATCAGGCTCTCATACAGATGCAGGTTGAGTCTGACGGCTTCCTCGGGCGTAAGATCCTCCATCTGTTCGTTTTTGGTCAGTCCGTGTACAATCAGGTACTTACATCCGATCTCGTCCAAAAAGGGGATGATCTTTTTGTAAATCGAGATGGCATATTCCAAAACGTCGGGACGCCCCGGCGCATAGCATTCCATGGGTGCGTGTGCCTGCTCGATGGTCAGCCCGTTCTTTTTGATGATGGCGAACTCTTTCTCGTAATAGTTACGAACCTCCTCGGGGGACTTATCAAACAGAGAAAGCCCCTCCAATTTTTTGGCTTTTTTGACCTCGTCGAAATCCCAAGTGCCAGAGAGATCCCAATCGATGGCTTCAAATCCCGCTTCGCGGATCATCGAATAGGTGTCCTCCATCCCGTAATACTTCATCAGGGTTTCGTTTTGAATACTGAGCTTCACGGTGCGTCTCCTTTTCTGCTTTTTGAATTTGTTTCTGTCGTTTCGGATATCACGGCATCCAGATTTTCGCGGTAGCCGAGCGAATACATATACTGTTTGCCGAATTTACTGCTGTCACACAGCAGAATTTTCACACGCGCGCGTTCCAGCATAGCGCGGCGCAAATTGATCTCATCGATGGAAACGTCGGTCATTTCTCCGTCGTCGGACAAGCCTCTGCAGGAGAAGAAGACGGTGTCGGCACGCATCGAGCGCACGCAGGCCTCGGCGTGATTTCCGACGTAGGTAAAGGAGCGAGTACGCATCTGTCCGCCCGTGGAGATGACGCGAATGCCGGCTTCTGCAAGCGCAATTGCGGTTTTGGCACCGCTTGTGACCACCAAGATATCTCCGATTTCCTTGATCGGCTCTACCATGCGCGCAGCGGACGAAGAACCGTCCAAAAAGACCACGTCCCCCTTGTGCAGATAGGCTGCGGCGCGCCGTGCGATCATCGCTTTGGCATCCTCCTGCTCTCCCGAACGGATTTCGTAAGGAATCTCTCTGTCGGGGGCACCTCCGAGAATCGCACCGCCGTAGACCCGTTTGAGATACCCTTGCTTTTCCAGATAAGCAAGGTCGCGGCGAACGGTCGGCTCGCTGGCAAACAGCTTCCGCGAGAGCTCTGCCACACTTACGCTTTTTTGCTTTTTCAGAATCTCTAAAATTTCAAGCTGTCGGCTGATCATCAGCATCGGCGCGTCCTCCGTTCTTTCGTTGCCCTTTTCGCTTGCATTATACCATATAGGCTTTCGTTTTGCAACAGAAAAACGAGAAAAAAGACGGAATTGTACCTGATTTTTACAAGGAGATATCTCGGCTGCCGTACTTGACAATCCGCAAGCGGTATGGTAAAATAAATACATCTATTACTCAAGGAACGGAGAAACACGAAAATGGCACTGCACGTTATGGACGAGGCGAACCGTTGCCTGCAATGTAAGAATCCGCAATGCGTCAAGGGCTGTCCCATCAACACACCGATTCCCGAGGCGATTCGTCTTTTAAAGGAAAATCGGTTGGACAATGCCGGCAGGCTTTTGTTCGAAAACAATCCCTTAACCACCGTTTGCTCCTTGATCTGTAACCATGAAAAGCAGTGTGAGGGGCACTGTGTGCTGGGTAAAAAGGGCGTTCCCGTGCATTTTTCTTCGATTGAGCAGTACATTTCGCGCGCCTACGCGCCGAAAATGGTGCAGGGACCCAAGGAATGGAACGGGATGCGTGTGGCAATCGTCGGCTCGGGACCCGCAGGGTTAACCATTGCCATTATTTTGGCAAGATACGGCTATCAGGTCACCATTTTTGAAAACAAAAGCGAGATCGGCGGTGTTTTGCGCTACGGAATCCCCGATTTTCGTCTTCCCAAAACGGTGCTGGACGATATTCAATACCGTCATTTGGAAATGAAGGGCATCAAGATCCGTCCCAATACTCATATCGGAGGGTCGATCGGTGTGGAGGATCTGTTCCGCGACGGATACAAGGCAATCTTTGTCGGAACGGGGGTTTGGAAGCCCAACGCCCTGCATATCAAGGGAGAAACGCTCGGGCACGTGCATTTCGGCATCAATTATCTCAACAGTCCCGATTCCTTTAAGCTCGGACAGCGCGTGATCGTGATCGGTGCGGGAAATGCCGCAATGGACGTTGCCAGAACCGCGCTCCGCCATGAAACCGAGTATCTCACCTGCTTCTCGATTACCAAGCGTGTGGCGGCAAGTCAGTATGAATTTAGCTATGCAAAGCTGGAGGGCGTGGAGTTTGAATACAACAAGCGTCCCGTGGAAATCACGGATGACGGTGTGATTTTCTGTGACGTTATCGAGCATGAGGACGGAAGCTTTACCGACGTGCAGGGCAGTGCGCGGCTGTACGAAGCCGACAGCGTGATCGTTTCGATCAGCCAAGGACCGCAGAACGTGATCGTCAACTCCACCGAGGGATTGGTTACCAACGCGCAGGGGCTTTTGCACGCGGACGAGTACGGCAACACCTCACGTCCGGGTATTTTTGCCAGCGGTGACGTGGTACACGGTGCGCGTACCGTGGTGGAAGCGGTGGCGCACAGCAAGGTGGTTGCCGAAACCATGCATCGGTATATGCAGGGGCTGAAGGAAGAGTGACCGATGCGGATTTACGATATTTCACAAGAGGTTTTTTCGTGCGCGGTGTATCCCGGTGACCCCAAGCCGCAAAAAGAAGTTTTGCAATCGATGGGGTCAGGTTCACTTTACAATTTGACCGCTTTTTCGATGTGCGCCCACAACGGAACGCACGTGGACGCGCCCTTGCATTTTTTTGAAAACGGCGACGCGGTGGACGCTGTTCGGTTAGAGGCTTGTATCGGTGCGGCATTCGTAGCATCGTGTCAAGGCGAATTGGATGCGGCACTTGCAACCGATCTTTTGAAGCGCGCGCGTCTTGCATCAAGTGCATCTGCCCAACGGATTCTGCTCAAAGGCAATGCCGTTGTGTCACAGGCGGCAGCCGAGGTGTTCGCAGAGGCGGGGATTCTTTTGCTGGGTGTGGAATCGCAAAGCGTGGGACCCGAGGAGGCTCCCATGGCGGTGCATCGCACGCTGCTGGGCAGGGGAGTTGTTCTCTTGGAGGGTCTTCGTTTGGAAGCCGTAGAGGACGGTGTATATTGCTTGCATGCCGCACCGCTGAAGCTTGGCGGGTGTGACGGCGCCCCCTGCCGTGCGGTGTTGCTTTCGGACGATTGTTGATTGCAATTTGAGAATCCGTAAGCAGTTTTGCCAAAGGAATGCTATGCTTTTTGGAAAGTACACGATGTTTTTGCGCTTTTATCGGAAATAAAGCGATAAAAAGACCTCCCGCGATGCGTTGCTCGCTGCGGGAGGTCGAATTTTTATTTGTTGATCATTTCAACGAGGATGGTTTTGAGCGTTTGCGGGTCACAGTTGCCCTTCAATTCCTTCATGCATTTGCCGAAGAGTGCCATAAGAGCCTTTTCTTTTCCACTCTTGTAGTCGGCAACCGCCTTGGGATCGGCTTCGATCGCGGCTTTTACAACCGCTTCCACCTTGCCCGTATCGTTGGACATCACATATCCGTTGGCTTCTGCGTATGCGGCGGGATCGATGGAGACATCGTCAAACATCGCAAACAAAATTTTCTTTGCGTTTGCGCGTCCAACTTTTCCGCCCGAAACCAAAAGGATCAATTCACCCAGCGACTTGCCGTTGATCTGCAGCATATCGTAGGTCATTTTTCTTGCGTTGAGAATGCTCATGATTTCGGACATCATCCAGTTTGCGGCATCCTTTGCCGACTTACAAACCTCAAACGCGCCCTCAAAGCAATCGCAAAGCGCAATGCTCTTGGTGAGCTGCTCGGCATCGTATTCCGAAAGACCGTATTCGCTGATATAACGGTCGCGCTTGACCTCGGGAAATTCGGGAAGTGACCTTTGAATCGAATCAAACCACTCGTCGTCGATGACAACGGGCATGACGTTCGGGTCGGGGAAGTAGCGGTAATCTCCCGCCGTTTCCTTGGTTCTCATCGCGTAGCTCTTGCCCTTGATATCATCCCAACGGCGCGTTTCCTGACGGAGCACCTCGGTGCCGTTTTCCAAGGCGTCGATGTGTCTTGCCGTTTCGTATTCGATGGCTCTCTTGATTGCCTCGATCGAGTTCATGTTTTTCATCTCGGCTCGGACACCCAGCTTGTCGCTTCCCTCGGGACGAACCGAAAGGTTGACGTCACAGCGCATGGTGCCGTGTGCCATTTCGCACTCGGCAACTCTTGCGTAACGGAGCAGCGTTTTGAGTCTTTCCAGATACGCTTCCACCTCTTCCGCGCTTGAAAGATCGGGCTGGCTGACAATTTCAATCAACGGCACGCTGGTACGGTTGAAGTCCACGTGGGTAGTGTCCTCGCGAATATCGTGAACCAGCTTGCCCGCATCCTCCTCCATGTGGATCTGCTTGATGCGAACGCTTTTCTTGCCCTTGGAGGTTTCGATTTCAACCACGCCGTTGACCGCAACGGGTGCAAACCACTGCGTGGTCTGATAAGCGGCGGGGAGATCGGGGTAGTAGTAGCTTTTTTTATCAAAGGTGGTGGTGCGGTTGATGTGGCAGCCCAGCATCATGCCCGCCTTCATACCGAAGTCAACCACGCGTTTGTTGACGACGGGCAGCATGCCGGGCATACCGCAGCAAGCGGGGCAGACGTGCGAGTTGGGATCGGCTCCAAACGAATGTGCGGAGCAGGAGCAGAAGATCTTGGAGTTGGTTGCAAGCTCAACGTGAACCTCAAGTCCGATGACTGTTTCGTATCTCATCTTATCTCTCCTCCTTTGTCAGAATCCGTGCCGCATCCAACAGCGTTTGCTCGGAAAACGCTTTGCCGACCAGTTGAACACCGCCCGCAACAACGGCGGGAAGACCCGTGATCGAAGCGGGAGCCGTATAGAAGTTTTCTTCAAATGCAAGGTGTCGGTTTTCGGACACCGCCTCTTCTTTGTACGCGAGCGCGGAGCAAGCCGGCATCATGACCGCATCAAACTCTGCAAACAGCTTGGCAAATTCCTCCGCAATTACGCGACGGATTCTTTGACACTTATCGTACACCTTCATATAGTTCTCGGTGGAAAGCGTTTCCGAGCCGAAGAGAATAGCGGTTTTGAGCAGGTCACCGAACGCCTCGGTGCGGCTGTTGGTATAAAGCTCGTCGATTCCCGAGAAATTCTCGGCGCGATATCCGTATTTCACACCGTCATAGCGCGATACGTTGTTGCACAGCTCCGCGCACATCAGGACGTTCCAAGCGGCTCTTGCCAAGGAGACGGTATTTCCGTCAACCGTGACGACCTCCGCGCCGTTTTCCTTGAGTGCGGCGGTTGCGAGAGCAAGCTTTTCTTTCACGTCCCCGTCAACTCCCTTTTCCATAGAAGCGATGACGGCAACACGGCGAAGCTTTGCGTGCGTTGCGTCTTTTTTCATTGCGTCGCAAACAGCGTCCGAGTGGCTGGTGCCATCCTTGTCGTCGTGTCCTGCAACGGCATCCAACAGATCGCGGCAAGCATCCACGCCTTTGGCAAGGATGCTGACCGTTTCGCCCGAGCAAACCACGGGGATCGTGCCGAAGCGGGAAACGGTGCCGTAGGTGGGCTTTATGCTGACCAGACCGTTTTGTGCCGCTGCACGTCTGACCGAGCCGTTGACGTCCAGCGTGAGAGCTGCGACGGCATCTCCCGATTTGACGATTTCTGCGGCTGCGTTTTTGAGTACTCCGTCAACGATCAACGCACCGTTTTTGGAGGTTTCTCCCAACAGGTCGATGGAAAATTCGCCAACGTCGGCTTTTCCGCCGAGCGTATAGCCGGCAGCGGTTGCACGCGTCAGTGCTTCCGCCTCGAATAGGCTGACGTAGCCGTCCAGCATCTTGGAGCCCGCCGCGGTGGGGAGCTCTTTGGTCAGCAGCATATCGTCTGCTACGATGACCTTATCCGAGGATACGGTATTCTTTACAGTGTAAGCATTCATGATCCTATCCTCCCGTTACTCCATGACCTTGGGGACGCACCAGTAGCCCTCGTCGGTTTCGGGCGCACCCTTTTGAAGATCCTCGCGCGAGAAGGCTTGTACCACCTTGTCCTCGCGAACGACCGTCATAATGGGCATTACGTGTACCATTCTTTCCGTGCTTGAGGTGTCGATGGCATCCAGTGCCTCCAAATCCTTTTCCCGATCCGCAAAAAAGGCAATGACACTGTCCTTTTGCGCCTCGGTAAGGCTGAGCTGATTCAACATCTCAAGTCTTCTAAGTGTTTCTCTATCCATAAAAACTCCTTTAAACACGCGAGATCAATCGCGTACCTTGATATGCACCTCGCGGAGCTGCTGTTCGGTAACACCGCCGGGCGCGCCCATCATCAAATCCTGCGCGTTGCCATTCAAGGGGAAGGCAATGACGTCGCGGATGGTATCCTCTTCGGCAATCAGCATGATCATACGGTCAACGCCGGGAGCCATGCCTGCGTGAGGCGGTGCGCCGTAAGCGAATGCCGTGTACAAAGCACCGAACTTTGCCTTGAGGTCTTCTTCCCCGTAGCCTGCAATTTCGAATGCCTTTCTCATGATCTCGGGGTTATGGTTTCGAACCGCGCCCGAGGAAAGCTCAACACCGTTACAGACGATGTCGTACTGGTAAGCGAAGATCTCCAGGGGATCCTTATTCAAAAGTGCATCCATACCGCCCTGGGGCATGGAGAAGGGGTTATGCGTGAAGTCGATCTTTCCGGTTTCCGCATTCAGCTCGTACATCGGGAAGTCAACGATGAAGCAAAATTCAAAGGCATCCTTTCTGATAAGTCCCAATTCGTTGCCGATCCAGGTTCTCATTTCACCTGCCAGCTTGTTGATCACGGAGGCTGCGTCACTGATGAAGAACAGCGAATCACCGTCCTTGATGCCGCACGATTCGCACAGCTCTGCCTTTTGCTCCTCGGTGAGGAACTTTGCAATGGGACCTTTAAACTCTCCGTCCTCCAGCGTAATATAGCCGCATCCGAATTTCATGCCGATGCTTCTGGAATAGGTGTCGATTGCCTTTTCGAAGGCTTTCTTTCCGTCGCCCTCTCCGTCCTTCTTAACCAAATAGTTGGCAACGATACCGCGAACCAGCTTGTTCTTGAAGGGAACGGTTCTGCCGTTGATATTGAGGAACTCGTGCTTTGCAAAAAACTCGGTCAGATCCTTGATCTCCAAAGGGTTGCGCAGATCGGGCTTGTCGGAGCCGTATTTGAGCATCGACTCGGCAAAGGTGATTCTTCTGAAAGGAGGCTTGGAAACCTTTTTATCGGTAAATTTGGTGAAAGTGTTGTAGATAACGGTTTCAGCAACCTCGAACACGTCCTCCTGCGTTGCAAAGGACATCTCAAAGTCGAGCTGATAGAATTCTCCGGGCGAACGGTCCTGACGTGCGTCCTCGTCACGGAAGCAGGGGGCGATCTGGAAATAGCGGTCGAAGCCCGATGCCATCAAAAGCTGCTTGAACTGCTGGGGTGCCTGGGGAAGCGCATAGAATTTGCCCTTGTGCTTACGGCTGGGTACGAGATAGTCGCGAGCACCCTCGGGAGAGGATGCGGTGAGGATGGGCGTTTGGATTTCCATAAATCCAAGCTCCTCCATCTGCGCACGGAGATAGCTGAGAATCTTCGAACGAAGCACGATGTTGTCGTGAATCTTTCTGTTTCGGAGGTCCAGATAGCGGTACTTGAGTCTGACCTCCTCGCGGGTTTGGGTAGAGGTGTCGATTTCAAAGGGCAGACCGAGCTGGCAAGGTCCCAGCACTTCGATCTTTTGCGCCTTGACCTCGATCATACCGGTGTCGATTTTGGGGTTTACGGTTTCGTCGTCACGCTTTGCAACGATGCCTTCGACGAGTACGACGGTTTCTTTGGCAATGCCTGCGAGCATGGCATCGTCGGAAAAGACGATCTGGGTCACTCCGTAGTGGTCGCGCAGGTCGACGAAAAGAACGCCGCCGTGGTCGCGTACCGTGTCGAGCCAGCCCGTGAGTACGACGTTCTGACCGATGTGATCCTTTCTCAGTTCGTTACAAGTATGTGTTCTCAACATGGTTTTATCCTCCTTAAGAGATACTTAGTATTTTCGTTTTCTTGGTTTGTAAGTCGCGGCAAAAAACAAAAAATGCCTTTCGCCCCGTATGGGACGAAAGGCTTGCTTCCGCGATACCACCCAAATTGACCGCCTGAGGCGATCCGCTTCATTTACATCTTGACGCGATGAACGCGCGGTTCTAATCACCACCGAGGGCTTTCTTCCGCGGGCTCCGAAGTGTTTTTCGTGCAACGCTCAATGCCGTGCTTTCAGCAACCGACGGCTCTCTGGAAATGAGGATGCTGCAGTACTCTCTTCATCAATGCCGAATATTTACAGTGTATTATATCACAAAAAAAACGCAAAGTCAATACTTGAAGCGAATTTTTCAAAATTTTTACGAAAAATCAGCACGGGGGAAGCCGTTCTCGGTTCACGTCACTGTTGATAAAGTCATACAGCTCCTCTTGCGACAGCCCCAGGGAGCAGCCGACCAGGGCTTTGACGTACGCCGTTTCCGACGTCAGATTTTCGATCGGCAAAATGCCGTTTCGCAGGGCATCTCCCGTGGTTTCGTAGGTCGTTTTTTCATACGGCTCAAGAAACAGCGGAATCGGCGGAGTATGATTTCGACAGCGAGCCGCAAAGTGCAGAACCGAAGAGCACCTGCCGTCCTTTGTCGGCAGATCGGTATCGGTTGCCACCGTGCTTGAATGATAGGTGCCGTGTATCACCGCATCGATGCCGTCAATCGAAAGGGTGCTGTAGTCAAGACCCACGTAGGGTTGGATTTTCAAAATTCTTGCGTTGAGAGCCTTTAAGCGGTCGTCGAACAAAAGCGGCGTCGCTTTTTTGGCGGCTATGCCCTTGAAGCTTGCGTTTTGCGTATCAACGGCGGTCATATCGCAGCTGTAGAAATTGTTGGAACGGTTGGCGCATTGCAAAAGGTGCGCTCCGAAATGCACGTACATGACCCTTGAGGGTGTGCCTCGGGTGATCTCTTCGTTCTCGTACACGGCATAGACGTTCGGTTGGATTCCGTTTGCGATCAGTTCCACCGCCGCTTGGAAATTGCGGTTTCCGTTTGCCTGCGGGTTGGAGAGAGGAAGTTGACTGGACACCAGAAGAACGGGAATCGGAAGACCCGCAAGGAGTAAGGAGAGGAGCGAGGCGGTATAAGCCAGCGTATCCGTACCGTGCAAAAGGATCACACCGTCATATTGCGAGTAATCATAGGTTCTCAACGCGCCAATCAAAACGTCCCAGTGTGCAACGGTCATGTTTTCGCTCAGTACGTTCAGCGGAGATACCGAGGTAAACCGCACGCAATCCTCGCTGCTATAGCGGCTGTTCCCTTTTCTGAAATGATCTACGATTAGGGCTTGGGCTTTTTTGGTGTCCGAGGCTTGTTCGCCTTGTTCGTTTGCAAAGGAACAGACGGTGCCGCCCGTCAGGATCAAAAGGATCTTCTTTGTGCGCATGGTTCGCTCCTTTCAGGAATACTTACGAGGCTATTATATACCATGCCTTGCGTACTGTCAACAGCTTTTCCGGTTTTGCTCGGCATTATTTGAAAAGGGACTTGATTTTTTCTGCAAAAAGTGATACTATGGATATAGATTCGATCCTTCGAAGCCCCTTTATCGGAGAGAGAGTTTGCAATCATGAACACAAACGGAGGTCTTACTTGTGAGATTTATATTAAAGGGTGATCTTGACCAACTTCAAGAGGGTGTTGCACTGCTTGCCCCCGAGCTTGGAATTGAGCTTGCCGACGGCGGTTACGTATTGACGGCAAAGCGCGTGGAAGCACCAACTCTGCGCGTCACGCTCGACGGAAACGCACTGGAAATCGTTTACTGTGAGCGTTGCCAATTTTTCCGTGCGTTCGGTCTTGCCGTGGAGGCGATGAACGACGGGAAACAGAGCTTTTGCTTGGAGGAGAAGCCCGCGTTCCGTATGAACGGTCCCATGTTTGATATGTCGCAGGGCAATGCGGCATTTCACGTCAAAACGCTCAAGGACGTGATTCGTTCTCTTGCGCTTATGGGCTTGAACACCCTGATGCTTTATACCGAGGATAACTATGAGGTTCCGGGACGTCCGTATTTCGGATACATGCGCCCGACCTATACGCAAAAGGAGCTTTCCGAGCTGGATGAGTACGCATGGACCTTGGGCATCGAAATGATTCCCTGCATCCAAACGCTTGCACACATGCCCGACGGACTTCGCTGGGCTTGCTTCGACGACATTCGCGATTACGATGCCTGCTTGCTCGTCGGCAAGGAGGAAACCTACGACTTTATCCGTGACCTGTTGGTTGCGGCAAGCGCACCGTTCCGCACCAAACGGATTCACGTAGGTCTGGATGAGGCTTGGAATCTCGGCAGAGGCAAATATATTGATCAAAACGGCTACGAAAAACCCAATGCGATCATGAAAAAGCATCTTGCACGCGTGATGGAGCTGGTGCGTGAATTGGGGCTTACCCCGATGATGTGGGACGATATGTTCTTCCGTACGGCAGGGCAGAAGTACCACGATCCGTATGCACCGGTTCCCGACGATGCGTACGAATCGCTTCCCAAGGGCATGAATTGCATCTATTGGGATTACTATACCGTCGGTCAAGGGGAGTACGAGGCACTTCTCAGAAAGCATCTGCTTTTGGACAAGGATTTGGTCTTTGCCGGCGGCTGCTGGGCTTGGCGCGGATTTGGCTTGGCATGGGATCACACGTTGCGATCTACGCTGGACGCATTGAGTGCTTGCCGTGCGTGCGGCGTCAAGGATATCTTTATGACAACCTGGGGAGATAACGGTACCGAATCGTTGGCAACCGTTAACCTGATCGGATGTCAGCTGTTTGCCGAGCTCGGTTATGCCGACGGCTACGACCGCGATCGCTTCGCCCGCCGTTTCAAATTCTGCACGGGCGGTAATCTGGAGGATTTCGAAAACCTGCAGCGGTTGGATCTCACCGATTGGATCAAGAGCCTGAACCATCCCAAGCGTCACCATTGCAACACCTCTAAAATTATGATGTGGCAGGATATTCTGACGGGTCTTGCAGACAAGAACTACGAGAACGCAAATCTGGATGCACACTATCGCGCGTTAACTCCCGTTTTGGAGAGCGCGGTTGGCAGAAACGGACGCTTTGACAGTCTGTTTGCCTATTCCGCGTTGGTTTCCCATACGCTGTCGATGAAATCCGAGATGGGCTTGCGCCTGACCGCGGCTTATCGGGCAGGGGACAAGGAGGCGTTGAGAAGATTTGTTGAGGTAGAGCTTCCCGAATTGTTCGAGCGTGTCAAGACACAAAGACTTGCTCACATGGAGAACTGGATGGAGCTCTACAAGCCCTTTGGATGGGATATCCTGGATATGCGTTACGGCTCGCTCCTGGCTCGCATTGACAGTGCGATCCGAGAGGTTCGGGCATACCTTGACGGCAAGCTGGAAACCATCGAGGAGCTGGATGCCGAGCGCTTGTACCTTGACCGCGAGGGTCCGTACGAATTGAATCACTACGGCCGTTACGTATCTCCCAGCCGCATTGACCCCCGCGCATAACGGAAAGAAAAACGACAACGTACCCCGATCCGACGGAACGGGTGACGCAATCAGGAAAGCCGATGAGGGACCTTTTGATCTCTCATCGGCTGTTTTTATATTCCATACGTGCTGGTTAGCGGATCCTTGAAGATTCCGATCTTGGGGGCTTGAAAGGTGAATACGACGAACAAAACCGCAATGACACAGAGCAGAGCGAGTGCATACGTGGGTCTTTTGCAAGACGTCGATTCTCCGTTAAACTGCCGTGTTTCGTAGAGATAGGAGATTGCTGCGGCAATGAAAAAGATGGTGATGTTGATCCAATCGGGGGAATGCCCGATGACGCCGTTATACGTGTAAAACAGCACGGGGATTAAGGACAGCCCCAAAAGCGTTCCTTTTGCCTTGACACACCAAAAATCGTTGCGCTCGCGAAAGAACCGACTCTGTACCGCGGCATAAAGAAGCATCGGCCAAAAGAGCAGCTTCATGTGCTCCCAGGTAGATTCGTTGACTCCCGAAAACGGCGCGATCCATGCCGCCTTTTTCAGCCAATCGTATAAAAAATGCAACAGTGTTCCCGCAAGCGACGTGACGGAGAATCCCATCAACTGCCACAGTCCGATCGATCGTTTCATAGCGCACCTCAAAAAAATTCTCACCACCATTGTATTCAAAAACCGATGCGAATATACAAAACACCGACGGGAAATCGAAATCCCATCGGTGTTTTTTTGTGTTATTCAATCCTTTTTCGGACCTGCGGTGTCGCTTCCGTCACCGACAAGACCCAGCCTTTTTGCAGCGTCCTCGCGCATTTTGTATTTGAGGACCTTACCTGCTGCGTTCATCGGGAAGCTGTCCACGAATTCGATATACTTGGGAACCTTGTGACGCGCCATGCTGGCCTTGATATATGCCGTCATTTCGTCAACCGTTACGCTACCGGGCTCCTTGAGGATGATGCAAGCCATGATCTCCTCGCCGTATTTTTTATCGGGAACGCCGATTACCTGAACGTCCTTCGTCATCGGGTGCGTGTAAATAAACTCCTCGATTTCCTTGGGATAAATGTTTTCACCGCCGCGGATAATCATGTCCTTCAAGCGACCCGTGATCTTATAGTTTCCGTCCTCGTCACGGCAAGCAAGGTCGCCCGAGTGGAGCCAACCGTCCTCATCGATGGTTTCCTTGGTCGCATAGGGCATTTTGTAGTAGCCCTTCATGGTGTTGTAGCCCTTGGCGCAGAACTCTCCGTTGACACCGGGACCCACTTCTTTTCCGGTTTCGGGATCGATGATCTTGCACATGACGTGCGGGAACGCGTATCCGACCGTTTCGGTGCGAACCTCCAGCGTGTCGGTCCAGGAGCTCATCGTGTTACCGGGTGCGCACTCGGTCTGTCCGTATACGCTGACGATACCCGTCATATTCATTTCGTCGGGACGTGCGGCGCGTTTCATCAATTCGGGGGGACAGCCGGCACCCGCCATAATACCGGTTCTCATGTGCGAGAAATCGGTGGCGCGGTAGTTGGGGTGATTGAACATTGCGATGAACATGGTGGGAACGCCGTTGAAGCAGGTGATCTTTTCCTGGTTGATGCAAGCCAGGGAGGATTTTGCCGAGAAGTAGGGCATGGGACACATGGTGGTGCCGTGCGTCATCGACGAGGTCATCGAAAGCGTCATGCCGAAGCAATGGAACATCGGAACCTGGATCATCATTCTGTCCGCCGTGGAAAGACCCATGCGGTCACCGATACATTTTCCGTTGTTTACCACGTTGTAGTGTGTGAGCATAACGCCCTTGGGGAAGCCCGTTGTACCCGAGGTATACTGCATATTGCAAACGTCGCTCGGCTTGACTGCCGCCGCCATTCTGGCAACCTGCTCTCGGCTGACCAGCTTGTAGCGTGCCATCGCCTCGTCAAAGGTGAGCGAGCCCTCCTGCTTGAAGCCGACGGTGATGACGTTGCGCAAAAAGGGCAGCTTTTTTGCGTGCAGAGGCTGACCCGGAACGGTGGTCTTCAGCTCGGGGCAGAGCTCGTTGATAATTTCCTTGTAGTTCGAATCCAGGCAACTTTCGATCATCACCAGCGTGTGCGTGTCGGACTGACGGAGCAGATATTCCGCCTCGTGGATCTTATATGCCGTGTTGACGGTTACCAAAACGGCACCGATCTTGGTGGTTGCCCAGAACGTAATATACCAAGCGGGGAGGTTGGTTGCCCAAACGGCAACCTTAGAGCCTGCTTTTACGCCCATCGAAACGAGTGCTCTTGCAAAACGGTCTACGTCTTCGCGGAATTCCGCATAGGTACGGGTGTAGTCAAGCGTCGTGTATTTGAAGCAATACTGGTCGGGGAACTCGTCAGCCACTCTGTCCAGCACCTCGGAGAAAGTCAGGTCGATCAGTTCGTCTTTCTTCCAAACGTACTGTCCCGAGCCGTCATGGTTGAAGTAAAGGCTCTTTTTCATATCGCGTGTCGAGTGAAAATGCGACATGTAGTTGACGAAATGCGGGAAAATAACCTCGGGATCCTGCAGGTCGTCAAGCCATTCCGGCTTCCATTCCAGCGAAATAAACGCATCGTAGTTGACCGAAGAGAGTGCGCGCATGACGTCCTCAATCGGCATGGTTCCTTCGCCGATGAGCTGATATGCGCCCTGATCGTCGGAGTCGCGCATGTGGACGTGCGAAACGTACGCACCGAGATTCTTGATGGTTTGGTCCCCCGATTCCCCGTGATCTCTGTACGGGTGGTGAACGTCCCAAAGAGCCGCCAGATTGTCACTGGCAAACTTATCAAGCATTGCGCGCAATCTTGCCGTATCGGCATAGATTCCGCTGGTTTTGATCAGAATGCTGACTTCTTTTTCCTCTGCGATCGGTAACAGCTCGGTCAATGCGGACGAAACCGCGGCCTCGTCATCGCACAGCGCACACACCACAACGTAAGGAACCTTTGCGTCGTGTGCGATCTCAAGCAGATTTTTGACGGTGGGGATTGCGGTTTCATCGGACGAGATGTCCAAGGACGTATCAAAGCAGGGAATAGAGAGTCCTCTTTCGCGCAGCCGGCGAACCGTGGCTGCGGTGTTGTATTTGTGGAAGGGACCGCCTTTTTCCATCAATGGGTCAAATTTTGCAAGGTTGTAGACCTCAACTCCCGAAAAGCCCATGTCGATGGCGACCTCGAGCATTTCGTCGAAAGAAAGGTTCGGCCAGCCTCTTGTAGAAAAGGAGAGTTTCATTCGATTTCCTCCTCATAAACGATTTTATTCAGAGCACTCAGGTAGGCTTGAATACCTGCGCCCACGATGTCGGTAGAGATACCTCTTCCCGAGTAGACCTTTCCGTCGGAGCGAAGCTTCACAACGGTCTGTCCCATTGCCTCGCGTCCCTCGGTAACCGCCTGGAGCTGGAAATCATCCAACTCGTAGTGACAGCCGGTGATCTTTTCGATGGCTTGGAACGCGGCATCGATCGATCCGTCACCGATATAAACACCCTCAACGGGCTTGTCGTTTTTCATAAGCTTGATGTGCGCCGTGGCAGAGATGGTGTTGCCCGACGTGATGACGTAGGTATCGAGCTTGTAGGTAGTGGGTACCTGCATTGCGGAGGACGCCACGATCGCGTCAAGCTCCTTGAAGGATACCTTTTCCTTTTTGTCGGCGATTTGCTTAAATGCTGCGTATACCTTCTGCGCGTCCTCCTCGGAAAGATCGTATCCGAGCCGTACGGTTGCCGCCGCGACCGCCTCCTCGGTATCGTGTGCCGTAAGGAAGATTCCGTCGTCCTGATCGGATGCGGCGGGGACGTTCTGGTTTTTACCGGTATTGCACAGACGGTCGACCTGCGCGATGATTCTGCTGAGCTGTGTCGTATTCGCTCCGATGCATGCGTTCAACGCGTCGGACTTTGCTGCGAGGATGCGAATGACGTTTGCCAGCGATGCCTCGGAGAGCGTGCGTGCCGCCGCGCGGATCTGTCCTGCACCCTCCGCCACTGCCATCACGGCGCAGGCATCTGCCATTGCGATTCTGTCGGAGCAGCAAACGCCGAGGGTAACCTTGCCAAGCGCGGGAATTGTGTCGTATTGCTTGCGAATAAACGCGGCAAACTCGGACGGGAGCATTTCTCCTGCCGTATCGCAAAGCGTTACGGTGGTGGCACCTGCCGCAACGGCGGTTTCCACTGCCTTGGCAAGAAAATCACTTTCGCTGCGGGTAGCGTCGCCCGCAACGAACTCCACGTCGTCGCACAGGGCGCGGCAGGCGCGAACCGTTTGACTGATTGCCTCTATCATGGTATCGGGCTTTTTATGGAAAAGATACTCGATTTGAACGGCACTTGTGGAAGCGCATACCTGCAGTCGGGGATTTTTTGCGGTTTTCAAAGCGGCCCAGGTTTTTTCCAGATTTTCTTCATTCAAAAGCTCCACGGGAACCGCGATGCGGCTGTTGTTAACAGCAGCTGCGACCGATTTGATCAATAGCGCATCGATGCGGGGATTTTTGATGCCGTCAAGCTCAATCAAATCTACGCCAAGCTTATCCAGAAGCTTGGAAAGCTCGATTTTTTCCTTGAACGACAAGCGCAGCTCTTCCGATGCTTGCTTCATTGTTGCGTCGCTGATTACGATTCGTGTCATAGTTCGTGTATATCTCCTTTCAAATAAAGAAACAAAAAAAGACCCCGAGCCGACGTACGGCCTCAGGGACGAACGATATTCGCGGTACCACCCTGATTACCCCCAAAAAGGGAAATCACTCAAAAGCCCCAATAAGGGCTCCGCCCTATAACGGGGGCTACCGTGTCTTATTACTGGCTTTCGCGTTGATAAGACCGACTCGGGAAGGAGCGCACCCACAACGTCCGCATCGGCTCGCACCAACCGCCGACTCTCTGTTACATTCGAATATGGGGCAATATTTCCGTCAATGTCTTTTCCTGATTTTGTTTCCAACGAGTATATTTAACCATCAAACGGCGGTTTTGTCAAGTGGATTTTTCCAAAAAACAAAAATTTTGATAAGAATGCATAAAAAAGAGGCTCATTTTTTTGAAAGTTTGTGCATTTTTCGGAGAGAAAATGTTTGACTTTTTTGCGTGGAAATGATAAAATATATGTATAAGTTAGAAATGCAAAGACTGTGACGAAGACGGTAGGGCATTACGTGCATACAGAGAGTCGGTGAATGGTGCGAGCCGATTGCAAAAAAGCCGATCTACCCATCACTTCCGAGTCGGAAATTCGAGCCGACGTTAGAGTTTCACGTTCCCCGCGTTAAGGGCAAAGAACTTACATGAGTTCTAAGTGGCGGTTTTCCGTAATTTGAGTGGTTCCGCGGGTATGTTACGCTCGTCTCAAGATCTTGTTCTTGAGACTTTTTTGTTTTAACCGCGCGGCAAACCGCGAAAGGATCGTCAAAAAATCGCAACGGGCTCCGGTTGTCAGCATTCGAAAAAAGGTAGAGGATGGAAAGAACTATGGAGAAAATGGAACATAAGTTAAAGCAGATCGCAGACCGCGTTCGCGAGCTGCGATTGATCTCGGGATTGTCGATTGCCGAGATGGCGGCGCGTACGGGAATGAGTGAGAGCGAGTACGAGGCGTGCGAGAACGGCAACAAGAATCTGAGCATCGCGTTTCTTTATCACTGCGCGCTCAGCTTCGGCGTCGATATGAGCGATATTCTGGAGGGAAAAAGCCCGAAGCTTCGTTCCTATGCTTTGACCAGAAGAGGTGAGGGACAAAAGATCGAGGAAGCCCATCACATGGTGGGATACAACCTTGCGTCGGGATTCCGGAACCGTATCGCACTCCCCCTCTACATGGAAATGAAATACCATGCGGGAGCCGAGGACGAGATGATCGAAATGGTGACCCACGAGGGACAGGAATGCGACATCGTGATCACCGGTCAGATGCGGATTCAGATCGGAGAGCATACCGAAATTCTGAACCCCGGCGATTGTATTTACTACGATTCGGGTACCCCCCACGGCATGGTTGCCGTAGGCGGTGCGGATTGCTCCTTCTACGCGATCGTGCTGCGCAATCAGGCGGCAAGAGAGGGCGAGCAGGAGGCGGCACCCACGACGTTGACCAAGCGTCGTGACGAGGATACACAAAGAAGAATCTATCAGGATTTCATCATTCCCACCGAAAAGGACGGCAAGCTCACCGAAATCGCGTTCAAGAATGAGGAGAAGTTCAACTTTGCGTTTGACGTGATCGATACGTTGGGCAAGCGCAAGCCCGATAAGCTTGCGATGCTTCATGTCAGTGAGGACGGTACCGAGCGCAGATTCACGTTCGGGGATATGAAGAAGGAGTCGGCAAGAGTTGCCAACTACTTCAAATCCATCGGCATTAAGCGCGGTGACCGCGTGATGCTGGTGCTGAAGCGTCACTACCAGTTCTGGTTCTCGATATTGGCACTGCATAAGCTTGGCGCCGTGGCAATTCCGGCACCCAACCAGCTGCTTCAAAAGGACTTCGAGTACCGCTTTGAGGCAGGAAATATCAAGGCAATCGTTTGTACGGCAGACGGCGAGGTGGCAAATTCGGTAGAAGCGGCGGCAAAGAAGTGTCCCTGCCTTTCTCACAAGATCCTCGTTGGCGGTACACGCGAGGGCTGGCACAGCTTTGACGACGAGTACGGTCTGTACAGCAGCCATTACGCGCGCACCGAGGACTCGATCTGCGGCAGCGATCCCATGCTGATGTTCTTTACCTCGGGTACCTCGGGATATCCGAAGATTGCAGCGCATAACTGCAAGTATCCGCTGGGACATTTTATCACCGCCAAGTATTGGCATCAGGTGAACCCCGAGGGATTGCATTTGACCATTTCCGATACGGGCTGGGCAAAGGCAATGTGGGGTAAATTGTACGGTCAGTGGCTGTGCGAGGCGGCCATCTTCGTATACGACTTCGACCGCTTTGACGCCGAAAAGATTCTCCCCTTGTTTAAGAAATATAACATCACCACCTTCTGTGCTCCTCCCACGATGTACAGAATGCTGATCAAGCAGGATCTGTCTCGCTTTGATCTGTCCAGCATCGAGCATGCATCCACCGCGGGTGAGGCACTCAACCCCGAGGTCTTCCGTCAGTTCGAGAAGCATACGGGACTGCAGATCATGGAGGGCTTCGGTCAGTCCGAGAGCACGCTGATCGTCGGTAATCTGGCGGGCGGCAGCTACAAGATCGGTTCGATGGGTCAGCCGGTACCGCTTTACGACGTACATCTGCTCAGCCCCGAGGGCAAGGAGGTTGGAATCGGTGATAGCGGAGAGATCTGTATCAATATTGCGGGCGGTCTTCCTTGCGGTCTTGCGTACTCCTACGAGGGCAATGCCGAGGTTACCGCGGAAACCTGGTGCGACGGCTACTACCACACGGGCGACCTCGCATGGCGCGATGAGGACGGCTTCCTTTGGTACGTGGGTCGTGCGGATGACGTGATCAAGTCGTCCGGCTATCGAATCGGGCCGTTTGAGATCGAGAACGTGATTATGGAGCTTCCGTACGTTTTGGAGTGCGGTGTTTCGGCTGCTCCCGATGAAATTCGCGGTCAGGTCGTAAAAGCAAGCATCGTTCTTGTCAAGGGATACGAGGGAACCGACGAATTGAAAAAGGAAATTCAGAATTACGTCAAATCCCGTACCGCACCTTATAAGTATCCGAGAATTGTGGAATTTCACGAGAGTCTGCCCAAAACGGTCAGCGGAAAGATTATCAGAAAGAAGCTTTGAGTGCGGCATTTCCGTTTCTCGGAGCAGAATAAAGCATTATAACCATGGAACACAAAAGATTAACGCTTTTTGCGGGGCATTACGGCAGCGGCAAAACCAATATTGCCGTGAACTACGCAATGCTCCTTGCGGATGAGGGAAAAAGGGTTTGTATTGCAGACCTGGATATCGTCAATCCGTATTTCAGAACCAAAGACAGTGAAGAGGAGCTCACCGAACGGGGGATCACGCTTATCTCCCCACGCTATGCAAACTCCAACGTAGATCTCCCCGCACTGCCGGCGGAGAGCTACCGACCGATTCAGGATCACTCGGTGTTCGGGGTGTTGGATATCGGCGGAGATGACAGAGGAGCTTACGCGCTCGGCAGATTTGCCGATGCGATCAAGGCGGAGGGGAACTACCGCATGGCTTTCGTGATCAATCGGCACCGACCGCTGACCTCTACCGTTGAGGATACGGTTGAGATCATGCGGGAAATCGAAGCGGCGGCGGGAATTCGGTTTACCTGTATCGTAAACAATTCGAATATAGGCTCCGAAACAACGTCCGAAACCGTTTTGAATTCGCTGGGCTATGCCGAAGCGGTCAGCCGTGCAACCGAGCTTCCGATTTGGCTTCACACCGCCGAAAAAAGCATTGCCGAGGGGCTTTCGGGAATCCCCGTTCTTCCCTTGACACTACAGAAAAAATACTTTGACCTGCCGAATTGACAGACGGTCATTGAAATAGGAGGATAAGGATGACAAAGGTAACTTTTAACACGGATCTGTGTAAGGGATGCGGCTTGTGTGTAGACGCATGCCCGAAGAAATGTCTTGCAATTGCAGGGGATAAGCTGAATCCGAAGGGATATTCTCCCGCATTTATGAAAGAACCGGACAAATGTATCGGCTGCGCCTTCTGCGCAACGATGTGTCCCGATTGTATCATCACGGTTGAAAAATAAAAATTGCGCAGGACGACAAGGACTCGGCGGTATGACGAGTCATGCGTTTGCGCTTGGATTTTGCAGTCGCTATAGAGCGACGGAATGGAGAAGAATATGGCAGAAAGAATTTTAATGAAGGGTAATGAGGCGATTGCGGAGGCTGCGATTCGCGCAGGCTGCCGTCACTATTTTGGCTATCCCATCACGCCTCAAACGGAAATTGCCGCATACATGGCAAAGAAAATGCCTAAGATCGGCGGCGTATTTCTGCAGGCAGAGAGCGAGATCGCGTCTATCAACATGGTATACGGCGCGGCTGCTGCCGGTATGCGCGTTATGACGTCCTCTTCGAGCCCCGGAATTTCTCTGAAGGCAGAGGGACTTAGCTACATAGCGGGATCGGACGTTCCCGCATTGGTTGTCAACGTACAGCGCGGAGGTCCCGGACTTGGAGGCATCCAGCCCTCGCAGTCGGATTATTTCCAGGCTACCAAGGGCGGCGGACACGGCGACTACCGCATGATCGTGCTGGCTCCCGCTTCGGTTCAGGAGATGGCAAGCCTGACCATCAAGGGCTTTGATCTTGCCGATAAATACTGTATCACCTCTATGATCCTCGCGGACGGTACCATCGGTCAGATGATGGAGCCGATCACCTTTGAGGATACCGAGCCTACCGTTTATGAAAAGCCGTGGGCACTGACCGGTACCGAGTGCAAGCGTCCTCACAATGTGGTCAACTCGCTGTATCTGAAGCCCGATGAGCTTGAAAAGAAGAATTTTGAAAGATTTGAAAAGTATGCCGAGATCGAAAAGAACGAGGCAATGTGGGAAGAGTACATGATGGACGATGCCGAGATTTGTGTTGTTGCATTCGGTATTGCGTCCAGAATTGCGAAAAATGCAGTCGTAGAAGCAAGAAAGAATGGCATCAAGGTGGGCTTGATTCGTCCCATTACGCTGTGGCCGTTCCCGACCAAGGCACTCCGTGCAGCGGCAGACAAGGTGAAGTCCTTCGTTTCGGTTGAATTGAGCATGGGACAGATGATCGAGGATATTAAGCTTGCAACCGAGAGCAAAAGACCCGTTTCTCTTTGCAATCGGACGGGCGGCATGATTCCCACCCCCGACGAAGTACTTTCTGCAATTCAAAAGGCAGAGAAAGGAGATATCTGATTATGGCAGTTGTATTTGAAAAACCGAAGTCGTTGACCGATGCACCGTTTCATTACTGTCCCGGTTGCCCCCACGGTATTATTCACCGTTTGGTAGCCGAGGCAATGGATGAGCTTGGCATCGAGGGAAAAGCCATTGGCGTAGCTCCCGTTGGATGCGCAGTTATGGCGTACGATTATTTTAGCTGTGATATGATCGAGGCACCTCACGGAAGAGCGCCTGCCGTTGCAACCGGTATCAAGCGTTGCCGCCCCGAAAATATCGTATTTACCTATCAAGGTGACGGTGACCTTGCCTCCATCGGTATGGCGGAAACCGTACACTCCGCGGCAAGAAACGAAAACATTACGGTGATTTTCGTAAACAACGCGATTTACGGTATGACCGGCGGACAGATGGCTCCTACGAGCCTTCCGGGTCAGGTGACCCAAACCTCGCCTTACGGACGCGACGTCAAGCATTGCGGTTGGCCCATTCGAGTCAGCGAGATGCTTGCAACGCTGGAGGGGCCGGCATACGTTACCCGCGTTGCGGTGAATAACGTGAAAAACGTAAAGAATGCCAAGAAGGCAATCAAAAAGGCATTCCAGAATCAGATTGAGGGCAAGGGATTCTCTTTGGTTGAGGTCGTTTCGGCTTGCCCCACCAACTGGGGTATGACGCCCAAGCAGGCGCTTGAGTGGATCGAGAGCGATATGCTCCCCTATTATCCGCTTGGCGTGTTCAAGGACAGAACCGAGGACGGAGGTGCTGCAGAATGAAAACCACGGAAATTTTGATTGCAGGATTTGGAGGACAAGGAATTCTCTTTTCCGGAAAATTCTTGGCTTATAAGGGACTTTTGGAGGAGCTTCAGGTTTCTTGGCTGCCGTCCTACGGACCCGAGATGCGCGGCGGTACCGCAAACTGTAACGTGATCCTTTCCGATACCCCCGTCGGTTCTCCCATTATTACCGCACCGAACGTGCTGATTGCGATGAATCTTCCGTCGCTGGAAAAGTACGTAAACACCGTTGTGTCGGGAGGACAGATCTACGTGGATTCCTCTTTGATCAATGCAAAGGTTGAAAGAGAGGACGTAGAGGTGTTCTACATTCCCGCTACGCAGATGGCAAAGGATGAGGGAATTGCGAGCCTTGCCAACATGATTATCGTTGGTCATCTGCTTGAGAACCACCCCGAGCTTTCCTTTAACGGTGCGCAAGAGGTGGTGGAGAAGCTGGTTCCGCCTAAGAAGGCAGCTCTGAAAGATTTGAACATGAAGGCACTCAGCCTCGGAAAAAATTACAACAAATAATTTTGTTGGAGGAAAGATGATGAGTAACAAGAATTTGGATTGGTCGAATTTGGGCTTTGGATACGTCCAAACCGACAAAAGATACGTTGCCAATTATAAGAACGGTGCGTGGGAGGAAGGATTTCTGACCGAGGACGCAAACGTCGTGCTCAACGAGTGCGCAGGTGTGTTCCAGTATGCGCAAACCGTTTTCGAGGGTCTTAAGGCATACCGCACGGAGGACGGACGCATCGTAACCTTCCGTCCCGATCTGAACGCCGCACGTATGGCAGACAGCGCAAGAAGACTGGAAATGCCCGCATTCCCGGAGGATAAATTCGTTGAGGCGGTTGAGGCGGTCGTTGCGGCAAATGCCGATTTCGTTCCTCCTTACGGCTCGGGCGCAACCATGTACCTGCGTCCTTTCATGTTCGGCAGCAATCCCGTTATCGGAGTAAAGCCCGCTACCGAATATCAGTTCCGTATTTTTGCAACCCCCGTTGGACCTTACTTCAAGGGCGGTGTAAGACCGCTGACTCTGCGCGTATGCGATTTTGACCGTGCAGCTCCTCGCGGAACCGGTCATATCAAGGCAGGTCTTAACTATGCAATGAGCTTGCATGCAATCGTTGATGCACATAATCAGGGATACGACGAAAATATGTATCTGGATTCGGCAACGAGAACCAACGTAGAGGAAACCGGCGGTGCAAACTTCATCTTCATTACGAAGGACAACAAGCTCGTAACACCGAAGTCGGATACCATTCTTCCGTCCATTACCAGACGTTCGCTTTGCTACGTTGCAAAGGAATATCTCGGCATGGAGGTTGAGGAAAGAGAAATTCCTCTGTCCGAGGTCAAGACCTTTGCAGAGTGCGGTCTTTGCGGCACCGCAGCGGTTATTTCTCCCGTTGGAAAGATTGTTGACCACGGTGAAGAGATCTGCTTGCCCAGCGGTATGACCGAGATGGGTCCTATGACCAAGAAGCTGTATGATACCTTGACCGGTATTCAAATGGGTAGAATCGAGGCTCCTGCGGGCTGGATTCACGAGCTTAAGGTAAAATAAGCGAAAAAAGCTCCCTCTTTTGAAACCGATGGCTTTTCCGTTGGAGATGCCAAAACGTATATTATTATCAAAATGAGGAGATTTTTATGGAATTTGAGATTTATCTTCCTTTGATTCTTGTCGTTTTTGCGGCTTTGATCACTCTTGGGTACGTTTTCGTGCTGTTCCGTAAGGTTTCAAGAGAACCGATCAACGACAAAAAGGTTGAGGGCATTCATCGGCATATTCACGACGGTGCAATGACTTTCTTGGTTCGTGAATATAAGCTGATTATTCCGTTCGTTGCGGGAATCGGCATTTTGCTTACCGTGTTGGGCTTCGTTCCCGCACTGGAGGGTGCAGAGGGCATTGGTTGGAAATCGGCTATCTGCTTTGTGATCGGTGCGCTCTTTTCCGCGGCGGCAGGCTGGATCGGTATGTTTATTGCCACCAAGGCAAATGCACGTACCGCGATTAAGGCGCGTGACGAGGGAATGTCGGGTGCCTTGAAGGTTGCGTTCAGCGGCGGTGCCGTTCTCGGTCTTTCCGTAGTCGGCTTCGGTCTTTTAGGACTTTCTGGCATCACTCTTGCGGTCTACTTTATCATGGACAGCATCAGCGCACCCATTCAGATTCTTACGGGATACAGCCTGGGTTGCTCGCTGATCGCACTCTTCGCCCGTGTTGGCGGCGGTATTTATACCAAGGCGGCGGACGTTGGAGCCGACCTTGTCGGTAAGCTTGAGGCGGGTATTCCCGAGGACGACCCCAGAAACCCCGCTACAATCGCAGACAACGTGGGTGACAACGTCGGTGACGTTGCCGGTATGGGATCTGACCTGACCGAATCTTACGTCGGTTCGATTCTTTCTGCGCTTACGATGGCACTTTTGACGCTCAACGCATCGGCAAACTTTGCAAAGTATCTTTTGTTCCCGATTCTGCTTTGCGGTGTCGGCGCACTTGCGGCGATCGTTTCGGTTATGATCATCCGTGCCAAGACCTGGGCGGATCCCCACAAGGCACTCAATATTGCGACCTATATCGCAACCGCGATCGTTGTCATCGCGTCGGTGCTGCTGTCGATTTTCTACGTTGGCGATTGGAAGCTTATGGTTTGTGTGATTTCGGGACTTCTTGCCGGAATCGGAGTCGGATTTATTGCAGAACTGTATACTTCCGATGAGTACAAATCCGTCAAGCAGATCGCAAAGGAATCCACCACCGGTCACGGAACCAATATCATTGCCGGTGTTGGCGTTGGTATGAAATCCACTTGGTTGACCATTGCTTGTCTTGCAGCGGTGATTGCGGTTTCTTACTTCTTTGGCGGCAGCTACGGTATCGCTCTTGCGGCGGTAGGTATGCTTTCCACAGTTGGTATTACCGTTTCGGTTGATGGCTACGGTCCTATCGCGGACAATGCAGGCGGTATCGCCGAGATGAGTGAGCTGCCGGGTGACGTGCGTAAAATTACCGATAAGCTTGATGCGGTGGGCAACACCACCGCGGCAATCGGTAAGGGCTTTTGCATTGGCTCTGCTACACTGACCTCTCTTGCATTCATCATGTCCTTTATTGAGGCGGCGAAAGTTAAAATTCTTCTTTCAGATCCCAAGGTTTTGATTGGTATGCTGATCGGAGCAATGCTTCCTTACCTTTTTAGTGCGTTGACCATCGGCTCGGTGGGACGTGCCGCAAACAAAATGGTTGACGAGGTTCGTGCGCAGTACGAGGCTCATCCCGAGATTCTTGAGGGCAAGATGGCTCCCGACTACAACAGATGTATTGATATTTCCACCAGGGCATCTCTGCGTGAGATGATCGTTCCCGGTGTGATTGTGTTGCTTTCTCCCGTTGCCGCAGGCTTCGTTCTCGGCTCGGAGGGTCTTGGCGGACTTTTGATCGGCGGTCTTGTTTCGGCGATTATGCTCGCTGTCTTTATGGCAAACGCGGGCGGTGCTTGGGACAATGCCAAGAAGTACATCGAGTCCGGAAACTTTGGCGGAAAGGGCAGTGACGCGCACAAGGCGGCGATCACCGGTGATACCGTTGGTGACCCCTTTAAGGATACTGCAGGACCTGCGATGGATATTTTGATCAAGCTGATGTCTGTCGTTTCATTGGTTCTTGTGCCCGTGCTTGCGAAAGCTACCTGTTTGTGGGATTTCATTCTTTCGCTTTTGTGATACAAAAACGAAAAAACGAGTTCAATTCTCTTTTTTACTCAATTCCGCGTTGGCGGTTAACAAAAAATCACTCGCTGTCGATTATGCACAAGTCCGTTAAAAACGGACAATTGAAAAAAACGCCCTCCTATGGTAGAATAGAAATATATCTACCATAGGAGGATTTTTTATGCCAAGAGAATATCGACACATAGAACAATATGCAAAAGAA
>SVST01000029.1 GCA_015064155.1 Oscillospiraceae bacterium | reverse complement strand
CCGTATCAAAGAGGGTAACAGAGAAAGAATCCAGATGTTCGAAGGCACCGTTATTGCAAAGCATGGCGGCGGAATCTCCGAAACCTTTACCGTAAGACGTGTTTCCTACGGCGTAGGCGTTGAGAAGACCTTCCCGATCCACTCTCCCAACGTTGAGAAGGTAGACATCATCCGCGTTGGTAAGGTAAGACGCGCAAAGCTGTACTACCTGCGTGACAGAGTCGGTAAGGCTTCCAAGGTTAAGGAGCAGATCTGATTCGATCCAAAGAATAAAGCGTTTGTTTCGGCAAACGCTTTTTCTTTTTTCTGTGTTCTAATCTCGGCACTTTTTTCATATCGATAAAGCAAGAACGGTTTTTGAAAGGTGGATACGGTATGAAAAAGCGAATCCTTGGTATTTTGATTGGAATGTCGGTTTGTTTTTCCTCTCTGCTTTTTTTGGGGATCGGTTGCTCTGCAAGCACGGCGGAAAAGCCCGTGGTATCCTACGGCTTGCAGATTCTGTCAGCCGAAACCGACGTGGCGATCTCGGCACCGATCGGCAACGATATCGTCTTTTCGGCGGACGTTTTTGCCAGAGGCTTGAATCTGTCCTCGGTGGACTATATCACGGTGCAATCGCTTCCGAGCAATGCGGCAGGGGAGCTGTTACTGGGGTCAACCCGTGTAACCGCGGGGCAGACCGTGTCCGGGAATAATCTTTCCTTGTTGACCTTTTCTCCTTGCACCGAGCAATACACGTATGCCTCTTTCCTATTTACCGCAAACGGCGGTAGTCTTCCGATTTTGTGCAGTATGTATCTGACGAACGGGATCAACTATACACCAACAGTCAGCCTTGCATCGAGCATTTCTTTGAACGTATCCACTTATCGGGATCTTGCCGTATACGGGAAGCTTTCGGGATACGATCCCGACGGTGACCGCGCGATTTTTGAGATCGTTTCTTATCCACGGAACGGGTCTGTCTTACTGGAAAGCCGCGAGAGTGGTGAGTACGTTTATACGCCTGCATCGGGTTACGTGGGAAGTGACAGCTTTTCTTACGTCGTACGTGATAAATACGGCAATTACAGTGCGTCGGCAACCGTGCACCTGCGCGTGAATAAGCAAAGCACGTCGGTTGTGTATTCCGATATGAAGGATTCCTCCGCCTACAACGCTGCCCTGCAGATGACCGAAAAAGGTGTGATGAGTGGGGTACAGCTTGGGGATCAATTCTATTTTTACCCCAACGCACAGGTTAGCCGTGCCGAGTTTTTGGTCATGGCAATGCACGCGGCAGGCATTACCGACGTGCCGGCTTGCGAAAAGACCGTCTTTTACGACGATGCCGACATCCAGCCGAGCATGAAAGGCTACGTTGCCGCGGCTTACGAGCTTGGATATATCAGCGGCAGCTTGGAAAACGGAAAGCTTTGCTTCCTTCCGAATCAATCGATCACGCGTGCGGAGGCGGCTGTGACGCTCAATCACTTCGTGGGTCTTTGCGAGGTGCCGGTGATCCCGACCTTTGCCGACGGTGCCGAGATTCCCGTATGGGCAAGCGATGCCATCTATTCGCTCAATTCGGTGGGGATTTTAACCGAAACCGACGGATGCATAGCACCGACCTCTTACGTGACGCGTGCCGATACGGCGAAGCTTTTGGCGGCAATGATGCAGTATTTAGACCGTTAAAATTGGAGGGGGCTGTCACGTTCCGTGCTTCGGTGCGGAAGTGACGCCTCCTTTCGGTGATTTCTGCTTTTCGAAAGCTCGCTTTTTTTGTCGAAAAGGAAAAAACAGAAAATTTTCAAAAAGGGGTTGCAAAAGTCGAAATAATCTGTTATAATATAGCGAACCTCAAAACCGCGAAATTAGACCATACCAGCCGGGGACATAGCGGAGCCCTGTACCTGAAATCCGCTACAGCAGGGGTGGATCCCCTTTTTGAGGGACGATCTTTTACGAATTGAGTTGTATTTGTTGTGTTGAAGAATGGGTCTTGCGCAATTGGGAATTGTGAACCGGGTCAGGTGGGGGACCAAGCAGCCCTAAGCAGTCTCCCCAATGTGCCGCGAGAGTGCCTGTTCCGAGCAAGAAATACAAAGATCGCGTGGGAGTGACTTTCGATTCAAGGGTGTATGGTCTTGTTTTGCGGTTTTGGTTTGTGAAATCTGTCTTGAAAAAGGCAGATTTTTTGTTTGTAAAGATTCTTTTGGGATATTGCTTGACATCTTCATCAAAAGGATGTATAATAATATAGATATTGTTTTAAGGGAGGATTGCTATGCATCAGGCATTATACAGAAAATGGCGTCCACAGACCTTTGACGAGGTTTACGGGCAGGAGCATATCACCTCCGTATTGCGATACGAGGCGGAAACCCATGCGTTCAGTCATGCATATCTGTTTTGCGGCTCGCGCGGAACGGGTAAAACCACCTGCGCAAAGATTTTGGCAAAGGTTGTGAACTGTGAGCATCCCGTAAACGGCAATCCGTGCGGTGTATGCGATGCCTGCCGCGCAATCGACAGCGGTGCGGCTACCGACGTTCTCGAAATGGACGCGGCGTCCAATAACGGTGTAGAGGATATTCGTGACATTCGTGACGAGGTCGTGTATTCTCCCTCGTCGTTGCGCTTCCGCGTGTATATCATCGACGAGGTTCACATGCTTTCCATCAGTGCTTTCAACGCGTTGCTCAAAACGCTGGAAGAACCGCCGGAGCACGTGGTGTTTATTTTGGCAACCACCGAAATGCACAAGCTGCCCGCAACGATTATTTCTCGCTGTCAGCGCTTTGATTTTCGAAGAATTGCCACCGACGTATTGATGGAGCGTTTGATGCATATCGCGCGCGAAGAAGGAATTGTTCTGCAGACCGATGCCGCGCGCATGATCGCAAGGCTGGCACAAGGCGGTATGCGTGATGCAATCAGCCTGTTGGAACTTTGCGCAGGCGGAGGACGCGAGGTTACCGTTGATGCGGTTGCCGATTCGGTGGGACTGACCGGTAGGGATTCCATGCTGCGCACGGTTGGCGCGATTGCCGACCGCGATTATGAAACACTGTTCGGACAGATTGCAGAGGTCGTGCGGTCTTCCAAGGACATTTTGGTGTTTTGGCAGGATCTGATTTCGGTATACCGTGATATTTTGGTCGTCAAAACCACGAAGAATGCGGCGGCATATTTGGATCTGACCGATCACGAGCTGGAACGGCTGTCTTTGGCGGCATCGCGTTTTCGAAAGGAAACGCTGACCTATCATTGTAAGCTGTTGGAGGAGGCATACTTTTCCATGCAAAGATCCAATGCGGTCAAGCGTGTCGTAGCGGAATTGACCTTACTTCGAATGTGCGACGAATCGTTGGATCAAACCTCGGATGCGTTGCTTTCCCGAATTGCAAGGCTGGAAGAACGGGCATTGACAGGGGGATTTGCATCGGAAATCGAATCGGGAAAAGCGGCTCCATTACAGAAGCCGGCACAGGAAAAGGCGGCTCCAATGCCGGTTCCGTCGGTTCCCGAGGCGAAGCGAGAGAACCTTGCCGTGCAGTCCTCTTCTCAAAAGCGCGTGATGAAGCCCATCCGAAACTGGATGGAGGTTGTTGAGCGCGTTTCAAGAAGCAGCGAAGCCGACGCGGGCTTTGTCAAGCTTTCGCGCGGATATACCACCGAGGACGGAAGCGTTGTGGTGCATTTTGACAGCGACTTTTCTTTGCTGATGATCTCGCGCGATGAGCCGAGAGATCGCTTGAGAATGGCGATTTCTTCGGTGTTGCGACGCGAAATCGGGGATCGGATGCTCAAAATGGAGGTCGCTGGCAAACCGACCGAGGCAAACGTGATTGACGAGATTTTGGATATCGACGACGAAAACGGTGTTTAATTTTTATCATTATATTATAAAGGAGATCGAAACATGAAAGCAAACATTCCAAAGGGTATGGGCGGCGGCCCCCAGAATATGCAGGCAATGATCCGTCAGGCACAGAAAATGCAGGAGGACATGGCGGCAAAGCAAGAGGAGCTTGATGCACGTGAATATGACATTTCCGCAGGCGGCGGAGTCGTGAACGTCAAGATCAACGGCAAAAGAGAGATCCTTGCGATTGACCTGCAGCCCGAGATCGTTGATCCCGACGATATTGAAACGCTTTCCGATATTTTGGTTGCTGCCGTTAACGAAGCCATCAAGCGCGTGGACGAAACCAACAATACGGAGCTGAATAAGATCACGGGTCCCATGAATCTGCCCGGATTGTTCTGATTTATGGCGGAATACATGGAGTCGCTCCGGATTTTGGCAGAAAACTTCGGAAGACTTGAGGGCGTGGGCAAAAAGACGGCAACTCGAATGGCTTTTTCGGTGCTGGAATGGGATCGGGAGGACGTTGAGTCGTTTGCAAAAGCAATTTTGGATGCCAAGGAGAAAATTCATTTGTGTCCGATTTGCCAAAACTTGACCGATAAAGACGTTTGTCCGATTTGTGCGGATCCGGAGCGCGATCACAGCTTGATCTGCGTGGTGACCGATGCGCGCGCCGTGATGGCAATGGAAAAGGTGAGGGAGTTCCGCGGTGTTTATCACGTTTTACACGGGATGATTTCTCCGATGAACGGAATTACCCCGGAGCAGTTGAAAATCCGCGAGCTGCTTTTGAGAATTGAAGAGGGAAATGTTGACGAGGTGATCGTTGCAACCAATCCCACGGTAGAGGGGGAGGCAACCGCAATGTATCTTTCCAAGCTGCTTCGCCCGATCGGTGTTCGCGTAACGCGGCTGGCTTACGGTGTTCCCGTGGGAGCAGATTTGGAATATGCCGACGAAATTACATTGTTCCGTGCCTTAGAGGGGCGCAGGGAAGTGTAAGGGATTGTGAAAACGGGGCGTTTGACAAAGACGCCTCGTTTCCTTTGTATTATTTGGCTACAATGTCATGCGAAATGTCGTTCTTTCTATGTGCAACTATCCAAATGTTAAAAAAAGAACAAAAAATGCTTGACAAAAAAAGACATTGGTGGTACAATATACAAGCTTACCGCACCGACGTAGGACAAGTCGAGGAAGAATTCCTTGAAAAAGTTTGAAAAAACTTTTGCAAAAGGTATTGACAAAGCCGAATGGATGTGGTATAATAACAAGGTCGCGGCAAGAGCTGTGGCGAAATGGTCCTTGAAAATTGAACAACAAGAGAGAAGTACAAAGCATAGAAAA
>SVST01000028.1 GCA_015064155.1 Oscillospiraceae bacterium | reverse complement strand
TTCTTTTGCATATTGTTCTATGTGTCGATATTCTCTTGGCATAAAAAATCCTCCTATGGTAGATATATTTCTATTCTACCATAGGAGGGCGTTTTTTTCAATTGTCCGTTTTTAACGGACTTGTGCAAACTTTCACAGCATTTTATTTTTTCTTGGGAAAACTTTTGAAAAAGTTTTCCCAAACCCTTTCAAAACTTTCACAGCATTTTTTATTGCGTGAGAGTTTTTGTTTTTTGTGTCGGACTCTCGGTACTGCCGATAGCATTTTGCCGTAGCCAAAACGCTCTGGCGAAAAAGAAGCCTTCCCCCTCGGGGGAAGGTGCCGAGGAACGAGGCGGATGAGGGGTCCCCGAACCCGTTTCGTTCGACAGCAACATCCTCATATTTTCGGAGGAGTGTTGATTTTTCATCAATCCCAAGTTTTTGAAACGGACCGTCGAGGACGCCGGTCCCTACAGATTCACACATTCTCGTAAAAGAGGGGAAGATTTTCTTTTCATATCACGGACGCTTCGCGTCCTACCCCTCATCCGTCACCTGCGGTGACACCTTCCCCCAAGGGGGAAGGCTTCTGTTGAGTTCTCGTTTCATCAAGTCAAGTGCTTGCATTTTAGTAAAATTTAGTTATTACGTTTTAATGAGTTGATAACAATTACGATATATAAACTCTGTCAAGGCGATGTCCATGAGAGCCTTCCCCCTCGGGGGAAGGGGGACCGCGCAGCGGTGGATGAGGGGTCCCCGAACCCTTTTGGTTCGACAGCAACATCCACACATTTCCAAAGGAGTGTTGCTCTTTCCTCAATACCAAGCTTTTGGAACGGACCGTCGAGAACACCGGTCCCTACAGAAATTGCCTCCAAAGAGTGTTGCTTTCCTCGGCAGAGTTTTCAGGGTGGTGGCACTTGAAAACTTTCGGCAGTACCGTACGTCCGACACAAAAAATAAAAACTCTCACGCAATAAAAAATGCTGTGAAAGTTTTGAAAGGGTTTGGGAAAACTTTTTCAAAAGTTTTCCCAAGAAAAAAATAAAATGCTGTGAAAGTTTTGAAGAGGGGGTGTGGGGGAGAAACTTTTTCAAAAGTTTCTCCCCCACAAAAACTATACCCCCTATACAATCTGCCAGCCCATGCTTCTGCCGATGGGATCGGCGGAGGCGACCAAGCCGAGGGCGGCAAGGGCGCGGACGGCGGAATAGGCATCCCTGCCGCGCAAGCCGGAGAGGCGAGAAAACTGCTTGACGGTAAAATGCGAGGGCAGGTCTTGGGGCAAAAAGGCACGGAAATCCGCGGGAGAAGAAAAGGTCATCTCCCCCAACATGGAAAGCGGAATGCGCTCGTAATGCGTTGCGTGCTTTTTGCGGTCCTTGCGCGTGCCGTCCAGCAGCCGAAAATCGTAGGTTTCCAGGAGCAACAAACGGAAGCGAAGCCGCGGATTTTGCAAATGCTCGGAAAGTGCCGCCAGCTGGGGCAAAAGGTCGATCGGTCGTCCTTTCCTCGAAACCCTTTTACGCGGTTCAATCTCCATGGTAGTGGGGTCGACCCAAGACATCCACCGTTGCACCGCGATGGGATGCACCACGGTTACGGTACAGTCGGTATTGGATAAATAGAACCCGATTTTGCGCTTCATGGGGTAAAAATCACCGGTTTGCACTTCGTAGATCTCGTTTCCGATGCGCACGTCCGAAACGAAACGGGTGTTTTCCAGCTGTACCTCGTGACAGTGGGAGTCGGCGCACAAGAATTGCTTCACAACCGCGTGCAAGCATTTCTCCGCAAGCGTGCCGATGCCCGCGTCACCAAGATTGGGACGCGCACGGACGGCTTCCCTGCAAAGTCGGTCAAAGCGAGCCTTGCGCGCTTCGTCCAAAAACTCGATACCGCACGTTTCTTCCATGCTGTCCCTCCTTTCAAGCAAAACGGGTGCCGCAAATCGGTATTGCGGCACCCATTGTTTTTTGATGTAAATTACGCGGTTCTTACCAAGGTACTTTCGATAACCGCAACCAGCTCGGGCATGCTCACGGTGGAATCCACGGTGATCAAATACGTGTTGACGCTGTTGGTGTACGCAATGATCGTCTTCAACGCGGACGTTCCGGAGAATACCATTGCAATCTTGGTGTAGCTGATGCCGTTGTCATTCGTGTTACGCTCAACCGTAACCGCCTTGATCTCACCAACCTCGCCGCCTTCGATCGTCGTTCTGAGCAATTCGTTAAAGGACTCCTCGGTCATGCTTTCGTAAGCAGGATTTTTATCAAGCTTCTCAAGCGTAACCTTGTGCTGTGCCAAAGGATCGTTGATTTCTACTTTGTTTTCGTCTGCGATTTCGGAAACCGTCCAGTCACCGGGACGACCGAACGCGATCACACCGTTATCAAGCATCACCCAACCGTCGGGAAGACCGATGGGAGTGGTGTCCTCGGGCTCTTCGGGATCCTCGGGATCCTCAGGCTCGTCCTCGGGCTCGTCAACGGGTCTTTCGGGGAGCATATAAATCTCCTGTGCGAAGTAAGCCTCTGCTACGGTGGCACCCTCTGCCAGCGTCAAGCTGTCGGCATACAGAAGCGGGCTGCCGCTGAATGCCATCTCGCCGATTTCGGTCAGCGATGCGGGGAGCGTCAGCTTCTCCAGCTTCTCGCAGTTCTGGAATGCCTGAGCACCGATCACCAGAACGCCCTCTGCAATCACGATTTCCTGAACACCGCTACAGCCGTAAAATGCGGCTTTGCCAACGGTTTTGATGTGATCGGGAACCGATACGGAGGTCAAAGAAGCGCAGCCGTAGAACAGATTGTCGGCATACTCCTCCAGCCGGGTGGACTGAATGTTCACGTTGCAAAGCGACACGCAGTTCGCAAATGCGCCCTCTTCGATGGTTTTTACACTTGCGGGAACGATAAGGTCGGTAACCAACGCGCACTCGGCAAAGGCATACTTACCGATGGTTTCCACAGAATCGGGAATGATGATCTGCGTGATATCGTTGTTTGCCTTGAATGCACCGGTAGCAATTCCGATCACTCGCTTACCGCCAAGCGTATCGGGAATCACGAGCTTATGCTTCTCGTTCGAGCACTCGTACGCCGTAATCACTACGGTTTCACTGTCAATGTGGTCGAAATGATAGGTTTCGCCGCTCTTCAGGGTTTCAAAATTAACAACCTCATCGCTTTGCAGATAATCCTTGAGGTCCTCCGTCTGTTTTTTCTCCTTTTTGCAGGCGGCAAGACTTGCAAGCATTGCCACAACCAAGACCACAGCAAGCAACTTCTTCATAGGTATTCCTCCAAAATCATGAATTTCAAAATGAAACTACTTTCACACATAATCAATTATACATGAAAAGCGGTGGAAAGTCAATAGATTTTTTCATTTGTATTGTAAATATTTTATGTTCTGCCCGTCTTTTTTGATGAAAGTGCAAAAAAATCACGAAAATTCGGTTATTTTTTTGCAAGTGTACGCGTACTTCTTGACAATTCCGGGGATTTGTGGTATCATAAACAAGATGAAAACAAAATAGGAGGATTCAACTGCTATGGAACAAAAAAAGCTGGAGGCTCTGCGCGAAGCGGCTCGCCGTATCCGCGTAGGCATCATTGAGGGCACGCACGCCGCAAAGTCGGGACATCCCGGCGGATCTCTCTCGATCACCGACGTGATGGCTTACCTCTACTTTGAAGAAATGAATATCGATCCCAAAAATCCCAAAATGGAGAACCGCGACCGCTTCGTGCTCTCCAAGGGTCACTGCGCTCCCGCGCTTTACGCAACGCTGGCAAACCGCGGATTTTTCCCCGTGGAGGAGCTGACTACTCTGCGTAAGATCGGTTCGCGCCTGCAGGGTCACCCCGACATGACGCTGACTCCCGGTGTGGATATGTCCACCGGCTCCCTGGGTCTTGGCATCAGCGCAGCCGCAGGCATGGCTCTGGCGGCAAAGATCGACGGAAAGGACTACCGCGTGTACACCGTCGTTGGTGACGGCGAAAGCGAGGAGGGTCAGGTTTGGGAGGCTTGCATGTTTGCGGCTCACTATAAGCTTGATAACCTGTGCGTCATCCTCGACTGGAACGGTCTGCAAATCGACGGTCCCATCGCCGAGGTCATGAATCCCACCCCCCACGACAAGAAGCTGGAGGCTTTCGGCTTCCACGTCATTTCGATCGACGGTCACGATTTCGATGCCATTGAGGCAGCCTTTGCAGAGGCGAAGACCGTAAAGGGCAAGCCCACCGCGATCATTGCGAAAACCGTAAAGGGACGCGGCGTTTCCTTTATGGAAAACAAGGTCAACTGGCACGGAGCAGCCCCCAACGACGAGCAATACGCGCAAGCGATTGCCGAGCTGAACGCATAAGGAGGACAGAGTGATGGCAGATAAAATTGCAACCCGTGAAAGCTACGGCTCGGCACTTGTAGAGCTGGCAGAAAAATATGATTTCGTGGTAATGGACGCTGACCTTGCGGAAGCAACCAAAACCGTGAAGTTCAAAAAGGCATATCCCGACCGCTTCTTCGATTGCGGAATCGCCGAGGGCAACATGATGAGCGTTGCCGCAGGTATCGCAACCACCGGAAAGCCCGTGTTCGTTTCGTCCTTTGCCATGTTTGCGGCAGGTCGCGCATTCGAGCAGGTTCGTAACTCGGTTGGCTATCCTCACCTCAACGTCAAAATCGGCGCAACCCATGCGGGTATCAGCGTCGGTGAAGACGGAGCTACCCACCAGTGCAACGAGGATATCGCGCTGATGCGTACCATCCCCGGCATGACCATTATCAATCCCAGTGACGACGTAGAAGCAAAAGCGGCTGTTGAGGCGGCTTTGACTGCAGACGGACCTTTCTATCTCCGCTTCGGTCGTTTTGCCGTTCCGGTGATCAACGACCACCCCGATTACAAGTTTGAGATCGGTAAGGGCGTACAGCTTGCCGACGGTAAGGACGTCACCATCATCGCAACCGGTCTGATGGTCGGTGCGGCACTGGAAGCACGCGAGCTGCTCGCGGCTGAGGGAATCTCGGCACGCGTGATCAACATTCACACCATCAAGCCCATCGACAAGGACATCATTGCCAAGGCGGTTGCCGATACCGGAGCAATCGTTACCGCAGAGGAGCATAACGTCATCGGCGGTCTGGGCGCAGCGGTCACCGAGGTGGTTTGCGAGGCCTGCCCCGCACCCGTTCTCCGTGTCGGCATGAACGACAGCTACGGTCACTCGGGTACCGTTCCCGCACTTCTGGAGGCAAACGGTCTGACTCCCGCCAACATCGCATCTCAAGCGAAAAAGGCGATTGCTTTGAAGTAAAAGGGGAGTATGTATATTTTGGAGGGGGAGAACCCGTTTTGCAAAACGGGTTCTCCCCCAGACTGTAGACAAAAGGCGTATTCAATAGTACATTGTACAAAGAACAATCCCTCAGTCACCTGCGGTGACAGCTCCCTTTACACAAGGGAGGGCAGATTATAATAATAAGTGCAACACCTCAAAAAAGTATAGACAATATTCTCACCAAGGTGTAAA
>SVST01000021.1 GCA_015064155.1 Oscillospiraceae bacterium | reverse complement strand
GAGCCGGCAGGGTGGTGGCACCTGACGGCTATCGTCAGTACCTATGGTTCGATAGAAAAAAGAAAAACTCTCACGCATAGAAAAATGCTGTGAAAGTTTTGAGGGGTGTGGGGAACTTTTTCAAAAGCTCCCCCATAAAAATCGCGTCCCCGCGCCCCCACGGCAGAGCCGGCAGGGTGGTGGCACCTGACGGCTATCGTCAGTACCTATGGTTCGATAGAAAAAAGAAAAACTCTCACGCATAGAAAAATGCTGTGAAAGTTTTGAGGGGTGTGGGGAACTTTTTCAAAAGTTCCCCACGAAAAACCTTTTTTCAAAATAATATATCCTTATCTGTCAAACCTTCAGATCAATAACGTCAAGCGGCTGACGACGGGTCCACATACCGCCGGTAAAGTCGGGAATTGCCTGCGGCATTCCGCCCGCTGCAATCGATGCCTCGGAAAGCGCGGTAACACACATCCAAGCGGCTGCGTCGTAAACGTCGATAGGCATGGGCTTGTTTTCCCGCAGATGCTTGATAAAGGTGACGAACTCAATGCCGTCCATGCCGCCGTGTCCGGTTTTCTTCTGCTCCTCGGTCATATACTTCCAAACGTCGGGCAGATATTTATCCGCGTATTTATCGGCACTTCCGAAATTCTCGCGGTAGAATTTCGACGTATCGAAGCACTCGGGCTGATCGGCAAGACAAACCGAGTGGGTATTCATCTCGTAAATGCCGCGCGTTCCGTGAATGTTGAATTCACGCGAGTAGCTGCGAGGCAGCGTGGTATCCAGGCGCAGCGAAATGGTAGAGCCGTCGGCACAATAGATCAGCGTGTTGACCATGTCACCCTGACGGAATTTTTTGCCGACAAGGTGAGGATATTTCTCGGCATTTTGAGAGATAAAGTCCTCCATTCCCACAGCCTTGGAAGCCATGGAAACCAACGAAATCATCTGGTTTCCGCGGTTGATGTTCAGAATCTTTGCAATGGGTCCCAGCTCGTGCGTGGGATAGTTCTCGCAATTACGGGTAAGATAGTTTCTCAAGCGGTAGTGTCTTTTTTCCACGCCGCTTGCAATTTCCTCGGCAAGATAGTGTCCGTACGCGCCGTGGCAGTGAACGATTTCGCCCAGCACACCGTCGCGTACCATTGCGGTCACCAAAAGCTCCTCTTTGTTAAAGCAGCAGTTTTCCATAAACATCAGGGGTGTTTTGGTTTCCTCATAGGTGCGAACCATATCCCACAAACGCTCGATGCAGTAAGCACCGCCCACCTCAAGTGCCACGGGAATGCCCTTTTTCAAGGCGTCGATCGCAACCTCTACGTGCGTTTCCCAGGAGGTAGCAACGTAAACGGCATCGATCCCCTCACGCGAGAGCAGCTGCAGATGATCGGTTGTGGTGTAGGGACGCTTGCCGAATTTTTCTTCGGCAAAAGCGGCAATCTCCTCGACGCGGTCGGCATATTCGTCGCACAAGGCAACCACCTCAACCTCGGGCATATTCATCAGAATCTTCTTGGTAATGCCTCTTCCGCGACCGCCAAGACCGATGACACCCATCTTCAACTTTTTCATGATAAAATCTCCTTTCGGATCCGTCGTTTTTTTTCACACCTTAATTATAGCAAAAAATTTTTTTTTGTAAATAGCTTTTCCGTTTTTTTATCATTTTTTATCCTCTTTTTTCAGACTTTTGACCGATCCTCTCTCCCTCAAAAACAAATTTTGGGATGCCGCGTTACAAGTTTACCCTTTGTTCGCAAAAAATTTGAAACGACTTAACAAGATTGCATATCCTAACGCATATCATAAAAGAAGAAAGCGAGGCAAAGAAATGGAACAGAAGACTCTTACACTTTGGCAGCGTGTAAAGGTGATTGTGCGATTGCTTCTCAACCGGCGATTTCTGCTCTGCTTTGGAATCGCTTGGATGATCACGAACGGCTGGAGTTATCTCTTGCTTGGGCTGGGGCTATGGACCGATACGGCATGGATGCTGGCGGTTTCGGGTGCTTATATCGCATTTCTGTGGCTTCCCATCTCGCCCGAAAAGGCGGTCACCTGCACCATTGCGCTGGTGCTGATTCGCGTTCTGTTCCCGCGGCATCAGGAAGCCCTCAAGGAGCAGGTCAAGTTGATTTTCAAAACGCGAAAAAAGCCCCTCAAAAAGAAACGCGATCAAACGAAAACAGAACCTCGGCAAACCAAATGAACGGGTTTTTCACAGCTTTTTTCACACGGCTGCGGAAAATCCGTTTCTTTATGCCGCATCTTGCAACGCCACCCTCTTTCTTTTGGCGAATTTCTTGACAATTCCTTCAAAATCATGTATAATATTCTTATATGTAATTTTTTGGGGGTGAACCTATGCTGTCCAGTGCCTATTCCGCAGGGCTGTGCGGAATCGACGGGTTTCCGGTAACCGTTGAGTGTAACCAAAAGAATAATCTCAAGGGCTTTGAATTGGTGGGACTGCCCGACCTTGCCGTCAAGGAGGCTAAGGAGCGCGTGATCACCGCCTGCCAAAACAGCGGCTACCCCTTTCCCTATACGCGCATCACGGTCAATCTTGCTCCCGCAGACCGCAAAAAGGAGGGCTCGGCTTACGATGCCGCCATCCTGACCGCCATTTTTCAAACCTCGGGGGTCATCTACCGCGACGTTTCGCTGAAAAAGCGTTGCATCGTGGGGGAGCTTTCGCTGTCGGGCGAGTTGCGCGGTGTGCGCGGCATCCTTTGTATGTGCGTTGCCGCCCGTGACAACGGCTTTACCGAATTTTACGCGCCCGTGGAAAACGCAACCGAAGCTGCCGCGGTGGAGGGAATCGACGTTTATGCCGTTCCCAATATGCGTGCGCTGGTCAAGCACCTCAACGGAGAAGAGCGTCTTACGCCCCTCCAAACCGACCGTGCCTCCTTTACCGAAGCCACGGCAAACTATCCCTTGGATTTCTCCGACGTGCGCGGTCAAACGATGGCAAAGCGTGCCATGGAGATCGCTGCCGCCGGCGGACACAATATCCTCTTGATCGGTCCTCCCGGCACCGGCAAATCGATGCTTGCCAAGCGGCTTCCCTCGATTCTGCCTCCCCTGACCTTTGCCGAAGCCATTGAAACCACTAAGGTGCATTCGGTGGCGGGAACTCTCCCGGACGGTGTTTCTCTTTTGTCGGTTCGTCCGTTCCGTTCTCCGCACCACACCATGAGCCCCGTCAGTCTGGTCGGCGGAGGTGCCAACCCCATGCCGGGCGAGGTTTCGCTTGCCGACAACGGTGTGTTGTTTCTTGACGAGCTGCCCGAGTTTCCCAAGCAGGTTACCGATGCCTTGCGCCAGCCCTTGGAGGATCGCAAGGTTACCATTACGCGCGCAAACGGACGCGTGACCTTTCCCTGCTCCTTTATGCTGGTGGGTGCAATGAACCCTTGCCGTTGCGGCTACTTCGGACATCCCTCCCACAAATGCACCTGCAAGCCCGAGGACGTCAAACGCTACATCTCACGCATCAGCGGTCCCATGCTCGACCGCATTGATATCCAAATTGAATTGCCCTCGCTGTCCTACACCGAGCTGTCCGCATCCGACGAAGCGGCAGAACGCTCCGAGGTCGTCCGCGCACGCGTTTGCGCCGCACGCGCCTTTGCACAAAACCGTATGAAAGACAGCAACACTCCCCTCTACTGCAACGCTCAGCTCGACGCAAAAGGAATCCATACCTACTGCATCCTGGACAACGATGCCTCCGCACTCCTGCGCGCCGCCTATGACCGTATGGGGCTCAGCGCGCGCGGCTACGACCGAATCCTGCGCGTTGCCCGTACCATCGCAGACCTCGACGAAAGCGACCTCATCCGCGCCCCCCACGTCGCCGAAGCCATTCAGCTCCGCAGCCTCGACCGTAAATATTGGGGCTAAGAGGACGAGAGGCGGCGGTTTTCACCCCCAATAGAACAAACCATAGAAAAGAGAACGCTATGACAGACCTGTTATCCAAATTATTTGTAAAGAATTACCGTGAAACGAGCAAGCCGTCGGTTCGGGCGGCATACGGAACGCTCGTCAGCATCACGGGCATCATTTTGAATCTGATTCTGTTCGGTGCAAAATTTTTTGTGGGAACACTGTTCGGTGCCGTTTCGATCACCGCCGATGCGGTGAACAATCTGTCCGATGCGGGATCTCAGCTGATCTCTCTGCTGTCGTTTCGCATTGCCGCAAAGCCTGCCGACCGTGAGCATCCGTTCGGGCACGCACGGATTGAATACGTTGCATCGATGCTCGTATCGTTTTTAATCCTACACATCGGATTGGATCTGTTTGGCGAATCGATCTCCAAAATCATATCGGGAGAAAAGCCCGAGGCGAACTGGCTTTCGGTGGGAGTTCTGGGTGGCTCGATTTTAGTCAAGCTTTGGTTAGCGCTGTTCAACCGCAAGATCGGAAAACGCATCGATTCCGCCGTCATGCGGGCAACCGCCTCGGATTCGATTTCCGACGTCTTGTCCACCTCGGCGGTCCTGCTCTCGGTACTGCTTATCCTCTTCTTCCCTCATCTTCCGTTCAGTCCGGACGGATACGTGGGGTTGCTCGTTGCGATCCTGATTATCATTGCCGGCTTGAAGATTCTGAACGATTCCAAAAACTCGATTCTCGGTGAGGCACCGTCCGAGGAGATCGTCAGCCGCATCTCGGAGCTTGTACGCTCCGAGCCGCAGGTGTTGGGTATTCACGATCTGGTGGTTCACAACTACGGTGTCGGGCACGTGGTTGCCGCTTTGCACGTGGAGGTGGACGGAAAAATAGACGTTTTCCATTCACACGACATGATCGACACGCTGGAAAGAAGACTTCGGGGAGACCTGGGCATCGAAGCGACCATCCACATGGATCCCATCGTGACCGACGACGAATTGACCTCGCGCCTGCGCAAACAGGTTTTGGAGGTGGTTCTTGGCATCGACGAACGCTTGAACATCCATGATTTCCGATTCGTTACGGGCGCGACGCACTCCAACCTGATTTTTGATATTGCCGCGCCGTTTGAACTGAAAATGAGCGACGAGGAGCTGAAAAGGGCGGTTTCCGACGCGATCAGCCGCCTTGATCCCTCCTATTTTACGGTCGTGACCGTGGATCGCGCCTAAAAACTACCCGTCAGAATTGAAATACCGCTTGCCAAAAAGCGAAATCTGTGATATACTGTGCTTGAACAAAAAGAAAGGGGTGCTATATGGCTTCCTATCAAAATTACCCAACCGAGCTGTTCGACGATTTGAAGCAAATGCTCCACGCGTCAACCGAACGTTTTGGAACCAAAACGCTTTTCATGGAAAAACGAAAAGGGACGTACGAGAGCATCAGCTTCCGTACCTATTGCGGTCACGTCAACTCGCTCGGAACCGAGCTGTTGGCACGTGGCTTTGGCGGTAAACGCATCATCGTCATCGGTGAAAACTGCTACAACTGGGTCACCGCGTACATGGCAGTGATCTGCGGCGTTGGCGTAGTCGTTCCCGTTGACAAGGAGATTCCCGCCGAGGAGATCTGCAACATTGCAAGAATTTCCCGTGCGGCGGCGGTCATCTATTCCCCCAAGGTTGCGGAAAAGATCGCTGCCTTGGACGCGTCGGTCGAGCGCATTTCCTTTGACGACCTCAAAACGCTGATCGCGCGCGGACGCAGCCGTATGAAGAACGGGGATCGCCGCTATCTTGATGCCGAGATCGACAACGGAGCCTTGGCGTCCTTGATTTTTACGTCGGGGACGACCGGTGTTTCCAAGGGCGTTATGCTCTCTCACCACAACATCTGCTTCAATCTCAATCAGATGTGCAAGATGGTCTATATCGGAGAAAAGGACGTATTCCTCTCGATTCTTCCCCTGCACCACTGCTATGAATGCACCTGCGGCTTTTTGTGTCAGATCTACCGCGGCTGTACCGTGGCATTTTCCGAGGGCTTGCGCTATATCACCAAGAATATGCAGGAGGTCAAGCCCACGATGATGCTGTGCGTGCCGCTTCTCCTGGAAACCATGTATCAAAAGGTCTGGGCAAATATCCGCCGTCAGGGAATGGAAAAAAAGGTGTTGTCCGCCATTAAAATGACCAACGCGATCTATCCCGAAAAGCTGCGGATTGCCACCAAGAAAAAGGTCTTCTCCACCATTCATCAAAGCTTTGGCGGACGCTTGCGCATGCTGGTTTCGGGCGGTGCTCCCGTTGACCCCGCCGTGCTGTCAGGCTTGCGCGATCTCGGAATTTCCACGCGTCAGGGCTATGGACTGACCGAATGCGCGCCCATTGCCGCACTCAACCGCGACTGGCTTTATAACGACGCGTCGGCAGGTCTTGCCACCCCCGATACCCTGCTCGATATTTACGATCTGCAGGACGACGGCACGGGCGAGATCCGTTTCAAGGGGGACAACGTGATGCTCGGCTATTACGAAATGCCCGAGGAAACCGCGCGTGTCATCAAGAACGGCTGGTTTTATACGGGTGACCTCGGATATCTCGACGAAAAGGGTTTTCTGTTCATCACGGGCAGAAAGAAAAACGTGATCGTCACCGCCAACGGAAAGAACATCTTCCCCGAGGAGCTGGAAACCTATCTCGGACGCACCAACTTCGTCAAGGAATCGGTGGTTGTGGGCTATATGAACGAAAAGAAGCACGACTACGACATCGTTGCTTTGATCTATCCCGACTACGAACGCTTGCGTGAAAAATATCCCACCCTCACCGCCGAGCAGCTTGACCTTGAATTACAACGCGCGATTGCCGGTGTCAACGCCATGGTGCAATCCTATAAACGCATCGAATCCTACGTGCTTTGCGAAGAGGAGTTCCCCAAGAACACCTCCCGCAAAATCAAACGCGCGGGGCTCGCCGAACGCGAATATCAAAAATATCTCAATAAGAAGCGTTGATTGTCACGTTGCTTGAAGCAGGAGGAATTGTGTGTCACATTTAAGCAAATTTCAGATATCTTTGCAAAAAGAGGGTGCCGACGCGGCGATCATCAGTGATCCGATCGGTCAGCGTTATCTCTCGGGCTTTCGGTTCAGTGACGGCTTGGTGCTGGTGACCAAGGGGGAATCTTACCTGATTACCGATTTCCGCTATGCCGAAGCGGCACGGAAGCAAGCCGATCCTGCCCTGCAGGTGGTCGTTCCGCAATCGGGACAGCTTTTGTGCGTCGCGGGCTTGCTTGCCGACAACCACTGTAAAACCGTGCTGTTTGAAGAGCAGTCACTCTCCTTTGCGTCACACGCGCGCTACTGCGAGATCCTCTGCGACTTCCAACTAAAAGGCGGAGCCTCGCGTATACTGGCAGAGCTTCGCGAACGAAAGGACGGGGAGGAGCTTGCCGTCATTGCGCGGGCGCAGAGCATCACGGACGCCGCCTTTGCGCATATTTTGGAACGGATAAGCCCCACCATGACCGAGGTTGACGTTGCCGTGGAGCTGGAATTTTTCATGCGCCGCAGCGGCGCGGAGGACGTGGCGTTTCACACCATCGCGGTGTCGGGAACGGCATCGTCACTGCCGCACGGTGTTCCGCGCAGAGTCCCCTTAGAGAAAGGCTTTCTGACCATGGATTTCGGCGCGCAGGTGGACGGCTACTGCTCGGACATGACGCGAACCGTCGTTCTCGGAAAAGCCGACGCGGAAATGAAACGCTTGTACGAAACCGTCCTTTCGGCACAGCGCGCGGCATTGGATGCCGCCGCCGAGGGGGTTGCTTGCCGTTCTCTTGACAAGATCGCACGCGATATCATTGACGGTGCGGGCTATCGCGGCTGCTTCGGACATTCGCTGGGGCACGGGGTCGGAATGCTCGTACACGAGGATCCGCGCCTTTCGCAATCGGCACGCGAGAACAGCCTTTTGTCCCGCGGTCACGTCGTCACCTTTGAGCCGGGCATCTATATCGAGGAAAAATACGGATGCCGTATCGAGGACATGGCTTGTATTCGTCCCGATGGCAGCTTTTACAACTTTACGCAAAGTCCCAAGGAACTGATCGAACTGTTTTAAAATCGGAAAGGAGCTTCAACCGTGTTACTGGAATGGATCATTGAAAAATATGCGCTGGAGAACAATCCATCGGCGATTGTCTTTCTCATATTTGCTTTTTTGTGTATGGTCATCCCCTACCTTTTGGGAAGCATCAACCCCGCTATCGTTTTTTCCAAATTGATTTACCACGACGATATCCGCACCCACGGAAGCGGAAACGGCGGTACCACCAATATGCTCCGCACGTTCGGTAAAAAGGCGGCGCTTTTAACCTTTGTTTGCGATATGCTCAAAACCGTTCTGTCGGTTCTGTTCGGGCTCTTGCTGATCGGACAGATGGGAATGTCGATTGCCGGCTTCTTCGCGGGCTTTGGACACATGTTCCCCGTTTATTACAAGTTCAAGGGCGGTAAGGGCGTTGCCTGCTACGCAACCGTTGCCCTGATGATCAGCCCCTTGACCTTCCTTGGTCTTTTGTTCGTCTTTTTGGTGATCGTCATCGGCACGAAATTCGTGTCGTTGGCATCGGTGATGGCGGCTTTGCTGTACCCCCTGCTGCTGCGCGCTTTTGCACCGAACTTTTCCCTGGGCGTTGCGTTTGCCGTTGTGGAAACCTGCTTTATCGTCTTTATGCACCGCGAAAACCTGAAGCGCATCTGGAACTACGAGGAAAGCAAATTGGATTTCTCCAAGTTTAAAATCAGCGCGCTCGAAAAGAGAAAGCAGAAAAAGGCAGAAGCAAAAAAGAACCAAGACGCCAAAATAAACCAAGAAGAAAAAACAAACGAGGAAACCGTCAACACGGCCGAGCACTCGGACGGAGGGCAAAACGATGCGTGACGCGGCGGCTCTGCCGACCGAGCAACTGGGCGAGCTGATCCGACTTGCCGCCGAGGGACAATCCCTGAAAAAGGCAGTCTTCTCCAAGCCGTTTGACAAAAGCGTAAAACGAACGGTCATCACCCTGCGAAAAATCGGCGGACGCGTCATGGCGCAAGCCGAAAGCCTTTTGACCGACAACAAGGCAATCCACGAAAATATTGCACCGAACGATCTCGTCCGCTTTTGCGCTCTTTGCGAGGGCTACGGGCAGATCAATCTGATCACCACGGTGGGAGAATGTGAGCTGCGTTGCTCCAAATCGGGCAACCGCACCCTCCTTGGCGGTGACAAGCTCTTGCGCGCTTTGCAGAAATCCGACGCTCCGTCGGCGGAAATACAACAAAACAACCGCCAAAAGTCCTACGTTTTAGACGGCAGCGAGCCGTTTTTGCGCCTCTTGGACGTCAGCGATGCCAACGGACGCATCAAGGACAAGCGGCAGTCGAAATTTCGTCAGATCAACCGCTTTTTGGAGCTGACGCGCGACTGTCTTTCGAATCTGCCGAGCGACGGTGAATTGCGCATCTGTGACCTCTGCTGCGGAAAAAGCTATCTGTCGTTCGCCGCATACCATTATTTTGCCAACGTGCTGGGACGTAAGGTCCGCATGACCGGTGTGGATCTCAAGCCCGACGTGGTAGCGTACTGCAACGAGGTGGCAAAAAAGCTGCACTTTGACGGCTTGGATTTTCTGTGCGGTGATATTTCCAAATACGACGCGGGCGAAAAGGTTCACCTGGTGATCTCGCTTCACGCCTGCGACACCGCAACCGATCTGGTGCTTGCCAAGGCGGTGGAATGGAATGCCGACGTAATTCTGTCCACTCCCTGCTGTCATCACGAGCTGAACCACACGCTCAACTGTGAGGCTCTTTCCTTTATCGCCGAGCATTCGATGCTGCGGCAGAAGCTTTGCGACGCGGCAACCGATGCTTTGCGCCTCAAGCTACTGGAATCCCGCGGCTATTCGGTGGCGGCACTGGAGCTGATCGACCCCGAGGAAACCCCCAAGAATATTATGCTGCGCGCCCTACGAGTCAAGCAGTTTGACCCCGATTCCGCGCACGCAAAGCGTCTGGCGGAGGAATACGAGCAAGCCAAACGCTTTTTGCTGGGACAATAACGCATCCCGCCCGATTGAATTCTCAAAACAAGGAGATAGAACAATGCTTTCTTTGAAAATGAAAATGGTATCCTCCATGGAAAAATGCTTTTACAGCGATTCCATTGAGAGCAAGCAGGAAAAAAACAGCTTTTTGATGTTCCGTAACGAACGCCTCTCCTTTCAGGTCATGTATCGCGCAGACCTGACCGAGGAGGGTGGAGATCTCCGCCGTTGGAATCCCGTTCGCTTGGGTGGTGCTTTGGCAAAGTACGCAAGGGTACGGCTTGTGTCTAACGTCCTGAATATGTACCCCACTTATGCAAAAAATCCCGGCGGCGAGTTCATCACCACCGAGCCCGGCGCATATCCCGATCTGCTTCGTCCCTTGGTGTACCCCAACGCGGTGTCGCTTCCGCACGAGCAGACGCACGCCTTGTGGATCGACGTTGAGCTGCCCGAGGGCTTTTCTGCCGGCAGCTACGATATTTCGGTGGCAATTCTGCACGAGAAAACCAACGATCTTCTGGGCGAGGTCACGGGAACGGTTCAGGTGGTGGATGCCGAGCTTCCGAAGCAGACCCTCATTCATACCGAGTGGTTCTATACCGACTGTATCGCCAACCACTACCGCGTAAAGGCGTTTTCCGAAAAGCACTGGAAGCTGATCGAAAGCTATATGCGCACGGCAACGAGAAACGGAATCAACATGGTTCTGACTCCGGTTTTCACCCCCGAGCTGGACACCTACATCGGCGGTGAGCGACTCACCACGCAGCTGGTTGACATTGAGCAAACCGAAAAAGGAACCTATCGGTTCGGCTTTGACAAGCTGCACCGCTGGATCGATCTGGCACTCGATTGCGGCTATGAGTATTTCGAAATTCCCCATTTCTTCACCCAGTGGGGCGCAAAGGCGGCACCGAAGATCGTGGTCAAGGTCAACGGCAGAAACAAAAAGCTGTTCGGCTGGCACTCCGATTCGATGGGCGAGGAATACGCAACCTTCCTCTCTCAGTTCATTCCCGCACTGCTTGGAGAGTTCAAGGCACGCGGTGTGGACAAAAAATGCTTCTTCCACGTATCCGACGAGCCGCACATGGAGCATTTGGAGCACTACACGCGCTGCAAGAATCTGATCGGACAGTACCTGGAGGGCTATCCGATTATCGATGCGCTGTCCGACTTTGAATTTTACCGCACGGGTGCCTTGGAAAAGCCGGCACCGCACACGCGTGGCTTGACCCCCTTTATCGATGCCAAGGTCCCGGGGCTTTGGGCATACTATTGCGGCGGCGGCAAGGGCGGTGTTTCCGACCGTTCGATTGCGATGCCCTCGCACCGCACCCGCATTCTCGGAGTTCAGCTCTACTACTACAACATTGAAGGCTTTTTACATTGGGGCTATAATTTCTACAATACCTGTCATTCCTATAACGTGCTGGATCCCATCGGATATGCCGACGGAAGCTTCTTTACCCCTGCTGGCGACTGCTTCCTGGTATACCCGGGTACCGACGATACCGCATGGGAATCGCTCCGTCTGAACGCGCTGCGCGAGGCGGTAGACGATATCCGCGCGCTCCGCTTGTACGAGGAAAAGTTCGGCAGAGATGCTGCCAACCGTTTGATTTTGGAGGACACCGACGGAAAACTGACCTTTACCGAATATCCCACGGCACCCGAGTATCTTTCCAACCTGCGTGAAAAAATCGCACGCGCATTTGCACAGTAAAAAAACGTTGAGGGGAGAAGCGAAAACGCTTCTCCCCTCTCTTTTTTCACGCCCTCAAATCTTCCCCGCAATACGGTCGCGCAGTCGCAAAAGAATCCGCTTTTCCAAACGGGAGATGTAGGATTGCGAAATCCCCAACAGATCGGCAACCTCCTTTTGCGTCATCTCCTCCCCACCGCGCAAGCCGTAGCGCAATTCAATCAACTCACGCTCGCGCTCGTCCAGCTCCGCCACGGCATGACGCACTACCTGCCGTTCCTCGCGCTTTTCCAGCTCGTAAGAAACTCCGTCCTCTTCACTCCCCAAAATATCGGAAAGCAACAGCTCGTTGCCGTCCCAATCGACGTTCAGCGGCTCGTCAATCGATACCTCGCACCGTTGTCCGTTGTTTTTTCGCAGATACATCAAAATCTCATTTTCGATACAGCGCGAGGCATAGGTTGCCAGCTTGATGCTCTTGTCGGCGCAAAAGGTGTTGATGGCTTTCATCAAGCCCACCGTTCCAATCGAGATCAGATCCTCAATGCCGGTTCCCGTATTTTCAAAGCGTTTGGCAATATAAACCACCAAGCGCAGATTGTGCTCCACCAAGATCGCCCGATTTTTTTCGTCGGGCAGCTGCGCAATGCAAGCCGCCTCCTCCTCTTGCGAAAGCGGTGCGGGCAGCACGTCGGGACCGTTGATGTAAAAAATGCCGCGACGCTTTCTTTCTGCCAGCAGCCGCCAAAGCCTTGTGATGATTCTCATGTTTCCTCCTTATGTAATCGGTTTTTATCCCGTTATTGACCGATGATCGCATCAAATTCGTCAAGTCCCAAGGGACGCGGCGCAATCAGATAATCGGAAGAAAAGCTCTCCCGTCCCACGGTGATGACCACGCGCTCGGGAACCACCGCCAAAAGAAGCGCACTGCCCGCCGCCGAATTGGCGGGAATCAATCGCACCCGCTTGGCTTTTTCGTGGTTTGAAAGATACGCGGTAGCATCCCCCGTTTTGCAAGCGAGGAAGAGATCCTTCGGCAACAGCTTTTCCACGGCGGCAAGCTCGGTCACCGCAACGCCTCTTCCGCTGACGGGATCGCGCAACAGATTCCCCGTGTCGATCATAGCACGGAGGCGAACCGTCTTTCCAAACAGCGTAACCTCTAAAATTGCGCTCTTCGTTTTTGCGGAAAGACCGAACCACCGTCCTCCCTTGACCGTCAAAATCCCTGCCAACGCGCTGACCGCCACAAAGACCCATACCGAAAGTCCGTCGTCCTCCAGGCTCTCCAAGGGGAGATTCAAACGATTCAAGCCCGCATACAGCGCGGTCATCACACCGCCGAGCAGCATCGAGGTCAGCCATACCACCGCCGCCGCGCGAAGAAGCCCCCGTACCCCCTTTTTGCGTGTTCCGAACGCAATGGCACACATTCCGATCACCGTCAGAATATCCAAAAGCAGTCCAACCACTCCGTCCGATCCCACAAGCAGTGCAACCAGTGCGTATCCGCCGCCAAATGCCGCCGCCAACAAAACGCGACCGCGCCGTGCCGTGCGATGCAAGAGCGTCGCTCCGATCATCAGGCATAAAAAATTCATGCTGAGGTTGATCAGAAAATATAAATCAACGTATACCTCTTCCATTCTCGCGCCTCCTCTCTCTTTGCCTATTATACTCCGCCGCACGCGCTAAAATTGTCTGTTTTTGTACCCCCGAATTTTTTTTGAAAAGTTTTCGCAGGATACAAAAATGCCGCGAAAAATCGGCAATAGCCCTTGCTTTTTCAGCCCGAGTTTGTTATAATAAAGACGATGAGAAATACATAGCGCCAAAGGAGGCTTCGTATGACAAATCTGACCTACGACAAATCACGTTTTTATATGAACGGCAAGCCCTTTCTGATTCTTTCGGGCACGATTCACTACTTCCGCGTACCGCGCGAGTACTGGTACGACCGCTTGCTCAAGCTCAAGGAGTGCGGCTTCAACACGGTGGAAACCTATACCTGCTGGAATCTGCACGAGCCGCGTGAGGGAGAATTTTGCTTCTCGGACGGCTTGGATATCGAAGCCTTTTTGGAAATCGCGCGCGAGCTGGGACTTTACGTCATTCTCCGTCCGGGTCCCTACATTTGCGCCGAGTGGGAATTCGGCGGTCTTCCCGCATGGATTCTTTCCTACGAGGATATGCCGCTTCGTTGCTATGACGAGGTCTTTCTTTCCAAGGTGAGAAGATACTACAACGAGCTTTTGGGGCGCGTGCGTCCTTATCTTGCCTCCAACGGCGGCAATATCATCATGCTGCAGGTGGAAAACGAGTACGGCAGCTATGGTGACGACAAGGACTACCTGCGCGCCATTGCCGAAATCTACCGCGAAAATCAAATGGATTGCACCTACTTTACCTCGGACGGTACCTGCTACAGCATGATGAACGGCGGTATGCTTGACGAATACCTTGCCGTGGCAAACTTCGGTGCCGACCCCAAGTTGCGCTTCCCGGCACTCAAGGAATACCGCCCCAATCAACCCCTGATGTGCGGTGAATTTTGGTGCGGATGGTTCGACCACTGGTTTGAACAACACCACGAAAAGGATCCCCAAGAGGTCATTTCCGCCGTCCGCAGCTTCTTGGATATGGGCGCGTCGCTGAATCTGTATATGTTCCACGGCGGAACCAACTTTGGCTTTACCAACGGCTCCAACCACGACAAAACGCTGGAGCCCACCGTTACCAGCTACGACTATTGCGCGCCCTTGAGCGAAGCGGGTGACCGCACGCCTCTGTACTACGGCTTGCGCGCACTGTTTGAAGAATATTTCGGCAAGCTGCCGCCCATGACCGCAACCGATTCCAAAAAAGCGGCGTACGGCAGAGTGTATCTGACCGAACAAGCCGATCTGCTTGACAATCTGGATCGCATTTCCAAGCCGATTCACACGGCTGCCCCCAAATCCATGGAGCAAGTGGGACAGAATTTCGGATATATTCTGTACCGCAGTCAGGTCAAGGGACCGCGCGAGGAGCGTCCCATCCTCTTCAACGAGGTGCATGACCGCGCACAGATCTTTGTGGACGGAAAGTTCCGCAAAACCTACGAGCGTTGGGCACCGCTATCCAACGAGGATGCGGCAAAGCTTTCTCTCGGCTACGGGGAAAGCGCACAGCTGGATATCCTTGTGGAAAATATGGGTCGCGTCAACTACGGTCCCATGATGAAGGACCGCAAGGGTGTTTCGGGCATCCGCTTCGGAAACTTCTATCATTTCGGCTGGGATATGTACCCCCTGCCCATGGAGGATCTTTCGGGCTTGCGCTTTGAGGTGACCGACCAAAAGCCCTCCGTGCGCCCCACCTTCCTGCGCGGAAGACTGCACGTTGAGGGCGAGCCTGCCGACAGCTTTGTCCGCCTGGACGGCTTCAAAAAGGGCTTCGTCATGATCAACGGACACAACCTCGGCAGATACTTCAACGAAGCAGGACCGCAGAAAACGCTCTACGTTCCCGCACCGTTCCTGCACAGCGGCGACAATGAGGTCATCGTATTTGAGTCCGATTCCACCGACCGCCTCTTTATCGAATTTTTTGATCAACCCGACTTGGGATGAGGGAAAACAAAAGAGAATTCGTTTTTGGGACTGTTGCATTCAGGTGATATAAAAAAGCCTCCCCTGTGTAAGTGGGAGAAAATTTGCAAGCAAATTAGCACGGCTTGCCGTGACGGAGGGGTTGTAAAAGACATAAAGAACTTGTCAAAAACAATCCCTCACCGCCTTCGGCGGAGCTCCCTTTACACAGGGGAGCCTTTCTTTTCTCCGCGTTTCGCGCAACGTTCCCTTCGTGAGGCAACCCCAAAAAATGATTGCTATCAAAAGAAAGGAAAAATAAATGTTTCGGAAATTATTTGCCAAAAAGAAGAAAAATCCCAACAGCAAGCAGTACAAATGGGAGATGGCTCGTCAGATGAGCAACCATCACATCCGCTACGTAACCGAAAAAATCAACGGGGTGGATGAGGTGATCGGTCGCAACGGCGGCTTGAACATCCGCGACGACGAATTGCTGGTGTTTGCTTCGGCTGACGTGGTTTTTCGGTGCAAAATCGAAGAAATGCAGGCTTGGGAGCTGTTATCCAAGGACGGTGTGGTCATTACCGCGCCCGATTTGGAGCACGACGGACGCGAGCGCACGGTCATCGTGTACTACGTCTATTATCGGTAAGGGAGCGTCAAGATGCCGGGATTGTGGATTTCAATGGGTGTGATTGCGGCTCTGCTCGTCGCGACCTTGGGGATCGCGTATTGGTGCTACCGTCAAGCGTTTTATTTTTCGGATGCCGACAAGCACGTAGACCCACGCCGCTTTTTTGGGGCTAAAAACAGCGAATTTTGCCACCGGCCGATGCTGGAGCTGGTCGATGCGCTCGAAGCCGTGCCTTTCGAAAGGGTGTGCATCACGTCGCGCGACGGTCTGCGACTTTATGGTCGCTTGTACCGCTTCTCCGAACGAAACCGCGTGGAGATTCTGTTCCACGGCTGGCGCAGCAGCGGCATCCGCGACGCAAGCGGCGGTGCAAAAATCGCACGCGACACGGGATATAATCTGTTGATCGTCGATCAGCGCGCGCACGGTGACAGTGAGGGAAATACCATCACGTTCGGAATTTTGGAAAAATACGACTGCATTGATTGGGTGCGTTTTGTCGTTTCGCGCTTCGGTGAGGACGTGCAGATTCTCTTGGGCGGCGTGTCCATGGGCGCGGCAACCGTTTTTATGGCGGCGGGACTTGACGAGCTTCCCCCGCAAGTGGTCGCGGTGACGGGAGATTGCGGCTACTCCTCTCCCGAAGCAATTATCCGAAAGGTCTGCCGTGACCGCGGAATCCCCGACCGATTGGGCTATCCGTTTTTGGCACTCGGCGCGCGTCTGTTCGGTCACTTTTCCCTCAAGGACGGCGGTGCCGTGGAAGCCGTGACCCACACAAAGATCCCTGTGATGATTATGCACGGAGAAGCCGACGACTTCGTCCCGTTTGAAATGTGCCGCGAAATTTACAATGCCTGCGCAAGCGAAAAAAAATTGCTCGCCATCCCAAACGCAGGTCATGGTTTGGCTTACTTCTATGATACCGACCGCTACGTTAGCGAAGTCGCTGCCTTCAAAAAGCAAGCGTTTAAATAAGAATTTTGATAGGGAACTTTTGAAAAAAGAGCTTTTCGTGGGGAACTTTTGAAAAAGTTCCCCACACCCCTCAAAACTTTCCTAAAATTTTTCGTCTATGTAATAGTTTTCATTTGATTCTATCGAACCGCAGGTACTGCCGACAGCCGTCAGGTGCCACCACCCTGCCGGCTCTGCCGTGGGGCTACGGTTTTCGTGGGGAACTTTTTGAAAAAAGTTCCCCACACCCCTCAAAAACTTTCACAGCATTTTTTGTGTTTTTTCTTGGGAAAACTTTTGGAAAAGTTTTCCCAAACCCTTTCAAAACTTTCACAGCATTTTTTCGTGTGTGAGAGTTTTTGTTTTTTTATGTCGGACTTCGATATACTGCCGACAGCCGTCAGGTGCCACCACCCTGCCGGCTCTGCCGAAAGGATGCGAGGATGCGGGGTTCTTGGGACCCTTTTTCAAAAATTCCCCAAGAAAAAACGCGGAGGAACTTTTTTCAAAAAGTTCCTCCCCCAAAACTGCGTCCCTCGGCAGAGCGTTTTGGCCACGGCAAAATGCTAACGGCAGTATATCGAAGTCCGACATAAAAAAACAAAAACTTTCACACATAAAAAATGCTGTGAAAGTTTTGAAGAGGGGGTATGGGGGAGAAACTTTTTCAAAAGTTTCTCCCCCAAAAACATTAAATCACTCTAACTTTGAGAACACCGTTGATCGCGGAGATGCGAGCGACAGCGTCGGCAGAGGGAGCAGACGAGAGGTCGATCACGGTATAAGCGTTATCGCCCTTAGACTTATTGGTCATATTTTCGATATTCAGTCCTTCGTCGGAAAGAGCCGCGGTAAGCTGTGTAATCACGGCAGGTACGTTTGCGTGCAGCGTGCAGATACGAACCGCGCCCGAACGGTTCATTTCGAGGTTCGGGAAGTTTACGCTGTTTTTGATGTTACCGTTTACGAGGTACTCGTTGATTTCCTGAGCCGCCATAATTGCGCAGTTATCCTCGGATTCCTCGGTGGAAGCACCCAGGTGGGGGATTGCAACCACACCGGGAATTGCCAGCACCTCTTCGGTGGGGAAGTCGGTGACGTAAGCGGCAACTCTGCCGTCAGCCATAGCCGAAGCCACGTCGGCAGCGCAAACGAGATCGGCACGCGCAAGGTTAATCAAGCGAACACCCTTTTTCATCTTTGCGATGCTGACGGTGTTGATCATGTTCTTGGTGTCCTTGGTGGACGGAACGTGGAGAGATACGTAATCGGAAGCGGCAAACACCTCGTCATACGTCTTTGCGTGAATGATACGCGAATCGAGATTCCAAGCGGCTTCTACCGACAAAAACGGGTCACAACCAACCACGTTCATGCCAAGCGCGATTGCGGCATTCGCCAACAGACCGCCGATTGCGCCAAGACCGATCACACCCAGCGTTTTGCCCTTGAGCTCAACGCCTGCGAACTTGGACTTGCCTTTTTCTACCTGCTTTGCCACGTCGGCATCGAGCGTCTTTGCCCAAGCAATACCGCCGACTACGTCACGCGAAGCCAACAGAAGTGCGCAAATTGCCAGCTCCTTAACGCCGTTTGCATTGGCACCGGGCGTGTTGAATACCACGATACCCTTTTCGGTGCAACGGTCGATCGGAATATTGTTGACACCGGCACCTGCGCGAGCAATTGCCTTGAGGTCGCCGCCGAGCTCCATGTCGTGCATAGCGGCGGAGCGAACCAGAATACCGTCGGGATTTTCAACGGCTTCGCCTACGGTGTAAGCGTCACCCAGCTGTGCCAGACCCACAGCCGCAATTTTATTCAACAGTTGAATTTTCATAAAGCTTTTGTCCTTTCTGTAGGGGCATTACGCCTTGGGGTTGTTCTTTGCAAAGTCCTTCATGAAAGCAACGAGTGCTTCCACTCCCTCGTAGGGCATTGCGTTGTAGATCGACGCGCGCATACCGCCAACCGAACGGTGACCCTTCAGGTTCTTCAAGCCCGCCTTGGAGGCTTCGGATGCGAACTTCTTATCGAGATCGGCATCTCCGGTTACGAAGGTGACGTTCATCATCGAACGGCTGCACTTCTTTACGGGAGCCACGTAGTAATCCTGAGAATCGAGGTAATCGTACAGAAGAGCCGCCTTCTTGACGTTCTTCTCCTTCATCACCTCAAGACCGCCCATTTCGAGAATCCACTCGTAAACCAGCTTTGCCATGTAGATGGTGTAGCAGGGGGGAGTGTTGTACATAGAGCCGTTTTCAGCCATGGTCTTCCACTCCAGCATGGTGGGCATCTTTTCCTCGGCATAGTTCAAGAGATCCTCGCGCACGATGACCAGCGTCAGTCCTGCGGGAGCCATGTTCTTCTGTGCACCTGCGTAGATCACACCGAACTTGGAAACGTCCACCGGCTCGGAGATGATGCAGGAGGACAGGTCTGCAACCAGCGGGATATCACCGATTTCGGGAACCTCGGGATACTTGGTGCCGTAAATGGTGTTGTTGTAGCAGATGTGCAGATATGCCGCATCGGGACGAACCATGTCCTTGGTGATCTTCGGAACGTGGTCGAAGTTATCGTCCTTGGTGGTGGCGATGCACTTGACGTCGTAGCCAAGCTTCTGCGCTTCCTTGAATGCCTTGCCCGAGAACTGACCCGAAACTGCGTAGTCAGCCTTGCCGGTTCTGTTGATCAGGTTCTGCGGAACTGCGGCGAACTGCGTGGACGCACCGCCCTGCAAAAACAGAACCTTGTAGTTATCGGGAATATTCATCAGCTTGCGGAGCATAGCCTCGGCATCGTTGATGATTGCTTCATAGTCCGGAGATCGGTGTGACATCTCCATGACTGACATTCCCGACTCGCCGTAGCATACCAGCTCGGATGCGGCTTTTTCCAACACAGGAAGCGGAAGCATGGACGGTCCAGCCGAAAAATTGTAAACTCTGTTCATAATAAGTTCCTCCGGAAATTGTTTTCTGCTCTTTGATTCTTGGTGTAATAACGCTTTATCACGCTAAAAATAAAGATACCTACATTATATGCGTTTTTTTCTCTTCTGTCAAGTGTTTTTTCACACTTTTTTCGATTTTATTCCAGATTATAACCTAAACAACAAGAAAATTATGATTCCTGCGTCCAATCCGAAAGCTTGAGGAAGCCGTCCTTGCTTCCCGAAAGATACAGAATGTCGTCCTTGCGGAAGACGTACTTCGGTCCGATGTTTTCCACCACCTCGGCGTGATTTTCCACCGCCACGATGTTAAGTCCGAACCGTCCGCGCAGGTTCAATTCGACAACCGATTGCCCCACGGCAACGGGCGGCACCATAATTTTGGAAATGTTGATCTTTTCGCTCAGCTGCACGTAGTCAAGCGTTTGCGAGGTTTCCAATCGGTGCGCGAGTCGGATTCCCATATCGCGCTCGGGATAGACCACCTCGGCTCCCAGCTTTTCCAAAATTTCACCGTGCTCAATACTGGTTGCCTTGGAAATTACCTTCGGCACACCGATCGAAACCAGGTTCAAGGAGGTCAGAATCGAGGTGTCGATCTGGCTTCCGATGCAAACCACGGCAACGTCACAGTTATGCATCCCCGTTTCCAGCAGCGTTTTTTTATCCAAGCCGCGCACGATAAAGGCATTTTCGGTCCAATCGCGCGCCATGGCAATCTTTTCTTCGTCGCGGTCAATGATGATCAGATCGGCTCCCGCGTCATAAAGCTCCTGCGCAAGTGCTTGTCCAAATCGACCCAAGCCGACGATCCCGTATATCGGTTTTCCCGTCTTTTTCTTCTTTTTTCCAAACATATCCAATCCTTTCCCATCAGCCCACGGTCAGATTGCCGTCGGGATAACGAACGCGCTCACCGCGCGAGAAATACCACAAAGACGCAATGGTCAAAGGTCCAAGTCTTCCGATGAACATCATCAATATGGAGATCAGCTTCGAGGGGATCGAAAGTCCCGGGGAGATGCCGGTGCTAAGACCAACCGTCCCGAACGCGCTGAACATTTCAAACAGCACGTCGCGCATTGCAAGCTCCGGCTCCAAGACCATAATTGCAAACGACGACGCAAAAATCACCGTCAAGCCCAGCACGGTAACCACCGCCGCCTTTCGGAAGGCATCCTTGGGGACCGAATAGTGAAACGCCTTTTCGCTTTTGTTGGTTGCCGCCGATTTCAGTCCCTGCAGGAGTGCGAAAAAGGTGCCTACCTTGACACCGCCTCCGGTAGAGCCCGGCGCGGCTCCGATGAACATCAGCGCCATCATCACCAAAAGACCCGCGTTGGAGAAGCTTCCGTAGTTATAGGTTGAAAAGCCTGCGGTTCTCGTCGTCACGCTGGCAAAAAACGCACCGAGAGGATGGATCCGTTCGGTCAATAGGATCAACAGCGTACCCACCGTCAGCAAAATCGCCGTCATCGAAAGCATCACCTTGGTGTGCATGGAAAGCTTCTTCCAACGGAATTTCTTGGCAAGAAGCTCCTTAATCACCAAAAAACCGATACCGCCAAGCAAAATCATGGCAACGGTTACCAGATTGAGCAGCACATTACTCCGGTACGGAATCAGGCTGGTCATACCGCCCAAAATATCAAAGCCCGCATTGTTAAACGACGCCACCGAATGGAACAGGCTCGTGCCGATGGCACGTGGCAGGGGGAAATCCTGTATAAACACCAAAAAGGAAAGAATCGCACCGACCAGCTCAATGACCAGCGTGGTCAGAAACACGTCGCGCAAGAAGCGCACAACGCCCCTGCCCGATTCCAGACTCATCGCCTCGCTTACCAAGTTTCGGCTTTTCAAATCCATTTTTTTGCCGATGAGAAGAATCACTCCCGCACCGACCGCGGTCACGCCCAGTCCGCCGATCTGGATCAGCAAGCAAAGAATGGTTTGACCTACGGGCGTAAAGGTTTCATAGGAATCCACCGCCAAAAGACCCGTGACACACACGGCGCTCGTGGAGGTATACAGCGAATCGATGTAAGAAAGCTGCACGCCATCCCGCAAGCTGAACGGCAACATCAAAAGCACCGAGCCCAAGAGGATGACCGAGAGAAACCCGAATGCAATCAAGCGCACGGGCGGCTGTTTTCTAATAAAAGCAAACACCGTCAAAAGCCCCTTTCCGTTCTCTTTAAAAAGCTTCGAAGCGTATTACAGAAGCCCCAGCTGCTCGCGAACCATCTTGTCGCAATCGGTCACCATGCGGAATGCCAGCATCGCGTCCTCCAGGGTAGGCGTGCCATCGCTGCCGGTTTCGATCATGTTGATCAGACAGCAAAGCTGCGCGTACATATCCTTGTATTCGCCCTCAACGTTGATTTGCTGACGTCCGCCGTCATTGGTAAACAGCTCGATGAGGTTGCCCTCTTCGCGGAAGAGCCCGCGGTTTTCGGCAAGGATCAAGCGCATGCGACCCTTGGTTCCCACAAATTCCTTGAGATTTTCGGTTTCGATGGTTGAAGCCCAGCTTGCCTCGTAGTAAGCCATTGCGCCGTTGGAAAGACGCATCTGGATCATGCCGTAATCGTAAGCACCCTCGGGAATGGTGGGATCGATGATCGCGCCCTTTCCCGAAAATTCCACGATTTCCAGTCCCGTCAGCCAGCGGATCACGTCGACGTAATGCACGCCGCAATCCACGATGGGCGAGCAGGCGCTGAGCAGATTCATGTAACGGGGACGGTTCAGAATATGGTGGTTCTGCGCCATGCGAATCAAGCGCACGTCACCGATTACCCCGGCTTGGATCAGCTCTCCCGCCTTTTGGTAAAGCGTGTTATGGCGCAAAATATGCGCGATCAGCACGCGTACCTCGGGATGCTCCTTGACGGTGTGGTAAAATTCCTCGGACTCCTCGTAGGTGGGCGCGATGGGCTTTTCGCAAAGCACGTGCTTGCCCGCACGAATACAGTCGCGCAGAATCTGAAAATGCGTGTTTGCATAGGTGGCAACGATCACGATATCCACGTCGTCGCGCGTGATAAATTCATGGTAGTCGCTGCCATACAGAACGTGATGACCGCCGCTGTATTTTCTCGCCATTGCGCAAGCCAATTCCACGTTATAGTCCACCGTAGCCACAACGCGGATGTTTTCGTGGAAGCAAATGTCGTGCAAATGCTCCTCGCCGATGTAGCCGCATCCGATTACAACAACTCCGTAAACCTTGTTTTCCATAGTATACACTCCAAAAATCAAAATGAAATGATAGCTGTCTACATTATACAAGAAATCGGCTTTTTTGTCAAGAGGTGGAAGTTTTTCTCTTACCCATACATTTTTTTGTGTGCGTGCATAGGCAAGAGAAAACCGACGCCCTCTCTTTTTTCTTTTTTCTCATTTTTACTCTTGCAATTTTCGCGCTTTATGTTATAATAGACTTGAAACCAAAATCATCGGGAGGAATCACAGATGAATAAAGAAAAACTGTTACAAACACAGGCTTGGGTAAGAGAAGAGCTCGATCGCTGTGTCAATTTTTGGCTCAAGAACGGTATCGATAAGGTTCACGGCGGTGTTTACACCTGCCTTGACCGCGAGGGAAAGGTCTTTTCCACCGATAAGAGCGTTTGGATGCAGGGTCGTTGCGCCTGGATCTTCTCTTGGCTCTGCCACCTCTACGGCAAAAAGCCCGAGTGGATGGATGCCGCAAAGAGCTGCCTCGACTTTATGGAAAACTATTGCATCAACCGCGAAGCGGGCGACCGTATGTACTTCACCGTCACCGAGGACGGAAAGCCCTTGCGTCAGCGCCGCTACTTCTACTCCGAGTCCTTCTACGCCATGGCGAATGCCGAGTACTACGGCTTGACCGGGGAGCAGGTCTACCTCGACCGCGCTCTGCGTGCCTACAACACCTACTGGGATCTGTGGCACGGTGCGCCCGACCCCACCGGCATCGGTCCCAAGACCATTCCCGAAACGCGCACCGGACGCGCCTTCGGCTTCCCCATGATCTACCTCAACGTCACCGCCATCTTGTCGCGCGTTGACGATACCCACAAGGAGCTTTACAACCAAAGAGCCGACGAATGCATCCACGATATCTTCGCTTACCACGTGCATCCCGAGCTGAAGTGCGTGCTGGAAAGCGTTGCGCCCGACGGCTCCGCCCGTTTGAACTACACCGAGGGTCGTTTTGTGAACCCCGGACACGATATCGAAGCCGTTTGGTTCATGCTGGAAAGAGCAAAGGAAACCGGCGACAAGGAGCTGGTTGCCAAGTGCGAGGAGATCTTCAACTGGGCAATCAACGCCGGCTGGGACCACGAATACGGCGGTCTTCTGTACTTCATCGATGCCAAGGGACTTCCGCCCGAATCCTACGAGCACGACATGAAGCTGTGGTGGCCTCATAACGAGATCCTCATCAGCTCGATGATGCTCTACCGCGATACCGGCAAGGAAGAGTACCTCGACTGGTTCTACAAAACGCTGGAATACTGCCAAGAGGTCTTCTCCGATCCCGCATACGGTGAATGGTACGGCTACCTCCGCCGCGACGGCAAGCCCACCATGCCTCCCTGCAAGGGCTCTACCTTTAAGGGTCCCTTCCACCTGCCCCGTATGCTCTCGATGGTCGATATCATGATCTCCGAGATGGTAAAATAATCATTGCACAAATAACCGATCAAGGGGGACGCACCGAAACATAAGACAACGGCGTCCCTCTTTTGTCTACTCACCAAGGAGGATTTATCCATGAAAGCCGGATTTTCTGAAGTGGACTTTACCCCGTCGCGCGGCTTTATGCCCGGGGAATTTGAAGCCTACTACGCAAACGGTGCTTGCACGACCCTGCAAGCCAACGCCGCCGCATTTGAAAGCAACGGGGAGACCGTCATTCTGATCTCCGCCGATCACCTCTTGTTCCATAACGCATACGCTACCGATATCCGCGAAAGAATTGCGGCAAAAACGGGACTCCCCGTAAAGAATATCCTGCTTGCCGCAACCCACACGCACACGGGTCCCTCCTACGACCTGCCCTGCTGGAAATCGCCCGCCGAGCCCAACGTGGCTAAGGTAGTCGCCTCCCGTATCGCAGAAGCAGGTGTCAAGGCATTTGAAGCTATGACCGACGGGGCTTCGCTTGCCGTTGCCACGACCGAGGAAAAGCGGTTCTCGTTCTGCCGTGACGTCATTCTCTCCGACGGAACCATCAAAACGAACCCAAGCTACAAGTATGCCGATCTGTTCGTTCGCACCTGCGACACCCCCGACCATACGATTGAACTGCTGCGCGTCACGCGAAACGAAAAAACCGTTGCCATCCTGATCAATTTTGCCAACCACCCCGACACCTGGGGCGGCGGCAAGCCGCGCAACGAATTCTGTGCCGACTGGCCCGGATTTTTGCGTATTGCGCTCAAGGAAGCCTACGGTGACGACGTAACCGTGCTGTTCTTCAACGGCTGCTGCGGTGACGTCAACCACTACGACTTTATCCATCAAACGCATAAGACGGGGCACTGCGCCCCCGACGTTTTCACACCCGAATATATCGGACGCGGCATGGCAAAAAACGCAATCAAAGCCCTCGACGGCATTACCGAAACGGTGAACGACGAAAGGGTGGGTGTGTTCGAAACCCCCATCACCGTCAATCGCCGTCAGATCACCGATGCCGAGCGCGCGTGGGCGGACGACGTGATGAAGCGCGCCGAAACCGAATACCTGCCCATTTGGGAGTACGGTACGGCAGAGGCTTACATCGAAGAAAGCCGCAACGTCCCCGAAACCGAACGCTTCACCGTTACCGGTTACCGCATCGGTCCTTGGGGCATGATCGCCATGCCGGGCGAAATGTATACCGCCGTCGGAAGAGCCGTCAAAGAAGGCTCCCCCTTTGCACATACAATTCCCGTTGAGCTGGCAAACGGACATCACGGCTACGTCATCCCCGATAGCGTGCGCGAAAACGGCTCCTACGAGGGTCGCTTCAGCTCGGGTACCACCGGCTTCGGTGCCATGGACGCCATCATCCAAGCAGGTGTGGATACCTTGAAAAAGTTGTACTAATTTTTTGTGGGGAACTTTTGAAAAAGTTCCCCACACCCCTCAAAACTTTCACAGCATTTTTCTATGCGTGAAAGTTTTTATTTTTTTCCTCGAACTTTAGGTACTGCCGATAGCATTTTGCCGTTGCCAAAACGCTCTGGCGAAAAAGAAGCCTTCCCCCTCGGGGGAAGGTGCCGAGGAACGAGGCGGATGAGGGGTAGGATGCGAAGCATCCGTGATATGAAGCGAAAATCATCCCCTCTTTTACGAGAATGTGTGAATCTGTAGGGACCGGCGTCCTCGACGGTCCGTTTCAAAAACTTGGGATTGATGAAAAATCAACACTCCTCCGAAAATATGAGGATGTTGCTGTCGAACGAAACGGGTTCGGGGACCCCTCATCCGTCACCTGCGGTCCCCCTGTCTCGCTGCGGCTCGGTCACGCTCGGGTTCTGACAGCCCACCGGGCTGTCATTCATTGCCCTCGCGCCGCTTCGCTACCCCGAGGGGGAAGGCTTCTTTTTCGCCAGAGCGTTTTGGCCACGGCAAAATGCTATCGGCAGTACCGAGAGTCCGACACAAAAAAAATAAAAACTCTCACACACAAAAATATGCTGTGAAAGTTTTTGAAGTGGGGTGTGGGGAGAAACTTTTTTTCAAAAAGTTTCTCCCCACAAATCCCTTTACTCAGTTATATCACCGGAAAAATAGGCAAGGCGGAACAGCTCGTCGATGCGCTCGGACTGCCCTGTCAGGTGCAGATATCCAAACAGAGCCTCCATGCCCGTAGCGGCGCGGTATTCGCTCACTGTGGCACGCTTGGGGACGTTCCCGTGCCCCAAATTTCTGCCGCGGCGGAAATAACGATCCTCCTCCTCGGTCAGGTGCGGCAGGATTCGCTTCATTGCCTCGGCTTGCGCGGGCGCGCGCACGAAATCCAACGCTTCGGCATTCAGGTGCGCCGACGTGGAAAGTCCCTTTTCCACCAAATGCCGCCGTACACACAGCTCCAGAACACAGTCCCCGAGGTAGGCAAGCGCGGGCGCGCTGATTTCTCGAATATCCATATAAACGGTTCTCCTCTCTTGTTGTCGATTCACGGAGTACGGTCACTTGCTCCGTACCGTTTTATATCTTTGTCAGCTTTGCGTAGGTTGCCATCAGCTTTTTGGTTCCCACGCGGTCAAACACGATCTCGTACAAGGTATCGGCACCCATCGGACGCACAGACAGCACCTCGCCCTCGCCAAAGGTCATGTGACGAACGCGATCCCCGGGTGCAAACAGCGTCAGATTTTTCGCGCTCGGCGTGTGCACGATCGGCTTGCCAACCGTAATCCGTTCGGGCGCGGGCGTTGCCTGCGGCTTGACCTGCACGTGCGTGGACGGTGCGGTATAATAGACCCGTTTTTGCGATGCGGGTGCATCGGTTCCGCGTGAACCAAAGCCCCCGTAAGAGCCAAAGCCCGACTTCGCGCCGAGGCTACCGAAACGGTCCTCGCGGGGCTGCTCGATCAAGGCTTCGGGGATTTCGCTGACAAACCGCGAAACGGGATTGTACATGGTTTGTCCGTACAAAAGGCGGTTTTTGGTGTGCAACAGATACAGCTCCCGCTTGGCACGCGTAATGGCAACGTAAGCAAGACGTCGCTCCTCCTCCATCTCGCTCTCGCCCGCCGTGATGGTCTGCATTCCGGGGAAGAGTCCGTCCTCCATACCCGGCAAAAAGACGATGGGAAATTCCAAGCCCTTTGCGCTGTGGATGGTCATCATCACCACCGCATCGGCACTTTCATCGTAACGGTCAACGTCGGCAACCAGCGCGGTTTCCTCCAAAAAACCGACCAAAGTGGGGTCTTCGTTTTCTTTGATGTATTCCAAAATACCCGACTTAAACTCGGTCAGGTTTTCCAAACGCTCTGCTTCCTCCTCGCCCGCGTCGATCAACATCTGACGGTAACCCGAACGATCCAGCACCGCGTCAAACAGCACGTCCATCGACACGCGCTCGGAAAGCTCGGTCAAAGAAATAATCAGATCGGCAAAGCCCTCAAGAATCGCACGGCTGCGCTCCAGGGCAACGAAGCTTGCCGCATGCTCGATCACCCAAAAATGACTTTTTCCCTGCTCCTCGGCAATCGCGGCAATGGCATCCAGCGTCTTGGCTCCGATCTTTCGACGCGGCTCGTTGATGATACGGGCAAGACGGACGTTATCGTCGTGATTGCTCACAAGCTGCAGATAGGCAACCGCGTCACGGATCTCCTTACGGTCGGAAAAGCGCGTGCCGCCCAGCACACGGTACGGAACTCCCGAGCGTGCAAACGCCTTTTCAATGCTGTTGGATTGCGCGTTGGTGCGGTACAAAACCGCAAAATCGCGATAGGTTGCCGTGCCTTTCGCAACGATACGGTTCACCGTATCCACCACAAAGCGTGCCTCGGCATTTTGATCGTCGCAGATCCGCAGGTGGAGCTTTTCCCCCTCGCCTGCCGCCGTCCAAAGCGTTTTTCCCTTTCTTCCCGCATTGTTCTTAATGACCGCGTTGGCGGCATCCAAAATATTTTGCGTGGAACGGTAGTTTTGCTCCAATTTGATCACCTTTGCGTCGGGGAAGGTCTTGTCAAAGGTCAAAATATTTTCAATGGTGGCTCCGCGGAATTTATAAATACTCTGGTCGTCGTCACCAACCACCATCAAATTTTGATGGAAGCCCGAAAGCAAAACCGTAAGATGGAGCTGGGCGACGTTGGTATCCTGAAACTCGTCCACGCAGACGTACTTGAACCGCTTCTGATACGCCTCACGCACCTCGGCGTGGTTCTTCAAAAGCAGGACGGTTTGCATGATGATATCGTCAAAATCCATGGCATTGGACTCGCGAAGCAGCTGCTGATAGCGCTCGTAAACTCTGCCGATCTGCTTGGCACGGAAATCGTTTCCCGCCTCCAAAAGATAGCCGTCGGGCGAAATCAACCGATCCTTTGCGCGGCTGATGGCACTCAGTACCCCCTTGACGGGCAACAGCTTTTCATCCACGTTGCAGTCACGCATGGCGGTAATCGCGGTCTTCTTGGAATCGTCGGTATCATAAATGGTAAAGCCCTCACGGTAACCGCATTTCTCGCAGTGCCGACGCAAAATCCGCAAGCAGACCGAATGGAAGGTTCCCGTCCAGATCTCGCTTGCCACACCGTCCTCCTCGGGGAACATTTTGGCAAGACGCGACTTGATCTCGTTTGCCGCCTTGTTGGTAAAGGTGATTGCCAAAACGCGGTAGGGCTCGCAGGCATTGTTGGTAAATTCGGGCAAAATCCCCGACTCAATCTCGGCAGCAGGCAGGGACAGTGCCTCCCTCAGCTCGCGTACCCGCGCAGCATCCACTCCGTACGGCACGTACTCGCTCATATACGCGTTTCCGTAGCGGATCAAAAAAGCAATTCGACGTACCAGCACCGTCGTCTTTCCGCTTCCTGCTCCCGCAAGCACCAGTAACGGATGATTGATTGTAAAAACCGCCTCGCGCTGCTTCTCGTTCAACGCTGCGTAGACCTTGTCAAATAACGCACGCTTGGCTTCTAAATATTCTTGCTCTATCATAACTGTCCTTTCTTGATCTTGCATAGGAACTTTTGAGAAAATTTTTTCTTGGGGAACTTTTGAGAAAATTTTTTTCTTGGGGAACTTTTGAAAAAGTTCCCCAAACCCCTCAAAACTTTTCCAAAACTTGATATCTGGTGTAAAAGTTTTCATTTGGTTCTGTCGAACCTTAGGTACTGCCGTTAGCCGTCAGGTGCCACCACCCTGCCGGCTCTGCCGGGAGGATGCGAGGACGCGGGTTTTATGGGGAACTTTTGAGAAAATTTTTTCTTGGGGAACTTTTGAAAAAGTTCCCCAAACCCCTCAAAACTTTCACAGAATTTTTTATTGTGTGAGGGTTTTTATTTTTTTGTGTCGGACTTCGATATACTGCCGTTAGCATTTTGCCCAAGGGAAAATGCTCTGGCGAAAGAAAGCCTTCCCCCTCGGGGGAAGGTGCCGAGGAACGAGGCGGATGAGGGGTCCCCGAACCCGTTTCGTTCGACAGCAACATCCACACATTTTCGTGGATGAGGGAATGATTTTCTTTTCATATCACGGATGCTTCGCATCCTACACCTCATCCACCGCTGCGCGGTCCCCCTTCCCCTCAAGGGGAAGGCTTCTTTTTCGCCAGAGCGTTTTGGCAACGGCAAAATGCTATCGGCAGTATATCGAAGTCCGACACGAGAAGCGAACACTTTCACACAAGAAAAATTGCTGTGAAAGTTTTGAAGAGGGGGTATGGGGGAGAAACTTTTTCAAAAGTTTCTCCCCCAAAAAGCCGCGTCCCCGCGTCTTTACAGCAAAGAGAGGTAGGCTTTTTTCATATAGAGGGCGTCTTCGGCTTGGGTACCGTCGGACTCGCAGATGATGCGGGGAGCGACGCGCTCTTTGACGATGGCTTCGGCAAGGGGCTCGAAGAGGGGACCGAACTCGGAATCGGCAAAGGTGAGGTGTTTTTTCTCGCCTGCCGAGGTGTAGGCAATTTTGGAGAAATGGCAGTGAAGCGACTGTGCAAAGGAGTCGCCAAGCTGCGTTGCAATGGTATCAAAGACACGGCGATAGGCATCGGTATCGGGGAACGCACCGCCGACGTTGCGCGCGTTGAGGTGTCCGAAATCAACCACGGGGGCATAGATGGGGGACACGCGACACTGCTCGATCACTTCGTCCAGCGTGCCAAGCTGGTTGATCTTCCCCATCGTTTCGATTCCCAAACGGATGGAGGTTTCCCCAACCGCTTCGGCGACCTTTCCCAAGGTGTCCTTGGAGAGTGCCATGGCTTCCGCACGCGAGATTTTTGCCGCGCTGCCGCTGTGGATCACAATGGTGTCGGCACCCAAAAGCTCGGCTGCCCAAAGCGACTTTTGGATATAATCGATGCTTTTCAGCCGTTTTTCGGGATCGACCCCCGAAAGCGAAATGTAATACGGGGTGTGCAACGACATTTTGATGCCGTGCTCGCGGGCTTTTTCGCCAACGGCACGCAAGGAGGACTCGCCCGCGGTCAGCCCATTCCCCGCCTCGTATTCGAAAGCGTCAAGACCAAACCGCTTGACCCAACCGGGTGCTTGTACGGTCGATTTTCCGCCGTCCGCGTAAAACAGATCCCCGTTTCCGCCGGGGCCAAAGGTTGCAATACTCATACGGATTCCTCACTTTTTCTTGATCTTCCAAAAGGAAAGATAGTCACGGTATCGGTTCTTTTTGGCAAATTTGCGAATGAACGGACGCTCACAAAGCCGCTTGAAGCGGAAGAACAGATTGGTTTTGTCGTGAATCGGCGGCACGATAATCGCGCGAAGTCCGATGTGCTTGCCGGCATACGCGTCGGTGAGAAGCTGATCGCCCAGCATCGCGGTTTCAGCATGCGTCACACCAAGCTTTTGCATGGCAATCTCCAGCGTTTTGCGCTTCGGCTTGCCGCTGTCGGGATAGGCGAGAAGCCCCAGCGTTTGGTTGAATCGCTCAACACGCGGCGCGTGATTGTTGGAAACCAACGCCACCGAAATACCCGCTTCGGCAAGACGCGCAAACCACGCACGAATCGACTCGTCGGGGTCGGGCTGCTCGTAGGGTGCCAGCGTGTTGTCAATGTCAATGAGAAGCGCACGCACACCGATCGACTGCAAAAATTCGGGTGTAATTTCATAGTAATGCCCAAACATATAGTCGGGGGTCAAATAATCCTTCATAGCTATATCCTTTCGCGTCAAGGCTGTTTTTTGAGATAGGCTTCCAGAATCCGCGCGGCGGTCAGGGACGCGGCACTACCGCCCGCACCCTTTTCCAGCACCACCGAGATCACAAGCTCGGGGCTTTCAATCGGTGCGGCACAGACGAACAGCGCGTTGTCGGGATTGTCACCGCCAACCTGCGCCGTACCCGTTTTTGCGCCTACGGTCATCTTCTTGCGCACCTCTGAAAAATTGGAGCGCACCGTTGCGTTATCGGTGACCACCTGCTTCATGCCGCCCACGATCTCGTCAAGAACCCACGTGGGGATCTCTACGGTGTCCAATACCACCGGCTCGTTTTTTTGCGTAATGCCGTCACTTCCGAACTCGGAAACTCCGTATAACAGATGCGCCGCGTAGCGCGTTCCGCCAAGCAACGTGCCGAGATAACAGCTCAGCTGAAGCGGCGTTGCGTCGTTTGCTTGCCCGATCGCGGCAAACAAGGATTTCCACGTGCTGTCGGTGGAGCCCCAGTCGTTGGGGTCAGACACGCTTCCGATTGCTTCGGGAAGCTCCACTCCCGTGGCACGCCCAAAGCCGAGCTTGCTCATAAAAGCACCCATATCGCTCAGCTTTTCATTGATGTCAAAGCGATGCCCGATCTCGTAAAAGAACAGGTTGCAGGAATCGGCAATCGCTTCGCGGACGTTCAGATATTCATTCGGGTGCTGCGAGTAGGTCGAGCAAGTGGGGTTCGATCCATATGGAGAAACCCGATTGCAAAGCACACGCTCACCGGCTTCCAAAAGCCCCTCGCACATCGCCGCCGCGGCAACGCCTAACTTGTAGGTCGATCCCGGCGCGTAACTCTCGTTCAGCGCGCGATTGCGCAACGGACCCGCGGGATCTGCCAAAAGATCGTTGTACAAAAGGCTGTAGGTGGAAAGATCGTAGGTGGGATAGGACGCCAGTGCCAATATCGAAAAATCGTTGGGATCCATCACCACAGCCGCGCCCGCGTTGCAGTCGCTTCCCTTTGATGCGTACCCGTTGGATTTTTCCACCACCAACGCAACGTTCTCGGCAAGCCCGTCCTCGGCGGCAATCTGCAGATCGACGTCGATGGTCAGATACACGTCCTTCCCCGCCACGGGCTCCTTTTTAACAGTGGAGCGCAAAAGGGTTCCCGACGCGTCCAGCTCAATCTCCATCTCGCCGTCGATGCCGCGAAGATAGGACTCAAACGCGGCTTCACAGCCGTCGATGCCGACAATGGCATTCATCTGATAGCCCTGCTCCTTGTAGTACGACCAGGTTTCGGCATAAATGGGACCTACCCTGCCGAGAATATGCGACGCGTATCCGGGATACTCGTATACACGCTCGGCATTCATGTGGAACACTGCCAGCGAAACCGACAACTCCTTGATATACGTCATCGCAGACAGATTGACGTTTTCGGCAAAAACGTATTCCCCAAGCGCACGAAACCGCTGGGCATCCATGTCGTAATACAGACGAATCAAGGCATCAACCTGATCGTCGTCAAAATACCGCTTGCCGTTGTTTTGCTTCATCAAAAGCCCGTGCGCATCTATATAGTATTCCGCCAGCTCCTTGGCAGTAAGATCTCCGTCCAGCTTCAAATCCGACAGCACGCGCTGCAGACGAAAATAGACCACCGACTCACCGTCCAAAGCCGCTTCGGAATACCGATAATACGGGTAAGTCCCCTCAAACGGAAAATAACGCTCCTCTCGCAGGTTGCTCCCCTCTTCGGGATTCTCCGAAAGCCCCTGCAAAATCTGCAGGCACTCGCGGTTCGCCTCCCGTACGTCCATCGACGAAAAGGTCTTGTAAGAGAGAACCAGATCGTAGGTGTATCGGTTGCCTACCAGCAGCTCCCCGTTGCGGTCAAAAATTTCGCCGCGCACCGCTTGAATGGTGACCGTCCGTATCTCGTTCTTTTGCTCGGTGCCGCGCACCCTGCCCGAAATCTGAATGTAAAACAGTCGACCCAAATAAATAACACTGATCACACAAAACAAAACGGCTACTCCCATAAACCGCCATTTCCGAACAGTCTTCTCCATCTGATCCCCTCCTTTCTTTTTTCTTTTTTCTTTTGTGGGGAAAACTTCTTTCAAGAAGTTTTCCCCACACCCCTTTCAAGAACTTTCACAGAATTTTTTATTGTGTGAGAGTTTTTGTTTTTTGTGTCGAACGCTCGGTACTGCCGTTAGCATTGTGCCGTAGCCACAACGCTCTGCCGAAGAAGATAGTTTTGAGTTGGCTACCCCTCATCCGCCTCGTTCCTCGTCACCTTCCCCCAAGGGGGAAGGCTTCTGAAAAGTTGCCGCTTTATCAAGTCAAGTGCTTGTATTTTAATAAAATTTAGTTACTACGTTTCAATAAGTTGATAACAATTACGATATATAAACTCTGTCAAGGCGATGTCCATGAAAGCCTTCCCCCTGGGGGGAAGGTGTCACCGCAGGTGACGGATGAGGGGTAGGATGCTCTGCATCCGTGATATGAAAAGAAAATCATTCCCTCTTTTACGAAAATGTGTGAATGTTTCCTTTTCGCCAGAGCGTTTTGGCAACGGCAAAATGCTAACGGCAGTATATCGAAGTCCGACACGAAAGATTAACACTCTCACACAACAAAAAATGCGGTGAAAGTTTTGAAGAGGGGGTATGGGGGAGAAACTTTTTCAAAAGTTTCTCCCCCAAAACCGCGCCCCCAAAATCGCGCCCTTGCGTCCTTACGCGCAAAACAGCAGGATAATAACGAGGGCAAGGATCCAGGCGGCGGGGTTGGTCAGGAACGCGCGCGCGATGCATTTTTTGGATGGTTGCGAGGGAGATTTGGGCAGGCGCGTGTATTTCCAAAGGAGTGCAAGTGCCACGGGGGTTGCGATGATGCAAGCCCACATAAACAAGTTGTAAAGCAGATAGGGTACGACCTGCAGAGGGTAATCGGCAAGATGCGCATAGAGCTGTCCGCCGTCAAGCTCGCCAAGCCCTTTTGCGTTCAAGCCGCGCACGATTTCGGTAGACAACACACCGCCCAAGAGATTCAAGGACAAGTGCAAGGCAATGCCGTAACGAAGCTTTCCGGTATACACGTATACAAGCCCCACAAGAATGCCAAACAGAATGGCGTAGAAAACCTGGCTGACCGTTCCGTGAATCAACCCGAACAGAACCCCCGACAAGAGAACCGCGGGGAGGTCGCCAAACACGCGCAAACGGTCGATCACCAGCTTGCGGTAAAAAATTTCTTCCAGAATGGGGGCTAAAATTCCCATGAATAGGAGATTCGCCCAAAACGGGGTGTTCATGGTCATAACGCCCACTTCGTTGACAACGGGGTCACCCGTGAACTTGGAAATGACGGTTTGGATAAAATTGGACACCAGATTTCCAACGACGGTGATCGAAAAGCAAATGACCAACAGTCCCAGAAAAGCCAAAACCGAAAGCTTGCCGCCGACGCGTGGCGGCAGCGGCTTTCCCGCACGGAAAAAGAAGAGCGACAACGGCATGGCAACAAGGTACATGGGAACCGACGAAAGCACCACCAAAAACCACCCCCGTGCAAACAAGGAGGGGGCGTACGCTTTGATCAGCTCTATCAAAAGCAGCTGTGCCACCGTGGTAAACAGCACGATGGAGGCAATCCCGGCACAGACCGAAAGAATCTGTCGGGCATACTCCCCACGGAGGCTTTCCCTATCGGCAGTTTGATTTGGCTCGTTCATTTCATATCCTCCTACAATCGAAAAAGAAAGACAGTCAAGACAAACCGACCGCCGTCCTTGTCCAAGTCGCTGTCTTGACCGTCACCGTACTTTGTATTTGACGAACTCCGAAAAGTCACCGCCCGTGCTTTGCAGCATCCGCCCAAGACCCACGCACACGCAGTCGCGCGGACGCGGCTGCTTCGGAATAATCACGCGCAGTCCCGTTTTTTTATGGATGGCTTCGTCAAGCCCGGGCAAAAGCGCACCGCCGCCCAGCATGACGATGCCGAAATCAAAAATGTCGGCGGAAAGCTCGGGGGGCGTTTCCTCCAGCGTCATTTTGACCATGGTCAAAATCTCGGAAATCGGCTCGCGAATGGCTTCGCGGATCTCCGCAGAGGTCACCTCCACCGTTGCGGCAAGTCCCGTGCGCAGATCGCGACCGCAAACCTCCAGGCTGCCTCGGTCGATGGTGCTGACGGCTGTTCCGATCTTCAGCTTCAGGGTTTCTGCGGTAATCTCTCCGATCAAAATGTTTCGGGTTGCTTTGAGATAGTTGATGATGGCAAGATCCAATTCGTCCCCCGCCGTGCGAAGAGAGTTGGACTTTACCACACCGCCAAGGCTGATCACCGCCGCCTCGGATACACCGCCGCCAAGGTCAACCAGCATGGCACCGCGCGCCTTGGAAACCTGAATCCCCGCACCGACCGCCGCGGCAATCGGCTCGTCGATCAGACCCACGTTTTTCGCGCCCGCCTCAAAAACGGCATCCTCCACCGCGCGCCGTTCTACCTCGGTCACCCCGTAAGGGATGCTGACCAAAGCCGACGGACGGTTGAATACCGAGGTCATGTCCAAGCGAACGAAAAAGTCGTGCAGCATCAGGGAGGTCACCTCAAGGTCGGTGATCACGCCGTTCTGAAGCGGTCGCAAAGCCAGGATGTTCCCGGGCGTTTTGCCGATCATCCGCTTCGCCATTTTGCCCGAGGCAATGACCTCACGGGTCAGGCGGTCGATGCTGACGACGGAGGGCGCGCGGAAAACGATCTTTTTATCGCGGAAAATACTGGTGGTCGAGGTCCCCAAATCGATACCGATCTGCTTTGCCATACGCGCTCTCCTTTCAAGAATAATAGACTTCAGAAATATTATAACATAAAAAATTCGGTTTGCCTATAGGCTTTTTGGATTTTTTACGTCTTTTCAAAAAATTTTTTCATCAAACAGCGACCGATACAGACAATTCAACCGATGAACGGGAAGTCCCACCACGTTGAAGTAGTCCCCGTGAATGCCGCGAATCCATGCAGAAGCAAGTCCTTGAATGGCGTAAGCTCCCGCTTTGTCAAAGGGACGGGCAACGCGAACGTAATACTCCACGGTTTCCTCGTCCATTTCGTCAAACTCCACCTCGGTCACTTCATAAGCAGCGTCCTGCACCTCGCCGCACACCAGAGCAATCCCGCTGATCACCTCGTGCCGTCTGCCCGACAAAAGACGAAGCATCCGCTTGGCATCCTCTGCGTCGCGCGGCTTTCCCAGGATCTCTCCGTCCACCGACACCACCGTGTCCGAGGCAAGAATCACCGTGTCCGAAAGGTCGCGTCCCTCTGCCAGCAGTGCATCTCGCACCGCCAAAGCCTTTCTTTGCGATAGCGTCCGAACCAAGCGTCGAGGGTCGCGCTCGTCACTCGATTCGTCGGTGTCCGCCACCACAACCTCAAATTTCACGCCTAAATTTTCCAAAATTTCGCGTCTGCGCGGAGATTGAGAAGCCAAAATCAGCTTTTTTCGTTCGCCGTGTGCGAACGTCTTGGCATCCGACGAGCCGATCAAGATTTCATCCGATTTGCTCATACGTCCTCCCGATTCGTGCATTCTTCGATATACGCACGCAATTGATCGGGGAAATTGACGGTCATTCCGTCTGCCCCCGCATCGTACGTGCCGCGCATCAGCTCCTCGTTTTTCACGCCCCACATACGCACGCGGAAGCCGAGAGCGTGCCATGCGTCAATGCATTCGCCCATCGCTCCGTACTCCGCGCGGGGACACAGCTCGTCGATGCCAAGCTCCTTTAACTCCAAAAGCAGCTCGTCGGTCACCTCTTTTGTCAGGTACCCCAGCTTGAACTCGGGTGCTGCTGCGTGGAACTCCCTCAGGTAGTCCAACCGGAACGAGGTCACCACGGTCTTGCCTTTCATATCGTACTTGCGCAAAAGCTCTGCCACACCTGCGGCAACGCCCTCCGCCTTGAGCTCAATGGCAAAGGTCAGCTCGCGGAAAGAAAAATGCTTTAAAAAGTCCTCCAGCGAAACGATCTTATCGCACAAGCCGTTCTTTTTGACCGTAAACGCTTGCAATTCCTCCCACGTGTAGTCACAAACGCCGCCCGCTTCTCCCGTCACGCGCTCAAGCGTGTCGTCGTGGAACAGCACAAGCACGCCGTCCTTTGTCGCACGCACGTCGGTTTCAATGCCGTTGGCTCCCATGAAAAGCCCCGTATAAAAGGACATCAGCGTGTTTTCGGGACAATATTCCGATGCCCCTCTGTGCGCGTAGTTGACAAACAGCTCGCGGCTTTCGGTGTGAATGACTTCCTTCAATTTGCGCGCACAACGGTTGAGAAACTTCCCCCAAGCCTCTTGGTCGATGAAGAGATTTTCTCCCGTTTCACGCAAAACCTGTGCCTTTTCCATCGTCTTGTTGTTCCACGAGTGATTGCCGACGAATACGTCCACCTGCTCGTGCTTCAGCCGTTCGACCGAAGAGAGATAGTCCCCACGCTGGAAATAGTAAAGACCGCGCGGATCCAGATAGGATTTTTTGAGCTGGTTGTAGCCCGCACCGCCGAACATTCCCGCACGGAGCGTTTTTCCCTCGTAGAGAATCTCCCAGAAAAAGGAGTAGGTTCCGTTGGTGTGACCCGGGGTGTGCAGACAAGTGATTTCGGTGTTTCCAAGACGGATCACCTGACCGTCGGTGTAATATTCATCGGGCTCAAAGCCTCGGATGTACCGCAGATCCTCGCGCCCAAGATAGGTCTTGGCATGGCACAGAGGAAGCAAATGCTGCGTCGCATCGGTGTGGTCGTAGTGACCGTGCGAGTGCAAAATCAGCTTGACGTCGGCAATATCAAAGCCGAGCGTCTTCATATTTTCCACAACGGTTTCGGCATTGTGCTCGTAGCCCGTGTCGATCAGAATGAGTCCCGCACCCGTGTCGATCAGGTGCGACGACGCAGCATACGTCCCCACAAAATACAAGTTCTCCAGCATCCGAAACGGCGCAATATATTTCTCTTCCCTTTCCATCAAAGCTCCTCCAATCGTACAATCTTCTTTATTTCACCTCTATTATACACCCTTTGGGAGATTCTGTCAATTTTCTTTCGGATTTTTTTGTTTTTTATTTTGTGGCTGTAGACAAAAGTGTATGCAATCGCACATTGTACAAAGAACAATCCCTCAGTCACCTACGGTGACAGCTCCCTTTACACAAGAGAGCCTAAAAAAGTTCTTTGCGCTAAAACAACTGTATTTCCGAGGCGAATGATTTTTGAAAGCCTCCCCTGTGTAAGTGGGAGAAAATTTGCAAGCAAATTGGCACGGCTTGCCGTGTCGGAGGGGTTGTTTTCATTATTTTGATAATTACACTTGCTTTGGTCTACACTCTCCAGCGGACGACCGATGGTCGTCCCTACTTTTCGGCAATACCAAGTATTTGCCACGGACCGTCGAGGACGCCGGTCCCTACAGAAATACCCCAAAGAGTGTTGCTTCCTCGCCAGAGTTTTCAGGGTGGTGGCACCTGAAAACTGTCGGCAGTACCGTACGTCCGACACAAAAAAATAAAAACTCTCACGCAATAAAAAATGCTGTGAAAGTTTTGAAAGGGTTTGGGAAAACTTTTTCAAAAGTTTTCCCAAGAAAAAAATAAAATGCTGTGAAAGTTTTTGAAGAGGGGTGTGGGGAGGAACTTTTTGAAAAAAGTTCCTCCCCACAAAAAGCCTCCCCACAATTGACAAACGCGCGAAAAAATGGTACAATAGGGGGGAAAGATAAAAACCACACGAAAGGAACAAACCATGAAACATCCGAAAATTCAAATTACCGTACGCGACTACGGCGTTATGACCGCCGAGCTGTATCCCGAAAAGGCACCCAAAACCGTTGCCAACTTTCTTTCTTTAATCGAAAAGGACTTCTTTAGCGGCATGATTTTCCACCGCGTCATCAAGGGCTTTATGATTCAGGGCGGCGGCTTTGACGAAAGCTTCACGCAAATCGAGGCAGAGCCGATCCGCGGCGAATTTTTGGCCAACGGCTTTATGGACAACGATCTGCGTCACACGCGCGGCGTTTTGTCGATGGCTCGCACGCAGGACCCCAACTCGGCATCCTCTCAATTCTTCGTCATGCACAAGGACGCGCCGCACCTGGATGCACAGTACGCAGGCTTTGGCAAGCTGACCGACGGCTTTGACGTGCTGGATAAAATTGCCGACGTCAAAACGGGTCGCATGGGCTGGTACGACGACGTACCCAAGACCCCCGTTGTGATTGAGAAAATTGAAATCATCGAGCAATAAACACGCGTCCGCCGTACCATCCAGAAAGGAGCTTTTCCAATGAACGTAAAACTTTTGAAGCTGTTGGCAAAGGACTCGCGCACGAGCACCGAAAACCTTGCCGTGATGCTTGGCATCACCGAGGACGAGGTGAAAGCCGAGATTGCCGACATGGAGCGTGAGGGAATCATCCGCGGCTACAAGGCAGTGATCGACTGGGACCGCCTTGATTCGGCGTACGTTTCCGCGATTATCGAATTGAAGGTTACCCCCAAGGCGGGCTTTGGCTTTGAGGAGGTCGCCTCCAAAATCATGCAATATCCCGAGGTAGAGTCGGTATACCTCATGTCGGGCGTTTACGATCTGAACGTCGTGGTCAAGGGCAAAACCTTCCAGGAGGTTGCGCAATTCGTGGCAAAGGAGCTTTCCACGATCGAATCGGTCACCTCCACCGCCACCCATTTCGTACTGCGCCGCTATAAGGAGCTGGACGTTGCCCTGCTCGGCTCGGGTAAGGACGAGCGTGGGAGCTATTCACTGTGATGAATTACGAAAAGATTCTTTCCAAAACCGCGCTTGCCATCAAGCCCTCGGGCATTCGTAAGTATTTCGACATTGCCGAATCCATGGAGAACGTCATCTCCCTGGGTGTGGGCGAGCCCGACTTCCCCACCCCGTGGGAGATCCGAAAAGCGGGCATTCTCTCGCTGGAAAGCGGTAAGACCCGTTACACCTCCAACCGCGGCTTGGATGCGCTCCGCCGCGAAATCTGCCGCTATACCGAGCGAAAATACGGGATTTCCTACGACCCCGCAACCGACGTTGTGGTCACCGTTGGCGGCTCCGAGGCAATCGACGCGGCAATCCGCGCCATTACCGATCCCGGGGACGAGATCATCATCCCGCAGCCCAGCTACGTTTGCTACGAGCCCATCGTTTCCCTGGCAGGCGGTAAGCCCGTCATCATCGAAACGCTTGCCGAAAACAGCTTCAAATTGACCCCCCTGCAGCTGCGCGCCGCCATTACACCGCGCACCAAAGCCTTGATCCTCCCCTATCCCTGCAACCCCACCGGCGCGATTATGGATCGCTCCGATCTGGAAGCGATCGCCGAGGTTCTGCAGAACACCGATATCGTGGTACTGTCCGACGAAATCTATGCCGAATTGACCTTTAACGGGGAGCGTCACGTGTCAATTGCCGCCATCGACGGCATGAAAGATCGCACTGTGGTGATCAACGGCTTTTCCAAAACCTTTTCCATGACCGGTTGGCGGCTTGGCTATGCCTGCGGACCTGCCGAGATCTTGGCACAGATCGTCAAGATCCATCAGTTCGCCATTATGAGTGCTCCCACCACCGCGCAGTATGCCGCAATCGAAGCACTCCGAAACGGGGACGCCGCCGTGTCGGCAATGCTGGAGGAATACGACATGCGCCGCCGACTTATCGTCGCAGGCTTTAACAAGCTCGGACTTTCCTGCCGCGAACCCCTGGGCGCATTCTATGCCTTCCCCTCCATTCAATCCACCGGTATGACCTCCGACGAATTCTGCGAAAAGCTGCTCTACGCGCAAAAGGTCGCCGTCGTCCCCGGTACCGCCTTCGGCAAGGGCGGCGAAGGCTTTATCCGCGCCTCCTATTGCTACTCCACCGAGCATATCACCGAAGCCCTCTCCCGTATCGCTAAATTCTTGGGAAAATAAGGGAATATGTTTTTATGGGGAGAAACTTTTTTTAAAAAGTTTCTCCCCATACCCCTCTTCAAAAACTGAACTGCCCCAAATTGTGCGGACAGTACAAAAAACACCCCTATGGTAGAAAATATTAAAAATTAAGCAACGAACTGACATCGCTTTTCGAGTGGTGTCAGTTTTGTTTTGAGTTGGATACGTTCAT
>SVST01000020.1 GCA_015064155.1 Oscillospiraceae bacterium | reverse complement strand
TTCTATCGAACCATAGGTACTGACGATAGCCGTCAGGTGCCACCACCCTGCCGGCTCTGCCGTGGGGACGCGGGGACGCGATTTTTATGGGGGAGCTTTTGAAAAAGCTCCCCCATACCCCCGCAAAACTTTCACAGCATTTTTCTATGCGTGAGAGTTTTTCTTTTTTCTATCGAACCATAGGTACTGCCGACAGCCGTCAGGTGCCACCACCCTGCCGGCTCTGGCGTGGGGCGCGTCCTCGCGCCCTTGTAAGGTTATGTCATTGTTCGCTTCCATCTTCGCAGCTCAATGAAGACAAAGAGGAAGAGGGCGATGGTGGTCAAGATCCAAGAGAGGGGATAGGAGAGGTACAGGACTCTTGTGGTATGGAGCATTTTGAAGACGGTGGCAAGGTAGAGCAGGCGCAAAAAGCACGCGCCGATCAGCGAAATGATCATGGAGGTCATGGATTTTCCGAGACCGCGCAACGTTCCGCTTCCCACCTCCATTGCACCGCAAAGGAAGTAAGGCAGGCAAAGGTAGGTCAGGCGCACCATGCCCGCGTCGACCACTGCGGGAGAGTCGTTAAAGATGCTCAGCAGGGGGCGACCGAACAAGAACACGGTCGTACCCAAGAGAATGCCCACGACGCAGACGCACAAAAGCGCGTATATAATGGCTTTTTTGACGCGTTCGTACTTGTTTGCACCGAGATTTTGTCCGACAAAGGTCAACGCGGTGTGGTAAAGTCCGTTCTGCGCAAAGTAAACGTAGCTGTCCAGATTCGAAGCGGCGGTATTTCCGGCAATGACCGCGTTGGAGTGAAAGGAATTGATCGAGGCTTGGATGGTCACGTTCGAAATGGCAAAGAGCGTGCTTTGGATGCCTGCGGGCAATCCGATCAAAATCATTTTTCTGAGCTGTGGCTTGGAGATGCATAGCTTCCGCGGTTCAATTTTGCAAGGACCGTCCATGCGCATCATGTAGGTCACGACCAGAATACACGACACCCAGTGCGACGCGGCGGTTGCAATACCGACACCGAGCGCACCCATGTGGAAGACAAGCACCATTACCAAATTCAGCCCCACGTTCACAACGCCTGCAACCGAGAGGAAGAAAAGCGGTCCCATGGTGTTTCCCGTGCTACGCAGAATCGCGGCACAGTAGTTATAGAGCATATTGGCGGTCATGCCGCAAAAGCAAGCGCGCATATAGGGTGCGGCTTCATCCAACACGGTTGGGGGCGTTCCCATAAGCGACAGCAACGGTCTTGCGAATATAATACCGAAGACGCTTACCACGATGCCGCAGATCAGCGAGATTACCACCGACGTATGTACGGTTTTGCCGATCTCGCGTTCGTTTTTGGCACCGATGGCATGGGCAACCGTAACGCCGGCACCCACCGAAAGCCCCAAAAACAGACCCGTGAGCAGGCTGGTCAGTGAGCCGCAGGAGCCAACCGCCGCAAGAGCCGCCTCGCGCGCCTCGGGGGTTGCACCGCCCCAGTTTCCGACGACGAAGGTATCGGCAGTGTTGAACAACAGCTGCAAAACACTCGTTGCGATGACGGGGAGTGTAAACAAAATCATTTTAGAGAACATCGGTCCCGATGTAAAGTCTTTCTGTTTCTTGGTCAGGGTTGCCATAGAGTCTCCTTTTCGACAGGGAAATCGGCTACATAAACGTGTTTATTATAACACGGTGCCGTGAAAAAGTTAATCGGTTATGACGCTTTTTTGAGAAAGCGCGAGGTGTCTCGGTCAATCTCCGAAAATATCGCGCCTTGCGTGATAAAAGGTATACGCATCGTTGAGAAGTGCATAGTACTTTTTCTCAATGGTCAGCATCCAAGAAGCGGTCATAAAGCCCTTGATGTGCTCGGGGGGAATACGGTCACGGCAGTACATCATGGTATCCTTGGAATTGAGGTGCCACGACCAAGTAGAAGAGGTGGGGATCACGTCATAGCCGAGCGACGTACCAATGTCGATCATTTGCACGGCACGCGGTAGCTTTTCGGACGGTGTTCCGTCGCGGAGCATACCGTAGTACCACGTGGAAAGCATTACCTCTCGCGGTACGCGTTCGGCAAAAGCTTCGGGGCCGCCAAAGCTTTCAAAATCTGCCCAGATCCACGGGCGAACCCCATGTGAAAGACAAATGTCAAACAGACGAAGTGCATCCTGCATCTTTTTGTGCGGTGTGCGGACGATGGCAATATGGTTGGTTTTTTGTGACTCGTAGTCCTCCTCCTCAAGCCCGAGATGGAAATAAGGGGGGACGTCGAACAGCTCAATCGTTTCCTCAATGACGTCACGGCAAAAGTTGTCGTACGTCTTGGTGCCGACCATATAGGCATAATCCTGCATCCACGCACTGTGCGCACAGGAAAAATTGAATTTCGGAATAGGGGTCAACCCGATCGAACGAAGTCTTGCAAGCTCTTCGCGCAGCTCTTCCCGACTCCATGCCCCCTCGGTGGCAATTTCGGGGTGCGAGTTCAACCGAACTCCCTCTCCGATATCGATCACCAACGTGTTGATCCCGCAAGAGGGCAGAAATTCGGTCACTTTTCGGAAGATTTCCTTTTGACAAAACATTTTGTCCTTGTATGTAAAATCTTCTTCGTGGCGCACAAAGGGCTGTACGCGTTCCTTTTTGCTCCACATATTAGAGCCAAGATGAATCAAAAACGCCCAGATACGATCGGAATTATTCATCATTCTTTTCTCCTCTATTTTCATTTTCACCGGGATTGAATCAGCAAAACGACAGGATACATTGGCTCTACGCGCGCATGGACGGTATAAAGTCCGTCTTTCGCAGGTGTGAACGAAACGGGGGCTTGTGAGCCGTCGGGAAGCAGCATCTCCATTGCTTTTGGCGGAGTCTCCAAGTACAGATCAAAGCTGTCCATCGGGTCAAATCCCAGTGTCAACAGGGTGCACAGCAGTGTGCCGTCCTGCAAGTGACCTGCACGGAGACAGACCTCGTTGTCTCCTTCATAGTACACGGGCAGTACGTTGGCGCGCTTCATCAGCTGTACAAATTGCTTTTTGCGCGTTTCATTGAGAAAAGCAAAGCCCTCGGTGTAATCGAAATTGGCTTTGGGAGTGCCGCAATACACCACGGAAAGCTTTCCGTCCCCGCGTGAAAGCGAGGTCACCGCAGGAGAAAGCAGCACGCACTCGTTGCAATCGGTTTTGAAATTGTGCGAAAGCGCTTCGACACGTTTGTTTTCAATGGTGATCCTTCGGTGATTTTTCTGCTTGGTGCAGAAGCAGTCGTCCCTTTGGTTGAAGGTTTCTCCCCTTACGGGGTCAAGATCCCACGGGGCGAGCGAAACACCGAGACGGTCACCAAAGCCGCGTGCGACAAGATCGGATGCCGACTCTCCGTCAGCGAACACCGAGCCCTTGTCAAACAGCTCGCAGATCTCTGTATCGGTCATGTCGCACACGATCGAGCCTTCCAAAAGGACCGCACCCTTTTGCGTATCGGTGAAGTAAAAGGGAAGTCCCATGCGCTCCAGGACCGATGAGATCCATTCGTTTTCGTGGTAGAAGCGAACATTCTCCGCTTCGATTGCCGAGTATTCCTGCTCCAGAAAGAGCGAACCGAAGCCTGCCCATTCAATTTCATCGGAAAGATCTGCAAGACGCTCGTAAAAGCCGCGGTGCATGGCAAGAATGTCTCGGAATGCTTTTCCCGAATTTGGCTCGTATGCCGAAAAGCGAGTGATCCAGTGCTTGGCACCCTTCATGCGTTCCAAAATCGAGGCGGTATAATGTGCGTGCAGATAGCGTGCATTTTTTCCGTAACGGTTGAAGGGAATGGTATCGGTTTCGGAAAGCACGATATCGATGCCGTGCTTACGGAGCTTCCCCCCTCGGACAGCTGCATTTCGAATCTTTGCGCTAAAGCCTTTGCTGGTCAGCGGTGCATAGATCCCGTTTGCCGCGCGCACAATGGTGGGATTGCCCTTACCGGCAAAGATTTTGGATGTATATATCACCGATTCACAGCTATCACCGCTGGTGCAGTTGATGCCTTGGATCGAGGGGTCAACGCGGTCGATCGCTGCGCGGAATCGGGTTGCCGCATGGATCAGCGAATCGCGCTGGGTTTCCAGAAAAATACGGGTCAGACGGTCCTTGCCGTCATGACTGCGGATGTGAGCATATAACTGCTCGCGTGTCAGATCGGTGCCCGCGCGTCGGTTGAATTCCGCCATATGTCTCGGACATGCGCATCCGCGACCGGGACGGACGACCAATCGAAAGTCATCATCCAGCATAATGGCATCGGGATGCTCAGCGGCAAGCTGCTCCAAAACCCCCGAAAAATGGTCTAAAAAGCGTTCGTCCTCGGGGCAGCATACAAACCGTTCTGCACCGTCGCTCAGGTTGACGTACCGATCAAAGGGGTTGGGGGTGATCGTATAGCCATGACCCAAGGATGCTTGGATCAGGATGCCTGTTTTGATTCCGTAAGGCTTCAGTACCTCTCGATACCGGCGATAGAGGGCGCATAAAGGTCCCGCCTTATCCCAAACGGGGTTGCCCTCGGGGACTAAAGTCATTTTGAAAAGCGGGCAGGTACTGATCCCGCGCTCGTACTGATCGCGTACATCAGCGCAGATCTCGTCAAAATGCGTGTCTGACAGCGGCATGATCGAATAGGTATACATGTTGCCTCCTTACCATTTTGTTTTTTTCTTTAGGATATCGTAAAGTGTGAGAAAGCTTTCGTGACGCGAGCGTGCGATCTCTCCGCGCTTGACCGCCTCAACGATCGAACATCCCTGTTCCTTGGTGTGGCTGCACTTGGTAAAGCGGCAGGTTCCGATGTGTGGGAGAAATTCGCGGAACGTCAAGGGAAGATCCTCTTTTTCGAAAAAATCAAAGCGTTCGAAATCCAGCATGGTAAAGCCGGGGGTATCCGCCAGAAAGCCGCAGTCGGGAAGCTCGGAAAGAGGATACAGCTCCACGTAGCGCGTGGTGTTTTTGCCGCGCTCGATGCGGCGGCTGATTTCGCCCGTTTCAAGTCCGAGCGAGGGAAAAAGGCGGTTGAGCAGCGTCGATTTGCCAACCCCCGAAGCCCCCGAAAAGGCGGCAACCCGTTGGGGGAGATTTTCGTCGATGTATTGCTTGAGAATCGCGGTTTGGTCGGTTTCGGGGTCAAGACCCACGCAAAACACCGAAAAGCCGGCTCTTTCATAGATTGCACGCATGGAGCTTGCGACGTCGGGGGCAAGATCGCACTTGGTGATGACGATCACCGGCTCAATGCGGTTGAATTCGGCAATGCAAATCAGCTTGTCGATGGTGTCGAAGAGGGGGGCGGGAGATGCCGCCGCAAAGGTGACGAACAAAAGCTCCAGGTTTGCCATGGGCGGACGGATCAAGGCACAGCGGCGGTCGCAAACGCGGTCAATGGCAATGCCCGTGCCGCCCTCGTCGGGGACAATTTCGCCGTTGCTCTCGGTAAAGGAGGTGGAGTCGTAAGAGATCTCCACCAGATCGCCCACGAGCAGCGCACCCTTGCGATGCAGCACTCCGCGTCCCCGTGCGTGGACGGTTTTTCCGTCCAGGGGCATGGGCTCGTACGGCTCGCGGCGCAGTCTTGACCGTCCGTCAAAAACGCGCACCGTGAACAGTCCGCCAACTCCCTTGATAACTCGTCCGTATCCAGTATAGGTCATATTGCTTTTGCGGATTCCCCGCGTAAGGGACACCGCATATCTCCTTTTCTAAGCGTTTTAAGCAGGGTTTATTCCGGGACCTCTCGGCTGACGTACAGCGTAATGGCGGTTCCCGCGGGAACCACGGTTCCCGGTTGATGGTCTTGTGCGACGACGATCCCTCCCTCGGTAGGGGATTCGACCTCCTCTGCCGCGGCAAGCGAGAGCTGTGCCGTCCAAAGACGGACGAGTGCCTGCGCGCGCGAAAGCCCCACGAGATTGGGGACGGTCACGCTTTCCCGGGAGGGTCCTGCGCTGACCGTCAGCAGAATTTTGGTTCCCTTGGGAACGCGCGTTCCCGCCAAGGGGGACATGGACAGCACCTCTCCCTCGGGACGTGCGCCGATTCGGGATTCGGTTTCGACCGAAAGACCGAGTGCGCGAAGCTCTGCCGCCACAACGCGCGCATCCTTTCCAACCGCCGTGGGCAACGGAATGCTTTCTTTTCCAAGACTGATCACAATCCGTACCGAGATCGGCTCGGCGGGGGAGGTGCGCTTTCGTCGGCTTCCCGCCGCGGGCTCCTGCAAAATCACGGTCCCCTCGGGGGTTGCTTCATCATAGCGGTATTCCCGTTGCAATTCAAAGCGGTCGTCAAGGACGATTGCTTGCTCCGAAAGACCCAAAAGCTCGGGAATTTCCACAATTTCGGCTTTTGGCGAAAAGGGCGCGAAAAGATCGTCTGCCACAAGCCAGATGCCAAAGAGCAGGCAAAGAAAGGAAAACAGTACTTTTTTCATAACGTGCGATTTCCGACGTTTGGAAGACCCGATTGCCGCCGACGTCGGAAGGCACGGATCGGCAGCTTTACGTAGATTCCTTCATTGCGGCGCGGCGGAGCTGACCGCAGGACGCGTTGATATCGGCGCCCAGCCGTCTGCGTACCGTTGCGCGGATGCCCTTGGATTCAAGGACCTTGGCAAAGGCCTGCACGGCACCGCGTGAGGAGTGCTTGAAGTCGGTTTCCTCTACCTCGTTGACGGGAATGAGATTGACGTGGATCGGCATGGTTTCGGTGCGCGAGCGCAGCTTCGAATTCAGCAGGCGTGCAAGCTTCTGTGCGTTCTCCGACGAGTCGTTCTTTCCCGCAATGAGGGTGTATTCAAATGAAATTCGTCTGCCCGTGTGGGCGAAGTACGCGCGGCACGCCTCAAGGAGCGCGTCCACGCCAAAGCGTTTGTTGATCGGCATGATCGCAGACCGCGTTTCGTCGTCGGGCGCGTGCAGAGAAATCGACAGCGTGATGGGAAGATTCTCCTCCATCAGCCGATAGATTCCGTCTACCAATCCGCACGTGGACAGCGAAATATGACGGTATCCAATGTTGATGCCCTCGTCACAGTTGACAAGACGCAAAAATTTGAGGACGTTGTCATAATTGTCAAGCGGCTCACCGATGCCCATCATCACAATGTTGGAAATGCGCTCCCCGAGGTCCTTTTGGGCGGCAATGACCTGACCGAGAAGCTCGGCAGGCGTCAGATCGCGTACCCGTCCTCCAATCGTAGAAGCGCAGAACTTGCACCCCATCCGACAGCCCACCTGCGACGAAATGCAAATGGTGTTGCCGTGCTCATATCGCATGACCACGCTTTCCACACAGTTGCCGTCGCAAAGCGAAAACAGGTATTTCACCGTTCCGTCCAATTTGGAAACCAGCTTTTGTTCTATCAAGGGCAGATGCCAGTGAAAATGCTCCGAAAGCTTTGCCTGCAAACGCTTCCCGAGATTCGTCATCTCGTCGGGCGAAATCCCCTTGTGCAGCTGCGAGAACATCTGCTTGGCGCGGTATTTTGCTTCTCCCGCCGACAGCATCCAGCTCTCCAGCTCCTGTAGATCCAATGATAACAGCTCTTGCTTCAGATCCGTTTCCATTGTGCGGTCTCCTTTCTCAGTATGTATCGTTCATGCTTTCCCGTTGCGTGGAAAGTTTTGTTATCGTCAATTTTTTTGTAAAACGGCGAAATAAAAGCCGTCGGTTGCGTCGGTATCGGGGTAGAGCGTGCGCTCGCACAGCAGGGTGAAGTCGCGATGCGTTTCCAAAAAGGTACGCACGTTTGCGCCGTTTTCAGCGGGGAGCAGCGTGCAGGTCGAATAAACGAGCCGACCTCCTTGCTTGACGAATGCCGCGGCGTTGTTGAGAATATCCAGCTGGATTTTCGGAAGCGCGGCACTTTTTTCGGGATCCTTGTAGCGAAGCTCGGGCTTTTTGGCAAAGACACCGAAGCCGGAGCAGGGGACGTCGCACAGCACGCGGTCAAACGTGCCGTTCCATTCTTCTTTTGCAAGGCGTGCGTCGCGTGCCTCGGTTTCGATGATCGAGATCCCCAGCCGTCCCGCACCGCTTTGGATCAGGGAGAGCTTGTTTGCGTGCAGGTCGCAGGCAATCAGCTTGCCATGATTGTTCATATCGATCGCCGCACCAAAGGATTTCGAGCCGGGACACGCGCAAGCGTCCAAAACGCGCATTCCCGCCCTTGCGTCCAAGGCGGCTACACAGAGCTGGGAGGCTTCGTCCTGGACGAAAAACCAACCCTCCTCAAAACCGGGAAGCGTTGTGACCGACGCACCGGACAGCGTAAGTCCCACGCTGCTCTCTGCGGTGTTCTTGGGCGTATATCCCGCGGCGGTCAGTTGTCGGAGAAGCTCCTCCTTCGTGATTCGGAGCGTATTGACGCGCAGGGTCAGAGGCGGCTGTACGCAAAAGGCGGAAAGAAGTGACTCGGTGCGTGCAAAGCCGTAGTCCTTCAAGAATCTCCGGCAGATCGCGGGCAAAAAGGAATACCGAATCGAAAGGTATTCGATCGGCTCGCGCGAAGCATCCGGATAAAGCAGCTCCTTGTTTCTGCGCAAAAAAGAACGCAAAACGGCGTTGACAAGCCCCTTTGTACGTCGGGGTGCCAACGCCACGGTTTCGTTTACCGCCGCATGATCGGGGATGCGGTCGAGGTAGGCAAGCTGAAAAAGCCCCAAGCGCAACAGATTGCGCGTATCGGGCTGCAGCTCACGGTCCTTGCGCGTATACAACGAATCGATTTGATAGTCGAGCGTGATACCGCGCTCCAAAACGCCGTAGACCAACGCGGTTACCAACGCACGGTCTGCGGCATTCAGGTCACATCGCCGCAGGGCAGTATCCAGCGCAATGTTGGAATACTGCTCCGACAGCGTACATTTATTCAAAACGTCGAGTGCAAGACTTCGAGCCGTCATAACAGAATTACGGGGTTCGCTCAGTCGCGACGGCTGTTTGCGATGATGATCAGACGAAGCAACGACATCAGGGAGGTTGCCAGTGCCGCAACGTAGGTCATTGCCGCGGCGGACAGCACCTTGCGCGCACCGTCGATCTCGCTTGATTCCAGAAGACCGCAATCCTCCATGCCAACGAGCGCACGACGTGATGCATCGAATTCCACGGGCAGTGTGACGAGCTGGAACAGCGTTGCCAAGGAGAAGAGTCCGATTCCGATCAGCATGAAAATATATCCGAAGTCCCCTGCGAACAAAAGACCGATGATAAACAAAGGCATTGCAAGACCGGAGCCGATGTTGCAGACCGGAACCATGCCCATGCGCAGATTCAAGGGCGCGTAGTTCTTTGCGTGCTGGATCGCGTGTCCCGCCTCGTGGCAGGCAACACCGATTGCCGCAGAGCTGCGCGCGTCGTGGACACTCTCGGAAAGATAGAGGGTTCTGTCCTTGGGGTTGTAGTGGTCGGAGAGATGACCCTGCGTGCGTGAGATGGCAACGTCGTAAAGACCGTTTGCGTCCAGCATTTTTCTGGCGGCTTGCGCGGCGGTCAGACCCGAGCGCGTGTTCACCTTGGAAAATTCTTCAAAGGTGCCCTTGACCTTCATCTGCGCCCAGAATGCAAACAGCATCGCAGGCAGAACGATCAGGATGGTCCAGTCGAAATAAAAAAATCCGAATAACATGATAGGTACTCCTTGTTTGGTTTGTGTTTATTTGCTTAATAGGGGACGGTGCATGAATTGCGCCCCGGGCGCATGATGATACCCACACATTTTTGTGGAAATGTTGCTTTCCTCGGCAGAGTTTTCAGGGTGGTGGTACCTGAAAACTGTCGGCAGCACCGAACGTCCGACACGAGAAACGAACACTCTCACGTAATAAAAATGCTGTGAAAGTTTTTGAAGAGGGGGTATGGGGGAGAAACTTTTTTCAAAAAGTTTCTCCCCCAAAAAATCTATCCCTTTAATTCAACACGTCACCGAGCTGAACTTTTCTGCCGTTGATGAAGTCGGCGGCGGGCATTCGTTTTTTGCCTTCGGGGAGGACGGTGAGGAGGTTGACGGCACCGATGGCGCAGGCAACCGTAATTTTTCCGTTTTGCAGGGAGAGGACTTCACCGACGGCGGTGTGCGGTGCGGTACGGTCAGCGACCTCGGAGGCGATGACTTTGAGCATTTTTCCGTCGGCGGTGTGCGTAAAGGCGAGGGGAATGGGCGAAAGTCCGCGGATTTGGTTATGCACCTCGGCGGCGGATCTTGAAAAATCGATCAGGCAGTCGGCTTTTTCGATTTTCGCGGCATAGGTGGCGCGGGAATGATCTTGCTTGACACGAGTCAGCGTCCCGGCTTTCAGTGCGTCCAGCGTGCGGAGCATCACCTCGGCACCACAAGCCCCCAGCTTGTCGTGTACCGTTTCAAAATTGTCGGCTTCCGAAATATCGATTTCGCCCGTGAGCAGCATATCGCCCGTGTCGATGCCCGCATCCATGAGAATGGTCGTGATACCGCTTTTGGTTTTTCCGTCCATCACGGCACGCTGCATCGGTGCCGCACCGCGGTATTCGGGCAAGAGAGAGCCGTGTATGTTGATACAGCCGAAGCGCGGGAAATCCAGCACGTTTTGCGGCAGGATCTTTCCGTAAGCCACCACAACGATGAGGTCGGGGGCTTGCTCCTCAAGGAAGGCTTGGAACTCGTCACCGCGCAGGGTGTTGGGCTGGTAAACGGGAATGCCTTGCTGTTCTGCATACACCTTGACGGGCGGCGGCAGGAGTGCGTAGCCGCGTCCCTTGGGCTTGTCGGGCTGGGTGATGACACCGATGATGTTTTCGCCCGCTTCGACCATCGCGCGCAACGAAAACAGCGCGAAATCGGGGGTTCCCATAAACAGTATGCGCATCATTTCAGCTCCTCTATCATGCAGTCGATAAACATTTTTCCGTCCAGATGGTCGATTTCGTGACAGAGAGCGCGTGCCAACAGGTCGCTTCCGCTAACCTCAAAGACTTCTCCCTTGCGGTTGGTGGCGCGTACCGTCACGTGCTTGGGACGCTTGGTAATACCCCATCTGCCGGGGATCGAAAGGCATCCCTCTTCCGCCTGCTGTTCGCCTGCGTAGGCAACGATTTTGGGGTTGATCAGCTCAATGGTCTGTCCCGGCTCGACCTCCACCACCACGATGCGGCGCAGAACGCCTACCTGCGGTGCGGCAAGACCGCAACCGTCGGCATCGTGCATGGTTTCAATCATGTCGTCAAGCAACGTCAGGATACGCGGCGTGATCGCGTCTACGGGACGAGAGACCTTTCGGAGCGTGTCGTCCCCAATTTTTACAATTTTCAGTTTTGCCATAAAAACCTCCGATTGCCAAAGCGGCAGCGTTGCGGTATGACCGATTGATCTCTATCATACCACGGATATGTAAATTGAATATAAACGAACGGTTCAGAGCGTTGAGGGATTGAGATCGATGCTCACCGTTATTTTTTTCATGAGCATAGGGAATTTACAAAGCAGCTCGGCAAGCATGGAAAGCGTGCGTTGACCCAGCTTGCATTTGAGCACCATGCGCATGCGGTATTTGTTGTCCACGCGGTAAACGGGGGCTTCAAAGGGACCGAACGTAATCAGCGGCACGTCGCGGTATTCGCCCTCGGAAAGCTCCTTGAGCTCCCTTGCAAAGAGAGGCACCGCGCGCAAAAGCTCCTGCTCCAAGTGCGAGCTGAGCGTGATCAGTGCGATGTCGCAAAAGGGCGGGAAGACCAACAGGCGGCGCAATTCGATCTCGCGCTCGTAAAAGCCCTCGTAGTCCTGCCGGGAGGCAAGTCGGATGATCTCGCTGTCGGGGTTGTTGGTTTGAATGACCGCAAGTCCCGGCTTTTCTCCGCGTCTTCCTGCGCGACCGATCACCTGCGTGAGCATGGAGAAGGTGCGCTCCGCCGCGCGGTAGTCGTCGAGATACAGCGACGCGTCGGCAAGCAACACTCCCACTAAGGTGACGTCGGGGAAATCGTGCCCCTTGGTTACCATTTGCGTGCCCAGGAGAACGTCTGCCTTGTGTGCGCGGAAGTCGGAGAGCATGGTATCGTAAGCGAACTTCGAGGCGGTGGTGTCGGTGTCCATGCGCATGATTTTTGCATCGGGCAAGAGCGCGGAAAGCTCCTCCTCCACCCGTTGCGTGCCAAAGCCCATGCGCGAAAGATGCTCCGAGCCGCAAGCTGGACAAACGCGCGGCAGCGGCAAGCGTTTGCCGCACCAATGGCAAACCAGATCGCCCTCGGAATAGGTTCCGCGCCGTGTATGATAGGTCATGGAAACCGAGCAGGACGGACACGTGATGGCTTCACCGCAGCTGCGGCAGCTCACGAAATGGTTGTAGCCGCGTCGGTTCAGAAAGAGTACTGCTTGTTCGTTTTTCTGCAGCGTTCCCACCAGCTCCTCGGCAAGCTCGGTACCGATGGGGGAAAGGTTGCCCATACGGGCTTCGCGCCGCAGGTCGGCAATTTCCACGCGGGGAAGGACCGCACCTCCGTAGCGTTTCGTCAGCTTGACGAGCGTGTAGATGCCCTGCCGTGCTTTCGTATAGCTTTCCAGGGAGGGGGTAGCCGATGCCAGCAGCATCAGCGCGTTGTTTGCGGCGCAACGGTAGCGCGCAATATCGCGCGCGTGATATTTGGGATTTTGGTCGGATTTATAGGTATGCTCCTGCTCCTCGTCGATGATAATGGCACCGAGATTTTGAACGGGAGAAAAGACTGCCGAACGGGTACCGATCACCACGTCGGCAAGCCCCTCCTTGATGCGGCAGTAAGCGTCGTAACGCTCGCCCGCGGAAAGACCCGAATGGATCACGGCTACGCGGTTTCCGTAGCGTCGGCAGAAGATGGCAACCGATTGCGGTGTCAGTGCGATTTCGGGTAACAGGAGGATCACTCCCTTTCCTTGTGCCAAGAGATGATCCATCAAAGCCGTCATGACCACGGTTTTTCCGCTTCCCGTGACACCGTGTAACAGAGCCGCCTTGGCTTCGGGCGCGTCGGAAAGACCCTTGAGGGTCTGTACGGCACTTGCTTGCTCGTCGTTCAGATTCAGCGGTGTTTGTCCGACGAATTCTTCGGTTTTGTAGGGGTTTCGGTCAACGCGGCGGCGGTGAAGCTGCAGAAGTCCCTTGTCGCAAAGCGTCTGTAAGGGTGCCTCCGTGATCGAAAGCAGCTCGCAGACCTCGGAGCTGCGCAAGGGAACCTCGCTGTTTGCCAAAAGCTCCAATACCGCACGTCCCTTGACCGAGGAAACGCGGATTCCGTTCACCGTGCCGCCGCTTGCCAGCCGCAAAAGCTCCTCGGAGGAGTACGTAGACGACCACAGCTTTTCGGTGGGCTCCTCGGGAGCCTCCTTCAGGATCACCGACTTTTGAATCGCACCGCGTGCGCAAAGCCTGCGCAGCCGCGTTTCAACGATGGCTCCAAAGCGCGTGCGTACCGCTTCGTGGGAAACTTCGCCTTTTGAACGGATATACTCAAGGATTGAACGCTCCAACGATTCGCGCTCCCCCGACAGAGCTTGGGTGAACGTCGGGTCGGGCTTGTAAACGGTAATCAGGCGCGACAGTGCCGCCGCGGGGATCATTGCCCGTACGGCATCTCCCGTGGAGCAGAGCGTGCGGAGCTTCATGAAATCGCAAAGCCCCAGCATTTCCCGATCAAGCGAGAGTCGTTCGGGACATACCGAGGGGATGGCTTTCAGCTCGGCATATTTTGAGTGATCGCGCACCTCTCTTACCAGTGCCAGGCGGCGGTGATTGGCGGTGCCGAATGGGACGGTTACGAAAATACCCTCTCGCACGTCCTCGACAAGCTCGGAGGGGATCCGGTAATCGTATATTCCGTCGATCGGAAAGGGATTATCCAACAGGCAAACGCCCGCGACTCGGTCCGACACGTTTTTTATTCTGCGTCGGCTTCAGCCGTTTCGGGCTCGGACTTTTCGTCGGGCTCTTCCCGGGCTGCGTCACCTGCGTTCAAATCGATGCTGTAGCTTCCGCGATGGAGGCGACCGATGGCAACCTTGACCGCCTTTTCGTCGCGCAGCTCGCGGTCGATCAGGGTGTTGATGGGACGGTCGGTTTCCTTGTTGCCGGTTTGAGATTTCTCGGCGGCATCGTGCTGACGCACGTATTCGTCGGTAATCAAACGGGCGCACTTTGCGGTTGCGAGTGCCAGCTCGTAGCGATTGTACTTGTTGCCTTGGGTAAGCTCTTCAATGGTAGGGTAAAGCATAGGGTTTCTCCTTGTTCAGAAAATATGTAATATAAATTTTGATCAGTTTTCAAAATACTGCACCGCTGCCGCGGGATGGCGGGAAACGGCACTTTTTTCGGCAAGCACGATGGCGCGGATTTGATCTGCGCAACGGTCGGCGGCCCCATCGTGGTTATACACCACGTAATCGTAGCTGGGAAGCGTCAGCAGCTCCTCCTTGGTGCGCTCCAGACGCTCCAGAATTTTTTCTTCGGTTTCGGTTGCGCGACCGCGCAAACGCTCCTCCTGAATGGCAAACGACGGCGGCAGAAGCATGATCAGGACCGCCTCGGGGTAGAGCTTTTTGACGTTGAGCGCGCCTTCGACCTCAATTTCAAGCAAGAGGTTTCTGCCGCTTTCAAGCACTTCAAGTGCTTCCTTGAGGGGGGTTCCGTAGTAATTGCCGCAATATTGGGTATATTCCAGCATTTCTCCCGCATCGATGCGGCGGAGGAATTCCTCCTTGCTGATGAAGTGGTAGTTGACACCGTCCACCTCTCCGGGGCGCGGTGCGCGCGTGGTTGCCGATACCGAGTATACGTAGTCCTCGGACTCCAGCAGCATTCCGTTTACGGTGCCTTTTCCGCTTCCCGCGGGACCCGACACCACGACCAATAGACCTTTTTTCACGATGATTTCTCCATTTTGACTCGGCGGATGCCGCCGGATATTATACTTCCTCGGTGACCTCGATTTCGTCCTCGTCCTCAGCCTGCGCACTGCTGTCCAAGCGGTTTGCAATGGTTTCGGTTTGGATTGCCGAAAGAATGACGTGTTCGGAATCGGTGATGATGACGGCACGGGTGCGTCTTCCGCAGGTGACGTCGATGGCTCTGCCGTCATCCTTGGAATCCTGAATCAAGCGTTTGATGGGGGCGGAATCGGGGTTGGCGAGCGCGACCACGCGGTCAGCCGCCACCATGTTTCCAAAGCCGACGTTGATAAATTTCATAATCGATTGACCTCTCTTTATTCTCGCTGTGCGGATTACTCCAGATTTTGAATCTGCTCACGGATCTTTTCCAGCGTGCATTTGACCTCAACCACAAGCCGTGCGATCTTGGCATCGTTGCACTTAGAGCCGGTCGTGTTGATCTCGCGGTTCATTTCCTGCAAGAGGAAGTCAAGCTTTCTGCCAACCGGCTCGGTTCCCGCAAGGATCTGCTCGAATGCCTCGAAGTGACTGCCAAGGCGAACCAGCTCCTCGTCCACGGCGACCTTGTCGGCATGGATGGCGCATTCGGTTAGGAGGCGCGACTCGTCGGGTGTGATCTGATTGTCGGCAAGAGCCTCGCGGATGCGTGCGGCAAGACGGTCGCGGTAGGTTGCAACGTCTACCTCGGAGAGTTCCTTGATTTCGGCAACCAGCGTTTGAATGTCTGCGATCTTCGCGCGCATATCGGCGGCAAGGCTTGCACCCTCGCGCTCGCGTACGGCAAGAAACGCCGCGGCGGCTTTTTCCAGCACGACCGATACGCAAGCCCAGTCGCGCTCCACGTCCTCTGCGGGCTTGTTGACGAGAAAGATCTCGCTGTTGCGCGCCACGCTCATGACCGAAATATCGTCGGCAAGACCGTATTCGTCACGCAAGCGCGCCAGTGCGCCGAGATACCCTTTCAGGTAGCCGTCGTCGAGCGAGATTTCCACGTCGCCCGAATCCAAGACGTCGATTCCGATCCAGACGTCCACCTTTCCGCGTGCCACGCCAAGACCTTGCAGGTAGGGCTTGACGCGCTCCTCAAGGTACCCGAAGGCGCGGGGCAGCTTGACGTTACAGTCCAAAAAACGGCTGTTGACCGCGCGGATTTCCACGGTGATATCCAAGCCGTTTACGGTTTCGCGGCATCTTCCGAAGCCGGTCATACTGCGAATCATGGACGTTCCTCCTCTAAAAACAATTATTCATTATTATTTTAACCCATTTCTTTGAAAAAGTCAACCGCTTTGCCGTCTTTTTTCAAAACTTTTTTCAACGTACAAATACAAAAAGAAAAGCCAATTGCGTAAGGGAGAAAAGCTACCTCAACTATCATGATTCATTAGCCGCTTGCGGCGAATTCATTATTCATTCTTCATTAGAAAAGTCGCGCGAGATAAATGAATAATGAATGATGAAAAATGAATCATGAATAATACAAAAAGGAAAGTCGCTTGCTTGCAAGCGACTTTCCTTTTTGACGGACGAAAGGATGGTTCGGGGACGTATGGGGGTCGGTGTGGATCTCAATCCTTTCTTTGATGCGATTATAAAAACAAATACTTTAAGGTCGACATTTGTTCGAAAACAGACTTATCAATAGATAACCCTTTCTTTTTTCCAAAATTATCCGAACTGTCAAAATTGATGTATTATGACCTTTTATGCTGTCACACATCTTGATCACTTTAACCGCGAAGTCTGTTGATAAATCCCGAAGTTTTGATTCCGCCATAATCAAACCGCCTTTCTGCCGTTATTGTACCATAAAACCGTTAGTATTTCAAGTGAAATATTCGGCTTGTGCCGAATGTGAAATAATTTCCTTGCGGAAATTGTGAAATATCTCACGCCGCCTTTGGTTCTGTTCGATGTGAAATGAAATTTGCCCACATTCGCGTTAGCGAATAATTCACATTTGCGGAGCAAATATTTCACAGCGTAGCTATTTCACTTGCCTGGAGGGCAAATTTCACTGAAAAAAGCCATTCGCTTTTGCGAATGGCTTTTTTCTTGGCAGGGGCAGGAGGATTCGAACCCGCGACCCACGGTTTTGGAGACCGGTACTCTACCAGCTGAGCTATACCCCTATGTGTAAATCTCTTTACAACGTCGGTTATTATATCACAACTTTTTCAAAAATGCAATACCTTTTTGAAAAAAATATCTGTTTTTTCGTAATTTTTGCCGTTTTTATTGCTCTCTTGTGAGATTTTGGGCTACGGTTGTTGACTTCGCACGGCATTTGTGCTATAATGTCGGACGTGACAAGCTTGCCATGTCACCCGATTTTGATTGCTAAAAGGATTGCGCTATGGGAAATCTTTTCAAAACCGCATTGCACCGTTCCCGTGCGTCCGGGCTGCCGCCGCTTGAAGACATCGAGCGTTTTGGCGCGGACGGCGAGGAGTCTATTTACCGCCTGCTTTCCGAAAACCTTGACACGGTGATTCGAAACCTTGCGGTTCCCCATAAAAATCTGTATCTTGAAAAGGACTTTTTCGTACAGCATCTCGGTGTTCCTTTCGTTCTGGAGGTCAAGCATTGGAAAGGGAAGATCGGCTGCTCGGACGGTGTTTTCTATCAGGATAAGGAAAACGGCACTCACAAGGAGCTGAAAAGTCCCGTGGGAACCACCAATCAGTTTATTCACTGCATGAAAAAATTTTACCGATTGGAGTGTCCCGTATGGGGGATCGTGGTTTTTGCGGGAGAGGATTGCACGCTCGATCTCCCCGAGGAGATGGACGGCATTGCGTTGCTTGGTGCGTCGCGGGTGCTGCCCTATATCAAGAAAAAATGTCGCGAGGAATCAAAAGCTTTTGAGCCCATCGACACGGCGCGGCTGCTTCGCTGCACCCGTCTTTATGACAACGACAGCGAGTTTTGCAAGGGGATTCTTGCCGACGATTCGATTGAATGTACCTCCGAGGACGGGGCTTTGGTTCGATTGGACACCACACGCATTTCCTTTATCACCTGTGAGCATCAGAATCTGCGCCTGCGGGACAAGCTGTACGTCACCTTTGACGACGGCTCCAGCGGTGTTTTCTATGCACGGGATCTGAAATTCACCTTGCATTGTCTGGACGGCTCGTGGAAGAGCTTTTCCGCAAGCCGTATTCGATACATTGTTTTTTAGGAGATTCTTTTTTTGTTTGATTTAAACAGCTATCTGCCCGAGTCGCTTTTGATGCGGGACAAAGATCAAGACCATATCCGCCTTTCCTCTGAAGCCTGCGCGGTGCTGGATCCTTTCGACGGCTACCGCGTGATTGCCTGTCGCGGGCAAGGGCTTTCGGTTGGCGAACGCTTTTTGCCGATTCGTTCGTTGCCGCCTGCCGAGCAACGCTTTTTGGATGCTTCCTTGGGACAACGTGAGCATATTTTTTTACAAAACGGCAAGCTTGCTGTTTTGCTTTTTTCGGATTTCTTGTCTTTTACGGGACTGTGTCTTGCAATTTTGCCGCAGGGGGATGCGCGGGCAATCCGACGGGTACTTCATTTTCTGGGGCGGGACGATTTTCGTTCGGCACCCGAGCATGCCGAAGAATCGGTGACTCCCCACGCGGGGGATGATGCGCTATGCAGACACATGGCAGAGCTTTTTTATTATCTGGACCGCATCGGGAAGCCGTCCGCCTCGGTCGATCTTCGAACGCGCGTGCAATGGCTTTGCAATTTTACGGGAATCCGTTTGCGGGACACGCGACTTCCCGCACTGTCCGTGTCGCTTACGCGCGCAGAAGAGGTGCGCCTGACCGTCTTTTTGCTGTGTCTGTTTCTGTCGCTTCGGCGGAAATCGAATCACGGTGATGCGATTCGAGTAAACGAAGAGAAGACGCTCTCCTTTTCGATAGAGCTGCATACCGAAAGTGAGCTTTCACGGAAGCATTACGAGCTTTCCGAGGCGGAGCTTCGCGCATTTTCCTCGCTTCGTGCCTTTCGGGAGTTTGAGCTGGAGGCTTTGCCGGACGGCTATCGGCTGCTTGCACGCTTTGCGCACAGCGGTCAGCTTCAGCTGTTACATTCTTCGGGTGCGCCATGCAACGTGCTTTGTTTGCGCTTTCATTTTGTTTCCTAAAATGAAAATAAATTTCAAATTCACATTGCTGCTTGGGAAAAAATTCTTTTTTTCAAAAATAAATTCCAAAACGACTTGTAAAACAAAAAAGGATATGATAAAATCTATTTGAAAGACAGATTTTTCTGAACAAAGGAGAACAAGGATGAATACTGTAAAATTAGGGGTTATCGGTCTTGGTGTACGCGGGTCCAGCATTCTCAAAAAGATCCTTTTGAACATGGAAGACGTGGAGATCGCTTCGGTTTGCGATAACTACGAGGATCGCGCGATTGACATGGCAAATATCGTATTTGAAAAAACCGGTAAGCGTCCCGAAACCTTTACCGATCATTATACTTGTCTGCAGCACGGCGGCATGGATGCCGTGTTTGTGGCAACCTCTTGGGAAACCCACGTTGAGGTGGCAATCGACGCCATGAAGCTGGGCATTCCCGTTGCAATGGAGGTCGGCGGTGCATACTGCGTAGAACGTATGTGGGACATGGTTCGCACCTACGAAACAACCAAGACCCCCATTATGTTCATGGAAAACTGCTGCTACGGTAAGCAAGAGCTTTTGGCAACCTCCTTGGTTCGAAACGGCGTGCTTGGAGATATCGTACACGCGCACGGCGCATACGGTCACTATCTTGCCCCCGGTATTGCAAACGGAGTGGCTCGCCGTCATTACCGCCTGCGCAACTACCTCAACCGCAACTGTGAAAACTATCCCACGCACGAGCTGGGTCCCATCGCAAAGGTGCTGAACATCAACCGCGGAAATCAGATGGTTTCCTTGGTTTCGGTTGCCTCCCGCGCCGTTGGCGTGCAGGACTACATCGCGCGGAATCCCGGAAAGTTCCCGCACCTGGAGGGCAAGCAGTTCCGTCAGGGCGATATCGTAAACACCATCATTACCTGCGCCGACGGATCCACCATTTCCATGCGCCTGGATACGACGCTTCCGCGTCATTATTCGCGCGAGTTCAATCTGCACGGTACGCGCGGCTGCTACGAAATGAATACCAATATGGTCTTTTTGGAGGGCGGTATGGAAACCTACCAGCCCGTGGAGTACTACAAGGCATCCTTTAACAATGCCGCCGAGTACGAAGCAAAATACCTGCCCTCGATTTGGAAAGATTTGTCCGACGAGCAGAAAAAGGTGGGTCACGGAGGCATGGACGGCGTGATGTTCCGCGCATTCGTCGATCTGCTTAAGGAAGGAAAGCCTATGCCGATTGACGTCTATGATGCCGCTGCATGGATGGTGGTCACTGCCCTTTCCGAAGCTTCGGTTGCCGCAGGCGGTATGCCCCAGGCAATTCCAGACTTCACCGGCGGTATGTGGACGCGCCGTCAACCTCTCGATGTTGTCGATTTGAGTATTTGATTTATTGTAATAGATTGTGGGGAAACCTTCTTTCAAGAAGGTTTCCCCACACCCCTTTCAAGAACTCTCACATACATAAAAATGCTGTGAAAGTTTTGCGGGGGTGTGGGGGAGCTTTTTCAAAAGCTCCCCCAAAAAATCGCGTCCCCGCGTCCCCCGGCAGAGCCGGCAGGGTGGTGGCACCTGACGGCTATCGGCAGTATATCGGAGTCCGACACAAAAAAGAAAAACTCTCACATACATAAAAATGCTGTGAAAGTTTTGAGGGGTGTGGGGAACTTTTCCAAAAGTTCCCCACGAAAATCCCTTTTTCAAAAGCTCCCCCAAAAAAACCGCGTCCTGTGTTTCCACAAAAACGATACTTACCGTTCCCCGAGTGCCTTTAGGACTTCGATCGCGGTGGAGGGGTCGTCGCTGGTGAACATACGGCAGCCCATGTCGAGGGCTTTGCGGTAGTCCTCCTCGGTGTCGGGGACGAGGATACAGGTGAGGATATCGCGCTCCTTTGCGAATGCGTAGTCCTCCTCAAAGCCTGCGGTATGGTCTTCGTCCTTTCGCCAGATTGCCGCCCAATCAAGGAAGCTCTCCAAGGGCTTGGAGGGGGTATCCTTGGGCTTTTTGTAATGGATATAGCCGTGGATGGCGAATTTATGCGGCCATTTGGTGTCGACGTATTCGAGGTTACAGTCGGAAAAGGAATTCATGATGCTGCGCTCCGCAAGACCGTAGCGGTCGATCATTTCCACCAGCTTATCGATACAGCCGTAGGCTTTTTCCTCGCCAAGCTCCATGGGGTACTGCTTCAGCTCCCAGTTGATAAAAAGATTGGTGGTGCTGACGAATTCCAGAAATTCCTCCAGAGTGGGGATTTTTTCGCCTGCAAACGCGGGGTCTTTCCAAAAGCCTGCGTCAAGCGCGCGGATCTCTTCCAGCGTCATTTCATCCACGAAGCCCTGCCCGTTGGTGGTTCTTTGGACGTCGCGGTCGTGGATCAGCACGAGGTGCCCGTCCTTGGTCATGCGCACGTCGGTTTCGATCGCGTCTGCACCCATTTCTTGCATGGCACGGAAAGCGGGCATGGTGTTTTCGGGGAAGTTTTTACGGTCGCCTCGGTGACCGCCGAGCAGGATTTTTTCGCCGTTTAACAGCTTGTGATAGGTTCTCATGGTAATTATCTGCCCATGCCGACCTCGGGGTTTACGAAGAAGCGAGGCTTCTTACCTGCCAGGTACAGACCGTAGTCCTCCATGACCATTGCGGGGCTTTCGCTGTAAGCGTTTACGGTATCGCCTGCGCGGTGGGTGGTAACGGTGCAGTTATCCAGCGTCAGGAGAGGATAGTCGATGGGCAGCGGTTCAACGGGGAATACGTCGATTGCGGCACCCATGATCTTCTTGTCGCGCAGCAGCTCGTAGAGTGCGTCGTAGTCAACCATGTAGGCGCGTGCGGTGTTGATGAAGATCGCGTTGGGCTTCATCAGGGAAAGCACGTCGCGGGTCAGGAAGCAGCCGCTGGCTCTTGCGTGGAGCGATACGTAGTCACTTTCCTTCATCAGGGTGGTCAGATCAACGACCTTGATGCCAAGACGCTGAACCAGCTCGTCGTCGGGATCGCACTTGGGGTCGCTGACCAGCATCTTCACACCGAAGGAGCTGAGCTTTTCGGCAACCAGACGACCGATGGTGCTAAAGCCGATCAGACCGACGGTCTTGCCGCGGATCTCCCAGATGTTGCCGAAGTTGCTGTAGTTTTCGCGCCACTCACCGTGCTTGACACTGAAGTAGGAGCGTGCCAGGTTGCGCGCCTCGGAGATCATCAAGGCAACGGTGAATTCGGCAACGGCATTCGCGTTGTGCGCGGGGTTGTTCAGAATCGGGATGTTGCGCTCGGTTGCAGCCTTGACTGCGATGTTTTCCAGACCGCCGCGGTTGGAGAGAATGGCGCGGAGCTTGGGGGCCTTTTCGATCAGCTTTGCGGGGATGGGGCAGAGGTGCGTGATGATTACGTCAGCGTCAACCGCTTCCTCGTATACGGCTGCGGGAATTTCTACGGCGTCGGGTCCGTTGACCTCAACCTCGCGGAACATATCGCGCATGATGATGCGGTCCTCTTCACCGTAGAACACGGTGGAAAGCGTATGCTCGGGGAAGTTTGCGAAAAGCTCCTCGTAATGCTCTTTTCTGGCGAAATGGTCGGTGAGTGCAAGAAATTTCATGACAATTCTCCTTTTTGTAAATCTTTATTTTTATTTTTTTGTTTTTTTAAGGAATGCGGACGGGCGTATCGGTGCGCGCTTGAATGGCGGATACGTACCGCCTTGCCACCTCGCGGTCTGCGGGGAGGACATCGGAGAGCGCGTAGGCTCTTTCAAGCTTTGCGTATTTTGTCTTACCGAAATCGTGATAGGGTTCGATTTGAATTTCGGTCACGTGGGAAAGGCGGTTTGCAAGCGCGGCAATCGACGCAAAATGATCGTCGCGGTCGTTATAATCGGGAATAATCGGGCATCGGAGAACGATGCTTTTTTTCATGTCGTCGAGCAAAGTGAGATTTTCAAGGATTTGAGCGTTATCGACACCCGTGAAGCGGCGGTGACGCTCGGGATCGGATTCCTTGTAGTCAAACAAAAACAGATCGACAAGTTCCGCGATGCTTGCAACCACTTTTCGCGGTGCGTATCCGCAGGTTTCGATTGCTTTGTGGATGCCGGCTTCCCGTGCAAGCCCCAAAAGCTCGATGGCAAAATCGGCTTGCAAGAGAGGTTCTCCGCCCGAAAGCGTCATGCCGCCGCCCGAATTGCGGTAGAACGCCGCATCCTTGACGACCTCGTCAAAAACTTCTTTGGCGGACATCGTCTTTCCCGAAAGCTCGATTGCTTTGCACAGGGGAAATCGGCAGGCTCCGCAGGCAACGCAGACCGATCGGTCGAACGTGTGTTGCCCGTTTTTTTGTTGATGACAGCCGCGCGGACAAGCGGAGGTGCATCTGCCGCAGGACACGCATTCGGTCGGGCTGTACAACAGCTCGGGCTTTCTTCGCTGCGACTCGGGATTGTGACACCAAAGGCAGGTCAGGGGACAGCCCTTCAAAAACACTGTGGTGCGGATTCCGGGACCGTCCGACGTGCAAAAGCGTTGGATGTTGAGTACCGTGCCTTGCATGGCTGCTCCCTTAATATGCCGTGCGGTTGAGTACCGCCTGCTGCTGCCAATCGGGAAGTGAAATGAAGTATTCGCTAAATCCGTACAGACGAACCGTGAGCGAACGGTATTTTTCGGGATGCTTCATGGCATCCAACAGCGTGTCGCGGTTGATGACCGAAATGCCGACGTGCTTGCCGCCGCCCTCAAAATAGGTCTTTACCAACGCTTGCAGAATTTCGGGACGCTGGTCGCAGGAGAAGGTCAGGTTCAAGCCGCCTGCCGCCGTGCGCGCAAAGGGAAGCTTGGAAAGGCTGCGCAAAAGGGCGGTGATGCCGTTTTGATCGGCACCGTAGGACGCGGATTGGTTTTCCGAGAACGGACAGCCTGCACGGCGTCCGTCGGGAGTTGCGGGCAGCTCGGGTCCCCAAACGTTTTCACGCTCCAGGGAATAGAAGGAGGGAGCGACGATCTCATTTCTCTCATGCGTTGCCGCTTCGACCGCATCGATCAAAAGGGTTGCCATTTGGACGGTGTAGCGGTCCTCTTCGGTGTCGTTTCCGAACTTTTGGCAGGCGCAGGCTCTTTCGTACAGATCGTCATACCCTGCGAAATCCTGCTTCAGGGCGGTTACGAAGGTGTCGTAGGGCACCTCGCCACGGAATACCAGCGTGTCCAGCGCACAGAGCGAATCACCGAGCGTTGCGATGCCGGGCAAGAAAATGTTTTTGGCGCGGAGCTTGAGCGCGTAGGGCGCATACTCGCAAGCCTCGTTACAGCCCTCCAGCAGCAAGGAATCCAAAAGGAACGCTTTTCTTGCAAAGTCGTAATCGGGGGCATGGGTTTCGTCGATGTATTGCTGACACTCGGCGGTGATTCCCTTGGCGAACGCCGCAAGAAAGCCGTCAAGCGTGTCGAATTTGTTTTCAAACAGCGTTTTGCAGAAGACCGCAACCGTGGGCAGATAAAATTCCTCGCGGATCGCGTGCCGTTCGATGTCAAAGGTACAGCAAGCCGAAACGGTGGGATGCTCGCAAAGGTCGCGGGGGAGTCCCTTGTCTTTCAGAAAACGCTTCATCTGCGACGCGTTGAAGACCTGCATCTTATCGGTCAGCACCGTCATGGCTTCGAACACGGTGGCGGTAAAGGCGGACGACGCGTTCTCGTCCAGCATCACCGTGTAGATGGGTTGTGCCGTGAGATTGATCTTTCCCGCTTCCAGAATCAGCACCGACAGCTCGTTTGCGCGTCCGCCGTCGAGCAGCACGTACTGCTTGGAGGCTTGCGAAAGCACCGGCTTTTGCCGATAATTGTGCGGGTGTCTTCCGCAGATCTCGTTGGGCTTGATCAAGAAGCCCGCCAACAGATTGCGGATTGTTTCATCGGTGGTGCCGTTTTGCTTTTCCTGCTCGTAAAAGGGATAGAGGTATTCGTCCATATAGCCGAACGCATAGTCGCGCGAGCCCATGTAGCAGCTTGCGACCATGTGAACCAGCCAGATCGATTGCAGTGCCGAGTAGAGGTCGTATGCCGGCTCAAAGGGGACGCGGGAGAGTGCCTCGTATTCCTTTTGTCTTCCGCATTGCTTTGCCGCCTCGGCATACCGCTTGGCATATCGGTTGATGGCATGAATGACAATTTCGGCATTTTTTTCGTAGCTCTTGGCTTTTTCGGTGCCAAGACGCGCGGCATTCGCGCGGATCTCCTCCAAAATTCCGCGGTATCCCAGGCGCAAGAGCTTTGCATAGTCGGGGCAAAGATGTCCTTTTGCAAAGATCAGGCGGTTCGGGCAGTTCTCACGCGATTCGGGCTCCCCCTCGATGACTCTGCCGAGTATGACGTCACACTCGTTGATGGGCGTCGAAACGCTGTCCAGCATGTCGGCAAAAAGGCGCGCGTAATAATCCGAATCGTTTATGCGATCGGTGGGATAGGTTGCAAGAAAACGCTCGCGTTCCACAAAGCAATGCTCGTTGCTCTGGTCAAATATTTTGTTTTTCAGCTGTTCCAGCCTTTCAAGATCGGTCATTGGCATTACCTCCCGAAAAATCTACATTAAATATACTACAGTTTCTTCGTTTTTTCAAGTCTTTTTCAAAATATTTCCATTTTCTCAAATTTTCTCATATTTTTGCCAAAAAACTTGCATTTTTTTGAGAAATATGGTATACTGGAGAAAAGTGGGAGGTGACGGTATGAGCACGAAAATCAGACAGGATCAAATTTTGGAAATTCTTGAAAAGCAGGGCTTTGTCACGGTGAAATATCTGAGCGACACGCTGCATTACAGCACGGCAACCATCAACCGTGATTTGAATTCCTTGCAAAAAAGACAGTTGGTATCGCGTACGCACGGCGGTGTTGAAGCGGTGCGTTCCGCGTACGTGCCGATCCTTTTTCGAACGCAAAAAATGCGCTGGGAAAAGCGCAGCATCGGGCGCATTGCCGCGTCCTTTGTCAAGGACGGGGATACCATTTTTATCGACGGCTCCACCACGGCACAGTGCATGGAGGAATATCTCGTCAACCGCAAAAAGCTGACCGTGGTGACCAATAACATTCTGCTTGCCGTTAATTTAAGCAAATATAAGGAGATTCGCGTGATTTCCCTGGGCGGTGAGATCGTGGAGCAGCCCTGTATGCTTTGCGGCAGACAGACCGTGGAAAATGCCGAGCAGTATCGCGTGGATAAAATGTTTTTCTCCACGGGTGCCGTGTCGGCGGACGGGAAGATTGCCTCGGGCATCTACGACCTGATGCTGCGCGCCGTCGCCAAAAACGCAAAAGAGGTTTTTTACCTTGTGGATCATAAAAAAATCGACCAGCCGTTCTCCGATATCTATTGCGATTTTTCCGCGGTTGACCGCGTAATCAGTGACTATCCGTTTGGCACAGACGTCAAAACCGCTTTCCCCGAAACCGACTTCGTGACCGTGGAAAAGGGAGAATAAGAGCGCGGAGGACGCGGTTTTTGTGGGGGGAGCTTTTGAAAAAGGGATTTTCGTGGGGAACTTTTGAAAAAGTTCCCCACACCCCTCAAAACTTTCACAGAATTTGCTCTCTTGTGTAAGTGTTTTCGTTTAATTCTATCGGCAGTACCTATGGTTCGACAGAAAAAAGAAAAACTCTCACGCACTTAAAAAATGCTGTGAAAGTTTTGAAGAGGGGGTGTGGGGGAGAAACTTTTTCAAAAGTTTCTCCCCCAAAAGTTCAAAAGTTCAAAAAATCAAAATTTCTCCCAGATTTTTTTGCGGTAGTCGGAGGGGGAGATGCCGACGTTTTTTTTGAAAGCGCGAGAGAAGTTATGGATGGAGGAATAGGAGAGCATATCGGCGATGCGGCTGACCGAGAGGTCTTCGCGGCGCAGCAGCTTTTTTGCCTCGGTGATTTTGAGGTTGGAGAAGTATTCCATGGGGCTGGTTCCGACGTGGTCGTCAAAGAGCTTACAAAGCTGGGTTTTCCCGATAAAAAAGCGTGAGCAGATGTCAGACAGGGTGAGGTCAGACGCGACGTTTTCCTCCAGATAGGCAATAATCAGCTCGGTGATCGAGCTTTGTCCGAGTGCGCGAGTTTTTTCGCTTCGCAGGACGGTGCTGGAGGCTTCGTCGCCGCCTCGCAAAAGCACCAGTAAAAACTCGGTCAGGTAGCATTCCAGCAGCTGAAAGGAGCCGCGCGGTGCGGAAGAAAAGTCAAGAGCTCTTTTGTCGTGATAATCGTCGGGGATGGCACCGAGAGCCACGCGAGCCTCCTTGACAAACAGCGAAAGCAGGGTTTTTTCGGTCTTGCCGAGCGTGAAGATCCTCTTGTCGAAGAATTCCATGGCGGGGCTGTTTGCGGTGAACGAAACGACAAGCATGTTATTGGGGTCGATCAGGTTGGAAACGTGCGCGTGTACCTCCCAGGGGCGGTGAAAAATGACCTGCCCTTGACGGAGCTTCCGACCAAGCCCGTCGGTAACGGCATTGATTTCGCCGCTGTCTACGTACACCATTTCCCAAAAGCCGTGCTTTTCGGGGGGGTGTGAGAACTCTTTTCCAAATTCGAAATAGTAAATGCTGTGGAACCCTTTCAGCTCGATTTCGCGCTTGATGGGGTGTAATGTGAAGTCCATAAGAATCCTCCGCGGAAGAAATGACAAATAATGAGTAATCTATGATAAATACAATTTCCGAAAAATATTGTATCATATATCTGTAGTAAAGTCAATAGGTAATTAGGAGGTATTTTTATGAACGTACTTGCAATCGGATGTCATCCCGATGACATTGAAATTTCCTGTTGCGGAACTCTTGCTAAATGTGTGGATCGCGGTGACCGCGTAGTGGTTTGTCACGTGGCAAACGGCAACATGGGACACGAGATCATCAAGCCCGACGAATTGCGCTTGATCCGCCGCGAGGAGGCAAGACGCGCAGGCGCGCTTGCAGGCATTGAGGTGGTCACCACTGACGTGGGCGACCTGCTTCCCAACGGCTGCTCGGTGGAGCAGAGAGATAAGATTGCGGACCTGATTCGTCAGGTACAGCCCGATTTTATCATTACGCACGGTCCCAACGACTATATGCCCGACCACAGAGAGGTTTCCAAGCTGGTGTTTGACGCGTCCTTCGTGGCAAGCTGCCCGCAGTACGGCAACGGCGGCAAGGCGGCGGTGGTTCCGATCTTCTACATGGACAACCTGGCGGGACTCAATTTCGTTCCCACCGAGTTCGTGGATATTTCGGATAAGATCGACCTCAAGATTGAGATGCTGGAGTGTCACGAGAGCCAGCTCAAGTGGATGCGCGACCACGACAACATCGACTTCGCCGAGTTCGTTCGCACCTGCTCGCGCTTCCGCGGCATTCAGTGCGGCGTGCAGTATGCCGAGGCGTTCTGCCAGGAGCTGGTATGGCCTAAGGTTACGACAAGGAGATTGTTGCCGTGAAACGAGTAGCTTGTGTCGGAATTTTGGTGGCGGACGTGATGGCGGACCCCGTGGCAAGCTATCCCGCACCCGGAGAATTGAAGCGTGTCAATTCGGTGACGCTGCATAACGGCGGAAACGCAATGACGGCATCGATCAACCTGTGCAAGATGGGTGTTGACGCAAAAATGCTCGGCAAGGTCGGAAACGATATGTTCGGCACCTACCTGAAGCAATGTCTGGATCGAGAGGGCGTTGATACGCGCGGCTTGAGGGTGGACGAGGGCACGCAGACCTCGGTGTCGCTCGTGATGCTGGAGCCGGGCGGAGAGCGTTCGTTCCTGCATTGCGTCGGAACCAACGCGGTGCTTTCGATCGACGATATGGATTGGAGCGTTCTGGAGGAAACCGAGATGGTGTTCGTCACCGGCTCGTTTTTGATGGATCGCTTTGACGGGGAAGAAACGGCTGCGTTTCTGAAAAAGTGCAAGGAGATGGGGAAGACCACTTTCCTTGACGTTTGCTGGGATGCAAAGGGCCGTTGGGGCGAATTGATCGATTGCAATCTGCCCTACATTGATTATTTCATGCCCAGTATCGACGAGGCGGTTCGCATTGCGGGATGTGAGGATCCCGATGAAATTGCCGACGTCTTTATGAGGAAGGGCGTGAAGAACGTGGTGATCAAGCTTGGCAAAAAGGGCGCATACCTGCGTCTTGCCGGTGAGGAAAAGGGAAGGTTTTTCCCCGCCCTCGGCAACGTCAAGCGCGTGGATACCACGGGAGCCGGCGACAGCTTCTGCTCGGGCTTCCTTGCAGCGTACGCACGCGGAATGGACGAGTCCTTCTGCGTCAACTTTGCCAACACGGTGGGAGCCTTGTGCGTGACCGCCAAGGGCGCGACCGCGGGCACCCGAAGCTACGAGGAAACGCTGGAGAAAATGCGCGAGTTTGGCGGAATGTAACCCGCCGCACCGATTCGTTGCTTGATTTTGGATTTTAATTTTAGAAAGTGAGGATCATACGATGGATTTTATGAGTACCGTTAAGGGAAGCCTTTTGGAGGGCTTCTACCCCCGCGGATGGGATCTGAAGAAAATGGATGAGTGCTGTGACAAGGGCGTTGCACGCGAGGATTTCTGGCACAAGGATTTCAATCCCGTGGAATGTGACAACATTTACGAGTTTGATACGCTGATGGGTCACGAGATCGCACTGCAGATCAAGGCGGCAGCCGATCGCGGCGAAAAGCTGGCAATGATCCTGCCCGTAGGTCCTATGGGTATGTACAAGTGGGCGGCTTACTTCCTGAACAACTGGGACGTTGACTGCTCTCACGTTTACACCTTTAACATGGACGAGTGGGCAGATGCAGAGGGCAACACCCTCCCCAACACCAACCCCGCGTCGTTTGAGTACAGCATGAAGCAGGCGTTCTTCGGCAAGCTGAACAAGACGGTTCCCGAAGCACAGCGCAACTTCGCAACCAAGACCAATCTTCCCACCTACCCCGAGAAGATTGCGGCACTGAAGAAAGAGGGCGCAAAGCTGATTCTGGTATTCGGTATCGGAAGAATGTGCCACATCGCATTCTGGGAGCCCCAGTTTGCAGACGATTACGCAACGGTTGACGAGTGGAAGGCACAGTGCTACCGCATCGGTGCAAAGCTGCATCCCCTGACCATTGAGCAGAACGCACTGACCAGCTTCAAGAGCCGCACGACCTTGGTTCCTTGCTCGGCAAACACCATCGGCCCCGGTCTTTTCCTGCAGGCTGACTACATCATCGGCGGATGCGACGGCGTTCTCGGACGCGGCATGGGCTGGCAGGGCATGAGCTTCTTGACCACGCTCCACTACGGTCCCGACATGAACGTCACCTCGACCTTTATGCCCACGCTTCCCGGTAAGCTGTTCTACCTCAAGGAGCTGGCAGGTCCGTTGGTTGCAGAGTGCAACTGATACGGGACGAATTCGTTCTCTAAACTCAAAAAATACTAAGATCTATATTTCAGGAGGATATAAACATGGGAAAATCTACCGACTTCCGTTATAATACCGGTGCGACCAAGGTGCCGTGGGCTGCCGTTGGTGAAAACTACAACGTGGCTGACTTGATGGAGATCATCCGTTTCTTGATGCAGGGCGAGGGTCCCGAGTACGAGCAGGCGATTGCTGCCGTTTACGAGCAGGTTAAGAAGCTCGGCGGTGTTGCAACCCCTCCCGGCAAGCTTTCCCTGGGCTCTCAGGTTGAGGCTGCCGAGGAAGCAAGCAACGCGTATCTCGGCACCGATTCCAGCACCTTCGTAACCAACGCTACCTCGGGCTTTGAGATTGCATACAAGTATGCAAACCTGCAGCCCGGTGATGAGGTTATCGTTCCTGCCATCACCTTTGTGGCAACCATGGCATACCCCTTGGCTGTCGGCGCAAAGCTGGTATTCGCAGACGTTGACCCCAGAACCATCAACATGGACCCCGCAGACGTTGCAAGAAAGATCACTTCCAAAACCAAGATGATCGTTCCCGTACACATTGGCGGTTATCCCGTTGACCTCGATCCCATTATGAAGCTGGCAAAGGAGCACGACATCATCGTTCTGGAGGATGCCGCACACGCATTCGGTGCAATGTACAACGGCAAGAAGATCGGTACCATCGGTGACTTCGCAGCGTTCAGCTTCCATGAAGTAAAGAACATTACCTCGTTCGGTGAGGGCGGTATTGCAACCACCAACGTACCCGGCTTTGCTCCCGAGATGAAGCGCGCACGCTTCCTGGGATTGGATTTCACCAAGCCGATCAAGAACTGGCTGTACAACATCACGCCCATTCCCGGCAAGGAGAAGCCCTTTGTTGCAGGCAACTACTCCACCACCGAGATTCAGGGCTTGGGGCTGAAGCTGCAGATCGCCCGTAACGAGGAGATCATCGCGGAGCGTCGCCGTGCCGCTGCATACCTCAACAGCCGCTTTGCAGGCAACGACGCGATCATTCCCCAGGACCTCGGCAATGAGAATATTAAGCCTACTTTCCATCTGTATTTGTTGCAGATCGACCCCGCAAAGGCAGGCGGTGACGTACAGATTCTGAAGAAGAAGCTTGAAGAGAAGAGTGTTACCAACATTCCTCACTTCGGTCCTCTCTACCGTTTCCAGATCGTTCAGGATATGGGCTACAACGCAGACGAGATCGCAAAGACTTGCCCCGTATGTGAGGAGGTATTCTACAAGCGCTTTACGCACCTGCCTCTGTACGGTCTGTCCGACGAGCAGCTGGAGTACATGGCAGACGCAGTTCTTGAGGCAGTTGCAGAGATGCAGCGCGGCGAGTAAGACGAGGTACCTCGTATGAAGCTGAAGTGGGGTATTATCGGATGCGGCGGTATTGCCGACCGCAGAACCTTGCCCGGAATGATGCTGGCATCCAATGCCGAGCCCTATGCCGTGATGGATGCAAATCCCGAGGCGGCTGAGCGTTGCAAGGAGAAGTACGGTGCCAAGTATGCGTTTACCAACTACGAGGACGTGCTGGCTCTTTCGGAGGTTGACGTTGTCTATATTGCGTCGCCCGTATTCTGCCACAAGGAGCAGGCTTTGGCGGCCGCAAAGGCAAAGAAGCATATCTTTTTGGAGAAGCCGATGGGTCTTTCCATCGAGGAAACCCGTGAGATTGTGGACGCTTGCGAAAAGGCGGGTGTGAAGCTGGGAATCGGCTTTATGATGCGCTATCATGCGTACCATCAGGCGATGAAAAAGGTGATTGCCGACGGACTCATCGGTGACGTTGTGTCCATGCGCGCGCAGTTTACCTGCTGGTATCCCGACATTCCGAACAACTGGCGTCAGGACAAGACACGCAGCGGCGGCGGTGCTTTGATGGACATGGGTATCCACTGCATCGATCTGTTGCAGTACATTTCGGGTCTTGAGGCGGTGGAATGCACCGGATATGCGCACACGCAGACCTTCGGTTACACTGCCGACGATTCCTCTGCCATCGTGATGAAGATGAACAACGGTGCTTTGGCATTGGTTGACAACAACTTCAACATTCCCGACGCGGCGGCGAAATGTCCGCTTGAGTTTTACGGAACCAAGGGCAGTATGATCGCGGTTGGAACGCTTTCGCAGGACGAGGGCGGATCGGTTGAGGTGCTGGTTTCGGGCGATGCGGCGGGCTACGACGCACAGCAGAACCGCAGTCTTGTAGAGCCGATGAAGCTTGAGGTCACCTTTGGCAATATGTACACCAAGGAGATCGAGGCATTTACCAATTCCGTCATCAACGACACCGAGCCTCCCGTGAACGGGAAAAACACCATGCGCGTGCATGAAATCATCGCTGCTATTTACACAAACGGCGGTGGAAAGCTTTAAGACAATCAAAAATGACGAGGGACGTTCGGATTTTCCGAACGTCCCTCGTTGGTTTTATCGGTTTTTTGATTACTCTCTGGTGATCGTTTCGTCGGTGCAAACGATGGTTGCGGAAGAGAATCTGTTCTTCCAGGTCAGCTTGTTCCACTCGGCGGTGGTGCCGTCAAAGTTTACGGTTGCCAGCTCGGAGCAGCCCGAGAACGACGAAGAGGTAATGCTCTTGATGTTCTTGCCGACGTTCAGCACAGCCAGCTTCTTGCATCCCGAGAAGACCGACTTCTCAATGGCAAGCTTGCTCTCGGAGTTGATGGTCAAGGTGTTCAGCGCGGAGCAGCTCTTGAAGGCTTCCTCTCCGATGGAGGTGATGCTTTGGGGAATCGAAACGGTGGTGAGTGCATAGCAGCTGCGGAATGCACCATTGGCAAGCGTCTTTACGCCCTCTCCGAACGACAGCGCAGTCAGTGCCGTGCAGCCCTCGAACGCCGCTTCCCCAACGTTAGCCTGACACTCGTCGGCAAAGGTAACGGTGGAAAGCTTGGTGCAGTTCTTGAAGGCTTCCTTGCCGATGGCAAGCTCGTGCGTAGTGGTTTTAATGCCGCCCTCAGCCGTTTCGTCTGCCTCGTCTACCTTGGTTGCCGCAAAGGAAACCTCGGTCAGTGCGGTGCAGCCGTTGAACGCGCTGTTACCGATGGCGGAAATATAAGAGGGGAATGCGATCTTTTCAAGTGCGGTGCATTTTTCGAATGCCGACCACTCAATGGTTTGCATCGTGCTGCCGAGGTCAACCCGATTCAGGCTGATACAGCCGTAGAACGCATAGCTGCCGATTGCCGAAACACCGTCTTCAATCGTAATGCCGGTGATCGACGTATTCTCTGCAAATGCGGAGGGATAAACGGCGGCTACGGGCTTTCCGTTATAGGTTGCGGGGATCAGCACCTCGGTAGAGGTACCCTTATATCCCACAACGATGTAATATCCGCCATCCGCCTCGGGAGCCGCAGTTTCGGACGGGATCACGATGCCGTTTTCATCGGTTTCGGGTGCGGTTGCTTCCGGAGTACCCCAAAGCTGGAAAACCAAGCCCTCGCTGGTCGGGGTGATGGGTGCGGGTTCGGTGGTTTTCTTTTTCTTAGAGCAACCGGTGAGAACGCAGGAAAGCGCCAAAACGCACATCAATATGCTCAAAATCTTCTTTTTCATGGTTTTCTCCTTTTTCTGTCTTTTTGATCCTTGCCTTTGCCACGGCAGAGCGCAGTTATGAAAAGGACATGGAACGGATCTTACTCTCTTCTTATTTTATCATTTATAGCCGTATTTGTCAACAACTTCTCGGAAAAAATTGTGTTTTTATTCGAAAAACTTTTGTTTTTACCGATCATTTCGCCAAATTGAGGGCGGCAACGATCAGCCAAAGCGCGATGCACACGGCGGTGACGGGGGAGCGCAACGCAGAGAAGAGGTGTCGGGGGAGGGCGCGCAGTGGGACGACCGTTACGGGACGGTGCTGTTTTTTGGCAAGGCGGTGATAGATTTTACGCGCCTCACCCGCGGCGAATGCCGAAAACAGCAAAAACAGAACGGTCAGGCAAAACACAAAGGTTTCGTTGCTTCCCGCATGGACGTAAAAGGAGGAAAGATAGGGTTGCCCGAACAGGCAAAAGAGGTTATAGGCAAAATGCAAAAGAGCTGTGGCGATGAGCGAATTGGTCGCATAGCGCACGCAAGCCAGCAGAATGCCGAGGAAGAGATAGGTTGGGAAGAGGGGGAACGAAAAATGCAGCATTGCAAAGAACAGCGAGCTGATGAAAATCGAGAGCGTTGCACCGCAGTGACGGTACTCGGAGCAAAGGATGCCTCGGAAGAGAAGCTCCTCGCACACGGCGGGCAAGAGGCAGTAGGCAATCACCAAAAAGAAGAGCTGCAAGCCGCCGCTGGCACGTGCCACAAAGGTATCGTACAAGGTGAAATTGCCCGCGAGAGCCGAGATGCCGCCCGTCATGATCTCGGTCAGAAGACCGCCCGTAATCATAACCGCCAGCATAAAGAGCAAAAAGAGCAGCTTGGAGGTTCCGATGGGATTGAGCTGCAGTGTTTTCCAATAGCCCTTTGGACGGAATTTCCAAAGAAAGAGCAAAGCGGGAACGGGAAAGATCAACAGCTGCAAAAGGATCACGATAAAGGGCTCCAGCGCGGGATTTGTGATCCAGGAATCGATCAAACGGGAAACCAAGAGCAGCACGTAGGTTACCAAAACCAGAAGCAACGGTGCGTGTTGGGGTGTTGGCGGTGTGGGAGCGATCACTTGTTGCTCGTCCTCTTCGTTGGGGGCGGCACTCAGTGCGCGCACGGGCTTGCTTGCCTCGCGAAGCTTTTCCGCCGTCCATTTGCGCGCGGTACGGAAGCCGGTACCGATCCGTTCAAGCACCTTGTGATTGCTTGATGCGCGACGGGGATCCTTTCGGCAATCCCAGCATTCATGCTCGGTAAACAGCAGTTCAACCGGCACGTCGCGCGGCTCGGTTGGAACCTCTTTTACCATCAACCCTTGATAAACCGCCGCGGCACGGACACCGGGGAAGCCTGCAAGAAAACGGTCGTAGTAGCCCTTTCCGTAGCCCAAGCGACCGCCGGTTGGGTCAAAGGAGAGCCCCGGCAGAATACAAAGCGTGCGCCGATCGATGGGGCAAGGCTTTGCGTCGGGGGAGGGCTCGGGGATGCCGTATGCACCGCGTACCAAGCGTTGACCCGGCTCCAGGATGTAAAAATCAAGCGTCGTATTTTCGGTGTTGCATTTCGGAAAGCCCACGGGGATTCCGCGTTTATGTGCGAGCTTTACCAAGGGGAGCAGATTGATCTCGCCCGCGGTGGGGGCATAAAGGAGCAGGGAGGATGCCTTTTGAAACACGCCCGACGAGGCGATTTGCTTCAAAATGGCAAGGTCCAGCTCTTTTTTGCGTTCGGGGGAGATTGCCGCACGCTTTTCCTTGGATGCTTTGCGTAATTCTTGCTTTGTCATATCAGCCTGCCTGAATTGCGGCGCGCAATTCGTCGGCTTTTTCCTGGCCGCACAGCAGGGCAACAAGGGTAAGACCGAAGTCCATGGCAACGCCCATTCCCTTTGCCGTAATGACGTGTCCGTCGGTCACAACGCCCTCGGCGGTTGCCGTAGCACCCAACAGATGCTCTTCAAAGCCGGGGAAGCAGGTGGCGCGCTTTCCTTGCAGATAGCCGCGCTTGCCAAGCACCATGGGGGCGGCGCAAATGGCGGCAAGATAGGCACCGTTTGCCTCTGCCGCACGCAAGGCACGCTCCACGGTGGGGGACTGATCTAAGTGCAAGGTTCCCGGCATTCCGCCCGGAAGAATAACCATCTCGGGCTTGGAATCGCGGTACATGGTATCGGGGATGTCGGCTTCTACGGCAATCCCGTGCGAGCCGACGACGCGATCTCCGCCGATGCCGACGGTGGTAACCTTGAGTCCTGCGCGGCGGAGCAGATCAAGTGGGAAGAGGGCCTCTACCTCTTCAAAGCCGTTTGCCAAAAACATATAAATCATAAGTATTCTCCTTTTGCGGCAAGAAAGATGTGTAACGTAAGCGCGACGGATCAGGCTTGCTTTCCCGCCGTCAATTTGATGATAAGCTTCATGGAATCGGGTTGCACCTTTGCTTCGTGGGCGGCACGGTTTCTGTGGATCTCACCGCATTTGGTACAGCGATGGATGATGACGTAGCCCTTGCGCGGATCGGGCTCGGTGCGGATCGGCTCCATTGGGGCGCGGCATTCGTTGGCGCGGTCACCGGGGTTGATATCCACGTGCAGGGACCACAAGCAAAACGGGCAGTGGTTGCGCGAGGTATAGCCAAGCGGCAGAACCTCCTTTCCGCAATGGGCGCAGACGAAGCCGTTGTCGTTTTTGGTAAAGCGTTTTTGTTCCATGAATGCTCCTTTTCGGGGTTATTTTTCGCCCTTGACCGCCTTCCAATACTCGGCGGCGGCTTGCTCGGTCTTGTTGGGACCGGGGGTGTAGTAGACCGTTCCCAAAAGATCGGAGGGGAGATATTGCTGTTTGACGTAATGGTTCGGGAAATCGTGGGGGTAGCGGTAGCCCTTGAACAGAGGGGACTGCAGATGCGTGGGGACCTCGACTCCCTTTCCGGCTTTCACGTCCGCCATCGCGGCTTGGACGGAAGCCTCCGCGGAATTGGACTTGGGTGCCGTTGCCAAAAGCAGGACGGCGTTTGCAAGCGGAATCTGTGCCTCGGGCATCCCCAGCTCCTTTGCCGATTCACAGCAGGCGCGGGTTACGGCGGCGGCAAGCGGATAGGCGGGACCGATATCCTCGGACGCGATGACCTGCAAGCGGCGGCATACCGAGATCAGCTCTCCCAGCGAGAGCAGCTTTGCCAGATAGAACACCGATGCGTCGGGATCGGAGCCGCGAATCGATTTTTGCAGGCACGAGAGCAGATCGTAGTGCGTGTCGTCGTTAAAGCTCGCCACCGAGGTGTCGAAGCTGTCCACGTGCTCGCGCAGAATCGTTTCGTCGGCGGCATGGTATGCGTTTTCAAACAGCACGATCGCGTGTCGCACGTCGCCTCTTGCACAGCGTCCGACGTATTCCAGCAGTGCGCTGTCGGCAGTTTTGGAAAGACCGTTTTCGCGGTTGAGGTAGTCGAGCGCACGGGAAAGCACCGCGCACAGTGCCTGCGGCTGTACGGGCTTGAATTCAAAGAGCGACGAGCGTGAAAGAATGGCGTTGTAGACGTAAAAATGCGGATTTTCGGTGGTTGATGCGATCAGGGTGATGCGTCCGTCCTCCATATATTCCAAAAGCGATTGCTGTTGCTTGCGGTTGAAATACTGGATCTCGTCCAGGTACAGAAGAACACCGCCCGCACCGAAGACGTTGTCGGTTTCGCTGATGACGGCTTTGACGTCGGAGAGTGACGCGGAGGTTGCGTTGAGCTTGCAAAAATGCATCCCCGATTGCTTTGCAATCACCGATGCCGCGGTGGTTTTTCCCGTGCCGGGCGGGCCGTAAAAGATCATATTGGTGATTCTGCCGCCCGCGAGCATGCGCCGAACCACGCCTTTTTCTCCGAACAGATGATCCTGTCCTACGATTCCGTCAAAATCAGAGGGGCGGAGCAGATCGGCAAGCTGTGCGTTTTTTATCATGGGTAAGTCCTTTCCCGTTTTGCGGCAAAACCGCACCAACGGATTTTCTTACCTTTTATTATAAACGATTTCCAACGTATTTGCAAGGTCTTTTTGCGCTTTTTTTTGCATTTCGGAACGGGCGTCCGTTCGTCGTTGACGATCTGCGGCGGATTCGTTCAAAAGCGGCTCGGCGGCGGCAACGATCAAGGGGGCGTACAGCCCGTTTGGGGGCAGGTATCGCACAGCGGCTTCCTTGGCAAACGCGGAGAGCTTTCGGTCCTCGGGATCGGAGCCGATTCCGAGCGCGGGAGTCCCTGCAAGGCACGAAAGAATCATGCCGTGCAAGCGCATGGAAATTACGGCACGGCAAGCGGAAAGCAGAGCAACCGCATCCGACGGCGTGCGGAGAACGGTACAGCTTGCAGACGGTTCTCGGCAATCGTGGGCGGCTTTTTGGGAGCAATGCGTATCGTGGAGCTCGTCAAACACCAAAAACAGCGGCGCGAGGTGATGCCGCAAGCAAAGCATTCGCACGGCATCAAGCACGTGACACCGAAGCTCTCGGGCATTCCCGTTGCCATGCAGAACGACGCCCAAAAAGCCGACGGACGGTGCAATTCCCAATTCTCGCAGAAGAAACGCCGTGCGAGAGGACGGAGGAGGCGGCAGCAGAAAAGCCGCGTCTGCCCCTTGGAATAGAAGCTCTTTCGGGATGCCAAGCGACTGCAGAAGCCGAACCGAATCTCCGTCGCGCAACCCGATGCGGTCACAGCGGCACAGCGCGCGGACGACCGCGCGTTTTGCCCGGCTTCCGAAAATCGGACCGATGCCCGATGCAAAGAGCGCGGTTCGACAGCCCAAAATCCGCGCGGTGCGCAAAAGCCACAGATAGTAGGAAAGGGAAGCCTTACCGGTTCGGTTTTGCAGGAGAGAACCGCCGCCGAGAATGAAAAGATCGGTTCTTCGCAGATTCCAAGCAACCGAAAAGGGATTCTTGCGGTGAATCGTCCGAATTCCCGTCCGTTTGCGGTCGTAATGCGGATTTCCCGACAGTGCCGTGACGGCAAGGTTCGGGTGTATTTGCTGCAAGCCGTGTAAAAAGCCCTGCAGAATGGCATCGTCACCAAGGTTTTTGCAACCGAAATAGCCGCCGACCATGATGCGGTACCGCTGCTTTTGTGGCAGTGCTTGCCGATATACACCGAGCGTTTCTCTTGCCATGCTTTCGGAATCGAGATGCCTGACCGCGAAATCACGGCTTTCGGCTGCCGCGCGTTCACAAAGGACGGGGCTTGAAAGAAGCCGTGAAAGATCGCGGAGGAGCAATTCCCCGGAGGGCAAGCGTGAGCCCCTTGCGCAGAAATTGGAGATCGACGCTTCTTGGGCATTGGATGCGTTCCAAATTCCAAGATAGCCCTCGTTTCCGCAAAGCACCACCGCACAACCACAGGCGGCGGCTTCGATTGCAACGCGCGAAACGCCCACGAGGATGCGGTAGCTTCGAAAAAGGCTCGGCATATCGTTAACCTGCCCGTGCATGACGAGTGCGCGGTGTCCAACGGCTTGATTTGCCTTTTCGGCAAGACGCGAAATTCGTTGGTATGCATTGCCGCCTCCTGCAATTCCGATTTGAAGCGTCGGAAAAGCCTTGCAAAGCGCGGGTGCCAGCAGGCACAAAAGCTCGGCACCCCTTGCGCAATCGTCGTCCAATCGGCTGGCAAATAGGATGGATGCATCGGGACTTGCGCGTCCAACGGGCGAAAACCTGCGCAGATCGATTCCGTTGGGAATGACTCGGACACGCTCGGGCGGCAGACGGTAGGCGGCGGTTACGTACCCGCGAAGATCCTCGCTGACGGCAATCGTCCTCTCACCCCAGTATGCCGCGCGCGAAAGAAACGGGTTGGTCAAAAAACGCGCGTGGACGGTTACGATCTCGGCGCATCCCCGCTTTTTTGCGTAGCGAATGAGCTGGGCTGTCAGTCGGGTGTGCGCGTGTAAGACCTCGGGTTTCTCACGCTTGATAAAACGCATCAGCTTGATGAGTTGAAGCAGCAGACGAAAAGGATTTTTTGACGGCGGCGGTTGAAGCAAGCAGCGAAAGCCCTCGCCGCGCAGTTGATCGGCGATTCTGCCGCCCGACGTCCAAAGCGTGACCTCGTGTCCGATTGCTCTGAATTCGCGCGCCAGCTGTGCTACGTGCGTTTCGACACCGCCCGATTCCATGCGGTCGGTCAGCAGTAAAATTTTCATGCCGCCTCCTACGGATCAAAGTAGATTGAGGATCGAAATCTGTTCAAAACGGCGCAGATCGTCTATCGCATCGCGCAACAGAGCAAGCGTTGCCTGAAAACCGAAGCGGTCGCCGCACCTCGCGCAAGCAAGCAGCACGTCGGCTTGCTCGCTGACCCGATCGGTGAGGGCGTAGCTGACCGACAGAGAAAACAGCTTGATTTCCGCTTGCCAAGCCTTCGAAAAACGCTCGATTGCCGCGGGGCAGGCTTCGTCGTCCACGGAAGGCAAAGCATCCAACGACTCCAAAAGACGGTCACAAGCTTCATTTATATATATATAGTTCCACGCGATCCCCGCCGTGACGAGAAGACACAGACAAAGTGCGAAAATAAAGACCCTCATGACTTCTCCTTTTTGATCCAAAACAGCTTGCCGTCTCCGTTTGCCATCACGCAAAATAAGCCGTCGTAGGTCAGCTTGCGTTTTTTGAGGGCTTGGTCTACCCAGGCTCGGTCCTTGCCGATGATCGAAAGCCCCTCCTTGCTGAACATACCGCTTTGCCAAACGATGTGCATCAGGCTTTCTTCTTGTACGGTCAGCCCGAGATCCTCTGCGGTGGGCGGCTGGTGGGCGGACTTGGGGAGGATGGTCAGCTTTCCGTTCTTTTCCAAAATGGCGGTTTTTACTTGCGAAAGATCGGTTAAGCCTTGTTGACGGATCTCGCTCATCAATTCGTCGATCGAGATGCGAAGATTCTTCAGGGCATCTTGCCGGAGCCGACCGTGATGGATGATAACGGTTGGCTTTGCCGATACCAGCGTCCGCAGCCGTGGGTGCCGAATCAGGACCCAGGAGGAAACCACCTCCATCACAAAAAGAACGGTCATCGGTACCAGCGCGTGAGAAAGGGGCAGCTCGTGATTGGTGATGGGAAGCGAGGCGATTTCCGAGAGAAGCAACGTGGTGACAAGATCGGTGACCTCCAATTCTCCAATCTGCCGTTTTCCCATTAAACGCATGATCAGAATCAATGTAACGTAGATAATCAGCGTGCGAAAAAGGATGGTTATCATGGTGCTCCCCCGTCGTTTTGATACTATTGTCCCAATCAAAACGGTTTTTTATTCGATAAAGTTGTCATTGTTTACAATTTTAAAAAATAATGGAAAAATGCTTGACAAACCAAAGGAAAAGTGCTATAATATGCAAGCTGTCCGCAAAAAGGCGGCATACCGCACCACGGCAGAGGATAACGGGAAGTGATTTCCGAAAAACCTTGAAAAAAGTTGAAAAAAACTTTTGCAAAAGGTATTGACAAAGCCGAATGGATGTGGTATAATAACAAGGTCGCGGCAAGAGCTGTGGCGAAATGGTCCTTGAAAATTGAACAACAAGAGAGAAGTACAAAGCATATAAAGTATGTGCAAACGGATCTCGAACAATTCTTTGAATGAGAATACTACTCAAACAAAAGTAAAGAAGCTAAGAGCAAGACTCGAAAGCAGATTGAACCATCCCAAGGGATGTTTTAATACAATGATTTCGAGAGTTTGATCCTGGCTCAGGATGAACGCTGGCGGCGTGCATAACACATTCAAGTCGAACGGAGTTAATAGGATTAATCCT
>SVST01000003.1:699-159410 GCA_015064155.1 Oscillospiraceae bacterium | reverse complement strand
ATGAACGTATCCAACTCAAAACAAAACTGACACCACTCGAAAAGCGATGTCAGTTCGTTGCTTAATTTTTAATATTTTCTACCATAGGGGTGTTTTTTGTACTGTCCGCACAATTTGGGGCAGTTCAATGCACACGGGCAAGTTTTTTTGTGTTTTCTATTTTCAAACCCGTTTTTTTATGGTATAATTGTAGCGGTGATTTTTTGACGGGAGGTGACCGCAAAATGAAATACTGTTTGGATCGCGCTGCGGTCACGCTGTCCGTGACAGAGCTTTGTACGTTGGCTTTCCTTGGCGGTGACTTGGATCTCCGTTCGGGAATGGGAAAAAAGCATTTTTATGAACGTGCGGCAATCGGTTCTTCGGTGCATTGCAGATTGCAAGCCGAAGCCGGTGTTTTATACGATGCTGAGGTTCCGTTTTGCAACACGACGCTCCATGAGGGAGTGAACTTTGAGGTTGCCGGCAGGGCAGACGGGATTCTCAAGACCGATCCGCCGACCGTGGACGAAATCAAAACGGTCGGTGCCAAGGCGTTTTCTCATGCTCCCAATCCGCAACACGATGCGCAAGCCAAGTGTTACGCATATTTTTTAGCGAAAGAACGAAATCTGACACGAGTTTGCGTTCGGTTGACTTATTACTGCACCGAAACCGAAGAACTCCGCTATTTGTCAACGGTCTATAGCATAGAGGAATTGCGTGAGTTCTACGCAGGGCTTCTTTCGCGTGTCTTATATCGCGCACAAATTCTCATCGAACGCGAAACGGTTTTGCGTCCGTCGGTCAACAGCGCACGCTTTCCGTATTCGTCGGTGCGCGAGGGACAGGATATCATGATCCGCGAATGTTACCGCGATATTTGCGCAGGGAAACGCTTGTTTTTGGAAGCACCGACGGGGACCGGTAAAACGCTGTCCGCACTCTATCCCGCACTGCGTGCTTTGGGGGAGGGACGCTGTGAAAAGGTCTTTTACCTGACCGCCAAGGCTGCCGTGCGTCGAGAGGCATTTCGGGCGGCGGCACAGCTCTTTGCCGCGGGAACCAAGCTTCGAACCGTGGTACTGACGGCGCGTGAGCAGATCTGCGTAAACGATGCCGCCAAAGCCGACGCGAACGGAATTGTGCGGTATTGCAATCGAGATGCTTGTCCCCGTGCGCACGGATTCTATGACCGTGTAGGAAACGCAATTTGCGAGGCTCTTTCCTTGTACCACGGCTTTAACCGTACAACAATTTTGGAAATTGCCGAAAAATATCAAATTTGTCCTTATGAGTTCCAGCTTGAGCTTTCCGAATTTTGTGATACGGTAATTTGCGATTATAACTACGTGTTCGATCCCGCTGCCTATCTGCGGCGATATTTTGATCCGGAAGCCGTGGCAGAGAACCGATACGTATTCTTGGTCGACGAGGCGCATAATCTTGCCGACCGTGCCTGCTCTATGTATTCCGCAAAGCTGGATTCACAACTCTTATGCGCTTTGACGGAAAAGCTCCCTTTGGAGGAGGAGCACTTATGCCGCGCGATTGAAAAGCTGACGGTTCCGATGGATGGATTTCGTCGTCTTTGTGCGGATAATCTGTTTTGCGATGAGTGTGGTGTGGAGCATGGCTATTCTATAAACCGATCCCCGATGGAAAGCTTTTTGAAGTCGGTTTGTGAAGTGCGTGCCGTACTGGAGTCATGGGCGCGGAAGCACACGCAAAATCCGTTGGAACCCGATGTCAGCGCGGTTTGTGCGCAACTGAAGCATTTTGAGTTGGTTGGAGAATATTACGACAACCAATTTTTGACCTTTATTGAGGTTTGCGGGCAAGACCGTGTGATTCGCATGATTTGCTTGGATCCGTCCCGTCTTTTAGACGCTGTTTTATCTCGCGCCCATGCCGCGGTTCTGTTTTCTGCAACCTTAACTCCCTCGGATTATTTTGCCGATATTTTGGGTGGCGGACGAAATGCGGTTCGAATTTCGCTTCCTTCTCCCTTTGACAGCCGTCAATTTTGCCTGACGGCGGTTCCAACGGTCAGTACGCGTTACGAGGATCGATCCAAATCCTATGGTAAGCTTGCGTCCTTGATTGCGGCAATGGCAATCGGAAAGCCCGGCAATTATATCGTGTATTTTCCGTCCTATGCATATATGGAAAAGGTTCTTGAAAAATTTCAAGCGAAGCATCAAAGGGTTCCCGTTGTGGTACAGAAAAAGGGCATGAATGCCGCTGAAAAAGATGCGTTTTTGGCTGAGTTTCGGGACGATCACCGTCTTCGCATCGGTTTTTGCGTTTTGGGGGGCTCATTTTCAGAGGGAATCGATTTGCCGGGCGGGCAGTTAATCGGTGTCATGATCGTTGGAACGGGACTTCCCGGGCTTTCCAACGAGCGCAATCTTTTGCGTGACTATTACGAAACAACGCGTGAACGAGGGTATGACTACGCCTATACCTATCCCGGCATGAACCGCGTTTTGCAGGCGGCAGGTCGCGTGATACGCAGGGAAGAGGATCGCGGGGTAATCGTTCTGGTGGATGACCGATATGCCGAGCCGCGGTATACACAACTGTTTCCCGATCATTGGAAAGACGTCCAATATGCAAATAATTCTTCGGAACTTGCAGAAATTGTGTCCGGTTTTTGGAAAAGAACAAAAAATAGTCCTTAAAAATGCAATTTTTTGTAATAAAAATTGCAAAAATGCTATTGCAATTTCGGTCGGAATATGCTATAATAATGAGGATATCATGATAAAGTGTCGAAGGAGAATGAACCATGTATTATTCGGAAATGAGTCGGGAGCAGCTGCAGGAAACGCTTGCGAAGCTGCAGGCTGAATATGAGGCGGCAAAGGCAAAAAAGCTTTCGTTGGATCTTTCCCGCGGAAAGCCCGGTGTTGATCAGTTGGATTTGGTGCAGGATATGCTTGATTGCTTGAACTCGTCGGATACTTGCCGCGCGGAAAACGGCTTTGATTGCCGGAACTACGGTATCGTAGACGGAATTCCCGAGGTAAAGCGTCTGTTTGCCGAGCTTCTTGATTTGAACGAGAAGGAGATCTTTGTCGGCGGAAATTCTTCTTTGAATTTGATGTACGACAGCGTTGCACGTGCGATGCTGTACGGTACCTGCGACAGCGAGCGTCCTTGGTGTCGTGAGGAAAAGGTCAAGTTTTTGTGTCCCTCTCCCGGATACGACCGTCATTTCGGTGTGTGCGAGTCGCTTGGAATTGAAATGATTCCCGTTGCGATGACTCCCACGGGTCCCGACATGGATACGGTAGAGAAGCTGGTGGCATCCGATGCAAGCATCAAGGGTATTTGGTGTAATCCCAAGTATTCCAACCCCGACGGTATCACCTATTCCGATGAAACGGTGCGCCGCTTGGGTGCGATGAAGACCGCGGCTCCCGATTTCCGTATTTTCTGGGATAATGCTTATGCGGTGCATCATCTGTATGCCGACCGTCAGGATACGCTTGCTGATATCTTCGCTGCCTGCGATGCATACGGCAATCGCAATCGCGTTTTCTACTTTGCATCGACCTCCAAGATCTCGTTCCCGGGTTCGGGTGTGGCGATCATGGCGGCATCTGAAGCAAACTTAAAGCAGATTTTGCCGATCATCGGTGCACAGACCATCGGTCACGATAAGATCAATCAGCTTCGTCACGTTCGGTATTTTAAGAATGCCGAAAATATGAAGGCGCACATGATGAAGCTTGCGGAAATTTTGCGTCCCAAGTTTGAGTTGGTTTTGAATACGCTGGAGCGTGATCTTGCAGATACGGGAAGTGCGCATTGGACCAAACCGATCGGCGGATATTTCGTTAGCTTGTTCGTCCAAAAGGGCTGCGCAAAGCGTACCTATCAGCTTTGTCGGGAGGCAGGCGTTACCCTGACCAACGTGGGTGCAACCTATCCTTACCGCAACGATCCCGACGACAGTAACATCCGCATTTCGCCTTCTTTCCCCTCGCTTCCCGAACTGCAGGGGGCGATGGATATTCTCACGCTCTGCGCAAGAATTTCCGCACTTGAGCAACTGTTGAAGTAAACAAAAAAACAAAAGGGGCTGTTCTCGGAACTGCCCCTTTTTGGGAAGGATTTTTATGAAGCAAGCCGATACCAATCCATTTTTATACAGTGACAGCAACAAACGGTATCACACCTATGAATATTATTTGCGGCATCGATTCGGTGGGAAGTGTGCAAAGCTTCCTTTGGATGCGGGCTTTACCTGCCCGAACATTGATGGACGGTGTGGCTTTGGTGGGTGCATCTATTGCTCGGACCGCGGAAGCGGAGATTTTGCGCCCGAGGCAAGTCTTTCCGTCACGGAACAGATCACACGTCAAAAAGCACTGTTTGCAAAAAAATGGGACGTTTCCCGTTGCATTGCCTATTTTCAGGCACATACCAATACCTACGCGCCTCTTGAAATCCTCAAGCAAAAGTATGAGGAGGCACTACGCTGTGACGGCATTGTGGGGATGAATATTGCTACGAGAGCCGACTGTCTGCCTCCCGATACGGTGGCATACTTGGCAGAGCTTGCCGAACGTACGGTGCTGACGGTTGAGCTTGGATTGCAGTCTTCAAACGATCAAACGGCGGAGCGAATCAACCGAGGTCACGATTTCGCAACCTTTTGCAAGGGCTTTGCGGCTTTGCGCGCAAGGAGCCCCAAAATCGGCATCTCGGTACATTTGATTTTCGGGCTTCCGGGAGAGAGTCGTGAGGAAATGCTGCAAAGCGTACGCGACGTAGCCGCGTTACACCCCGATCAGATCAAAATTCATTTGCTACACGTTTTACGGGATACGCGATTGGCAGAGCTTTACACGCGGGGTGAATACCGTCCGATGGAACGGGATGCCTACATCGAAACGGTTGCCGATGCGTTAGAGCTTTTGCCGGCAGATATTGTCGTCGGTCGTTTGACGGGAGACGGAGCCGCCGCCTCCTTATTGGCACCCCTTTGGAGCTTGCGGAAAACAACCGTCATCAATGATATTGATAAGCTTTTGTATGCGAGGGGGAGCTACCAGGGTATACGGACATCGTAAAATCTTCTTTTTCATATCTTCGTGTCAAAAATTGGCGAAAGGCATAGAATGATAGCGAGAGAGCCTTTCTCTAATTCATGAAAAGGAGATTTTCGATTATGGCGGAAAATAAATTTCCGTGCGGTTTCTCGGGAAACTCGCGTGAAACGGTTTGTATTGATACCAATCGTGTGTTGGATTCCTGCCGCGACCGTGACTGCTTTGAGCGTGTGCGCGTTTATCTGTCTTGTTATGGGAACGAAGTGCTGGAGCATACGGGCATGATCCGCACGAAGAGCGCAAAGATCGTTTGGACCAACATCAATATCGATCCGATTCAGTTCAACAACGGATTTTATGCGCTTACCATTCGATTTTACGTCAAGCTTTGCTTTGAGGCTTGCGTAGGTGGCGGACATTCGCAGGAGCTTGAAGGAATCGCCGTGCTGGAAAAGCGTGTGGTTTTATTTGGCGGTGAAAACAACGTCAGCATCTTCAAGAGCCAAGCTTGCGACAGCTTTTGTGCGCTTCCTCAACCCATCAGCTGCGAGCATAACGCTCCTACCGCATACGTGGAGGTCGTTTCTCCCGTGGTTTTGGATACCAAGATCGTAGAAAAGGTTGCCGATTGCAATTGCAAATGCTGCTGTTGCTGTCAGGAAAACGATCTTCCGGAAACGGTATTGTCCTGTATGAACGAGCCGTTGGATTTTGACGACGATGATGGCGGAGGACGACGCTATTTGACGGTTTCCTTGGGGATCTTCTCGATCGTCCGCTTGGTAAGACCAACCCAGCTTTTGGTCCAGGCAACCGAGTATTGTATTCCCGAAAAGGAGTGCACGCCCGTAGAGGAAAACGATCCTTGCCGCGTCTTTCGCTCGATGCCGTTCCCGGTAAATGAGTTTTGTGCGGCAAATGCTCCTCTGCATCAAGCCACCGATGCGCACGGATCGCGTTGCGGTTGCGGCAGTTAAATTGAAAATGACGCACTGATACGGCTGTATGCCGAGTACTTGTGGGTATCTCGATTTTGGGGAGAGATACCCACTTTTTTGATCACTTTTGATTCGCTTCACTTTTCCAAAAAATCCGCATATTTCCTATTTTGACTGAATAAGAAGTAAAAAAGGAGGGATTGGATGAAGCTTGAGAAAACCGAACGACGTCGCGTGGTACGAGAAGGATATCAGATCCTTTTGCGCGCGGAGGCAGAGCTTTGGGTGCCGTGTGGGAAAGAAAAGATCAAACGGTTTTATGAAACAATGGCAGATACCTGCATGAAATGGGCGGAAACGATTTACGGAGAGCGTTTGCGCGGAGAATTTTTGAATTTGGAAACCTTGCGGGAACGCTCGCATTTTCATACGCAATGCTACCGATTTTCCATGCGAAGTCCTTGGTTGGAGGGGAAATGGGCGGCTTTGTTGTGTGAATCCACGCTTACGGGGCAATGGAAACAACCCGAGAGCCGATATCATCGCGTATCACATGTTTGGAACGTGGAGGAGGAGCAGCTACTGCCGTTTTCACAGATTTTAGAAAATTTCGGGATGAACGTTGAGAAAAATCAACTGCCGTTCCGTCCCGACGGAATCTATCCCGAGGGGAATGAAATGGTATTCTTTCGGAACGCAGACGAAAGCTCTCGCTTTTTAGAGCGCAGATTTCCACGTCAAACTGGTGAACCGCAATAAAATCGTACGTCTTGTCAAATGTTGTATGATTATGGAAAAATCAGGTTTGTTTTTGTGAATTTCGCCTATTACAAAAAAAGGAAAAAGGTGGTATAATATAAGGGAAGAAACGCACGTTGTTTCAAAGCGCGGAGGTGACAGAAATGTTTTCCAAAAACGAGTACGTGTTTCATGAATCGGCAGGTGTTTGTATCATTTCGGATATTCGGGTTGCGCCTCTTGAGGGGATGCCATCCGATCGGAATTATTATGTTTTGAAGCCATTGCTTGATGCAAACAGCGTGGTTTATTTACCCGTGGACAGTGACCGTGTTTTTTTGCGCCGATTGCTGACACGGGAGGAAGCCGAGTCGTTGCTTTCCCGTATCGGGGAAATTCAAGAGCTTGAAGCGGAAAACCCCAAGCTTTTGCGCGCAAAATACATAGAAACAATGCATACGTATCAACCGACGGAGTGGGTTCGCGTAATCAAAACAGTCAAAAAGCGTGCGAGTATCCTGGCACAAAAATCCCAAAAGCTTTCGGAAACCGAGCGTTCCTTTTTGGAAAAGTCAAAGCAACATTTGTGTACGGAGCTGTCTGTCGTGCTTGATTGTGACGTGCGGGATGCAGAGCCTTTGTTGGAACATTATATGAATGAGAGTTAACTAAAAAAACGCGGATTTCCGCGTTTTTTTAGTTGGTATACGGTTTGTATTCAGAGTGTGACGCCGTTCTCTGTCAGCATGCGTCTGGCACTTTCCACCGAGTCGGCACCGGTCAGATTCTTAATGGGGGCAAACTCCTTGGATCTTTCAACCTCAAAAAGGAAAACGGAGGACATGTAACGGAACGCATCGAACAAGAACTGCTCGTATTTGAAGCCGTTGGGAGCAGTGGGGGAGTGGGCGGTTCCGTCTGCATCCACGTAAGGGATTTTTTTGCGTGCAATATGAATCGGCATTTCGGCACCCATACAGCGATCCAATTCGTCCACACGGAAGATCATATTTAAAATATCTCCGTAGGTGTAAAGCAGATTGCCGTTTTCATCGGTCGCGTAGCGCAATGCATCGGTCATTTCGGCATACGCGATCATTGAGGGCTTCCCGTCCTCCAAGCACATCACACCCATCAATTCCTCGGGATATGCCTTGGTAACCACCTTAACCGCACAGCTTGCGTTGGCGCGTACCGAGGCACCGATAAATTCTTCACAGCAGAATCTCTGCAAGGGGTTGTCTACTCCGAAAAGCGAGATCCATTCGATTCCTCTCTCTCGCATCTCTTTTCCGCAATCACTTTCGGCAAGAGATACGTACCATCCGCCGTTTCCGTTTGGCGACGATGCAAGGCGCGTTGTGCTTTCCATCAAGAGCTTTCTGTTAAAATCGGTGCAGGGAGCCGATTTCTGACGGAAGAACCCGATGTTCTCTTTCCCGTATCCGAAATACTCGTGCGTTTCAAAAAACGCAACGGTTTGTTCGTGGTTTTTCTCACTGGTCATGATGTAAAGAGGAAGCTTGACACCGTATTTCTTTTCGGTTTCGATCAGCTTTTCCACGTGTGCTTCAAACAGGTAATACTCGCGTGTGATCCCGACGTTGTAGCACCCTTTTGGTTTGTCCGAGCCAAGACGGGTGCCTTGACCGCCCGCCAGCATCACAGTTGCAAGACGGCCGCTTTTGATTGCTTCGATGCCGACGCGCAGATTCTCTTCCTTTTCCAAAGCACGACGCTGCAATGTGTACGCTTCGATGGGAGTGATCGTCCCGCGTACGGGCGACTCCTCGGTGATCGCCTCCAATGCTGCAAAGTCGATTTTGGAAAGTTCTGCTTCAAAAATACCTGCCTGTTCCTCGGTCATTGCAGCGACGTATGGCAGAAGGTGCTCTTGCTTATTTTTTTGTAACATTGTATTTAACGCTGTTTTTTCCATGTGATTACCTCTTTTTCTGTTTTTTTGTCGGCAAGGGGATATTCTGTATCTATCATACCCGTAAAGGCACCGTTTGTAAATGGCAGGATAGAACTAAAATTTAACATTTGGCGTCCTATTTGTTGCGTTTTGTTAAATAAATGCGTCAATTGGCTTGACAATGTTTTGAGAAATATGCTACAATAAACGCGTAAAGACAATTTTTGGAGGAAAAGAACAGTGAACGCAACCTATCCAAGCTGTGGTCGAAAAAACTCAAGATATCATTTTAATCATGTTTTTTTGGACCAAGCCTTGTTGTGCGACCGTTTCTATTTATATCAGATCGGAGAGCGTTTTTGCAACGACAAGGAGGAAATCCTGCCGCACAAGCAGTTTTGCGCGGAGATCACGTTTGTGATATCCGGAAAGGGAGTCATCTCCACAAACGGGGAGAAAACAACCGTTGGGAAAAACGACTGTTATTTTTCGTTTCAGGACGACGTTCACGCGGTTTCCTCGGACGGGGAATCGGCACTGCGCTACTTTTTCTGTGGCTTCAAGGCGGCAGATCCCAAGGCAGCCGAGCTGTTATCGTCCTTGAAAAGCAGAATGCAAGAGATGGGGCGGCAACACGTCAATCTTCCCGAGATTGCACCTTTGTTTCACAGTCAGCTTTCCGAATTGCAGAATAAGCGAAGCTACAGCGACGAGAATATCGGACTTTTGTTGTACCGAATGCTGATTATGATCTACCGCGCTTTGCGCAAAAACGATGTCGACCGGGACGGCTACCAATCCACCGACAAATCGGTTCTTGCCTATAAAATTATGGCGCACATCGACGAAAACGTCTTTACCATGAAAAAGCTGCGGGAGCTGGAATCGGTGTTTTACTTCAAATACAGATATCTTGAGAAATGCTTTACCGCCATTACCGGCAACACCATTTCCGATTATTTCAGAATGGTGCGTATGCAGCATGCCGCCAAGCTGCTTGCAAAGGACCAATCCATCACCGAAATTGCGGAAAAATTAAATTTTTCCTCCATTTATGCCTTTTCCCGTGCGTTTACCAACTATTACGGGTGTTCACCGTCCGAATATCGAAGGCGGGAGGACGGCAAAACGGAGCAGTAAAAGCAAGCTTGCAAACAAAAATGCGACAGACAAAGTGGGTCTGCCGCATTTTTTGTGTTCAGCTTCTTTTGGAAGAAAACAGCTGTTTGATTTTTTTGTTGTTGTTCTTAATGTCACCGAGATAGAAGGACAACAAAAGACCAACAATCGTTAGAATGACCGAAATAACGGTTTGCGCATTCATGCCGAAGTCGTATACCTCGGGCGCGGGTCTGTCGGTTTTTGTCAAGACACTCGGGATGATCGAGATAAACAAACCGAAAATGACGGAAAAGGTTCCCGTATAGCAGAGTGCAAGCAAGCGGCTCATAACAAACGAGATCAGAAGCGCGGAACTTGCAAGACCAATGCCGGCGGGGATCAAAACCGAAAGCTCAAAGTTTGCCAGGGAGTCCACAAACAGGGTGTAAAGACCGAGTGCCGAAAGAATGACGGCACTGTCCACCCCGGGGACGATAAATGCGCCCGCAACGGCAACACCAAGCAGCAAAGATTGGAAGAAATTCGGGTTTTCGATGGAGGGGAAGAGGTTGTTGCTGAAGAAGAGCAGTGCCAATCCCGCAGCCGCTGCAATTGCCATATGGATGTAATATTTCTTGGAAAAGCCCTCTTTTTTCACTTCTTTGTAGAAAAGCGGAAGTGTTCCCACCACAAGACCAAGGAAGAAGAAACGTGTTTGCATCTCATAGTTATCCAGGAAGAAATCTGCAACCTTGCTAAAGCCCAGAATTCCAACCCCCATACCCAGAACGAGTGGGAGTAAAAAGAGCAGATTTTTCTTAAATTGCTTAAAAACATTGCCGATGGCATCAACCGTCTTCTGATAAAGACCGAAAATAACCAACAAAACGCTGCCGCTAAGTCCCGGCGTAATACCGCCCATACCAACGACGATGCCTTTGAAAAAGTTTATCATTTGATTTGCAAAACCTCCGTGAAAATAAAACTCATAACACAAATATCATACCATAAAATCGGGAAAATGTCAACTGTTTTTCTTTCGGTATTTGAGGTGGACTTTTTTTGACGAAAAATGACAAAAATGAAATTTTACTTTACTTTTTCTGCTTTTTGTGGTATAATGTGGACGTTGGGCATTAAACAAAGAAAGGAAAACAAACGACATGAACTCTATGCCTCAAAAACAACCAGGACAAGCACCAAAGAAGAAACGAATCATAGCGATCATTGCCTGCGTGCTGGTCGTCGCACTTTTGATTCCCACAGCAATTTTTCTCGTCCCGCAAATATGGGATAAGTCTGATGCGGTAGGAACAACCGACGTTCCGGACTCGGGGGATCCCGCTGAACCGGAAATCGTTGTGAATACGTATTCCCGGCAAGAAACCCAAAAGATTGAACAGAAGCTAATCTCTGTTGAGCAGGAAAATGACCGTATGAATCTGGTTTTGGAAACCGGATCGGCATTGGAGTCGCTGGAAACCGGCGATGTTTTCTTGCTGCAAGGAGATGCTGAATCTGCCTTTGGCGAGCTTTATTTCGGCAAGGTAGAGAGTATGACCGAGGAGGACGGCAAGGTTGTTTGCAAGGTCGTCACACCCAAAATGGATGAGGTTTTCGATTCCATTGAGATTACCGATGCTACAACCGAGCTTGGATTTGATAACATTTCTGATTTCGTAACCTTGGATGGGGTTTCGATTTCACGTATCGGTTCCGTAACCGATACACGTGGAAATACTTCCTCTTCCATGCCGTTGTCATCTTCCTCGGATATTACGTATAGCAACGTAAACGGCGGCATTAAGGTTGACTTCGAGGTTGATATTCTAAAGCTTTTGAAAGAAAGCGGAAAGATTAAGACAACAAGCACCGAGGCAGAGCGTGTAACCGAGGCAGACAAGGCAAAGATCATGACCGTGTATTATACCGACACGGGCTCTTGCTATCATCGCGCAACCTGTCATTGCCTTGCAAAAAGTAAGCATGCAACCGATTTGGACAGTGCGGCAACGGATATGAGGCTTCGTGCTTGTCAGATCTGCGATCCGCCCGTATTAACCTATGACGATCTTGGGGAAAAAATCTCCACCGAGGCAAGCTTGACACTGAAAGGAAGTGCCTCGCTTGAAAATTTGGGGCTTGGAATTCTCGGTGGAAAGGGCAAGGAATGGTCTGTAAAGGACGGTTTTGAAAATTTATCTCTCAAAACGTATGGAAATATCACTGCAAATGCAACTTTGCAGGGCAACTTTGATTTGGAGCTTTCCGGAACCTCCACAAGGCAGGTTTTGTGGGGAGATGAGGATGACCCCTCGTTATATCTTGACGGTTTAAATGAAAAGCTGTTACCGATTGCTTTCTTCACATGGAAAGGCGGCGCTTTTTCGGTACGCACCGGTCCTACAAGTGATAAGGTTAGTGGTGTATTTACCATTGGTGTTATGATTTACACCGACCTGCAAGGCAACGTCAAGGCGGGAACAACCTTAACTTGTTCTTATAACCGTTCCTTGGAATATCAGATGGATATTTTCCGCAACGGTGAATTTGTTGCACTGACCGATAACGGAATGGCAGATGCAGAAAATGAGTCAAATTTCGACATGTCGCTGAAAGCCGAAATGCAAGCCGAGGGCGATTTGCAGGCGTTCAATGCATCGGTGATGATTTACATCGGCAACGTAAACGTGTTGGAGTTCGCATTGGTAAAGATCGGTGTAGAGGGCAATGGAACACTTGCATTTGATTCAACCAATTGGGACGATGACAATCACGGATTTACCGTTGAAGCCAAGGTTACGGTATACGTTGAGCTGTTTGATTTGGCAATCAAAATGAAATACAATAAATGGTTTGGTGAGTGGGAACACGATCCGGATCCGTTGTGTCGGTGGGATATTGCAACCTTTGAGGTGAAAACACCCGCTTCCGATGACCCGACCGAGCCTCCCGCGAGTGAGCCGTCGACGGGAGAACCGTCAACGAGTGAGCCGCCGACGAGTGAGCTTTCACCGGATGATCCGGATCCCGAAAAAGTACATATTCACGCTTATGGGACAGATGATCGGTGTGAAAGTTGCGGTGCCGCTTATGAGGACATCGGCTTGGAGTTTGAACTCAAAGACGCATATTATCAAATCAAAAAATACAGTGCTACCGTTGCGGATGTGGTAATTCCGTCGAAGTATAAAGGGCTTCCTGTAACAAAAATTGCAAATTATGCGTTTAACGGTTGCGGTAGTTTAAAAACGGTTATTTTTTCCAACACTATAACACATGTAGGATATAATGCCTTTAGTTCTTGCGGCAATTTGACAAAAGTGACGTTGGGAACCGGAGTTACGACAATTGATGGATATGCATTTTATAATTGTAAAAATCTTTCCGAGATCAATTTGCCGGAAGGCTTAATGACGATTGGCGGAGCTGCTTTCCAAAATTGCAGCCGATTGAAGGAGATTGTGATACCGAACAGTGTAACCACCCTAAATAACAGTGCTTTTTCCGGTTGTGTAGGACTTACAAGTGCCGTAATTGGGAACAGTGTTGCAACGATCGGTGACTCTGCGTTCTCCGGCTGTACGGCATTAACAAGCCTGACGATTAGAGAAAGTGTAAATAAGATTGGCTCTTATGCGTTTACCAATTGTAATGCATTGAAAAATGTGACGATTCCAAACAGTATCACACATGTAGGATATAATGCCTTTAGTTCTTGCGGCAATTTGAAAAAAGTAACGTTGGGAACAGGCGTTACGACTATTGATGGATATGCATTTTATAATTGTAAAAATCTTGTCGAGATCAATTTGCCGGAAAGCTTAATGACGATTGGCGGAGCTGCTTTCCAAAATTGCAGCCGATTGAAGGAGATTGTGATACCGAACAGTGTAACCACCCTAAACAACAGTGCATTTTCCGGCTGTGTAGGACTTACAAGTGTCGTAATTGGAAACAGTGTTGCAACGATCGGTGGCTCTGCGTTCTCCGGCTGTACGGCATTAATAAATCTGACGATTAGAGAAGGTGTAAACAAGATCGACTCCTATGCGTTTACCAAATGTAATGCATTGAAAAATGTGACGATTCCAAACAGTATCACACATGTAGGATATAATGCCTTTAGTTCTTGCGGCAATTTGACAAAAGTGACATTGGGAACAGGCGTTACGACTATTGATGGATATGCGTTTTATAATTGTAAAAATCTTGTCGAGATCAATTTGCCGGAAGGCTTAATGACGATTGGCGGAGATGCTTTCCTTAATTGCAGTGCTCTGCAGACAATCATTCTTCCAGATACCGTGACAGATCTTGGTCAGTCTGTCTTCAAATCGTGTATAGCTCTTAGAAATGTGGTAATTGGCGAAGGTGTTACAACGGTTGGTAACTCTGCTTTTTCCGGCTGCACGGCATTGACAAATTTGACAATTAAGGAAGGTGTAAACAAGATTGACAGTTACGCTTTTTACCAATGTAACGCATTGAAAAATGTGACGATTCCCAACAGTGTCACACATGTAGGATATAATGCCTTTAGTTCTTGCGGTAATTTGACAAAAGTGACGTTGGGAACAGGTGTTACGACAATTGATGGATATGCGTTTTTTAATTGTAAAAATCTTGTCGAGGTCAATTTGCCGGAAGGCTTAATGACGATTGGCGGATATGCTTTCGAAAATTGCAGTAGCTTGCAGAATATCGTTATTCCAAACAGTATAACCGAAATCGGTTCTTGTGCTTTTTCACATTGTACAAAACTTACCAATATCGCTTTTAATGGCTCAATAGAAACATGGAATACTATTTCCAAGGGCTCATCTTGGAACTACCAAGTCCCCGCTACCGAACTGGCTTGCATCGGTGGTTCTGTATCTCTTTCCTAAACGGTTCTTACAGAATGAATCCATTGATCAAAAAAACCACCCGCCGCCGAGTGATTGCCCGGCGGCGGGTGGGGTTTTATATGTTGATATGTGTTTCAGAATTTCAACTCATCCATAATCCCGAGATCCCAGACAAGTCGGGGGAGGACGTATTTATCGCGGATGTCCTTTGACGTAACAAAGCTCATGGGGACCAAAGACTCGTCGATGCCGATGTCCGCAGCGGTTTTGGGAGCGTTGATTTCATCCATCAGCTTCTCAAGGAACGCAACCGAGGGAATCTCCTCGTCGATGATCTTGAGGATTTCTTCCCAATTTGCCAAAATAATCTCCAAGCGTTTTGCGTGCGCTTGCTTGTCGTATTTCTTTTCTTTCTTTTCCAATTCGATCATCGAGTCTGCGGCAACACCCAAAAAGTCTTTCAGATCCTTGTTGTAGGCATCAAGGTCGAAGGCTTGTACGTAAGCCAAAGCCTTTTCGCGGTTTGGCGTAATTTTTTTGATCTGCTCATAAATCTTTGCGGCATACAGCGTTCCGATCGCGCACTGAATACCGTGGAAATCTACGGGCGTTCCGAATTCCAAGCCGCGCATATCCCATACGTGCGAGATGTAATGCTCCGCGCCCGATGCGGGACGGCTGATGCCTGCATAGTTCATGGCAATTCCGCTGAGTACCAGTCCTTCAAATACCGCTTCCACCGCAACCTCGTCGCGCACCAGCAGTCCCGATGCGTTTTCAACGCATTTTTTGAGGGCAGCTTTTACCGTGTTTGCAATGGTGGGGCAGTAGTATTCGCCGTTGAGCAGATTGGAGATCCGCCACTCGCAGATGCTGACGTACTTTGCCAACATATCGCCAAGACCCGAAACCATCATCTTTACAGGTGCGGTTTTGAGAATCTCAACGTCACCGATGATGACGTTTGCCGACTTTGTGGAAAGAGAGATCTTCAAGCCGTCGCGTGCCATCGAGGAGGATGCCGATGCATAGCCGTCCATCGAGGGGGCGGTTCCAACGATGACGTAAGGATTTCCCGAAATTTTGGCAAGGATTTTGCCGATGTCGTTCAATACTCCCGAGCCAACGCCAACGATCAGGTCGCACGAGGCATCATAGTGCATCATGATCGAGCCAACCGCTTTTTCATCCGGCTCAAGCTCTGCCGATGCAAACACGTATTTGGTGTAGGCAATTCCGCTTTCACGCAAAATCTCTGCCACGCGGTTACCTGCCGCACGGTCGGTGTTGGGGTCAGCAAAGACAAACACCTTTTTTGCGTGATATCTTGCAACGATCTGCGGAAGCTGTTTGATTACACCCTTGCCGATGATCACGTCATCAAGCATAGCCTTGTGGAGCTTTCCGCAACTACATTGAAATTCATTCTGAAAAACCATTTTATTTCTCCTATTTCTATGTTTTTTTATCACAGCGTACAATGAAATGCTTGCACAATGAAGACCTATACTTTTCTTTTTCTGTCGGCTCTTGCCGCCTTTACGATTTTAAACAGCTCTTCGGTGGCAAGTCTGGTTTTCGCAACGATGTCGCCATCGGTTTTGGGGAAGCAATAATAAAGCTCGTGTTGATTGCCGATGCAGATCACGTCGCCCATTTCATACCAATAAAAGTCGGCATACAGGCTATAGGAGGCGATCGGCTTTTGCGTGTAGCATAGCTTACCGTCACAACCGACCAACGAAAAGCCGTTGACGTCGTGTATCAGGTGTCCGTCCCCCACACGGTACAGCGTTTTGGTGTTCACCAGCATGCAGATTTCCACGTCGCAATCAAGACGGTAGCTGCCGTCTTCCAATTCGCGGCGAACCTCGGCTCTTTCCCACGCGTACCAATCGGGGATATGCGAAAATTCGGTAACACCGTCCTTTGCTCGCAGCTGCCCGTATTCGTCCATGTGATACCGCTTGCCGCAATGTGTGCAAAAGAGCTCGGTTCCATCGGCGCGCATTCCACCCTCCCGTTTGCAGGCGGGGCATTTGTAAAGCACGCGATTGAGCGATTCGGCACGGAACGGTTCATCGATCCGAATCCGATTCTCCTTTTGCCAAGCAAAAGCGTCAAATGAAAATTCGCGAGATAAGATTTCGTTGATTTCCTCTGCACTTTTTTCTTGGATCTCTTCGGGGGAAAGCAGATATTTCATGTCTGCCGTTACCTGAACCTTCCGCTTTTTGAGATTGTTGTAAAGCGGTTGACGCGCAAATGCACCGTGCGTTTCGATCATCACGACGGGAACACCCAGCATTTTGATGCACTGACCTAAGCTTTCGGGGAGAGGAGTTGCGGTTCCGTCAAAGGAATAGCTTGCCTCGGGATAGAGAAGCACCGAGCTTTTCAAGCTTTTTACGGTATATATCATATCGCGCACCAGGCTCAGATCAAAGATGAATTTTTTTGTGGAAATACAGCCAAGCTGTCGCATCAGCCAATTCATGCCCACAAAACCGTCCGACGTACAAACGACGTTGAATCGGCGGGGAAAGAGTAGGGTAGATGCGATTTTTAAATCGATAAAGGAGGAGTGATTCATCAGAATCAGCGCGGGCTCTTTTTTTTCAAGACGCTCCATACCGATTTTATTCACACGGAAGCGAGTTGCCAAAAGATCGGGAATCGAAACGATCCGCAGCAAAACGCGCCAGAAAAGACCCTGCTTGAGTGGTTTTTGATGCTTGGGACGAGGGATGCTCATGACCTGCTCGTAGCTCTTGTTTTTACATTTGATTTTCATAAAATCACCACCGTTTCTTAGTGAGATCCTGCTTTTTTTCGAGAAAATCGGAGCGTTCCCTTTATTATAACACAAATTTGCGAAAAGTGCAATATTTTTTTTGAACTCTTGAAAAAGAATGCAAAATGTGGTATAATGTAGAAAATTTTTCTTAAAGGACGCGAAGAATGAAAAAAATTTATATGTTTGATCTGGACGGCACGCTGATCGATTCCATGCGGTTTTTCGCGAAGGGAATCTTGAAGATTGCCGACGACGCGGGGATCGCATACGGAGAAGAGCTGTTGAAAATTCTGACTCCGTTGGGGTACCGCGGTTCCGCCGAATATTACGTCAACGAGCTTGGGGTTCGCGACAGTGTCGATCATATCGTTTCCGAGATCGAGAATAATCTGGTTTATCAGTACACGCACAATATCGTGTTGAAGCCCGGAGTGGAAGCCTATTTACGTCAACTTCACGCGCAGGGGGCAAGACTTTTCGTGTTGACGGCAAGCCCTCACCTGGTAACCGATCCTTGCCTGCAAAAAAACGGGGTTTACGATCTGTTTGAAAAGATTTGGTCGGTAGACGATTTTGGATTGACAAAATCCGATACAAGGCTCTTCTATCGGGTGGCTGAAATGCTGGAATGCGAGCCGTCAAGCATTCATTATTTCGACGATAGCTTGATTGCGCTTACCAATGCAAAAAAAGCGGGCTACAAGACCTATGCGGTGTACGATGCACAGAGTGCGGATGAGGTCACGCGCATGAAACGCGAATACGACGTATACGTCGGTTCTTTTTCCGACTTGCTTTCATAAATATCAAGAAAACGAAGAAAAAAGAACATTTTATCAAAAATTTCAAGGAAGAAACAACTATTTTGATTTATAATCAAGAAAAAACGATTTTTTGTGAGGGATAGATATGAAAAAAATTGCGATTGTTTACGGCTCCGCGTCGAACGGTGTTCAAAAAAAGGCACTCGAGGTTCTTTCTCGCGAGCTGTTGGATTACACGGTGGAATATCCAACCTGTATTGCTGCGGGTCAACCGATTGATGAGAGCTTGTTCAGTCAGTTTATTTACGTTGGAACCAAGGAAAACAATCCTGCGTTTGCGGCGTTGGAACAGCACCCAACGGCTCCCGAGGGATACGTGATCACGGTAAAGGACGGAGTTGCCTACATCGAGGGATACGACGATGCAGGGGTCTTGTACGGATGCGTTGATTTCTATGCAAAGTACGTTACAACGGTGGAATTTACCCATAAATCTCAGCCCTATTGGAAGAATCCCTTTGAGAACGACGTTGTTTTCCCCGATTTTGAATTGGCTTCCGCACCTTCGATCAAAAATCGAGGTCTTTGGACGTGGGGTCACGTGATCTACGATTACCGTTCCTACATTGATAACATGGTCAAGCTCAAGATGAACACCGTGATTATCTGGAACGATTTTTTGCCCGTAAATATCAGCGAGATTACACAATACGCACATGATTCGGGGATCAAGGTGATCCTTGGTTATGCGTGGGGCTGGGAAGACGGTGCCGCTAACTTTAAAATCAACGAGCTTGATCAAACGAGCATTAAGGTCGTGGAGCAGTATAAGCGCGACTACCTGCCCTTGGATATCGACGGAATCTACTTCCAATCGGTTACCGAAACCTCCAAGGAAGAGCTGGACGGTGTGATGATTGCCGAGGCGGTCACGAATTTCGTGAACAAGACCGCTGCTGAAATCTTTAAGCTGAAGCCCGATTTGGAGCTGCAGTTCGGTTTGCATGCCACCTCGGTGAAAAACAAGCTGGAATATATCAAAAATACCGATCCCCGTATTCGCATCCTTTGGGAAAACTGCGGTGTGTTCCCGTTCGGTTACATTCCCAAGAGCAAGATCGAACGCTTTGACGAGGTAAAGGATTTCGTTTGCAACATCGCACGGCTTCGCGGAGAAGAGGAACGCTTCGGTGTTGTGACCAAGGCATTTACCAAGCTCGCGTGGGATGAATTTGAGCATCAGCGCGGCTCGTATTTCTTGGGAACCTCCTCTGATGCGATTCAGAAAAACCGCATCGTTCGCAAGCATAAAACCTGGAAATACGTGCAGGCATATTGGCTGACCTACGCTCCGCGTGCGTATGAGATGATCCGCGCGATGAAGGAGGCCACGGGTGGCGATATGTATTGTACGGCACTGGTTGAGGATGGGCTTTTCGAAAAGGATCTGCAGTATATCGTAGCACTTTACGGGGAAATGCTGTGGAACACCGACGGCAACATCGAGGATATGATCACCGAGGTTGCTCTGCGTGACGACGTAACCTTTGCATAATTGATTTTTCCATCGCCGAATAAGAAGAAAGCAGATTCATTCGCTTGAATTTGCTTTCTTTTTTAACAAAAAAAAGAGGTGCTTTAACAAAAAAAATGCGGTTGCTATTTGTTGATTGAATGTGGTATAATGAAACAATCTAAAAATCATCTTGGAGGATGTTATGAAAAAACTTGCAATCATTTACGGTGCCGCGCAAAACGGCATTCAGAAAAAAGCAATTGAAACCTTAACGCACTATTTGCTCGACTATACCGTGGAATATCCCACTTGTATCGAGGCGGGTCAGCCGATTGATACAAGCCTGTTCCACCAATACATTTACATCGGAACCCGTGAGAATAACCCTGCTTTTGCAGAGCTTTCCAATCATCCCACGGCACCCGAGGGATACGTCATTACGGTGAAGAACGATACCGTTTACATTGAGGGAACCGATGATGCGGGTGTTTTGTACGGTTGTGTGGATTTCTACGCAAAGTATATCACCAAGGCAGAGTACGGACATAAGAGTCAGCCGTATTGGGGCAATCCTTTCGAAAACGATTTTGTGTTGCCCGATTTTGAGTTGGCTTCTTCTCCTTCGATCACCAAGAGAGGTCTTTGGACCTGGGGTCACGTGATTTATGACTACCGCCGTTATATTGACAATATGGTCAAGCTCAAGATGAATACCGTGATTATCTGGAACGATTTTGTTCCCGTGAATATCCAAGAGATCATTGAATATGCACACAACTCTCACGTTGAGGTCATTCTCGGATATTCTTGGGGTTGGTCGCAGAAGTGTGATGCTTCCGATATGAATGCACTGGAAATTCTCACCGAGGAGATCCTTGCGCAGTATGAAAGAGATTTCGCACATCTGGATATCGACGGCATCTACTTCCAGTCCTTCACGGAAACCACGCATAAGACCATCGGTGGCGTTCTGATCGCCGAGGCTGTAACCGGTCTTGTAAACCGCACGGCAGCTCGCCTTTTGGAGAAGCATCCCGGATTGGAGCTTCAGTTCGGTCTGCACGCAACCTCTGTTAACGATAAGCTGGAGTATATCAGAAAGACCGATTCTCGCGTTCGTATCGTATGGGAGGATTGCGGCGCGTTCCCGTTCGGCTACCGTCCTATCGATTTTGCGGATAAGTACGATGAAACCGTTGAGCTGGTTCGCAACATTGCTACCTTACGCGGTGACGAAGAGCGTTTCGGTGTCGTGACCAAGTCCTTTACCACGCTTTGGTGGGGTAAATACTTCGAGCATCAGAGAGGCTCCTACTTTATGGGCGTATCCTCGGATGCAATGAAGGACAACCGTATTGTTCGCAAGCACAAGGAGTGGAAGTATCTGCAATCCCAGTGGATGTGCGAGTGCGACAAGGCATACAACATGATCCGCGAGATGAAGGAAGCAACCAAGGGTGATTTCTATTGCACTGCATTGGTTGAGGACGGTATGTTTGAAGAGGAGATCATGTACCACGTAGCACTTTACGGAGAGATGCTGTGGAATACTGACGGTGACCTCAAGCAGATGATGAGCGAGGTTTCTTTGCGCGACGACGTGACCTTTGCTTAACCGATATTTTTGTGGGGAAGACTTCTTTTCGGAAGTTTTCCCCACGAGCATTTTTTCGTGACACGGAAAAGAAGAGGGAGATGATGGGATGGCGCGGTTTCCCAAAAGGGTTTACCTATGGGTGCATATCGGCGCGTTGATGGGTGCGCTTTCGTTTTACTTTTTTGCTTCCTCTGATTTTGCCCAACACAATCCCATATTTGGGTGCGCTTTTCACGGGCTCCTGCGTCTGTATTGCCCGTTTTGCGGTGGAACGCGAGCTCTTGCTTCGTTACTGCGATTGGATTTTCCGGAGGCACTTCGATACAATGCGTTCGTATGTCTTTTTGTGATCGGTATGATTGTTTGGGACGGTATCCTGCTGGTTCGAATGCTTCGCAAGCAAGAAAAATGGTGGGTGGTTCCGCGTTGGTACCTGATATTTTCGATTGTCTTTTTTTGTTCTTTTTTTGTGCTCCGAAATCTTTTGATGATTCTGTGGAAATATGATCCCCTTGGAGATCTTGGCATTTTTTGGACGTCCTGAAATAAAAAACAACAGCTTGTACATACTAACGGTACAAGCTGTTTTGTTTTGGGAGGGGTTATGATACGTGTTTTGCATGTGATCAGTGATGAAAATATCGGTGGCGCGGGGGTGCTTCTTTCTTCGTTGCTCAAAAACTTGGACGAAAACCGCATTGAAAGCTTGGTTGCATTGCCAAAGAAAGGCGCGCTTTGTGAACGCTTGTCCGAATTGCACGTGCCGATATTTTCGTTGGATGTTCCCGTCGATCGGCTTTCTGCGCGCTCGGTGATTGAGGTCAGAAGATTACTCCGTGTGACGAAGCCCGATCTGGTGCATAGCAACGCGGCAATTTCCGCGCGCTTTTGCGCAAGACTGTGCCATATTCCGGTGATGCATACCCGTCATTGCTGTTTTCCTCCCGAGGGGATTTGGAGATACGGACCGATCCGAAAGCTTGGCGGGGTATGGAACCGAGCACTGTCAGATTTGGTGATTGCAACTGCCGAGGCGGCGAAGACCGATCTTTTGATGCTTGGAATTCCGCAAAACCGCATCCACGTGGTGATCAACGGTTCGGAGCCGATTCGTGAGCTGACCGATTCTGAATTGCAAGAAATACGCAAGAAATGGGGATTGACCGAGCGTGATTTTACGGTGGGAATCTGTGCTCGGTTGGTGCCGTGTAAGGGACATCGGGTGTTTTTGGAGGCTGCCAAAAAGCTGATTGAAGCCGCACCGTTGTATGCGTTCCGATTTTTGGTGGTCGGAGAGGGGGAGGAGCGTGCAAATCTTGAGGCATTTTGTCGGGAGTTGGGAATTTCAAAGCACGTCATATTTACGGGCTTCGTATCCGATATGGCAACGGTCTATCGAATTTTGCGAGTCAACGTCAATTGCTCCACGGGAACCGAAACCTCCTGCCTTGCGATTTCGGAGGGGATGAGTGCCGGTGTCCCCGCGGTGGTGAGCGATTACGGCGGAAACCGAGCCATGATTGGAGAAAGTATGGCGGGAATTGTTTATCCGGCAGGAGATTCTCAATGTCTTTTTCAAGCCGTTTTGTCAATTGCAAACGACCCGGCACGGGAGCAAAGGATGCGATCTGCCGCCTATCGGCGGTATTTGGAGCATTATACGGCACGGGGGATGGCAGAAGAGGTTGAAAAACTGTATTTGGATTTGGCAGGACAACGAGCAAACAAGTCATAACACCGGCTGCAGGTGTTTTTCATCAGACAAATAAAAAGGCAAGGGAAGCGTGCGGCTTCCCTTGCTCTGTTATGAAAGCTTTTTCAACAACTGTACGGCATGTAGTGCCATTTCGTCTGCCGCAGACGGCGGGAGAAACGAATTGTACTTGGACAGCTTGGATTCGTAAACGCCCGCGCTGAATGCCGGCTCGGTAACTACGTAGCCAACCGTTCCGTTTGTGAGCGACGAGATCAGCAGATTTTTGTGTTGCGATGCTTCGCGAATTGCCAGCGCGATATCTGCGTAAGCCTCGCAGGGAAGCGTTACGATTGCACATTCTCCGATTCTGAAAACCTGAATTTCCACGTTTGCAAATTTTTTGGGATGCTTGTACAAGTCGGTCAGTTCACTCGCATAGGTTTTATCTTCGATTGACGCGTTAGGGGCTTCGTTGACCGAAGCAACCCATTTCATATCCTCATCGGTGGGTTGACGGCGCGCAGTACGGTAGGTCTTAGAGAGGGCCTTGATGGTTGTATCGTTGGTTTGGGACATTTGCTTGTGAAGCACCTGCACGTTTTCGGACAAAACCTTACCCATGTGGAGGTGGTGCGATCCCTTTTGTAAAACGAATCCCGGTGTTTTATACCATTCGGCATTGATGTGATTGACGTTTCCCGAGGCTCCGTTGAGATAAACCGTTACAAAATCCTTTCCAAAGCACTCTTGCTGTAGTCTGCACAGCTCCCCGGGATAATCGGCGCAATAAGCCGTTCCGCCAACCGTATCGGGGTGACATGCAAAATTGACCAGCTGTGCAATGGGAGTGCCGTCGAGCGCATCAAAACGAATGACTCCCAGCGTGTGATCGATCGGAGTGATCGGCTTGACGACGTCAAAGGGACGACGTTTTCCGGGGTTGGTGACGATCGTACCGTCGTTCATCAGGTAGTTGCGGTTAAATGCGATGCTTTTTTCCTCACCGAATGCGCAGTACATTTTAACGGGAACTGCAGCTTCACTTGCCGCAACGACTGCCTCCACGGTCAGGTTGATCAATCGATCCAGTTGTTTTTTTGTGAGCCTTCCCTCGTCAAAGCCGCTATAATTGGTAGGGGAGCCCGTGTGGGTATGCGTCGCGGCAATCATGACGTTAGAGGGAGGAATTTGCAATTGATTTTGAATTTTCAGGCGAATTTTCTTTGCCAAGGAGGCTTGAAAATCAAGAATATCAAGATGAATAACGGCAACCTGTGCAGCTCCGTCTTTTAAAACGATTGCGTGTGCCTTCAAGTCGGATTTCACACCGTCCGAAATACGGTTTTTGAAGTATCCCGGAATCAGCAAGCCGAGCTCGGGCGTAATCACACGTTCGGCGGCACCGCAAAAAAGTTGATTCATTTTTTGTCCTCCTGGAATACGTGATAATCAAGCTTAAACGCCGCTGTATGCGTTAAATCCGCCGTCAACGGGGATCACGACACCCGTTACGAATTTACTCGCGTCGTCGCACGCCAACCACAGCAAGGTACCTGTCAGGTCGTCGATCTCACCGAAACGCTTCTGTGGGGTTGCGGCAAGGATCTTTTCGGTACGCGCGGTGGGCTTACCCTCTGCATCAAAGAGCAACGCTCGGTTCTGATTGGTAACGAAGAAGCCGGGAGCGATTCCGTTGACACGGATGCCGCAGGGAGCAAAGTGAACTGCCAACCATTGCGTAAAGTTGGAGATTCCTGCTTTTGCCGCACTGTACGCGGGGATCTTCGTCAAGGGGCGGAACGCGTTCATAGAGGAAATATTGATGATATTACCGCCGTCCTTTACCATATCCTCGGCAAACACCTGCGTTACCAAGAATGCCGAGGTGATATTGAGGTCAAATACAAACTTCAAGCCTGCTTCCTCCAGATCGAAGAAAGATTTTACCCCCTCCGTATCAGGAGTCATGATCTCGTTGTCGCAGGTCGCGCGAGGGTTGTTGCCGCCGGCACCGTTGATCAGAATATCGACCTTTCCGAATGCCTTACGTACGGTATCTCTTGCCGCAAGGATACTGTCCTTTTCCAAGCAGTTCGTGGGAATTGCCAAGGCATTGTCACCGATTTCCTTTGCAACGGTATCCACTGCCTGCGCATTGATATCGAGCAGGGCAACCTTTGCACCGCATTCTGCCAGGACTCGTGCAAACGCGCTCATCAAAACGCCGCCTGCACCCGTAATAACTGCAACTTTACCGTTTAAATTGGGTTGATAAGGTAATTTCATATTCATTTCATTCCTTTACGTTTTTTAGGTTTATTGGGGAACAGCGATTCTCTTTCCGTTCGAAGCATACATTGCAAAGATCAATCGAACCGCTTTATCGGCTTCATCGACACCAATGGGGAAGGGTCTTCCTTCCTCAATACAGGTGTAGAAATCTGCGGTCAATGCGGTGTGACCCTTGCCCCAAACCGCCTTCCCGACGTTCTCTTCCTCTTTGGTCGAGGCAATTACCTCGTGGTTTACCGTCATGTGACGGTTTTGCGCGACGATCATTTCGCCGGTGGTAAGGCGAACCTGAAGCTCTACGGGCAAATCCTTTTTTGCCGTGTTGGTGGCAAATAGGAAGAACGCCGTGCCGTCTTCTGTTTCAAAGCGTGCACTGGCTGTATCCTCCACCTCAATGGCATTCCCAAGAAAGTCGTTGGAAACGTGTGCCAGCACGTGGGTCGGCATTCCGCAGATCCACTGCAAAATATCCAACGTATGAATCGCTTGGTTGATCATAACACCGCCGCCCTCGTGTGCAACGGTTCCGCGCCAAGCTGCCGATGCATAATAAGCGGCATCGCGCTTCCATACGACGGTTCCCAACGCCGACGCAACACCGCATTGTGCCATTTCGCGCAAGCGGATCATGTTCGGCTCGTAGCGGTTTTGGAAGCAATAGCCAAGCTGTGCGCGGGATTGCTTTGCCGCGTGGCGCACGTCCTTCATTTGCTCCATGGTGATACACATCGGCTTTTCGCAAAGCACGTGAATATCACGCTCCAAGGCATACACCGTCATGGGAGCGTGCAGATCGTGCGGCGTGCAGATATGTACCGCATCGGGAGCTTCCTTTTGGATCATTTCGCGATAATCTGTATAAACGGGAATATCCTTTAACCCGTAACGCGCCATCAAATCCTCTGCCTTTTCGGGGAGAATATCGCAGAGTGCGCACAGAATATTGCCTGTTTGCGTGATTGCGGTTACGTGATTGCCTGCAATCGCACCGCATCCGATCAGGGCAATTCGAAACTGTTTTTTCATAATAATCCTTGCCGTTTCTTTCGTAAAAGTACTTTAAAATGTATTGCTCATATCAAGTGTAACCGTTTCGGTAACGGTTTCCTTTTTTCTGCCGGTTGCGATTTTTTTCTGCAGCTCGGCATAATAGAGGTCATCATCGATCGGCAGCGTTACCTCTTTCTGCAGCCAACCGGAAAGCTGCATCGCATCCATCAATTCAACACCGTTAAGGCCCTCTTTACCGTCTACGAACAGCGGCTCAAGACCCAGGATTGCATTGGCAAAGTTATTGAAAATACCAACGTGCTGCGGATTTTGACCGTCGGTTTCAACCGTAACCAGCGTTTGTGCGGGCGAACCGAAGCTTGCGGTGCAAGTCTTGTTAAACTCGCGCTCGGAAACCTCGTTCCTGATAAAGGTCAGTTTATCTCTCTTGCCCGATTCGGTTCCGTATACCGATCCGAAATGCTCGCAGATCAACTGACCCTTGTCGCCGAGAATTTCCAAGCGGTTGGTTCCCGGTGCATCGGCGGTAGACGTGATAAAGACACCGGTTGCACCGTTTGCGTATTCCATGTAAGCGGTTACGTCGTCCTCAACCTCAATGTCGTGCCATTTGCCGTAGTGACAGAACGCGCGAACCTTGACAGGAGAGATTCCGGGAATCCATTGGATCAGATCGAGCTGGTGGGGGCACTGGTTAAAGAGAACGCCGCCGCCCTCTCCTTTCCAGGTTGCACGCCAATCACCCGAATCGTAATAGCTTTGCGGACGGTACCAGTTGGTAATGGTCCAGATGATGCGCTTGATTTCACCCAACTCACCGTTTTGGATCATTTCATGCATCTTGCGGTATACGCAGTTGGTACGTTGATTGAACATCATGGTAAAGAGCTTGTCGGATTTCTCCGCAACCGCATTCATTTCCTTTACCTGCTTGGTGTATACGCCTGCCGGCTTTTCGCAAACCACGTGATGGCCGCTTTCCAAAGCCTCGATTACAAGACGGGGATGGTCGTAGTGGGGAACTGCGACCACGATGGCATCGCACGTACCGCTTGCCAGCATTTCCTTGTAGTCGGTAAAGGTTTTTACGTTTTCCGAGCCCTCCAGCTCCTTTACACGAGCCAGCTTATCCTCTTTGAGATCGCAAACGGCACTCAAATAACCGTTTTCAACGTTTCCTGCCAGCATCTTTTTTGCGTGGCTGTACCCCATGTTACCCACACCGATGATACCGAATCTTACTTTTTCCATACGTGATTTTCCTCCTCGCGGTAACCGAGCGACGTCAGCATCTTTTTCAGGCTGTTGATCGCATAGTCAAAGGATTCGTTCGAATCTTCAAAGTGAAGATCGTGCTTCATGGAACGGCTGTCGATGCTGTTATAGCCCGTAAATTCTTTCAAGTGCGGCTCGACCGTCAGAATAATGGTTTTGTCGGTCATGGTTTCGAGCCGTGTGAAAATCTCGTCATATCTTCCGTCACCCATTCCAACCGGAACGATGGTCTTGTCGGGCTTCGCATCCTTTACGTGCATGTAAACCAGTGAGGGGAAGGTCACAAGGAAGCCCTTGATCGGGTCTTGTCCGTCAAAGATGTAGTTGGCGGCATCAAATACACCGCCTAATTCGGGAAGCTCGGTCAAAAGATCTTCAACCTCTTCGGGATTTTGTCCGTAGATTTTCGCTTCGTTTTCATGACAAAGCGTAATGCCTTCCTCTTTTGCGCGTTGCAAAAGGATCCGCATACGGCGCATAACCTCCTCACGGTATTCCGAAACGCGGTCGCGGGGAACGAAAAAGCTGAAAATTCTCATTCTGTCGGTTCCGAGAATTTTGCAAGCCGCCAGAGCGCGTTCGAAAACGGCAAGGTGTGCTTCGAACGGTTCCTCAATGCTGTATTTTCCAATGGGTGAACCCAATGCGGAAAGCGAAATCCCGGCCTCCTTCAGGCGTTTTGCGATTTCTTCAAGCTCTTCGTCGGTTTTCTCAACGATATTGTTCAGAATGGTTCTCGGCTCGATCAAGCAAAGACCGTTCCTTTTCAGTGCGGCGATTTGTCCGTCAAGATCCTTTGCAGCCTCATCGGCAAAGGCAGAAATCATAAATTGTGCCATGGTAATTTTCCTTTCGGTATGTTTTTTGATAAATCAGTGAATGATCGGACGCAAATGGTGATATGCAAATTCCATTTCGGCAAAGGGATCGGGGGTCTTGGGGGCGTTGTCCTGCTCCACCAGAACGTTTTCAACACCAACCTCTGCACAAGCCTCATAGATAGCTTGGAAATCCAAACGACCCTGACCCGGCGTGCGGATAAATCTGGATACCTTTTGCCCCAAAATTTCCTGCGGGTCGGCAGGGTCGATGGGAGCCACGTCCTTGAAATGAACGTTCGTCAATCGTTTTCCACCAATTTTTTTGATGTATTCCACCGCACTTTGTCCGGCATATTCTACCCAGCAGGTATCCAACAGGAAGAGCCAATCGGGGCATTTCTCCAGCATATAGTCAAACATCATCCGGTTGCCGCCCTCGGGAACGACAAATTCAAATTGATGGTTGTGATAGGAGAATTGAAGTCCTGCATCCAGGATCTTTTCCACCGGCGTTTTCATTTGTGCCAAGAAGGAATCGAGCCCTTCCTGTGTGGAACGATTTTCCTTGGGCATTGCGCCAAGCCCGATTACGGGACAGTTAAAGAGCTTATGTTCGCGGATGACAGCATCGGTATCGTTAACGATGCGCTCCAGCGAGATATGCGTGCAAACGATGGGCATTTCGGTTTCCAAGGAAATGTCGCGTAAATCCTCGGGAGAAATCGGTCCAATACCCGATGCCTGTACATTTTCGTAACCCATTTTCTTCAAACGAAGCAAGGTTGTTCGAAAATCATCGGCATTTTGTACGTTGTCGCGAACAGAATAAAGTTGAGCTCCCAGTTTCATGTCAATCACCTCATTCAAGTTTTTGTTTGTATACAACCTTATTATACTTTTTTTTGTAAAAAAAACTATTGTAAATATTGTATTTCATATTGCAAATATTGCTTTTATATGTTAAAATATATGTGATAATTGTTTTTAGAGAGGTGATTTCCGCTTGAAAAGGTCATATCGAAAGGAATATAAGCACCTGATCTGCTCCTATTCGACCACCGAGGTGCCGGAGCCCGGACACTTTGAACGGCACTGTCATCGATTTTACGAGCTTTTGTACGTAGTTAAGGGAAGCGGAAGATTTGTCGTAGACGGCGCAGAATATCCCTTGTGTGATAATACGCTTCTTTTGTTGCGCCCTTATGAATTTCATTACGTTTGCCCCGATAAAAAACGCGCGTATGAACGCTACGTGATTCATTTTGAGCGTGATACCTTGCTGGGGGAGGCAATCGATCTTTCCATCATTTCGAACTATCAAAAAAGCAGCAACGGCGTGTATTTTGACGGCAGCGGAATTACCGAGGAGATTATTTCGGCGTTTCGCGAGATCCGACCGCTTTCCGAGCGTTTTTCCGAGAAGCAGACTCAAGAATCCTTTATTCGCCTGACGCTTTCCAGAGTTTTGCTTCTTTTGTCACTTTCCACACCGCAAGAGCCTGCCTTAAAGCAGGAAAATTTGATTGCGGGTGTGATCGAGCATCTCAATATGCACATCAATCAGAAAATATCGCTTGACGCTTTGGCACAGCAATTTTTTGTGAGCAAATATTATCTTTGCCATTCTTTCCGAAAGCATACCGGAATTTCAATTTTCAATTACATCAAAACCAAAAGAATTGCAATGGCACAGCAACTGCTTGCCAACGGAGAACCCGCCGCATCGGTTGCATATCAGGTGGGCTTTTCGGATTACTCTTCCTTTTATCGCACGTATTGCAATCTGGTGGGATTTCCCCCCGTGCATAGAAGAACAGGGGAGAAGGATTTTGCACTCAAGCAGGAGGGTATGGAAATGAATATTCGAAAAGCCACGATAGAAGAGCTGCCGAAGATCATGGAGATTTATGCCAAAGCCAGGGAATACATGAAAAACAACGGCAACCCCGATCAATGGCGGGATTCGTATCCCTCGGAAGACCTCATTCGCGCGGATATCGAAGCGGGGCAATGCCATCTTTGTATTTCGATGGGAGAAATCTACGGTGTGTTTTGCTTTTTCGAGGGGACAGACCCAACCTATCAAAGTATTGAAGACGGTGCTTGGCTGAACGATCTTTCCTACGGAGTGATTCATCGCATTGCCGTGGCGAAGCATGGAAAAGGAGTGGCTTCTTTCTGCTTTGCATACGCTTTTGAGCAGTGCGGAAACGTAAAAATAGATACGCATCACGACAATATTCCCATGCAAAATGCGCTTGCGAAAAACGGATTCGTCCGTTGCGGAATCATTCGCTTGGAAAACGGTGAGCCGCGCATCGCATACCAAAAAGCAGATACGCTGTGATTTTTTTGCTGATTCTGCAAGAAAACGAAAGAAAAACAGACGGTACGTTCGGGTGTACCGTCTGTTTTTCGTTGATTTTTTATAATGCTTCGGCTTCTTGCTGCCAAAGTGCGGAGGATGCATCGGAGGGCATCATCCAATCTCCGCGCGGAGAAAGTCCAACCGAGCCGACCTTGGGACCGTCGGGCATACAGCTGCGCTTAAATTGCTGTGAGAAAAATCTGCGAATAAATACCTTGAGCCACTTTTTCAGCGTGTCGGTATCGTAGCGGCTTCCAAGTGCATAGCAAGCCAGCCGATACAGATGCGATGGGGAATATCCGTAACGCAACATATAGTACAGATAGAAATCGTGAATCTCGTAAGGTCCGACCAAATCCTCTGTTTTTTGCGCAATCTCGCCCTTTTCATCGGCAGGCAACAGCTCGGGAGAAACAGGCGTATTGACCACGTCTTCAAGCGCATCGGCAAGCATTTTGTTGCCGTCGCGTGCAGCGCACAGCGCGCAGTGTGCAACGAGATGACGAACCAGCGTTTTGGGAACGTCGGCATTTACACCGTACATCGACATTTGGTCGCCGTTGTAGGTTGCCCAACCCAACGCAAGCTCGGAGAGGTCGCCGGTTCCGATGACCATACCTCCGCACGCGTTTGCGATATCCATCAAAATTTGCGTGCGCTCTCGCGCTTGTGCGTTCTCATATACCACGTTGCGGTTTTGGGGATCGTGTCCGATATCGGCAAAATGCTGATTGACTGCATCGAAAATATCAACGCAGCGGAAGTCTACGCCAAGCTCCTCGCAAAGCACGGTCGCGTTGTTTTTGGTACGGTTGGTCGTGCCAAAGCAAGGCATGGTGACCGCGATAATATCGGTTCTGGGACGCTTCAGGCGATCAATGGCACGAGCCATCACCAAAAGGGCAAGCGTGGAATCCAATCCGCCCGAAATTCCCAAAACGATCTTTTGCGCATAAGCTTTCTCAATTCGCTGCATCAGCCCTGCCGTTTGAATGGCGAGGATCGACTCGCAACGAGAGAACAGCACGTCGGGATCTGAGGGAACAAAGGGATGCGGATCAATGGGACGTGTCAACTCGGTGTCCTCAAGCGGCATGGAAAAGAACAGCTCACGGCAACCGTTAGAAGCCGCTGCGCAAAGGTCTTTTCTGCGCTTTTTATAAGAAACCGTGGAAAGATTGGGTTGTGAGAGGCAAAGAGCCGCCTCGGAAAACGGCTTTTTTTCTGCCAAGAGCGTGTCGGTTTCGGTGATGATGCAGTGTCCGCCGAGCACGAGGTCGGTGGTGGATTCTCCGTATCCTGCCGAAGCCGAAACGTATGCGCAGCCGATTCGCTCGCTGTGGGCAAGCAATGCTGCCGTACGCTTTTCTGAAGCCCCCACCGTTTCAATGCTTGCCGTGGGATGGCAGATAAGTGTGGCACCCTCCCGGCTGTAATCGAGGGACGGCGGTGTTACCAAATCGATATCTGTGCCGATTTCCACGGCGAAACGCAAAGCGGGCATTTCCAGGGAGGAGAAGAGCAGGTCGGCACCGAACGGAATATCCTCCCCCTCAAAATATACAAAAACCTCTTTGTCGCAAGCATCGGATGGCTGAAAATAGCGCGCATCCGCCAAAAGACTGTTGGCAGAGGGTCTTGTTTTTGGGACAAAGCCAAGAATTGCACCGTGATAAACCACCGCGGCTACGTTGTAAAGCTTGTTTTTGATCGACAGGGGAAGCCCTACGACCGATACCGTGGGCAGTGCGGCGGTTTCTTTTACGTATTGACAAAGCGCACGCTTGGCACCGCTTAACAAAGCCTCCGAGAAAAAAAGATCCTTGCAGGTACAGCCCGTCAGCGCAAGCTCGGGAAATACCAAAATGCGAACTCCTTTTTCGGCACCTTTGCGAGTGAGGCGGATCATTTCGTCTGCATTGAAAAAAGGATCTGCTACGCGCAAGCGAGGCGAAGCGGCAGCAACCTGAATATAACCGTGTTTCATAAGAAGTATCAAGCCTTTCTTCGGTGTTTCGTTTGAATCCATTATAACGCAATTTGCTTCGGATTACAAGTACTTTTTATCTTTTTTTTACTCCGTCGTCAAATCTTGACAAAAAAATCGTTTTCTTGTATAATAAATTCGGGGACGAAAGAGAAAAATGAGCACCGACAAAGTGCCCATTTTATCTGTTCTCTATGTTTAGCCGTTGTTTGCCTCAAGATAAGAAACAACGTCGGCAACGGTAACAAACTTGTGAATGTCATCGTCTTCGATTTCGATTCCGAATTTATCCTCGCAAAGCATAACGAGATCGGCAAGCTCAATGGAATTGATACCGAGATCGTTTGCAAGCTCTGCCTCAAGCGTGATTTCTTCGGGTTCAAGCTGAAGCTCTTCAACCAAAAGGTTTTTCAGCGTTTCAAACATAGTTATTTCCTCCAAAATTAAATTCATAAGAGTTGCTTGATAGCAACATACGGATACATTATACATGATTTTTGTCGGATTGTCAAGTGATTTTTTTGATTCTGTCCCAAAAATGTCAAAAAAAGCCATTTTTTTGAGAAAGGAGATTGTGTATGCGCATCTTTTACCGCCGACCGCTTGTTCTTGCCGCATTCGTTTACGTTGTCTGTTCATTGGCCGTTCTTCGCATCAGCTACGGTGCGCATCAAAGGCTCTTTGGAATATTGCTGTGTGCATTTGTTGTGACAAGCTGTATGCTTTTCCTCCTTCGACGGCACGGAAAGCGGGAAATCGTCAGTCTTTTGTGTTTGTTTGCGGCGGTTCTTTCGGTGGGAAGCTCGCTTTGCTTATTCCGTGAACGCTATGAACGCTTACAGACCTACGTCGGTCAACCGTGTGTTGCAGAGGGGACGGTTACCGAACGGCTTACGTCGGAAAGCTTTTTTACATCCTACCGTGTCAAAATCACAGGATTTGAAGAGGAAGCGTATTCGTTTGGCGCGCTTTTGGAATGTGAGTTTTCCTGCGGCTTGCAGGTGGGCGATTCCTTCGTGGTTCACGCAACACCGCGCGCATTTTTGGAGGACGAGCTGTTTGACGAAAAGCGCTATCGGTTGTCGGACGGATGTATGTTGGTATTGCAGGTTGAATCGGAGCAGGATTGTACCGTTGTAGAGGAGGAATCCTTCGATCTTTCCGTGTGGGCTTCCAGGATCAATCTGAAGCAATCCTTTCGCCTTTGGAGAACGGTTGGAATGCGTTCTGGAGGACTAACGTCGGCACTTTTGCTTGGAAATCGACGGTTTTTATCCAATTTGGATCAATTTCATTTCCGCGCTTGCGGAATTTCACATTTGTTGGCACTCAGCGGATTGCACGTATCGATCCTCGTTGCCTTTTTGGATCGACTGCTGAAGCTGTTGCGTGCTTCGAAAACGGTTCGAGCCGTTGTGATTTCTTTGACGGCAATCGGATATTTGATTTTAACCGGCTGCTCGGTTTCTGCCGCCCGAGCCGTTTTGATGGCGTGTATTCTGTATCTTGCGTTCCTGTGGCGGCATGAATACGACAGTCTTACGGCATTGTGTACGGCATTGATGCTGATTTTAACGGTTACACCATACGCGGTTTTGGACGTTTCACTGTGGCTCAGCTTTGTGGCTGCCGGATCAATCATTATTTTCTATCCTCCCATCAACCGCTTTTTCAACAAACGAAGACCCCAAAACAAGCTATTGCGGATTTGCACGCGCCCGTTGACGTGGCCGTGTAGCGCGGTTGCCGTTGGATTTTTAGCCAACGTGGCTTTATTACCGCTTTCCGCGGCTTTTTTCGGAAGCTTCTCAATCTGGTCAATTCCAGCAACGCTTTTGTTTTCTTTTCCCGTAACACTCTTGATGATAGGCGGCACGATCCTCTTGGTTTGTCCGTACGTTCCTTTTCTTGGGGAGGCTTGCGCAGCTCTTGAAGCATTTATTTTGGAGGGGGCGGCGTTCTTTGCCAGGCAGAACGTCACGCTATTACCTTTGACCGACACACGAACCGAGATCTTACTGGGGGTTTTGAGCGTTGCACTGATTCTGTTGGCGGTTCTAAAGCTTCGCCACAGAGCCTGGAGCTTGCTATTGCCGCTTTTGTTCGTTGCCGTTACGGTATTATCTTATTGCGCCATGCGGTTTCCCGAAAAGACCGATTGGCAGGTTACTGCCGTTCTGCAGGACCATCGCGGTGAAATCTGTGTATACACGGGAGGAGGTCACGTGGCGGTGGTCAACGATACTTATGGGGCTGTTTCCTGCGCGCAAGAGATCAAGAAGGTCGTCGATGATGCCGGTTTTACGGAAATCCGCGACGTGATTCTTTGCAATCCCTCCGACCAAGCAACGTATTTTATCAAAACGCTTGCGGAAACGGTTCGCGTAAGGAAGCTATATTTGCCGTATCCCGAAACGCCGAAAGACATGGCGATTACGGAAAAGCTTTGCGAGGTGGCACAAAGCTACGGTATTTCCGTATACGCGAATGCCGACGAAAAGCTGTTGGAATATTTGTCCCCGAGTCAATAACCGCATTCTGCTCGCATGAAAGCCGTTTTTCAGTATCGAAAAGCGGCTTTTTGTCATATTCTGTTAGTGTTAACGGGAGAGAAAGGATGATGTGAGATGGAGGGAATCTTGAAGCTTTGTGTTTTGGGAGGTGACCGCCGACAGATTGCGATGACGCAAAGGCTGTCGGCTGACGGATACCGCGTTTCGATGTGGGGGCTGGGATCCTGTCATGACGAGGTGGAAAAGGCACGCATTTGTAACGATTGGGAGGAGGCGATTGCCGATGCGGACGTGGTGATTCTTCCGTTGCCGGTTTCATTGGACGGTGTCTTTTTGAACTGTCCCTTGGAAAGCCCCAACGTGTTTTTGAGATTGTCCGCGTTGACGGAGCGCATCGGCGGACGCGTGCTTCTGGGCGGAAAAATCGGAGAACCGATGTATTCGTCGGCAATGGAACGGGGAATTCGTGTCATCGATTATTTCCAATCCGAGCTGTTACAGCTCAAGAATGCCGTGCCAACCGCTGAGGGGGCAATTTCGATTGCCATGAAGGAGCTTCCGATCACAATAGACGGATTGTCCTCTGCGGTGATCGGATACGGTCGAATCGGATCGTTGTTGGCACAAAAGCTACGGGCACTTGGAGCCGACGTAACCGTTTATGCGCGAAGAAAAGAGGCGCGCACCATGGCAGAGCTTGCTCATCATAAGACCCGTACACTTTCGGACGCTGACGAATATGCCTCCTTGAAAGCGTTGCCGCTTGGCTGTCGGGCGATTTTCAATACCGTTCCCACGAGGGTGATGACGAAAGAGATTCTGGAGTCTGTTCCGAAAAATTGCATTCTGATCGATCTGGCATCGGCACCCGGGGGGATCGATCTCGCTGCTGCGCAAGAGCTCGGACTTCGAACGGTATGGGGAACGGCTTTGCCCGGAAAATGCACACCGGAAAGCGCGGGGTGGATTCTTGCGCAAACGGTGGAGGATTTCTTGGAAGAGCTTTTTTAGCAGAGTGACTTTTTGACGAAAGGAAGAGTAGAAAATGTTAGGTTATGCGTTTTGCGGATCGTTCTGCACGCACGCGCGTGCCTTGGAGGAGCTGCAGAATCTGATTTCTTTGGGGTATGATATACAGCCGATTTTAAGCGAAACCGTTTGGAGCACCGATACGCGTTTCGGCACGGCAAAGGGGCTTTTGGAAAGAGTGGAGGAGATCTGCAGCCGAGCTGCCATTCACACGGTTGTGGATGCCGAGCCGCTGGGTCCGCGTTCTCCGTTGGAGTGCTTGATTATTTCGCCTTGTACCGGCAACACCCTGGCAAAGATCGCCAACGGAATTACCGATACCGCCGTTTGTATGGCGGCAAAGGCGCACTTGAGAAGTGACAGACCCTTGGTCATTTCCTTGGCATCGAATGATGCGTTGTCGGCAAATCTGAAAAATATTGCAACACTGCTTTCTCGCAAGCAGGTCTATTTTGTGCCGATGATGCAGGACGATCCCGAAAAGAAGCCGCACTCGTTGGTTGCGGACTTTTCATTGCTTTTACCAACGCTTCAGGCTGCGTTTCAGGGACGCCAGTTTCGCAAGCTGTTTCTGTGATTCTTAAGCCGCCCGGTCGTTGCCGGCTCTCCGTCAACCGACCGTTGGCGGCTTTCTTTTGTGAAAAGCGAGCCGATCCATTTCATATCCTCGCGGTCAATGCCGCCAAGCATACGCAATAACAAGAAATAAAGGGCAAAGACCGCCGCAATATGGATGAAAATTGACAAGCCGCGATTGGCAAACAGGCAACTGCTTTTTAACAAGAGCAGACGAACCGCATAGGTCGCTCCCAAAATCGAAAGCAGCGGAGCCGCTACCCATTTAAAAAGCCGTAAATGAGGGGAAGTGATCGAAAGCAGGTGCCAAATGCTGAGTACCGTGTTGAAAATTTCCGAAAAGTAAATGGTTACCAAATAGCCCGCAATTCCAAACCTTGGAATCAAAAGCCAAACCATCACCACCGAGATCAAAGCATCGGCAATATTGATATTCATCGAAAAAATCTGCTCTCCCAATCCTTTCATCACGGCATCGGTTGCCGTGTCCACGTACATAATCGGAATCAGGGGAGCCAGCATTCGGATGTACTTTCCCGCCTCGGTTCCGGGATACAAGGCGTCACCGATTTCAAACGAAAAACAGATCAGGATCCCCGCGACCCCGATGGAAAAGAGAGAGGCGATCCACCACACGCGGGAGAGCATGTACGCAATACGGCGCGTGCTTTTTTCTACGTGACATTCGGCAATTTCGGGGACGATCAGCCCGGCAAAGGAGGAAATAAGCGCGGCCGGATAGAAAATAATCGGAAGTGCCATGCTTTGAATGCTTCCGTAAGCAATCAACGCCGTTTGATGACTGCTTCCGCTGTTGCGAAGTCCCTCGGGAATTAAAACGTGTTCCACGGTAACGAGTGCCGAACGAATATAGGCAGTTATCGCAACGGGGAGCGCAATTTTTATCAAACGCTTTCCCTCATGGCTTTCCAAACGACTTCTGCCGCTTTTCGTATATCGTTTGCGATCGGCAAGGTACAGAAGAAAATTGCAAAAAAAGGATACAACCTCGGCAAGCACGCCGCCCAGTACCATTGCACAGCAGGTTTTTTCAATATCATGGGGGAAGAGAAATGCCAAAAGATAGACGGTAAAGCCGATCTTCACTGCCTGCTCAAAGACCTGTACGGCGGCATTTTTGAAGCTTCTTCTGACCGCCGAAAAATAGCCGCTGAATACCGAAGAAAGCGAGATCAGCGGAAGCGAAATCCCAAACAGACGAAGTGACGTAACCGTACGTTCATCTTTTAACCACAGAATGCCGATCGGACGGGCAAATCCGTATAAAAGTAAAAAAGCGGCTGTTCCAAAGGAGAGCGCATAAAGAATCGCGCGTCGCATGGCAGGAGCAATGCGTTCGGGCTGCTTCTTGCCGAGTGCATCTACCACCAGGTGCGTTACGCCAAGGTAGATACCGGACGTTGCAAAGGTGAGCGCAAAGCCGTAAACTCCCGACATCAGGGAAAACAGTCCCATTGCCTCTGCACCGACACGGTTCGATAAGTAGACCTGAAAGCCTACCCCAACCGTGCGGATGAAAAGTCCCGCCACCGTTAGGAGCAGGGTGTTCCAAAAAATTTGTTTTGCATGCTTTTTCATCTTGAACCCCGACCTCCGTATTCTCTTAAATTGTATGAACCAAGATTCGAAAATATGGTTTTTTTTCGCATTTTCATTGCACGGCGCCGCCTTTTGACATATACTGCCCATGCAGAGGACGTGGGAGGGGTGCGTTGTTGAAAACGATCATTGCAACTTTTTTGAGAAAAAGTGACCGAAAAAATGAAAAAAGGACTTGACAAACCTCGGTGCTTGGGATATTATATTTTTCGTGTTTTTGAAGCAATCAATCAACCCGAGAAAAGGAGAGTGACAGAATGTTGATTCATGTTTGTGAGCTGTGCGGTTACGAGTATAATCCTCTGGTGGGGGACTCCGAAAACGGGATCGGAGAAAATACCGACTTCGAAGATCTTCCAAACAATTGGAGCTGTCCGTTGTGCGGTGCCGGTCGGGAGGATTTTTCCGAGGAATTGCGTGACTGCGAAGAGGACGAAGAACTATAAGAAAAAACGGGGGAGCAATCCTCCTTTTTTTCTTGCTTTTGATTGACTTTTCTGAAAAAATGTGGTACACTGTTACCAGATGATGCGGAAAGGATGCCGAATTTTATGATAAAGAAATTGCTTGCCATTGACGGAAACAGTATTCTCAACCGAGCCTTTTACGGGGTGCGTCCTCTGACTACGAAGGACGGTTTTCACACCAACGCTTTATACGGGCTCGTTAATATGATCTCCAAGCAGGCGGAGCTGTTAAAGCCCGATTATTGCGCGGTGGCGTTCGATCTGAAGACACCGACCTTCCGCCATCGGATGTACGATGCGTATAAAGCGGGCAGACGACCAATGCCGGAAGAGCTTGCCATGCAGATGCCGGTTGCCAAGGAGCTTTTGCGCGCGATGGGATATACCGTCCTTGAAAAAGAAGAATACGAGGCTGACGATATTTTGGGAACGCTGGCACAGCTTTGCCGCGGCAGATCGTGCGATGCCTATATCATGACGGGTGACCGAGATGCACTGCAGCTCATTGGCGAGAATACGCACGTTTTGCTTGCAACAAATGCCGAAACCATTGACGTGAACGAGGCGGCTTTCTTTGAAAAATACGGAGTAAAATCCTCGCAGTTTGTTGACGTCAAGGCGCTGATGGGAGATAGCTCGGACAACATTCCGGGTGTTCCCGGAATCGGTGAGAAGACCGCTTTGAAGCTGATTGCCGAATACGGCAGCTTGGATGGCGTTTACGAGCAATTACCCACGGCAAAGCATACCCCGTCGGTGCGCAGCAAGCTGGAAAGCGGCAAGGACAGTGCATATCTGTCGCGTGATTTGGCACGGATCTTTTGCGAAGTCCCTTTAGGCTTGGAGCTTGACGATTTGCAAACGAATGGGGGAGATTCCGAATCGGTAAAACGTCTTTTTACGCGGTTGGAGTTTTCCGTCTTTTTGAAGCGGTTTCATCTGGACGGCATCTCCTCCTCGGAAGCCGAAGCGATTTCGCGGAAAACTGTAACCCAAAACGAGCTTTCACAGCTGCTCTCCGAGCATTCCCTGATCGCGTTCGACGTAAGCGACGGGACGGTTCGTTTTTCGGACGGTACCGAGGTGTGGGAGATCGAACAGCCGCTTTTTGAGCTTTACGGTTTGTTAAAAGGAAAAACGCTGATTTGTTACGACGTAAAACGCTTTTATAAGCAGTTTTTGGATTCCGCCTTTGAAGAGCTTTCTTTGTTTGATATCATGCTTGGTGCGTATCTTGTCAACTCGGCAAAAAGCAATTACGAGCTGTCAACGCTGCTCTCGGATTATTTAGGGGTGACATCGGTTGACGAGAGGTTGCTCACGGCATACGTTTATCGCCTGTATCAACCGATTTTGGAAAAAATGGAAGAAAGCGGACAAAAGGAGCTGTTTGATCGCTTGGAAATGCCGCTTGCCAAGGTGCTTGCGGACATGGAGCGCGTCGGGTTTCGTATTGATCGGGAGGGGATTGCCGCATACGGAGAAAAGCTTTCCGCGGTTGCCGAGATCTTGGAATCTCAAATTTATTTTCACGCGGGCAAGGAATTTAATATCAATTCGCCTAAGCAGTTAGGTGAGGTTTTGTTTGACACCTTGGGACTTCCGCATGCAAAGAAAACCAAAACGGGATATTCCACCAATGCCGAAATTTTGGAAAAGCTGCGCTCCGTGCACCCGATCATCGAGGACGTTTTAGACTACAGACAGGTCACCAAGCTGAAAAGCACCTACGCAGACGGACTTTTGAAGGTTGCGGATGAAAACGGACGCGTGCATACCACCTTTAAGCAAACCGGAACCGCCACGGGTAGACTCTCGTCTACCGAGCCAAATCTGCAAAATATTCCCGTGCGTACCGAGCTTGGACGGGAGTTGAGAAAATTTTTCCTGCCTGAAAACGCAGATTACGTCATCGTGGATGCCGATTATTCACAGATCGAATTGCGTCTTCTTGCCCACGTTTCGGGAGACAGCAATATGATCCATGCCTTTTTGGAGGGGGTGGATATTCACACTTCTACCGCCGCAACCGTGTTTGGCGTTGCACCGAGCGAGGTGACGCTTGAGATGCGAAAACGCGCAAAAGCCGTTAATTTTGGAATTATGTATGGAATCGGTGCATTTTCGTTGTCGGATGATATCGGTGTTTCGCGAGCCGAGGCACAGGCATTTATCGACCGCTATTTGGAAAGCTATCCCGGAATTGACGCATATTTGAAGGACGTCATCAAACTCGGATACGAGCAAGGATACGTCAGCACGCTGTTCGGACGTCGCCGTTATATTCCCGAGTTGATGGGAACCAATAAAATGCAACAAAAGTTTGGGGAGCGCGTGGCAATGAACAGCCCGATTCAGGGAACTGCCGCAGACGTGATCAAGCTGGCAATGGTGCGTGCGCACAGTATGCTCAAGGAAAGCGGGATTGATGCGCGGCTGATTTTGCAGGTTCACGACGAGCTTTTGATCGAAGCTCACCGTGATTGTGCGGCTGCCGCCGAGGAGATCCTGAAGCGTGCGATGGAGGAAGCGGTTGCGTATACCGTTCCTCTTTGTGTGGAAATTCAAACGGGTGAAACCTGGTTTGATGCAAAATAAAAACAGAAAATGCCCGTCATATCCGTAATTTTTCGGATATGACGGGCGTTTTTTTGCTTTGGTTAATCTTGCTTTTTCATCATATTCAATACTTCGTAAATACCGCGAATGGGAATGACGTTGATTCCCTCGCAGTCAAGGTTGCGTTTTTCGATATTGCGGTAGGGAACGATCGCGTGTGCGAATCCCAGACGTGCCGCTTCCTTGACGCGTTGCTCCAAATTGGATACCGCGCGACACTCGCCCGCCAGTCCCAATTCACCGATTGCGATCAGGTCGTCGGGAATGATGCGGTCCGTCATGGAAGAAATGAGTGCCATTGCTACGGACACATCGGATGCAGGCTCGTCTAAATGCAGTCCTCCGATGACGTTCAGATAGACGTCGTTTTGATAAAATTTCAAACCAAGCCGTTTTTCAAGGACGGCAATAATCAAACACATTCGGTTATAATCGATGCCGTTTGTCGTACGGCGCGGTGCGGGGAAGGCGGTGGGGGTTACGAGTGCTTGGATTTCAGCAATCAAGGGACGGGTTCCCTCCAGCGTACAGACTGCGCAGTTGCCGGAAATGTTTTTCGGTCTGCCCGCAAGCAGCATTTCCGAAGGATTTTCAACCTCCAAAAGCCCCTTGTCGGTCATTTCGAAAACACCGATCTCGTTGGTCGATCCGTAGCGGTTTTTGATGGCGCGTATGATGCGGTATGCCTGCTGACGCTCTCCCTCAAAATACAGAACGGCGTCCACCATGTGCTCCAGTACCTTGGGACCTGCGATGCTTCCTTCCTTGTTGACGTGTCCCACCATAATAACCGACATTCCCTTGGCTTTTGCATTGTTGATAAAGGAGAGCGCAGTTTCCTTAACCTGTGTGATGCTGCCGGGAGTTGAGTTGACCGATGCGGAATACATGGTTTGGATAGAATCCACGATGAGCACGTTCGGCTTGATTTTTTCGGTTTCCTTTAAGATGTTTTCCACGTTGGTTTCGGTCAGAATAAACAGATTGTTGCCGCCGATGCCCAATCTTTTGGCGCGCAGCTTCAACTGACCGCCCGATTCCTCTCCCGAAATGTAGAGAACGCGACGAGAAGTCCCCAGGGCATCGCAGATCTGCATCAAAAGCGTGGATTTTCCGATCCCGGGTTCTCCCGAAAGGAGCACCACGGATCCGTGTACCAAGCCGCCTCCAAGCACGCGGTCAAGCTCTCCAAGTCCCGTATTTTGACGCATGTAATCGGGAATTTGCAGATTTGAAAATTCCACTGCGCGGTTATCGTCAGAGGTGGGGATCATACTAATGCGCTTTGGCAGAGTCGCAGAGGAGGGAGACTGTTCTTCCACGTCCTCGCAAAAGGAGTTCCAAGCACCGCATTTCGGGCATTTTCCCATCCATTTCGGAGATTTATATTCACATTCGGAGCAGATATAAACTGTTTTTAAGCCTTTCATGTAAAAGCTCCTTTCGGTTGTGATCGTCAGCTTCATTCTATCACAATCACGCTCCGATTTCAAGTGCTTTTCTTGATTTTTGCGGAAAATGCAAGGAAAATCCACGATTGTCAAGCACTTTGCGCGCGTATGATTGCCAGCGCAATCCAAAAAGCCAATTGCCTTTGATAGTCGGGGTCGCTCAGCAGCTCGGCTTCGTTTGGATTGGACAGAAAGCCGCACTCAACCAAAACGGCAGGTGTTTGGAGGTGGTGTAAAAGATAAATGGAGGAGGTAGAGGCTTTGATTTCGCGGTTGTTTTCGGGTTGCAGAGTTTCTTTTACGGTTTCTTGAATGGCGGCGGCAAGCTCTCTTGAATGCTCGTGATTCGGAGAGTACCACACCTGTAGACCGTGATATTTTTCGGATGGGTAGGAATTTAAGTGAATGCTTACGAAAATGCTGTCGGCTGTGTTTTCGGCAACGGTACGACGAGCCAACAGATCAAGTGCTTTTTTTCTTCCTTGGTAATCTGCGTTTTTGTCATATAGCAGCCGATCGTCGGTTCGCGTCATGACAACGTTCACACCGTTCGCTTCCAGAATTTCTTTTATCAGCATCGTAACGGTAAGATTCACGTCCTTTTCGAGAATGCCCGACGTGCTTGAGGCACCGCCGTCTTCTCCACCGTGTCCCGCGTCCAATACCACGGTAAAGGAGGGGGCTGTTGCGGGGTGGGAGTCGTCGGAAACGGATTGCGCGGCATAATGAAACGCCACGAACGAGAAAACAAGGGCAACCGCGCTCAGAAGAAGTAAAAAAAAGAGAAAAAACAGCAATTGCCGAAAATGACTTCTGGACATAAACGATTCTCACTTTCTGTAGAAAAAAATACGGGTTCTTCTTTACAGAGTATTGAGAAGAGAGAAAAAATAGTATATTTTAATGAATATTTTTAAATAATATTCATTTTTGGTGTTGACGAAAAGCGATTTTGGTTGTATAATGTGTAAGATGGATTTTTATGCGTCGCTTTCCATGACGCACAAGGAAAAAGAAAGGATACGGGTCTTTATGGCACAGCTGACAAGAAAAGAAGCAAGAGAGGAAGCCTTCCGCCTTTTGTTTGAAACCGAATTTCGCAAGGATGAGGAACGCGAAACGATCTATGCGCTTGCAACCGAAAATCGCGAGTTTATCGGGAATGAATACATAAAATCGGTTTATTTCGGCGTTTGGGAGCATTTGGAGGAAATAGACGGCTGTATGGTTCGCCATTCCAACGGATGGAAACCCTCCCGCATTTCGCCGGTTTCCCGTTCGGTAATTCGCCTCTGCATTTACGAAATGCTCTATATGGACGATATCCCGTTGGCGGTATCCTTGAATGAGGCAATCGAGCTGGTGAAAAAATATGATGACGAGAAAATGAAAGCCTTTGTAAACGGGTTGCTCAATGGTGCCAAAAACGAGATCGAGGCGGCGAAAAAGCAATGACGGAATGCTTTCTCGGAATCGATACCAGTAACTATACTACGTCGGCAGCACTTTGCTCGTTCGACGGAGAAGTCATTGCCAATTTGAAAATTCCGTTGCCCGTGCGAGAGGGCGAGTGCGGCTTGCGGCAAAGCGACGCGGTCTTTTCGCACGTGCGCAATCTCCCGAGCATTATGGAGCAGTTACGCGCACAGCTTCCCGAGAAGAAGATTCTGGCAGTCGGTGTTTCGGCATTTCCGCGACGGGCAGAGGGTTCTTATATGCCGTGCTTTCTTGCGGGACGCGCGGCAGCCGAAAGCTTTGCGGCGGCATTGCAGATTCCGGTTTTCACCTTTTCCCATCAAGAGGGACATATCATGGCGGCACTGTATGCATCGGGTGCCGGGGAACGTCTTTTGTCGGCGGAACGCTTTGCGGCATTTCACGTGTCGGGAGGCACAACCGAGGTTCTTTTGTCAACTCCCGACGGAAACGGCTTTTCCGTGGAGCTGATCGGAAAAACCGAGGATTTGAATGCCGGACAAGCAATCGACCGCGTTGGCGTGATGATGGGCTTGCGGTTTCCGTGCGGACGTGAAATGGAAATGCTGGCAAATACCTTTTCGGGAAAGCTGCCGAAGCCTCGCATCTCGGTAAAGGACGGTTCTTGCAACCTTTCGGGGCTGCAGAATCTTTCCGAAAAGCTTTGGCGGGAAACTGCGGATAAGCCGATGGTCAGCGCGTTCGTTTTTTCGTTCCTTGGGGAAACGCTTGCCGCAATGACGGCGCATATCGACGCGTGTTACGGGAATCTGCCGATCGTGTATGCCGGCGGAGTGATGAGTAACGTCGGCTTGCAAAGAAGGCTTTGCAGTCGAGAAAATACGTATTTTGCCGAGGCAAGCTTTTCCTCGGATAATGCGGCGGGAACCGCGCTCTTGTGTCGCGCACGGTACTTGAGGAAATCTTGATTTTACGAAAAGGGGGAAGACATGGAACGAAACAAAATCACACTTTCGGTATCGGAATTGAACGATTACGTCAAAATGCTGCTTGACGGCGACCGTGTGCTTTCCAACGTTTACGTTTGCGGAGAGATCTCCAATTTCAAGCTGTATGCCTCGGGGCACGCGTATCTGACACTGAAGGACCGTGACGGACAGCTGAAGGCGGTCATGTTCCGCAGCTACGCTTCGCGTCTTGCCTTTCGTCCCGAGGACGGTATGCGCGTGATCGCACACGGTCGGGTGTCGGTTTACGAGGCAACGGGACAGTATCAGCTTTATATCGACAGCATGCAACCGGACGGTGTCGGTGCGCTTGCATTGCAGTACGAGCAGTTGAAAAGAAAATTGGAGGCAGAGGGGTTGTTTGATGAGGCAAGAAAAAAGCCGCTGCCGTCAATGCCCATGCGGATCGGTGTTATCACCTCTCCCAGCGGTGCTGCCGTACACGATATTCAAAATATTTTGAACCGTCGATTCCCCTGTGCTGAAATGATTTTATTCCCGTCGGCTGTGCAGGGGGCGGAGGCGGCTCCCAACCTTTGCATGGGTCTTGAATTTTTCGGTATGACGGGTCTTTGCGACGTGATTATCATCGGAAGAGGCGGTGGATCGGCAGAGGATCTTTGGGCATTTAATGATGAAACGCTTGCCAGAACGATTGCCGCGTGTCCGATTCCGGTGATTTCGGCGGTAGGACATGAAAGCGACTTTACCATTTGCGATTTCGTGGCGGACAGACGTGCCCCCACACCGTCTGCGGCGGCAGAGCTTGCCGTTCCCGATCGGACGGAGCTGATGGGTCAGCTTTTGGGACTGGGACAGCGATTTTCTCAACTGGTAGGTGCGAGAATTGCACAGGAGAAACGGGTATTGCGTCAAATGGTATCGTCACCCGCGATTCGAAGCCCCGAACGAATCCTGGACGGGTTTCGAATGCGTCTTGGCGAACGCGAGCGTTCTTTGGAGCAATCGGTGCAGAGCTCTTTGGAAGCAAAGCGAAACCGGATGCTGCGAATGAGCGCAAAGCTGGAGGGACTCAGCCCGTTATCGGTGCTTTCCAGAGGCTATGCGGCGGTGAGCAAGGGCGAAGAAACGGTTACTTCCGCCGAAGCCTTGCAAAGGGGAGATCAAATTACCATTCGCTTCTTTGACGGGCAGGTTGAAGCTTGCGTGGAGCGTGAGAAAGGATGACAGAGGGTATGACGAAGAAAACGATGAAATTTGAAGAGTCGATGGAAAGACTTGATGAAATACTACAGAAATTAGAGAGTGGGGACGCACCCTTGGATGAACTGTTGAAGCTTTATGCCGAGGGGGTTGCGTTGATCCGCGCTTGCAACGAGAGATTGGAGAATGCCGAGCAAAGCGTGAAAATGCTGCAAATGCAACCGGACGGAAGCGTTGCAAAGGTAGACTTCAAGGCAGTGGAGGAGTGAACATGACAGAAGAAATTTTAGAATTGCTGATGCACAGAAACGCGACCTTGGTCGAGCAGGCAATGCGCGATTGCTACACAGAGGACGACGATCTGCAGTCGCTTCTGGATGCCGAGCGTTACAGCTTGTTTGCTGGCGGAAAACGGATCCGACCGCTTTTGACAATGGAGTTTTGTCGGATGTTCGGTGGAGAGGAAGCGGCAGCTTTGCCGTTTGCTTGTGCGGTGGAGATGATTCATACGTATTCCTTGATTCACGACGATCTGCCGTGCATGGATGACGACGATTTGCGCCGCGGAAAGCCGACCAACCATAAGGTTTTCGGCGAATCGACGGCACTCTTGGCGGGAGATTCGTTGTTAACCGGTGCGTTTGAGGTTGCGGCATCCAACACGGTGGCGGGTCCGGAAATTGCTTCTAAGGCGGTTGCTTATCTTGCAAATTGCGCGGGACGATACGGTATGATCGGCGGTCAGATCATGGATTTGGCAGGCGAAAAGAAAAAGCTGACGCTTGATCAGCTTCTCAAGCTGCATTCTATGAAAACCGGTGCGTTGATCAGCGCAGCATCGGTGATGGGGGCGTTGGCGGCAGGCGTTGATCTGACCGATCCCCGTATGGCAGACGTTGTAACCTATGCCGAGAATATCGGTCTTGCATTCCAGATTGTGGATGATATTTTGGATTGCACGGGAACCGCCGAGGAGCTTGGCAAGAACGTAGGAGTGGATGCCGAGCATCAAAAAAACACGTTTACTTCTTTCTACACGGTAGAGGAAGCACAGTTTTATGCAGATCGTCTGACCGAGGAAGCGATTGCTGCAATTCGCAGCTATCGGGATTCGGATGCCTTGTGCAGCCTTGCCAAATGGCTTGCTACGCGTAAAAAATGAGAGCAGACGTTTATTTGACCGAGAGGGGATATGTTGCCAGCCGACAACGGGCAAAAAGTCTGATTGAGAGTGGAAACGTCTTGGTTGACGGTGTCGTGCTTGCCAAACCGTCGCAAACGCTTGACGGAGATCACGACGTGCAGATTCGGAACGAGCTTCCGTACGTCAGCCGCGGCGGATTGAAGCTGGAGGCGGCTTTGGACGCTTTTCATATTTCCCCCGCGGGGTTGGTTGCAATCGATATCGGGGCATCCACCGGCGGATTTACCGATTGCCTTTTGCAAAGAGGGGCTGCGCACGTTTATGCCGTCGATTCGGGAGTGGGACAGCTGGTTCCCACCTTGATGCAAGACCGCCGTGTAAGCTCTTTGGAACACACGAACGCACGAACGCTTTCCCCCGAGCAGGTGGGAGGCACGCTTGCAGATCTGATCGTGATGGACGTTTCTTTTATTTCGGCAACCTATCTGATTCCTCGGTTTCCGCTTTTGTTGCGGGAGAATGCGTGTGCGGTTTGTTTGATTAAACCGCAGTTTGAGGTGGGACGTTCGATGCTTGGAAAGGGCGGCATCGTCAAGGATGCTCGCGGACATCGAGAGGCAGTCGAACACGTGCTTGACGCGTCGGTTGCCGCAGGAATGACCCCGATTGCATTGATCCCGTCACCGATTACGGGCGGGGACGGAAATCGGGAATTTTTGGTACAGCTTATCAATCAAGCCGATGACAAGCGCGCTTTGACCTCGTCAAGGATTACCGAGGTTACGGGTGCCGTTTCTCATTGGAAGAAGGAGGTGGTTCGATGCTGAAAATCGCATTGATAACCAATTTTAATATTTCGGAGAAAGCAAATGCGGCAATGAAGGTTGCCGATCGCTTGCTCAAAAATCCGTGTGAGATCCTCATTGCGGCATTTAACCGTGAAAAGATCCTGCGAATGCACGCAAGCCGCGATGCTTTTCGCTATCTTCCCATTGAGGCGGTTTATGCGGAGGCGGATATTTTGATCGTTCTCGGCGGTGACGGAAGCATTTTGGAGGCTGCGCGACGTGCGGCACAGAGAGGAACGCCGATTTTGGGGATCAATCTCGGTCGTCTTGGCTATATGGCAGAGCTGGAGCTTCAGGAATTGAACCGCTTGGACGCACTTTTTACAAATGAATACACCATCGAAGAGAGAGCGATGCTTCGCGTGGAGCTGCTCGGAACCGGAGGGGAGATGCGCTCGTTCTGTCACGCATTGAACGATGCCGTGATATCAAACGGTTCTATGCCTCACATGATCGATTTGGAATTGTTCGAAAGCGGGGAATCGGTGACGACCTATCGGGCAGACGGCTTGATCGTTGCAACACCGACCGGTTCAACCGCGTATTCAATGTCGGCGGGCGGCGCGATTCTCGATCCGCGCGCAAACTGTGTTTGCGTAACCCCGATCTGTCCGCATTCGTTTGTGGCAAGACCCTTGATTTTCCCGGATAACTCCGCTTTGGAAATTCGAAATATCTGCGTCAGAGAAAAGCGGTTGTATCTGACTGTGGACGGCAGAATGAATTTTGAATTCTATCACAATCAAACGGTTCGGATTACCAAATCTCCGATGAAAACCAATTTGATTCGCTTTAAAAAATGCGGCTTTTTCCGCAAATTACGTCAAAAAATGAATGATTCCAGGGCATAAAGGAAGGTTTGAAACATGAAAAAGCACAGACAAGAAAAACTTTTGGAGCTGATTTCCCGCTATGAGATCGACACGCAGGACGAGTTGATCGAACGCTTGCGCGATCATGGCTTTAACGTCACGCAGGCGACCGTTTCCCGCGATATTCGCGAGCTCAAAATTGCAAAAATGACCTCCGGAAGAGGAAGCTACCGTTACGTTTTGCCGCGTCAGAGCACCGACGGGTCGTCTTCCATGGGATTCAGCAACTCCTTGATTGATTCGATCGTCAGCGTGGATCATGCGTGCAACATCGTGGTTTTGAAAACCTATGCGGGCCTTGCGCAGGCAGTTGCCGTGGGAATCGACGGAATGGATATGCACCAGGTGCTGGGATGCGTCGCGGGGGACGATACCATTATGATCGTGGCGCGCGACGAGGAATGTGCAACCGTGATTGCGGATCGCATTCGGATGCTGATGAAAAATCTTTGATTTATGCTTCGTTCTTTACATATTGAGAACGTTGCGGTCATTCGCAGCGTTGATCTGGAGCCGGGATATGGATTTTCCGTGCTGACGGGTGAAACCGGTGCGGGAAAATCGATTATCATTGACAGCATCAATTTGTTGTTGGGAAACCGCGCGTCCAGAGAATTGATTCGCAGCGGCTCCGAGTCCGCAACCGTCAGCGCGGTATTTGAGGATTTGCCAAGCTCGGTTTGCGATGCGCTTCACGAAATGGGATTTACAGCCGAGGATGCTTCCTTGATGCTTCAAAAAACGATTTTTGCAGACGGTCGATCGCAAACAAGGCTTGACGGGCGCGTGATTACGCAAAGCATACAACGGCAAATTGCACGGATGCTGGTGAGCATTCACGGACAATCCGACAACCAAAAGCTGTTACAGAAGAAAACGCACGCGGAATTGTTAGATGCGTATCTACACCCAGCGGCGGAAAAGGTGGCATATCGGGAGGCTTATGCGGCACTACGTGACGTGCAAAAGAAATTGCAGGCGACACAGTGTGACGAGTCGGAAAAATTGCGGCTGCGTGAAATGTTAGCCTTCCAAATTGCCGATATTGACGCACTCAAGCTCAAGCCTGGGGAAGAGGAAGTGTTAACCGCGGAAAGAGATCGGCTTGCAAACCTGGAGCAGATCAATCAAAAGGCGGACTTCGTGTACAGAGCTCTTCGCGGCGCGGAAAAGGGCTCGGCTTATTCGCTGACTGCGCGCGCAGGACAGGCATTGCAATCGATAAGCGGGCTGATTGACGGAGCAGATGAACTGGTTGAACGCTTGGAGGCGGTTTCATCGGAGCTTGAGGATATTGCCGAGCTTGCACGTGCTTATATGGATGACGATCGCGAAGATCCGACTGCGAGAATTGACAGAATTGAATCGCGTTTAGAGGCAATTTCCAAGCTGAAACGCAAATACGGAGAGAGTATTCCCAAAATTTTGGAATTTCGGGAGCAGGCTCGTTGCAGACTGGAGGAGCTGGATTTTTCGGAGGAACGTCTGGATGCTTTGCGTGCGGAAGAGGCTGCTTTACTTGAAAAAGCAACGGCTCTTGCGGGGCGGTTGACCGTCCTGCGGCGCGCCGCGGCAGAGGAGATCGTTGCAAAGGTAACCGAGGCGCTGTCCTTTTTGGATATGCCCAAGGTTCGGTTTGAAATTTCAATTTTGTCGGATGAGCTGCGTGAAAACGGAGCCGACGACGTGGAATTCATGATCGCTACCAATCCCGGGGAACCGCTTTTGCCGATGATTAAAATCGCCTCGGGCGGAGAGCTTTCCCGTATTATGCTGGCGTTGCGCTCGGTTCTCAACGACCGTGACGGTGCAACGACCGTCATCTTTGACGAGATCGATACGGGCGTTTCGGGAAAGACCTCGCGAAAAATAGGCATGATGCTGCGAAAAGCGGCAAGGGACACGCAGGTTTTGTGTGTGACGCACTCGGCGCAGATCGCGTCCCTGGCACAAACGCATTTTCTGATTTCAAAAAAGGAAGAAAAGGGACGAACCGAAACCGACGTTATCGAGCTTTGTGACAACGAGCGAGTGGAAGAGGTGGCGCGGATCCTTGGAGGAATCGAAATTACCGATGCGCAAAGAGAGGCGGCGCGTGAAATGATCGACGAATACGTCGGTGGTGTGTGACGGCTTTAGAAAAGAGGTGTCTGTATGACAAAAACGAATGCAATGCGGATGCTTGATGCGGCGAAAATCGCGTATCAGGTGTTGGAGTATCAGGTCGATGAAAACGATTTGAGTGGGATTCATATTGCCGAGCAGCTGGGCTTTCCCGAAGAGCAAATGTTCAAGACGCTGGTGGCAAGAGGTGACAAAACCGGTCCCTTGGTGTTCTGCATTCCCGTAGCGGAGGAGCTTCACCTGAAAAACGCAGCGGCTTTAACCGGCAACAAAAAGATTGAGATGGTGGCCGTTAAGGAGCTTCTCGGGTTGACGGGATATATTCGAGGCGGGTGCAGTCCGATCGGAATGAAGAAAAAATTTCCCACGTTTGTGCATGAAAGCGCACTGGCATTTGAAGAGATTACGGTCAGCTCGGGAACGCGCGGCGCACAGCTTTTATTGAAGACCGACGCACTTTTGCCCTTTGTAAACGCAAAAGTGGCAAATTTGACCGAAAAAAACGCAAAGAACACTTGAAAAACAGAGATGCTTGTAGTATAATAATCAATTGTGATTGTACGATACGAGAAAGAAACATTACGGAAAGGACTTATTATGCAAACCATTAAAAAGCGGATCGCGGAACAGATCGTAGAGGCTGTCAAGGAGATCAATGCCGAAGCGACGTTGGAATTCTCCGACGTTGCCGCGATGCTCGAATATCCCCCCGATGCAACGATGGGGGATTTGGCGTTTCCTTGCTTCCGTTTGAGCAAGACTTTGCGCCGTTCTCCCGTGCAGATTGCGGCGGCACTTGCCGAGAAGATCTCGGATATTGCCGTTTCCAAGGTGGAAGCGGTAAACGGATATTTAAATATTACCATTTCAAACGATTATCTTTCCAAGAACGTGATTCCCGAAATTCTTGCACAAGGGGATCACTATGGCTCGCAAAGCTTTGGCGAGGGAAAGATGGTTGTGCTTGACTATTCTTCTCCAAACGTCGCAAAGCCCTTTCATATCGGGCATTTGGGAACGACCGTGATCGGTCATTCGCTTCGCAAGCTGCATGAGTTTGCGGGCTACCGTTGCTACGGCATCAACTACTTGGGTGACTGGGGTACGCAGTTCGGCAAGCTGATTGTTGCGTACAGAAAGTGGGGAAGCCGCGAGGCGGTGATTGAGGGCGGAATCGACAAGCTGGTGGAGCTTTACGTGCGCATCAACAACGCAATCAAGGGAGATCCCGAAAACGGATTCCCCGCGGACGACGCGTTGGCAGAGGAATCTCGCGCTGAATTCCATAAGCTGGAGATGGGTGACGAGGAAAATCTGGAGCTTTGGAAATGGTTCGTATCGATCAGCCTTGAGGAATACGAGAAGACCTACCGTCAGCTTGGGATTTCCTTTGATTCCTACAAGGGCGAAAGCTTCTACACCGACAAAATGCCGGCACAGGTGCAAAAGCTGCGTGACGCGGGGCTGTTGAAAATTGATGACGGCGCGTCGATCGTAGATCTTTCCGATTATAACATGCCTCCGTGCTTGATTTTGAAGCGCGACGGATCAACGCTCTATCCCACGCGTGACATTGCGGCGGCAGTTTACCGCAAAGAAACCTATGCCTTTGATAAGGCAATCTACGTAACCAGCGCACAGCAATGTCTGCATTTCGCACAATGGTTCAAGGTTGTGGAGATGATGGGCTACCCTTGGTATGACCAGCTGGTACACGTGCCGTACGGTACGGTTTCGCTCAACGGCGCAAAGCTGGCAACCCGTACGGGTAACGTAGTGTTGCTCAAGGATCTGTTTGCGTTGGCAATCGAGAAAGTAAGCTCTATCATGCAAGAGAAAAACCCCAATCTTGAAAATGCGGGTGAAATTGCCGAGGCGGTTGGCGTTGGCGCGATCGTGTTCTACTATCTCTCCAACACGCGAATGAAAGATATCAATTTCGTGATGGAGGAAGCACTCAGCTTCGATGGCAATACGGGGCCCTACGTGCAATATACGTACGCGCGTACCTGCTCGGTATTGAACCGTGCCGGAGAGGTTGCAGATCTGCCGATGGAGATCTCGACAGAGGAAGAAGCTGCTCTTGTGAAAACGCTTTGTCGGTTCGGTGAACGCGTTTGCGCCGCAATTGCGGATTATGAGCCGAGCTATATTACACGCTTTATTTTGGATATTGCGGCGGCATTTAACCGCTTCTATCATAACTGTCCCATTCTGACCGCCGAAAACGAAACGGTACGCGCATCGCGTATTCGCTTGACCGCAGCGGTAAAGACCGTAATGGGCAATGCGTTTGATCTGATCTGTCTGCAAAAGACGGAGAAGGTTTGATTGGATCTGATTACAAATGGAAAGGAAATAAAGAAGATGTCCGGACATAGCAAATGGGCGAATATTAAGCACAAAAAAGAAAAGACCGATGCTGCCAAGGGTAAGATTTTTACCAAGATCGGCAAGGAAATTACCATCGCGGTTAAGGAGGGAGGCGGAGATCCCGCGTCCAACTCCAAGCTGCGCGATCTGATTCAAAAGGCAAAGGCAAACAACGTTCCCAACGATAACATTGAGCGTTGCATCAAAAAAGCATTGGGCGCAACCGCGGAAACCTATGAGGAGGTTTCCTACGAGGGCTACGGTCCTGCAGGCATTGCCGTTTTGGTAACCGCTACCACCGATAACCGTAACCGTACCGCCGGTAACGTGCGCGCATATTTTTCAAAGTATCACGGCAATATGGGACAAACCGGTTGCGTGGGATACCTGTTTTCCGACGTTGGTGAGATCGTCATCAATAACGAAGACGGTGACGTTGACGAGGACAAACTGATGGAAACGGCATTAGAGGCAGGTGCGTCCGATTTCAAGGCGGACGGTGAGGTGTTTGTTGTAACCACCGAGCCCGATGACGTTTACGCAATTCAAGAGGAGCTCAAAAATGCAGGCTACGATATTCTGTCCGCGGAGAAAACCAAGGTTGCTTCTACCTCGGTTACTCTGGAAAGCGAAGAGGATATCAAGTTCATGAATCTCCTGATCGAAAAGCTTGAGGAAGACGACGACGTGATGGACGTTTACCATAACTGGGAGAACTGTGACGAATAAAAGAGAATGGCTGTTCGGGATTGTGCCGAGCAGCCTTTTCTTGATTGAAAATGATCGGAAATGATCGTAGAAAAAATATTGCATGATCGTTTATCAAAATTTCGGAAATATATTGAAAAAGTTTGATTGATGTGGTAAAATAAATAGGAATATAAAAATAGGAGGTTTTCCGTTATGAAAACAAATGCAGTGCGCTTGTACGGCGCAAACGATTTACGTATTGAAAGCTTCGAGTTGCCCGAATTGGGAGCCAACGAGGTTTTGATGCGTGTGGTCACCGACTCGGTATGCACGTCAACCTATAAGGCGGTCATTCAAGGTCCGATGCACAAGCGCGTTCCCAATAATATTGCCGAAAATCCCATCGTCGTCGGTCACGAGATGTGCGGTGAGATCGTGCAGGTTGGCTCGGCTGTGGCAGACAAATGGAAGGTTGGAAGCCGCGCGGTTATTCAGCCCGCTTTGAAGCTGGAAAACTGTTATGACCCCGGCTATTCGTATGCTTACATTGGCGGTAACATGACCTATGCGATTGTTCCCGAGGTCGTTTTGGAACGCGGATGCTTGTTGCCCTACGGCGGTGACAGCTTCTACGAAGCATCGCTGACCGAGCCCTTGGCTTGTATTATCCGCGCGTTTAAGGGGCTGTATCATACCGATTACGAAACTTACGAGCGTACCGACGGCGCGAAGAAGGGCGGTAAGCTGGCAATTTTGGGCGGCGCAGGTCCTATGGGTCTTGGCGCAATCGAGCTGGCAATCGGCTATGCAGGCTGTTCTCAGGTAGTTGTAACCGATCTTTCCGAGGAACGCTTGGAGTATGCACGCACCAAGTGCAATCCCGAAAATGCAAAGGCGCGCGGCTGCGATTTGGTTTACCTGAATACCTCCGGCTTGGAGGATCCCGCACAAAAGCTGATCGAGCTGTCCGACGGCGGCTTTGACGACGTATTCGTGATGGTTCCCGTTGCAGGGCTTATGACCATGGCGGAAAAGATCTGCCGCGAGGATGGCTGCATCAACTTCTTTGCAGGTCCTCCCGTTCACGATCTGCAGGGCAGCTTGAATCTGTATCGCGTTCACTACGACGGTATCCATCTCGTTGGTACTGCCGGCAGTATTCCGCAGGATATGATCGACGTGATCGATCTAATTGAAAAGAAAGCCATCAACCCCGGTGTTATGGTTTCGCACGTGTTGGGTATGAACTGCGTTCCCGAGGCGATTTTTGCAATGGCAAAGCCCAGCGGATGCAAGAAGATCTGCTACAACGAGTTGGATATTCCGATCGTTGCGCTGTCTGATTTCGAGAAGCTTGGCAAGACCGACCCCATGTGGGCAAAGCTGGATGAGATCGTAAAGGCGAACAATGGCTTGTGGTGCGCCGAGGCAGAGAAGTATCTGTTGGAGAACGCCCCCAGAAGATAAGGAAAGGAGCCGTGGGTATGAAACAGATCAAAACCGTAACGCTCAATCCCGCATTCGACCTCCATTATTATATGGAGAGTTTTGAGGCAAAACGAGAAAACTACGTGCAGAACGTTGTTTGTGATGCCGGCGGCAAGGGTGTGAATATTTCACGTGCGCTGACCGTAAACGGCACGTATAACACGGCATACGTTATTCTCGGTGATGAAAACGGTGCCGCATTCGAGGCTCAGCTTCGCCGTGACGGACTCAACGTGGTTTCGCTTTATACCGAGGGACGCATTCGTGAAAATATCACGCTTCATCCCGCAAAGGACAAGGAAACGCGCATCAGCTTGGATACCTTTTCGGTGGATTCGATCATGCTTTCCCGTATGGGAGAGGCTTTGAATCAAACCGAGGCGGAGGGAAGTCTTTTGGCATTTGCGGGACGGCTTCCGCGCGGGATTGAAAAGCAACAGGCAATCGATTTTTTGAAGGCGCAAATTAAATCGGGCGCGAAAGTGATCGTTGATTCCAATTCGCTTACCCCCGAGGATCTTTGCATGATTCGCCCTTGGTTTATCAAGCCGAACGAACAGGAGATCGAGGCGTTTCTCGGCAGGCAAGTAACCGATTCCGAGGATGCGGCGCACGCGGCAAAGGAACTGGTAGAAAAGGGTGTTGCCGAAGAGGTGATGATCAGCCTTGGAGGTGACGGTGCGGCATGGTCGGACGGAAAGACGATGCTGGTTCTGACCGTTCCGAAGCTGGAGCATCCCGTTTCCACGATTGGCGCGGGTGACAGCACATTGGCGGGACTTTTGGCGGCAACAGCAAGGGGCGCAGACAAAAAGGAAGCTCTTCGAAATGCCGTCGCATACGGTACCGCCGCATGCATGACGGAGGGGACGCTTCCTCCCAGACCCGAGGACGTTGAACGCGTGCTTGCGCAGGTTGTTGCCGCGGAACTGTAAAATTTTCAAAAAAAACGGTAAAAAACGGTAAAAAGTACAAATTCTGCTTGACAAACGCATATACTATATGCTATAATTTGACGTAATTAAATGCCGAAAAGGCAAAAAATAAGGAGAAAGCATGAAGAAATTTCTATCACTTGTGCTGACGCTTGCAATGGTACTGACGATGTTCAGCTTCAACCTTGTAGCATCCGCAGAAAACGAAATTCCCGATGGCGCAATCGCAATCAGCTCGGTTGAAGAGCTGAAGGAGATGGACCCCGGTAAGTATTATTATCTTACCAAAGACCTCACGCTCGGCTCTGCCGGAACCGTAAAGGCGGATTTTAAGAACTCCGATGCGGGTCCCGCAGCTTCCGATTACGAAACCGCACCTATTGAGGAAGCGTTGATTACCATTCCCGCAGGCGCAACCCTCGACGGTAACGGTCATACCATTTACATGGGTTATATTCTTACTAACCCCGGTATGTATTCCGACACCGAGCCGTACACCAGCTCGCTGGCCTGGTCTCATGCAATGCTCGCGATTGCCGACAGCAATCCCGATGTTGCAAACGACAACGTAACCGTTAAGAACCTGAAGTTCGGTAGCGAAACAAACCCCATTGAATACTGCGAAACCGGTACGATTTACGGTATTTTTGCAGACGGTACCGAGAACACCGACGTTACCTTTGACAACATCACCATTTATGCTCACAGAGGAAACAGAGGTCTTTCCAGTGCTGCTATGGGTCTGTTGATGAAATCTGCCGCAGGTTACATTCAGGTCAAGAACTCTCGCGTAGAGGGTGAGTGGGTTTCCGCAGGCGGTGACATCGGCGGTTTCTTTTGCACGACCGGTAACACCTGCACTCTGGAAATGACCGATTGCGTGATGAACGCAAGATTGGCTGGTAGCACGATCGGCGGTTTCATCAATATGACTAACTATTGTAATGAATCGACCGAGAGAGCAACCATTTCCTTGATCAGATGTTCCAATACCTATACGAAGAACCCCTTAACATCTACCGGTGGTACTTGCGGCATTCTCCGACGTCCCGGCGGTGCATATTGCACGGTTTACATGGAAGATTGCGTAAACTATGCAGACATTCGTGATGGAGCAAACCTGGCAGCAGGTATGGTCAGCCATGTAAACACAACTCTTGGCGAACTGTCTTTGAACGGTTGTGTGAACTACGGTGATATTACCTCTACGATTACTAAGGACAAGAACTCCAACCTTGGCTTTGGTGGTATTTTGGGTCATGTAAACGGGCAGAATTTCACAGTTACCAATTGCATCAACTATGGTAATATTTCCGGTTTGTGTAATTTGGGCGGTGTGATTGGCCGTATCGACGGCGCAAAGAACGGTGCAAAAATCATCGGTTGTAAGAACTACGGTACCGTAAAAAATATTGGTACAAACACGACCGGAGATGCCTATGTTCAGACCGCTGGAGGTATCGTGGGTCAGGTTGCAGGTGCCAATACTCCCAGTGTCCTGCTTCAAGACTGTGTGAACTTTGGTTCCGTTAATCCCGGTACTACTTATGCAGCTGCCGCAGGTATCATTTCCGCAGGACACGGTGCAAGCCATACCTGGACTTTGAAAAACTGCAAGAACTTCGGATATATCGGCGGTACTTCGGGTATTCGCCGTGCAGGCGGTCTTATCGGTTATACCATTTACGTGAACAAGATGAGCGTTACCAACTGCGAAAACTACGGTACCGTTTCTTCCACCGAGTATTCCGGCGGTATTGCATGCAACCTGTATCAGGGAAGCGGCTATGAGTATACCTTTACCGGTTGCCAGAACTACGGTCTTGTTCAGGGACACCACATCGTTGGCGGTATCGTGGGACGTGTTGGTCACGTTATTACCAAGCTTGAGTTCAACAAGTGTCTGAACGCAGGCACTGTAAAGCCTACCAATCTTGCTTCCGGTGAATCTCTCGGCGGTATCGTTGCTTGGGTCAGCAATGGATCCACCAATATCACCATCAAAGATTGCGTAAATACCGGAACGATCTACGGTTCTACCAAGAACACCAGAGATTACGGTGCATACGGTGATACCTTTGGTCAGATCATCGGTTCTTACAACAGAGTTAACGAGCTGCACTACGCTGGCAACCCCTATGTCGGCGGATTCATCGATTGGTCGGCAGCGGCATACAAGCCTGTTGTTACGAACTGCTATGCCTACGGAACTTCTGTTCTCGGTGAAAATGCAAAGTCCATGACCGGTTGGATTATCGGTTATGACAATGAGGGTGTTCCCACGGTACATTCAAGTACTACAAGCTTTACTGCATCCACCGTTGCCGCTACCATTCCCAATGGCGGTGCATACGGTATCACGGTACAGCTTGCGGAGGGTAGCACCGTTTACTACCTGAAGGATACCACCAATGAAAAGGCTGCAGAAACGATTTCCGAGCTTCTCGGTCTTGACGTGATTGCCGGTGCGGCTGACGAAAACCCTGTTGTTATCGCAACTCCCGAGGTTCGCGGTGTTCAGATGTCCAAGGATAAGACCAGCATCCGTTTCGTGGCAGCAATCAGCTCCTCCAACTATTCGAGCATCGGTTATACCTACAGCTTGACCTACAACGGCAAGGCTGTCGTGACTGACGCGACTGAAACCTCTCGTTACGTTATGAATAGTGTCAATGCGACCAGTGATGACGGAACGCTCACCTCGATGACGGCGGACTCTCTGTGCGGTAAATACTTGACTGCTATCACTTTCAAGGGTGTGCCTGAAAAGGGTACCTTGGTGCTGACCGCAGCACCCACCGCTACGACGGCAGACGGCACGGTTTATACCGGTGCGGCTTACAGTGCAACCATCGTTGACGGTGTGCTGGTTTCCGTTGTAGAGGTAGCTCCCGCGAAGACTGCTACTGAGGCTCCGGCTCCCTCTGTGGATATTTCCGATACCGATGACGGAATCGTGATCGAATACGGAGCTTGATACGGGATAAAAGCTATTTAAGGTATTTTTAAAAACCGATTCGGGGCTGTTGTGTTTCACAATGGCCCCGTGATTCCGAAAGGCAAAAATACTTGTTTTTTCTTCACTTTTTTGTATAAAAATATAAGAAAAAACACTTGACAAAAGCACTTTAGTATGTTATCATATTAAAGTGCTTTTTTGAATGCCGAATTTTTATAAAGGAGTATTGAGTTTGGCTATGGAAAAATATCAAAACGAAAGCTGTCAACTGCTTTTTCGGGCAATGCTTGCTCTTAGAACCGAGCAGGAATGCGCCGCGTTTTTGGAGGATTTGATGACACAAAAGGAGATTGCCGACGTGGCACAGCGTCTTCTTGTGGCAAAAATGCTTTCCGAGCAGGTGGTTTACACCAAGATCGTAGAGGAAACCGGTGCAAGCACAGCAACCATCAGCCGCATAAACCGCGCATATAACTACGGTACCGGCGGTTATAAAACAATTTTGAAACGAGTGAACGAGGAAACGTGATGAAAATGGATAAGGAAGTTTTTAAGCAAGACGAGCTGGCGGTTTACGCGATGCGCGATCTGTATCAACGCTACGGCTATACACAGTACCGGGTCAGCAAGTTTGAGGAATATGATCTGTATGCGAAAAACAAAAGCTTTTTGGTAAGCGAAAATATTCTTACCTTTACCGATACCAACGGAAAGCTGATGGCACTGAAGCCCGACGTCACACTTTCGATCATCAAGAATATCGGGAAAGAGGATAAAACGCTTCATAAGTATTTTTATGACGAAACCGTTTACCGTACCGGAGCCGGATGGAACGGCTTCCGCGAGATCATGCAAACCGGACTTGAGTGTATCGGTGACATCGACTTGTATGCCGTTGCCGAGGTCGTGATGCTGGCGAAGAAGAGTCTTTCGTTGATCAGCAACGATTGCGTACTGGCACTTTCTCACATGGGACTTGTAACGGGTCTTTTGGAGAATGCGGGTATTGATCCCGACGGAACCGCAGAGCTTTTGAACTATATTGAAACCAAAAACACACACGCGATTCGGAAATATGCCGAGCAGCATGCGATTTCGTCAAATGATACCGAGGCGATCTGCCGCATTACCGAGCTTTACGAGCCGCTGGACGTAGCATTGGAAGCCATTGCACCGATGGTGCGCGGACAAAAGATGGAGGATGCATACCGCGAGCTGCGGGGTGTTTCGGATCTGATGCAGGCGTATGGCAGTCACGACGGCTTGTATCTTGATTTTTCGGTTGTGAACGATATGAGCTACTATAACGGCATTATTTTCCGCGGATTTATCAACGGAATTCCCGACGGTGTTTTGTCGGGCGGAAGATACGACCGTTTGCTTTCCAAGATGGGAAAGGCTGCCGGTGCAATCGGCTTTGCCGTATATCTTGATCTTTTGGAGCAGTTAAACCGTGATGCGGTGGTTTATGACGTCGACGTGGTTTTATCCTACGACGTTTCTACCGACATTGCAGCATTGATCCGCGCGGCGGAGGAGCTTCGTAAAGCGGGAAAACGTGTGCTGATCCAGCGAAACGGAGCAATCAGCGTTCGATTCCGTCAACGGATGCAGATTGGAAAGGGAGGTTTGGAAGTCCTTGAAGCCTATGATTAACATTGCACTTCCCAAGGGGCGTCTTGGGGAAAAGGCATACCGAATTTTTGAGCAGGCGGGATATGAATGTCCCTCCATCCATGAAGAAAACCGAAAGCTGATTTTTGAGAATCCCGAAAAGGGTGTCCGTTATTTTTGGGTAAAGCCCTCCGACGTCGTCATTTACGTAGAGCGCGGTGCCGCAGATATCGGAATTGCGGGGCGCGATATCATTGCCGAATACGAGCCGAGCATTTACGAGCTTGCCGATCTCGGGATTGGAAAATGTCGTATGGCAGTTGCTTGCAAAAAGGATTTTTGCGACAACCGCGACAGAACGCTGCGTGTTGCAACCAAATTTCCGCACATCGCACGCTCCTATTATAACAGCATCAGCCGAGAAATCGATATCATCAAGCTTAACGGATCGATTGAGCTTGCACCGATTTTGGGGCTTTCAGACGTCATCGTGGATATCGTGGAAACCGGAAAAACCTTGTATGAAAACGATTTGGAGCCGCGCGAAACCGTGCTCGATATCAGCGCAAGATTGGTTGCAAACAAGGTCAGCTATAAATTTAAGAACCAACAGATTCGCAAAATGAGCGAGGATATTGCGGTGTTGATCGCAAATTCTTGAGAAAAGAGTGAAAAAATGATTCGCATTTACAAGTACGGAGAGGTAGCAAACAGTGAAATCTTTGCCCGTGCCGTAGCAGAGGTTGACGTAACGGCTATCGTTTCGGATATTATTGAAAACGTGCGCAAAAACGGTGATCGCGCGTTGCTGGAATACAGCGAAAAATTTGATAAGGTACGGCTTTCGGGAATTGAGGTCAGCGCCCAAGAGATCGACGAGGCATTCTCCTCTGTAGACGCTGAATTCGTCCGCGTGATGAAAAAGGCGGCGGAGAATATTTATGCCTTTCACAGCCGTCAGGTGCGCAACAGCTTTCTCATAGAGGGGGAGGACGGCATCGTTATGGGACAAAGAATTACCCCCATCGATCGCGTCGGTCTTTACGTCCCCGGTGGAACGGCAGCGTATCCCTCCTCGGTTTTGATGAACAGTATCCCTGCCAAAATCGCGGGATGTGGGATGATCGTGATGGTAACGCCTCCCGGCAAGGACGGGAAGGTCAACCCCAACATTCTCGCAGCGGCAAAGATTGCCGGTGTGGACCGCATCTTTAAGGTCGGAGGCGCGCAGGCGGTTGCGGCATTGGCTTACGGAACCGAAACGGTTCCCGAGGTCGATAAGATCGTGGGACCCGGAAATGCCTTCGTTGCAGAGGCAAAAAAACAGGTGTTCGGCAAGGTTGCAATCGACATGATTGCAGGCCCCAGTGAGATCTTGGTGGTGGCCGACAAGACCTGCGATGCCGATGTAATTGCGGCAGATTTGTTGTCGCAGGCTGAGCATGACAAGCTGGCAAGCGCGGTACTTGTAACCGACAGCGAGCAGCTGGCGTTGGACGTACAAGCTGCGCTTGAACGTCAGATTCCCATGCTTTCGCGCGCCGAAATTGCGCGTACGTCGATTGACAAAAACGGAAAGATCATCGTTGCCGACAGCTTGGAGCGTGTTATTGAGATCGCAAATGAGATCGCGCCCGAGCATTTGGAGCTTTGCGTGGACAATCCCTTTGATTATCTTGGCAAGATCCGACATGCGGGATCGGTGTTTATGGGGAAATATTGTCCCGAGGCGTTGGGCGACTATTTTGCCGGTCCCAACCATACGCTTCCCACCGGCGGAACGGCACGCTTCTCCAGTCCTTTGTCGGTAGACGATTTTGTGAAAAAATCGCAGTATACGTATTATACCAAAGAGGCACTTGGCAAGGTCGCACAGGACGTTGCGCTGTTTGCCACCCGTGAAGGCTTGACTGCCCATGCGGCAAGTGCCGTGGCACGTCAGAAAAAGTAAACGATCGAAATCGTTCAGGAAGGGAATTGTTCTCATGAGCCGTTTTTTGGCAGAAAAATACCAATCGTTGGTGGCATATACGCCCGGTGAGCAGCCCACCGACATGAAATATATCAAGCTGAATACCAATGAATCTCCGTTTCCTCCCTCCGAGGGGGTTATTCGTGCCATTTCAAAGGAGCGCGTGGAGGAGCTGCGGTTGTATTCCGATCCGACCTGCGGTGTTTTGCGAGAAAAGATCGCAAAGCAGTTTGGGGTTGAAAAAGCAAACGTGTTTGTTTCCAATGGATCGGACGATATTTTGAATTTTTCGTTTATGGCATTTTGCGACGGATCGCACACGGGTGTGGCTTTCCCCGAAATCAGCTACGGCTTTTATTCGGTATATGCCGATCTGCATCGCGTTGATGCGAAAAAAATCCCGCTGACAAAGGATTTTCGTGTGGACTACACCGATTATCTGAACGTGGGTCGCACGGTTGTGATTGCCAATCCCAATGCTCCTACCGGCATTGCGTTGTCGGTCAGAGAAATTGAAGAGATTGTAAAATCCAATCCCGATCACGTGGTTTTGATTGACGAGGCATACGTGGATTTCGGTGCGGAAAGTGCTTTGCGTTTGACCGAAAAGTATGAAAATCTCTTGGTCGTTCGCACCTTTTCAAAATCCTATTCCTTGGCAGGCGCACGCTTGGGCTTTGCCATTGGACATACGTCATTGATTGCCGACTTGGAAAAGATCAAGTATTCTACCAATCCCTATAATATCAACCGTCTTTCGCTTTTGGCAGGTGCGGCTGCGATGGACGAAAGTGACTATTATATGGAAAACTGCAAAAAAATACAAGAAAATCGCGCCTATACGACAGATGCGCTTCGGAAGCTGGGCTTTTCGGTTCTTCCGTCCTCTGCAAACTTTATTTTTGCAAAAAGTGATGCAATCGGCGGCGAAGAGCTGTATCTCGAATTGAAAAAGCGAGGGATTCTCGTGCGTCATTTCTCAACCGAGTTGATTCGCGACTACAATCGGATCACCGTTGGAACCATCAAGGAGATGCAAACGCTTGTTGAAACGGTTCGCACAATTTTAGCCGAGAAAACAAGCGATTGAAAGGAGTTATACAATGAGATTTGCTGAAATCAAGCGAAAAACGGGAGAAACCGATACTTCGATTTCTTTCAATATAGACGGAAAGGGAACTGCCGATATCAAAAGCGGTTGCGGATTTCTGGATCATATGCTGACGCTGTTTGCCAAGCACGGTCGTTTTGATTTGACCGTTTCTTGCATAGGCGACACCGAGGTAGACGACCACCACAGCGTGGAGGATATCGGAATCGCTTTGGGACAGGCATTCCGCCAAGCGATCGGGGATTGTAAGGGAATCACCCGTTACGGCAGTATGCTGTTGCCGATGGACGAGGCACTGGTTTGTAGTGCGGTTGATATCTCGGGCAGAGATTACTTGGCTTTCAACGCAAGCTTTGCCTCCGAGAAAATCGGAAGCTTTGACACCGAGCTCGTTGAGGAATTTTGGTGTGCGTTCGTTCGCAATGCGGGCGTGACGCTTCATATCCGTCAGCTTGACGGAAAGAATTCCCATCACGTTGCCGAGGCAATCTTCAAGTCGGTTGCTCGCTCACTTGCTATGGCTGCCGCGGTTTGTGCCGCAACGGCCGATGAGATTCCGTCTACCAAGGGAGTGCTTTTATGATCGCGATTATTGACTACGGTGTTGGCAATTTGTTCTCTCTCAAAAGCTCGTTTGCCTTTTTGGGGAAAGAAGTGGTCGTAACCTCCGATCCCGCCGTTTTGGCACAGGCTGATCATTTGATTTTGCCGGGGGTTGGAGCGTTCGAGGATGCTGCGCGCAAGCTTCGCGAGTCCGGTTTGGATCGCGTTGTGCTTTCTGAGGCAAAAAAGGGGAAGCCGCTTCTCGGAATCTGCCTTGGCATGCAAATGCTGTTTGAAAAAAGCTATGAGTACGGCGAGCACGATGGATTGGGATTGATCAAGGGGTCTGTAAAACCGATTCGAAACGTAATTTCGGAGGATTTAAAGGTTCCGCACATCGGTTGGAATGCGCTTTCCTTCAGAAAAGAGAAAAGCCCCTTGTTCCGCTATATCGATGAAGGTGATTTCGTTTATTTCGTACATTCGTTTTACGGTGCCGATTGCGACGAATCGGTGATTGCGACCACCGAATACGGTGCAACACTTACCGCAGCGGTGGCTTCGGGGAACGTTTACGGAACACAGTTCCACCCCGAAAAAAGCGGACAGGTCGGTCTTGCGATCCTGCGTGCGTTTTGTGAGATGTAACGACAGAAAGGATGCCATATATAATGAATTTGTTTCCTGCGATTGACCTGGTAGACGGAAAGGCTGTCCGCCTGATTCGGGGCGATTATCATCAAATGACGGTGTACAGTGATGATCCCGTCAGTGTTGCCAAGGGCTTTGCCGCTTGCGGCGCAAAATATCTCCACGTCGTAGATCTGGAGGGGGCGCGCGATGGCAATACCCCCAATTTAGAGGTTGTGAAACGATTGATCCGCGAAAGCGGTCTTGCGGTTGAGGTAGGCGGCGGAATCCGTTCTATGGATACCGTCAAGGCATATATCGATGCCGGTGCGTTTCGCGTGATTATCGGTACGGCAGCGGTTACCGATCCTGACTTTTTGGATGCCGCGCTTGCCGCATACGGAGAAAAAATTGCCGTTGGTGTGGATATTAAGGACGGCATGGTTGCAATCAAGGGCTGGCAAGAGGTAAGCCGATTGGATTGCTTTGCCTTTTGCGAGCAGCTGACAAAGAAAGGCGTGGATTGCGTGATCTGTACCGACATCTCCAAGGATGGCTTGCTGTCGGGAACCAATCTTGCGCTTTATGCCGAGCTGAGCACTCGTTTCCCGATTAAGATTACCGCGTCGGGCGGTGTTACTACGGTTGAGGATGTCAGACTGCTTGCCGGAATGAAGCTGTACGGAGCCATTCTCGGGAAAGCACTGTATACGGGTGCGATCGATTTGAGCGAGGCTTTACCGGCGGCAAGGGAGGAAAATCTATGATTACAAAAAGAATTATTCCGTGCCTTGACGTCAAGAACGGACGTGTTGTAAAGGGCGTCAACTTTTTAGGTCTTGCCGACGTATCCTCCCCTGTCAAGCTGGCACAGTTTTACAGCGAATGCGGTGCGGATGAATTGGTTTTCTATGATATTACCGCATCCGCAGAGGGAAGAGCGCTTTTTACCGACATTCTTTGCAAGGTCGCAAAAACGATTTTTATTCCTTTGACGGTAGGCGGCGGTATCAATACCGTAGAGGATTTTGACCGCGTGCTGAAATGCGGTGCCGACAAGGTGAGCGTCAATTCGGGGGCAATCAGAAACCCCTCGCTGATCGGAGAAGCCGCCAGAAAATACGGCGATCAGTGCGTCGTGCTTTCGGTTGATGCAAAGCGCGTTGACGGCGGATTCCGCGTCTTTGCCAAGGGCGGACGCGAGGACACCGGAATCGATGCCATTGAATGGATCAAAAACGGTGTTGCGGCAGGTGCCGGTGAGATTGTGCTGAACAGCATCGATACCGACGGTGTGAAAAAAGGCTTTGATTTGGAAATGCTGGAGGCTGTTTGCAACGTGGTAGACGTTCCCGTCATTGCATCGGGAGGAGCCGGCTGTCAGGAGGATTTCGTAACGCTGTTTAAAACCTTGCCAAAGGTAGATGCTGGACTTGCCGCATCGATCTTCCATTTCGGAGAGGTCGCGATTCCCGACCTGAAACAGACGCTGAAAGCCAACGGAATCGATGTCAGAATTACACAGAAAGAAGGATAAAACAATGTTGAACATAGACGAATTGAAATTTGATGAAAAGGGTTTGATTCCCGCTGTTGTGGTGGATGCCGATTCCAAAAAGGTGCTTACCGTTGCGTATATGAACCGTGAGTCGCTTGAGATCAGCATCAAGGAAGAGATGACCTGCTTCTGGTCGCGTTCCAGACAAGAGCTTTGGAGAAAGGGTGAAACCTCGGGCAATCGTCAGCACATCGTTAACATTATGGCGGATTGTGACCGCGACGCCTTGACCGTATTGGTGAGAAAGGACGGACCTGCCTGTCATACGGGTACCGATTCCTGCTTCAACGACTACGTGTTTGAAAGCGATACACTCTCTCCTTTTTCCTTGCAGGGGCTGATGGACGTTATCCGCGGACGCAAGATCGAGAAAAAAGAGGGCTCCTACACCACGTATCTTTTTGAAAAGGGAATTGACAAAATTCTGAAAAAGGTAGGCGAGGAGTGTACCGAGGTTATTATCGCGGGTAAAGCAGACGACAAGGCTGAAACGATTTATGAGATCTCGGATCTTGTTTACCATGTCATGGTTTTGATGATCGAGATGGGAATTTCCTTGGAGGATATCAACCGAGAGCTGGCATCCCGTCACGTCATCGACCATAAGGTAAAGCAGGAAAAAATGACGAAATAACGGTGCTTTTTACAATGGGAGAACAACCGCTTTACGGATTGCGATTGTTCTCCCGCTTGCTTTGGGTACATTGAAAAATTATCAAGAAAGTTTTATAAAAAATTGAAAAAGGACTTTACAATTTCGTCTTTTTCGTGTATACTAAAGGATGAAATATTTTATCATTTTTTCGGAGGTGCATGAATATGACTCTTGTGATTTTAGCTGCCGGTATGGGCTCTCGTTACGGTGGACTGAAGCAACTTGACCCGATGACCGATCACGGCGAATTTATTTTGGATTTTTCGATTTACGATGCGGTACAGGCAGGCTTTGACCACGTTGTCTTTATCATAAAGGAAGAAAATCTTGATGCATTCCGCGAAACGGTCGGAAGCCGTATCGAGAAAAAAATCAAGGTTACATACGCGTTCCAAAAGGGCGACGATCTCCCGAGAGGCTTTTCGCTTCCCGAGGGCAGAACCAAGCCTTGGGGTACGGGACATGCCATTTATTGCGTGCGCAACGTAGTAAAGGATAACTTTGCGGTCATCAATGCCGATGACTTCTACGGAAGAGATACCTTTATGCAGCTCGCAAAGCATCTGAAAAACGCGACCGCCGAAAACGGTGTTGCACATCATTGCATGGTGGGCTTCCGTCTTGCCAATACCCTGACCGATAATGGAACCGTTTCGAGAGGACAGTGCGTGGTCGATGCAAACCAAATGCTCGGCGGTGTAACCGAGCGCACGAAGATTCAAAAAACGGCTGACGGTGCCGCATACTTGGATGACGACGGAGAAACTTGGATCGATCTTCCCATGGATACCATCGTTTCCATGAACTGCTGGGGCTTTACTCCCGATATTTTCGACCATTTGGAAGAGGATTTTGTCAAGTTCTTGTCCAACCTCGGTGACAATCCCATGAAAGCCGAGTATTATCTGCCCGCATCGGTTGATACGCAGCGCACAAAGGGATACTGCGACGTTCGCGTATACCCGACCAAATCGGTTTGGTACGGTGTGACCTATGCAGAGGATAAGCCGGTTGTAAAGGCATCGATCCGCGCCATGATTGACAGTGGCGAATATCCCGAAAATCTTTGGGCATAACCTACGCGTTTTGAGAAAAGGAGAGTAAAATGTCGATTTTGATTACAGGCGGAGCCGGTTTTATCGGCTCTCACACCGCGGTGGAATTTTTAAATGCAGGATATGATATCGTTGTCGTTGATAATCTGTGCAACAGCAGCGCAAAATCCTTGGAGCGTGTAAAGGAAATTACGGGGAAGGATTTTCCGTTCTACCGCGTTGATCTTTGCGATAAGGATGCGTTGGAAAAGGTTTTCTTGGAAAACCCCGAAATCGATTCTGCAATTCATTTTGCAGGCTTGAAGGCGGTTGGCGAATCGGTACAGAAGCCCGGACTGTACTACTATAACAACCTTGTCAGCACGCTCAATCTGGTGGAGCTGATGTCCAAGTATCACGCAAAGAAAATCGTGTTCAGCTCCTCGGCAACGGTTTACGGCATGCCGAAGACAGTTCCGATCAGCGAGGATTTTCCGTTGTCTACCACCAATCCTTACGGTGAAACCAAGCTGATGATCGAGCGTATCCTGAAGGATATCTGGGTTTCCGATAACGAGTGGAGCGTTTCGATTCTTCGTTACTTTAACCCGATCGGTGCGCACAAAAGCGGCTTGATCGGTGAAAATCCGCGCGGCATTCCGAATAACCTTTTGCCTTACGTTGCAAAGGTGGCAGCAGGACAGCTTCCTTATCTGTCGGTGTTCGGCAACGACTACGACACCAAGGACGGAACCGGTGTGCGTGATTACATTCACGTCGTTGATTTGGCAAAGGCACATCTCAAGGCTTTGGAAAAGGCGGAAAAGGTAACCGGTGTTGATTACTTCAATATTGGAACGGGAACCGGCTATTCGGTTTTGGAAATTGTAAAGGCATACGAAAAAGCAACCGGACTCACCGTCAACTATAAGATCGTTGACCGCCGTCCCGGTGACATTGCTACCTGCTACGCAAATCCCGAAAAAGCATATAACGAGCTTGGCTGGAGAGCCGAAAACGGCATCGAAGAGATGTGTGAGGATCTTGCCAACTGGATGCGCAAAAATCCGAACGGATACGAGGAGTAACAACCCATGATTACCAAGAACTATTTCGGCACGCTGGATGGCGGTCAGGAAATTTATACGTATACACTCAAAAATCAGAACGGTGTAACCGCGCGTATCTGTGAGTTTGGCGGTGCGATCATGGAGATCCGTGTACCAGACCGTTGGGGAAGACTTTCCGACGTGGTAGGCGGCTATGATTCCTTGCGCGATTACGTGCTTGGAAACGGATATATCGGTGCTTTGGTGGGTAGAACCGCCAACCGTATTGCCAAGGGTGAGTATTCCTTGGACGATAAAAACTATAAGATCTACAGAAACAACAACGGAAACGCTCTGCACGGCGGTAGGGTTGGTTTTTCTCATCGCGTATGGCAGGTGAAGCCGATTGACGGTGACGAACCCAAGTTGGTGCTTACCTACACCTCTCCTGACGGAGAGGAGGGCTATCCCGGTACCTTGCAGGTAACCGTTACCTATGCGCTTCTTGCGTCGAACGCGCTTTCGATCCGTTATGAGGCAACCACCGATCAAAAAACCATCGTCAATCTTACAAACCACGCCTATTTTAACCTTGGCGGTTATGCGTCGGGGAAAATCTTCGATCACGTTTTGCAGATGGATGCCGATCGCTATTTGCCCACGGACGAGGGCTTGATTCCTACGGGCATTCGCCAATCGGTTGAGGACACTCCTTTCGATTTCCGTGAGCCCAAGACCATTGGCAGAGATTTCGATCTCACCAATACAGATCTTGGCATTGCAGGCGGCTATGACCATTGCTTCTGCTTCACGGGCGGTGAAACCAAGGAGCCGGTACAGCGCATTGCGGTTTACGAGCCCAACAGCGGACGAATGATGCAGGTATTTACAAATCAGCCTTGCGTACAGTTCTACAGCGGCAATTTCCTCAATAACCCCGAGCATCCTCTCAAGGGCGGATATCCGCAGAATTTGCAGTCGCTCTTCTGTCTGGAAACGCAAAAGACTCCCGATGCCATTCATCACCCCGGTTTTGACAACATCGTATTGAATCCGGGTGAAAAGTATGACTATACAACCATTTATCAATTCTCGGTAAAACAGTAAATCAGGTGCTCCGACAGATGCTTTCAAGGGTCTGTCGGAGCTTTTTTGACGATTGCCTTTGCTTGTCATATTTTCTTTTACTTTTTCATAGAATATGCCGAGGTGATTGTAAATGAAAAAAACGTTGCGGCGAATTTTTACGCTTTTTTTAACGGTGATCGTGTTGCTTACGGGCACGATTCCCATCTGTGCGGAAGAGATTGATCCGCAAGGTAACACCGAGGGGACAGCCCCCGATCTCGGCATTTCGGAGGGAATGCTTCATTTGGATTGCAAAAGCGCAATCTTGATGGAAGCCAACACGGGAACGGTTTTGTACGAACAAAACGTTCATGAGGCACTGCCGCCCGCATCGGTGACCAAAATCATGACGCTTTTATTGGTCATGGAGGCACTGGAGGACGAGGTCGTTCGTTTGGACAGTACGATTACCGTGTCGGCAAACGCGGCATCAATGGGAGGCTCCCAGGTTTACCTGAAGGAGGGGGAGCAAATGTCCCTGGAGGATTTGCTCAAGAGTGTGGTCATTGCGTCGGCAAACGATGCGGCGGTTGCCTTGGCGGAATACGTTGCGGGCAGTGTTCCTGCTTTTGTGGAAAAGATGAACAAGCGCGCCGGGGAGCTTGGCATGCAGGATACCGTTTTTGAAAACGTAACGGGACTTGACGATACGGCTGAACGGCACCTGACAAGCGCGAACGATATTGCGATCATGTCGCGCGCTTTAATTGCGCACGAAGACATCTTAAAATATAGCTCGATTTGGATGGATACGATTCGAAACGGAGAATTTGGATTGACCAATACCAATCGGTTGGTTCGTTTCTATCCGGGTTGTACCGGCTTGAAAACCGGCTCTACCTCTTTGGCGGGCTTCTGCGTCAGCGTTACTGCGGAGCGCGAGAATACGTCGCTGATTTGTGTGATTATGGGGGCTGAGTCGAGAGATTCCCGAAATGCGATTGCAACGCAGCTTCTCGATTGGGGCTTTTCAAGCTTTGGTGTTTATGAGGCTGACGGAGGAGAGCTCGATCCGCTGCAGGTTGTGGGCGGAACCGCGTCACAATGTCCCATTTCTTACGACGGTTTTCGTTGCGTTTTGCCGCGTGCGGCAATCAAACAAATTCAGGTGAAGCATAATTTGATCGGTTCCACGGTAAGTGCCCCCGTACATCAGGGGGATATCCTCGGATACGTGGAATATTATCAAGGAGAGCAAAAAATCGGAAGCGTTCCCATTCTTGCACAGTGCGACGTTCCAAGAATTGGGTTCTTTGGAATCTTCAAAAAAATGATGGCATCTTTTTTGCTTATTTAAACGTTAAAAATATTTGTTTTTTGTCGTTTTTTGTATTGCTTTTTCAGAGGAAATGTTGTATAATAGATGGGTAATTCCATCAAAGAAAGGTTTTTGCTTTATGTCCATCAAATTAAACGACAAATATGTGTCCGGCTTCGTTCGGAAACATGAAATTGACTTTATGCAAGTGCAGGTAAACACCGCAGACCGCATGCTTCGTGAGAAGAGTGGTCCCGGCAGTGATTTCCTCGGCTGGGTGAATCTTCCCGAAGCATACGACAAAGAAGAGTTTGCCCGTATTCAAGTTGCAGCGAAAAAAATTCAGAAAAGCTGTGATATCTTGGTTGTGATCGGTATCGGCGGCTCTTATCTCGGAGCGCGCGCTGTAATCGAATATCTGAAGTCACCCTTGTACAATAATTTGAAAAAGGACACTCCCGATATCTATTTTGCAGGAAACAGCATCAGCTCCGACGCATTAAACGAGATTCTGGCACTTTGCGAGGGTCGGGACGTTTGCGTGAACGTTATTTCGAAATCGGGTACTACCACCGAGCCCGCAATTGCGTTCCGTGTTTTCCGAGCGCTTTTGGAGAAAAAGTACGGAAAAGAGGGCGCAAGAGAACGTATTTTCGTAACCACCGATAAGGCACGCGGAACCTTGAAGCAGTTTTCTACCGCAGAAGGCTATGAAACCTTTGTTGTTCCGGATGACGTTGGAGGAAGATTCTCGGTTTTGACCGCGGTTGGACTTTTGCCCATTGCAACGGCAGGAATCGACATCGAAGAATTGATGAATGGCGCAGCAGCCGCCTCCCATGCATATACCGACGCAGATCTTTCCAAGAACGATTGCTACCGGTATGCGGCAATCCGTAACATTCTGTACCGCAAGGGCAAGTGCATTGAGGTATTGGCAAGCTATGAACCCTTTTCCGCGATGTTCAACGAATGGTGGAAGCAGCTGTTCGGTGAAAGTGAGGGAAAAGACGGCAAGGGCATCTATCCCGCATCGGTAATTTTCTCGACCGATCTGCATTCGCTCGGTCAGTTTATTCAGGACGGTAATCGCAACATCTTTGAAACGGTGATTGATATTGCCGATACCGGCAGCCGCTTTGAAATTCCCGTTGACCCCGATAACGTGGACGGCTTGAACTTCCTTTCCGGAAAAGAACTCAATTTGGTAAAGAAGACGGCAATGCAGGGAACTGTCCTTGCTCACGTTGACGGCGGCGTTCCCAACATTTTGATTGAGGTCAGTGACCGTTCCGCCTATGCTTTGGGCGAGCTTCTGTACTTCTTTGAGCTGGTCTGTGCAATCTCGGGTTACCTTCTTGCGGTAAATCCCTTTGACCAGCCCGGTGTTGAATCCTATAAAAAGAACATGTTTGCGCTTCTCGGCAAGCCCGGATATGAAAATTTGCGCGCAGAATTGGAAGAAAGACTGAAAAATTAAGAAAGAAGCGTGCAAAACCTCTTGACTTTGGAATTGAAATTTGTTATAATGAAGATACAAGGATGAAATTTCCAATTTCGTCCGGATTAGTGGAGGTAATAGTATGTTAAAATTAATCATTGGTGTAAAAGGAACCGGTAAGACCAAAACCCTGATCAATCTTGTAAACGGCGCTTTGGAGGTAACCAAGGGTGACGTTGTTTGCATTGAAAAGGGTGTCAAGCTGAGATACGATATTAAGCCTACCGCGCGTCTGATCGACGTAGACGAATATATGGTAGCTGATGCACAGTCGCTGTACGGCTTCGTTGCAGGCATTTTGGCAAGCAATCATGACGTAACCGATTTGTTTATTGATAGCACGCTCAAGATTTGCAAGGGCGATCTTCCTGCTTTTGAAATCTTGGTTGCTGAGCTTGATAAGCTGGTTACCAAGATCGGCTTGAACATGACGATGACGGTTTCTATGCCCGAATCCGACGTTTCCGATGCACTTCGTAAATTTATGTAAAAAATAATTCTACCGCAGTTCTGCGCGTGACTGTTTGCAGGACTGCGGTATTTTTTATCGTTTGGAAAGGATGACGCAAGGATGATTCTGATTATTGCCGAAAAACCAAGTCTTGCGCGCAACATTGCGGCAGGAATCGGAAATCTGCAAAAAAGACAGGGCTATTTAGAGGGGGAAGGGTATCTTGTAACATGGGCGTTCGGACACCTCTTTTCTTTGTGCGATATCGAAGAATACTCACCGCTTCCCGCAGGCGAAACGCATTGGTCGTTAAAAAATATCCCTTGCTTTCCAAGCGAATTCCGTTTTGAGCTTCGGCGCGGAACCGACAAAAAGGTTGACAGCGGTGTCAAACGGCAGTTTGAATTGATTACCTCTTTGTGTAATCGCAACGACGTGGACACGGTTGTCAACGCAGGCGACGCAGACCGCGAGGGTGAGATTATTGTTCGTCTTTGCGTCAACAATGCGCTGAAATCGCAAAAGATACTCAAGCGGTTGTGGCTTCCCGACCAAACGCCGGAAACGGTTGCAAAGGCTCTTTCGGAAATGAAGGAAGAGGTCGAGTATGACCGTCTTGCCGCCGAGGGCTTTGCCCGTACCTATATCGATTGGCTTTACGGAGTCAATCTGACACGCTATGCTACGCTGAAAACGGGAACCTTGTTGCGTGTTGGAAGAGTGATTGTTCCGATTGTCAAAGCAATTTACGATCGGGATATGGCGATCCGAAATTTTGTTCCCGGCAAATACTATGCGATGGTCAGCCGCGAAGAAACCAAGGGAGAAGTCATTGAACTGACCTCCAAGAACAAATTTGAACAGGACCAGCTTGCAAAAGCGCAGGAAATGTGCGCGTTGTATAATGCGACGGGGGCTGTGGTGACCGGCGTCAAAAACAAAAAGGACAAGCTCTCTCCGGGAAAGCTGTATTCACTTTCCAAGCTGCAGAACGTTTTGGGAAAGAAATACAAGATGTCGATGCAGGAAAGTCTTTCCTTGGTACAAGGGCTGTACGAAAAGGGCTATTTGACCTATCCCCGTACCAATTCGGAATATTTGGCGACCGCAGAAAAGGATAAGATTCGAAAAATTCTTGCGAATTGCGAAAAGCTTGGGTATCCCGTAAAATTCAAGGACCACAAAAGTATTTTTGACGACAGCAAGATTGAATCACACTCTGCCTTGACACCTACTTATAAGATTCCGAATAAAACGCAGCTTTCCGAGCGTGAAATGCAGGTTTATTCTACCGTGTTTCGTCGTTTTGTGGCTGTTTTTTGCGCCGAGGATTGTGTGGTATCTCGCACCGAGATTACAATTGCCGTAGGGGATCTTGAAACCTTTGTGCTAAAGGGAATGACGGTTTTGGAAAAGGGATGGACCAAGTACGACGATTATAACCAAAAGGATAAAATCCTGCCAAAGCTTGAAAAGGGCGATGCCGTCAACATTGATTTTAAGCCTACCGAAAAGGAAACCACTCCTCCAAAGCATTATACCATCGAAACACTCAATAATTATCTGAAGAATCCTTTCAAGGACGAGAAGAAAGCGGCAAAGGAGGCAATGGCAAGCGAAGACGGCTTAGCCGTTGACGACAGCGAGGATTATCGCGCAATTTTCGAGGGTTTGGAGCTTGGAACCGAGGCAACGCGCACGGGAATCATCGATAACGCACGAAAAAGCGGATATATCGATCTGAAAAAGGATGTTTATACCATTTTACCGGGCGGAGAATTTTTGATCGAATCCTTGATCCAAATGCAGATCAACATGGATAAATACAAAACCTCTCAATTGGGTCAGGCGCTCAAAAAGGTATATCACGGAGAAATGTCTGTTGAGGAAAGTGTCAAGCTTGCCGAAGCCGAGATCCGCGAGGTGTTTGACAAAAAGACCGACGCTACCTTTGCCCGTGAAAGTGATACCGGCTTTTTCGGTGACGTGGTTGCAAAATGTCCTTTGTGCGGCAGAGATATGAAAAGACAACGCAGCTTCTACGGCTGTTCCGGCTATAAAGAGGGATGTAAATTTTCTGTCAATATCAGCATTTGCAATCGGGTGATTTCGGTTGCAAACCTGAAGGAACTCACGGAAACGGGAAGAACGCCCGTGATCAGCGGCTTTATATCGGGGCGAACCGGTAAAAGCTTTGACGCGGCATTGAAACTGGAAAACGGACGCGCGGTGTTTGACTTTGAAAAGCGTGCTCCGAAAGCACCGAACCGCGAGCTGCCGATTTGGGACGGCGAAGAGCCGCCGCTTCCCGAGCCGCCTCCCATGTAAGAACAGAATATCAAAACGCATCGGACACGAAAGCTGTCCGATGCGTTTTTTTTCAATGGGTTTTGTATACGGTTCCGTCCAAGGACTTCCAGAAAAAGGTACGTTCTTCCAGAATCATGTAGGAATGCTCCGAGTTTTCCTTGGGGATTGACACCGATCCGGGGTTCATATAGCAAAAGCCTTCGTGGTCGCGACATGCGGGAACGTGTGTGTGACCGCACAGTAAAATATCACCCTTTGCAAGAGGTGGCGGTGTGGTTTCTCCGTAAAGATGCCCGTGCGTTGCAAAAATTCGAAAGCCGTTGACGTCAAGATAGGCATAGTCGGCAAGAACGGGGAAGCCGAGAACCATCTGATCCACCTCCGCTTCGCAATTTCCACGGACGCAGAGGATGGCTTCCTTGAGGTCGTTTAACAGTTCGATTACCTTTTTCGGTGCGTAATCCAAGGGAAGATCGTTTCTTGGACCGTGATACAAGAGATCTCCCAGTAAAAGCAGCTTATCGGGGGCTTCCTTTTTATATGCATCTACCAGCTGTTGACAGTAAGCCGCGGAGCCGTGAATATCGGATGCAATCATCAATTTCATAGCAATCAAATAGCCTTTCTTTCTCTTTTTTCTACATTATATCTTTTTTTCATCGATCTGTCAATAAATTTTTTCCTGTTTTTATGTTTTTGTGCAATATTTGTATTGACAAATACTCTCATTTGATGTATAATTGTATACAATAAAGGATGGGAGGAAAATTATATGTTAGAAATTTCATCTAAGACCAATTTACTTGAACAGAAAAGCTATCGCTATGCGTTGCAGGACGTTGAAGAGCCTAACCTGTATCGCGACGTTTATCCTTATACGGAGGCTCCCAGAATCCCGTTCAATCACCGCCGCGTTCCGATGGGGATGCCCGAGGATATTTGGATCACGGATACGTCCTTCCGCGACGGTCAGCAGTCTGTAGAGCCGTATACGGTCAAGCAGATCGTTGATCTGTATAAGCTCTTGGCTCGCCTGGGCGGTCCTTACGGCATTATCCGTCAAACCGAGTTCTTCGTATACAGTCAGAAGGACCGCGAAGCGGTTGAGCAGTGCCGCGATCTGGGATTGAAATTCCCCGAAATTACAACGTGGATCCGCGCAACAAAGGACGACTTCAAGCTTGTCAAGGATTTGGGCATTCGTGAAACGGGTATTCTCGTTTCGTGCAGTGACTATCACATTTTCAAGAAGATGAAGATGACCCGTAAGCAGTGCATGGATTATTATCTGTCCACCGTTGCGGAGGCATTTGAGGCAGGGGTTATGCCTCGCTGCCACCTGGAGGATATCACGCGCGCTGATTTCTACGGCTTTGTAGTTCCTTTCGTGAACGAGCTGATGAAAATGTCGCAGGATGCGAAGATTCCCGTGAGAATCCGTGCTTGCGATACCATGGGCTACGGTGTTCCGTACTCCGAGGTTGCGATTCCGAGAAGCGTACCGGGCATTATTTACGGCTTGCAGCACTATTCCGACGTTCCCAGCGAAATGCTGGAGTGGCACGGACACAACGACTTCTACAAGGCAGTTGCCAATGCAAGCACGGCTTGGCTGTACGGTGCCAGCGGTGTAAACTGCTCTATGCTGGGGATCGGAGAGAGAACCGGTAACATTCCTCTTGAGGCAATGGTGTTTGAGTATGCTGCACTGCGCGGCTCGCTTGACGGTATGGATACCACCGCAATTACCGATATCGCCGAATATTTTGAGCACGAGATGGGCTATAAGATTCCGCCTATGACCCCGTTTGTCGGCAGAAGCTTTAACGTGACCCGTGCGGGTATTCACGCCGACGGTCTTTTGAAGGACGAGGAGATCTACAATATCTTTGATACGAAAAAGATTTTGAATAAGAGCGCATCGGTTTTGCTTGGAAAAACCTCCGGCTTGGCAGGAATTGCATACTGGATCAACGAAAACTATAGTTTGAGCCCTTCGGAAGCGGTTGACAAGCGTGATCCGCTGGTAATCTCCATGAAGGAATGGATCGACAAAGAATACGAGGACGGCAGACAGACCTCTCTTTCGGTTGGTGAAATCGAAGAAAAGATTGAAGAGCTGTCGGGCAACCGTTTTTCTCGCTTGTAAGGAGGTACACCATGTTAGAGCATAAAACAATATCGCTGGCTGATCAGGTTTTTGAACGCTTGGAAACCGATATTTTGTGTGGCAAATACGCGCCGGGTGACATTTTAACCGAGCTGAAATTGGTTGCGGATCTTGGTGTCAGCCGCACTCCGATTCGAGAATCTCTCCGTCGTTTGGAGCAAGAGCGTTTGATTGAGATCTCTCAAAAGGGGATTTTGGTCATCGGTGTTACCAAAAAGGATTTGGCAGATATTATGGAGATTCGGATGCGTGTAGAAGGTCTTGCCGCATACGAATGCGCCAAGAATATTACTGATGAACAGCTTTCGGAATTGAGAGAAACCTTGGAATTGCAAGAGTTTTACGTCCCGAAGCAGGATGCGTCGCGCATTAACACGTTGGACAGTCAGTTCCACAAGCTGATTTACAAATTCAGCGGCAGCAACGCATTGTACGACACCTTGATTCCTTTGCACAAAAAGGTATTGAAGTACCGTCGCGCGTCGGTTGAGAATGCGATGCGTTCGGGAAATTCCTCGAACGAGCACCGCGCGATTTTTGAGGCGATTGCAGCGCATGATTGCGAGCGCGCAGAAAAAGAAATGCAGAATCATATTGCCAATGCCAAGGCATTTATTCAGGAAAAGGAGAGCCGTTAAAATGGGACTTACGATTGCACAAAAAATTATCAAGGCACATCTGGTCAGCGGAGAAATGACCGTTGGAAGCGAGATTGCACTGCGCATCGATCAGACGTTGACCCAGGACGCTACGGGTACGATGGCGTATTTGGAGTTCGAGGCAATGGGCGTTGATCGCGTCCGCACCGAAAGAAGCGTTGCTTACATCGACCACAATACGCTCCAATCGGGCTTTGAGAACGCAGACGACCATCGCTTTATCCAATCGATTGCGAAAAAGCACGGCATCTATTTCTCGCGTCCCGGTAACGGAATTTGCCATCAAGTACATCTGGAGAGATTCGGAATCCCCGGAAAGACGCTGATCGGCTCCGATAGCCATACGCCTACGGGCGGCGGTATCGGTATGCTGGCTTTCGGTGCCGGTGGACTTGACGTAGCCGTTGCAATGGGTGGTGGTGCATATTACATCACCATGCCCAAAATGATCAAGGTGAATTTAACCGGAAAGCTTCGTCCTTTCGTTACGGCAAAGGACGTCAGCTTGGAGATTTTGCGGATCCTTTCCGTAAAGGGCGGTGTAGGCTCCATTATCGAATGGGGCGGTGAGGGTGTTGCAACCCTTTCGGTTCCCGAGCGTGCAACCATTACCAATATGGGTACCGAGCTTGGTGCAACCACGTCTATTTTCCCGTCTGATGAAATTACCCGCGCGTTTTTGAAGGCGGAGGGAAGAGAGGCAGACTACGTGCCGCTGACAAGCGACCCCGATGCGGTTTACGATCGCGTAATTGACATCGATCTGTCCTCCTTGAAGCCTTTGATTGCTTGTCCTCATATGCCCGATAACGTCGTAACCGTGGAAAGCCTGAAGGGAACGAAAGTCGATCAGGTTTGTATCGGCTCTTGTACCAACTCTTCTTTGTTGGATATGCTCAAGGTTGCCGCTTTGCTGAAGGGAAGAACCATTAAGCCCGAGGTCAGCCTTTCGATCTCTCCCGGATCCAAGCAGGTTTTGAGCATGCTTGCCGATTGCGGTGCTCTGTCCGACATTCTCGCAAGCGGCGCCCGCGTTTTGGAATGTGCATGCGGTCCTTGCATCGGCATGGGCTTCTCCCCCAATTCCGCAGGTGTCAGCTTGAGAACCTTTAACCGTAACTTTGAAGGCAGAAGCGGTACTGCTGATGCAAAGGTATATTTGGTTTCTCCCGAAACCGCTGTTGCAGCGGCATTGACGGGTGAGATTACCGATCCGATTCTGCTTGGCGAGATGCCCGAGATCGTTATGCCTGCAGCATTCAAGATCGACGACAGTGCTATTATTGAGCCTGCTCCCGCAGAGGAAGCAAAGAGTCTGGAAATTCTGCGCGGTCCGAATATCAAAAAATTCCCCGATTGTCATCCGCAGGAGGATTCGATCAAGGCTGAGCTGATTTTGAAGGTTGGTGACAATATTACAACCGACCATATCATGCCCGCAGGCTCCAAGATTCTTCCTTACCGTTCTAACATTCCTTTCTTGTCACAGTATTGCTTCGGTGTTTGCGATAAGACCTTCCCCGAGCGCGCGAAGGCAGCAGGCAAGAGCATCGTTGTGGGCGGTGTAAACTACGGTCAAGGATCCTCTCGCGAGCATGCCGCGTTGGTACCTTTGTACCTTGGCGTGCGCGTGGTAATTACCAAGAGCTTTGCCCGTATCCATATTGCAAATCTGATCAACGCAGGCATTATGCCCTTGACCTTTGCAAATCCCGAGGATTACGAAAAGGTCGCGCAGGGCGATACGCTTTCGATTTCCGACGTTTGGGCAGGAATGGACAGCGGCAAAATGATTTTGAAGAATGAAACAACGGGTGCGGAAATTCCGTTGACCTGCAGCTTCACCGACCGTCAGAAGGCAATTTTGAAGGCGGGTAGCTTGTTGGCGTATACCGGAGAACAGCTTTGATATTGAGAGAGGGACTTAATCATGAATAAGATTATGATGAAAACGCCGCTGGTTGAGATGGACGGCGACGAAATGACCAGAATTCTGTGGCAGATGATCAAGGATGAATTGTTGCTTCCCTTTGTTGATCTGAAAACCGAGTATTACGATCTTGGATTGCCCGAACGCGAGAAAACCAAGGATCAGGTTACCTTTGATTCGGCTTATGCAACACAAAAGTACGGTGTTGCCGTAAAGTGCGCAACCATTACGCCCAACAAGCAACGCGTCGAGGAATACAATCTTTCTCAAATGTGGAAGAGCCCCAACGGCACGATCCGTGCGATTTTGGACGGTACCGTTTTCCGCGCGCCCATTCTGATTGACAGTATTCGCCCGGCTGTCCGCACCTGGGAGAAGCCGATCACCATTGCGCGTCACGCATACGGTGATATTTACAAGGCAACCGAGTACCGTGTTCCTACCGAGGGCAAAGCCGAGCTGGTGTTTACCGACAAGGACGGAAACGTAAGCTTCCGCGAAACCGTATATGATTTCGAATGTCCGGGTGTGTTGCAGGGTAGCTACAACAAGGATTCTTCGATTCGTTCCTTTGCACATTCCTGCTTCCAATACGCACTGAACACCAAGCAGGATCTGTGGTTCTCGACCAAGGATACCATTTCCAAGCAGTATGACCAGACCTTTAAGCTCATTTTCCAGGAGATCTACGATACGGAGTACAAGGCAGCCTTTGAAGCGGCAGGAATCGAATATTTCTACACGCTGATCGACGATGCGGTTGCACGTGTCATTCGCAGCAAGGGCGGCTTTATCTGGGCTTGTAAGAACTACGACGGTGACGTCATGAGTGATATGGTTTCTACCGCGTTCGGCTCCTTGGCAATGATGACCTCCGTTTTGGTATCGCCCGACGGAAAGTACGAGTACGAGGCAGCACACGGCACCGTAACCCGTCACTACTACCGTTATCTCAAGGGCGAGGAAACCTCCACGAACCCCATGGCAACCATCTATGCATGGTCGGGTGCTTTGCGCAAGAGAGGTGAATTGGATGAGCTTTCCGATTTGGTGGCTTTCGCCGATAAGCTGGAAGAGGCTTGTATTGATACCTTGAACGAGGGAATTATGACCAAGGATTTGGTTGGACTGGTTGTTCCCGGTACGAAAACTACCGCCGTTAATTCTCGCGATTTCATTCTTGCCATCCGCAAGAATCTGGAAAAGAAGATTTCTTAAACTTGAAAACGGCATACAAAATGCGCCCACCGCGAATCGCGGTGGGCGCATCTGCTTTCTATTCAGGCTTTATAAGGATGCTGTGCAGCGATTTTTCTCATTTCATCAATCACCGCGCGAGGCTTTCTGGATTTGAAGATTGCCGAGCCTGCAACGATTACGTTTGCACCTGCTTCGGTTGCAAGTCCGATGGTTTGCGTGTTCAATCCGCCATCCACCTCAATATCAATGGACAGATGGTTCAAGCTTGCATGACGCTTGACCGCACGCACCTTATCCAGCGTTTCGGGAATGAACGCCTGCCCGCCGAATCCGGGAACAACCGTCATCACCAACACCATATCCACCTCGGAAAGATAGGGTAAAATGCGTTCCACAGGTGTGGCGGGAGAAATTGCGATTGCGGCGCGTACTTCTTTTTCACGAATTTTTCGCAGAGCACCGAGTGGATCGGCACAGCTTTCCACGTGAATCGTAATAATATCGGCACCCGCTTTCACAAAATCATCGATGTAACGAATCGGGTCGTTAATCATCAAATGCACGTCAAAAATCAGGTTGCTTTGCGAACGCAACGCAGAAATCACCGGTGCGCCAAAGCTGATGTTGGGAACAAACGCACCGTCCATAACGTCTAAATGAAGATAATTTGCACCTGCATCCGCAATCCGTTTGACCTCGGTTTGCAGATTGGAAAAATCAGCCGCAAGTAAAGAAGGAGCAATGTAGATCATATTTTTGACCATCCTTTCAAAAAATCGCGAACCATGTCGTATGGTGTCACATATCATAAGAATAAAGAATCGTACGGAACGCACAAAAGGGAAGTAATCAACAACCTGACGTAAGCGTTTTTTTATTTGTGAAAACCGTACTTTATATAGATTTGAGCATCAAGCACACCGCGTGAGCAGCCATGCCCAGCTTTTCACCCGTGAAGCCAAGGTGCTCCTCGGTTGTAGCCTTTATGCTAATGCGTTCAAGAGGGATTTTTAGCGCTTTTGCAAGGTTTTCTCTCATTTTTGGAATATGTGGAGCTAACTTGGGAGCTTGTGCAAGAATCGTTGCATCAACGTTACCGATGCTCCAACCGTCCTTTGTTACAAGCTCTCGGACAGCCTCGGCAAGCTTCAAGCTATCCGCCCCTTTCCACCGTTCATCGGTATCGGGAAAATGCTTTCCGATGTCACCGAGTGCCATTGCGCCAAGCAAGGCATCCATCACGGCATGTGTCAGCACGTCAGCATCCGAATGTCCCAAAAGACCCGTTTCATGCGGAATGGTAACGCCGCCTAAAATTAACAGCCGATCTTCCACCAAACGATGCACGTCGTAGCCGTGCCCAACTCGCATATCCGTAATCATGTGCTTCGACTCCTATACCGTAAAATTGCTTCTGCCAAGGGAAGATCCCCCTCGGTGGTAATCTTGATGTTTTCCATGCCGCATTCGACCATGCGAACCTGATATCCGAGATGCTCCACAAGGGAATTGTCATCGGTAACCGAAAAGCCGTCCTCATCCGCTTTGTAAAGTGCCGCTTGGTAAAGGGCGGTGTGAAAGATCTGCGGTGTCTGTGCCTGCCACAAATTGGTTCGGTCAACCGTTTCACGGGTCATTCCCGAGGAATTGGTCCGCTTTACGGTATCTGCAACCAGGTGCGCAGCACTTGCCGCCTTATATCGGTAGGCAGAGAGGCAAACCTTGGTGATTTGTTGCGGTGTCACCAAGCATCTGGCTCCGTCTGCGATTGCCACGTAGCGGATGTCCTCCGAGAGCTTTGACATTCCGTTTTTAGCGGATTCCTGACGGGTAGAGCCACCTGCAACCAAATCGGTCAGCTTGGTAATTTTATACGTTTTTGCCATTTGATAAACGTCTTCGAAATGCTCGGGCTTCGTGACCACCAAAATTTGATGGATTGTTTTACATTGCTGATAAGCCATGAGCGTGTGGGCAAGCACGGGGGTATTCTCAAGCATCAGGAATTGCTTATTCGTCTTCTTTCCCATTCGCGTGGAGTTTCCTGCGGCAAGAATAATTGCCGCAGTTTTATTCTTTTTTTCGTTTTTGAGCAACCAATCGAGCAATCCTGACTTGTTGATCTTCATTTGCGGCATCCTTTCCTGAAGCATTGGTATCCTGCTTGTTTACTTTTCAGCGTTTTCGATTTCGGTAATCATATTCACGCGTCTTTCGTGCTTTCCGCCTTCAAATTCGGCATCAAGGAAGTTATCGATCAAATCAAGTGCCAAGCCAATCCCGACAACGCGCGTTCCAAAGCAAAGGACGTTTGCATTGTTATGTACCCGTGTTAAGCGAGCACTGAAGGTGTCGGAGCAAGCGGCGGCGCGAATACCGCGATGCTTGTTGGCAACCAAGGACATGCCGATACCGGTGCCGCAAATCAAAATACCAAGGTCACATACGCCTCTTTGGATGTTTTTACAAGCCGCATGGGCAAATACGGGATAGTCACAGCTATCCGCCGAATCGGTTCCAACGTCAAGAACCTCCCAACCGCGCGCGTTCAGGTGCGCAATCACCGCGTCCTTCATTTCAAAGCCTGCGTGGTCGCATCCGAGAGTAATGATCTTTTTCATATTCGTTCTTCTCCTACTTTTTGAATTTTTGATTGATTTTGCAAACGCTCGTTGCGTTCGCGCTCAGCCTGAGAGGGACGCAAGTAAGAGGGAACCATGGTAATATCGTCGGTAATGTTCCCGTTTTGATACTGCTTCAGTGCGACTTGCGCCACCGAATACGCGCTTTGTCGCCTCAAACGCTCGTGTGTAACAAGCGTTGGATGGGTCAGTAATTCCTTGGTAATTTCATAACCGTCACCAACCAGATATACCGGCTCGTCGTATGACGAAAGAATTTCATCAAGCTCCGAAATGGCAATGGCGCAATCCTCGGTCATTCGTACGGTTTTTCCGTTTTCGGCTCGAAAAATCGCGGTATAAACCTGCTTCCTGCGCGCATTCATCACGGGAACGACAAGTCCCGTTACCATCGTAAGATTCTCCGCCAACGCTTCCAACGTTGATACACCGATGCAAGGCTTTTTGGTATCAAAAGCAAGTCCTTTGACGGTTGCGGCTCCGATGCGGACTCCCGTAAACGACCCGGGACCTTTGGAGGTAGCAAACAAATCGATTTCGTCAACCGAAAGATCGAACAATGACAGAATCGATTCGACCATCGGCAATAGGTTACGGCTGTGCGTGTTTCCGCTTTCTATGGTATATTCGGCAAGAAGCGTTGTGTCCTCGCAAAGTGCGACAGACGCGGCAACAGCAGAGCTGTCCAGCGCTAAAATTTTCATGCGTCTTCCACCTTTTCGATTGTAATCTTTCTTTGATTTGGGGTTTCGGGGTTGCATTTTTCGATATTGACGCGAAGATATGCATCGGGAAGCGCGTACGGAATTTTTTCACTCCATTCCACCAAGCAGATCCCGTTTCGGTCAAGGTAGTCGTAAAATCCGATCGACAGAAGATCGTCCTCGGTGTCAATACGATACATATCGAAATGGAAAAGAGGGCGCGGTTTTGCGCGGTACTCGTTTACCAACGCAAAGGTAGGCGAGCGAACCGTGGTTCCGGGGGCTATTTCCGATGCAAAGCCGCGGACAAATGCGGTTTTTCCAACTCCCAAATCTCCATACAGCGCAACGAAAGACGGGAGCGCGGTATCCGACAGCATCCGTGCTGCCAGTGCTTTCCCCAGAGCTTCGGTTTGTTCCGTATCGGAGGTGTATTCAATAAAGGGAAGTGTCATTGGGGCAATCCTCCGCTTTCTAATATCAATTACCTACTTAGAGTATAGCATAACTTACGTCTTTTGTAAAGAGCTTTGAGGGAATCTTTCAAAGGACGGATCAGTTTTTCTTATTCTTTTTCATGTCCGGAAGCGCGGTTCTGCTTCCGTCTGGATATTCAATGACCGTGTTTTCCAGCACCTTACCGAACTGTGCGCGGAAATCGCGGATATACTCCTCGCGCAACGCTTGTTGTTCTGCCGCTTCCTCGGCTGTCAGCCCTACCGTTTTCTTTTTATTTGCCAATTCGTTGATTCTTTGTACCTTTTCTTTTTCCATGGTCATTCTCCTTTCGTTCATAAAAATAAAGGGCAGACATCATCATGTCTGCCAAGTCCTTTATTTGCACGGGCAATTAAGCCTTTTTCAAAGTGCGCAGGCAACGAGAACAAACATTGATTGCTTTGCTGCCTTCCAGCTTAACCTTGCGAATATTGGGTTTCCATGTTCTGTTCGTTTTTCTGTGCGAGTGAGAAACATTCTGACCAAAAACAACGCCCTTACCGCAGATACAACATTTTGCCATTTTGACACCTCCTAGAACAATCATTCCGTCGGATTTTTTCTGCCGACGCACAAAATACTGTACAACGCCAATTATTATACCATATCTTTTTTGAAATTGCAAGTCTTTTTTGAAATTTTTTGTTGTTTTTTTCAATTATTTCAAATTTTGCAGATCTGATCAACGATTTCCTCAGAAATACCGTTGGGAAGAACAAATCCTTTTACGGCAGTTGGTTTTTTTGCACCGCCCAAAAAGAGCAATCGACCGTCGGCACGCGAAAGCGTTTCCAAGGCAAAGCTGACGTACGGGGAAGTCGGATAGTCCACTTGTCCGCAAGCAATAAAGGTTTGTGCATCCAGTAAAGCTTCCGCAAACCGATACGGAACGCTGATCGGAGAAAATACCGACACGAAAGCACCTTTTTGGGTGAGCAGAATCGCCAATGCCTGCGCACCGCGATCGTTTGATGCGGCATAGATAACGATATGCGGTCTTTCCGCATAAATCAAGCAGTTGTTTTTCGGAAGCGTTTCATGGGGAGTGGAATCGGCTTCAATTACTCTTTCTTTCGTGATTCCCACACAGCGAACGTTCAATTCAACGCGGGATTCCAACAGAACGGCAAACGGACGCTCTTTCATGTCGAACAAGGACGTTCCGTTCATCGCACACGCATAGTGCTCGGAGTTCATCTCAAGAATTCCGTCTGTTACCGTTTTTCGGCAAAGCACGCGAACGCTCATTAAAACCTTTCGTTCGGCAAGGTTCGTCAGCCAATCCAGAAAAACGCGTAATTTATCAAAATTCGGAAGACCGTTTTCATGAAATTCGGGAGCTACGCAATATACACGGTTGTTTGCGGTCGAAAAAACGTTTGGAAGCACGGTATTTCCGGTTCCGGTCGAAAAAACGGTGATTTCCGGAGAGTTGATTTCGGGATCGGAGGAAAGCTTTCCCGTGGATAACGGAATTCCGAGCTCTGCCTGAAGACGGTACAATCCCAAAATAGCAGATGCCGATGCGGCTACGGTAGTCGGATCGGTGATCGGCTCCGGCAGATTCAGGTTTACGGCAAGCAGCTGCTTGGAATAGGGGATTCCGTTTGCCGCAAGGGTAATGACCGTTGCGAGTGCCGTATCCAACGCATTCCGGAAAAACGCTTCTTGCGGACTCGAAAAAGCCGCAGTGTACACACTGTTTTTGTGTGTTAAAACCGTGGGGGTGGCAAGCGGATTCTTTTCAATGACGTAAGGAGAGCTGCCAACACGGTGCGGAATATGTTCAATTGCCGAAAGTGCGGCACCTTCCTCCTTTTTCAGGTACACCGAGACCGATTGCAGGTCAAAAAGCGAGCGTATAAAGGAATTGCTCCAAACGAGAGGCTGCTCGTTTCCGTACCCCACCGAGATAAAGCCGGACGCATACACTCTTGCAAACCGAAGTGTAAACAGCGAGTGCTTTTTGGCGACTTTTTCAAATTCTTCAAAGTAAGAGTCGGAAATGCGAACCAAATAATTGCCGATATGAAGCTTAATCAACGAGGAGAGAGGAAGCGGTTCTTCGGTTCTGGAAAAACGGTTCAAATCGATTGCCACGCCGTCGGTCATTTGTAAAAGCTCAAACAATACCCCGCGATTTCCCACCGAACGCAGTTTTTTGATGTGCGAAACGATTTCTTCGTTCGACAAAAAACGGTTCAATTCGATTGCCTGCTCACCGTGAGAAAGCTGAGCTGCGGGAGCAAGAAGAATGAACAAGTCCGAGTCTTCATACGGAAGCTTTCTTTGGCAGGTTTGGCGCAATCCGTAACGCGCATTTGAAATCGATAGGATATCCTCGGATTCGGTAAGTCCGGGAATTGCCTTACAATCCTCAAAAAAATAGGTTTCAACGGGAGTTGTTACCTTTTTACCGGATCTGTCCAAATAATTTCCCATCAATCCAAATGCCTCGGAAAAGGTGCAGGGATGGGTGGCGTCCGGCGACAGTGCACGACGCTTTTGCATCATATCCGCATAGGTTTCCGCCACAAAGGAATCGTTGGTATAGAGCTCGGTTGGAGCAATCGACAAAGGGGAGGGTGTTTCCTCACTGCAGAACGCATCCAAAAAGCGCAACTCTTCAATATACGGATCTCTGCGCAGCTCGTTGTGAAAATAAGCGGCACAAGCGCGGAGCTTGGTCGGGGACATTTGCAACGAGAGATCTTGCTTGGTTTGTAAGATTTGGTGATCTGTGTAAGTCCCGAAATTGCGGACCGTTCCGTGGAAAGCCATTTTTTGGCTCCTTTCTATGTGATAATCTTGTGGTTAGCGCAGTTCTCCGATACATACCGTTCCGTCGTGCGATACGATTCGAACGGGGAGATGCGCGAGTGCGCAGGGGCGCGACATAGGGACGGATACTTCACAAAAATCGGCTGTGTGACCGTATGCCATACCGTTTTTATATCCCTCTACCAATATCAAATCAGATTGTCCTATTTTTTGATCCAAGCAACGTGCCCGAGCTTTTGCGGCTTCTTCCGAAAGAATTGCTACCCGTTGATGCTTTACCTCTTGCGGCACTTGTTCTCTCATTTGATCGGCAAGGGTTCCTTTTCTGCGGGAATAGGGAAAAACATGAACCATCAAAAAGCCGATTTCCTGCACAAAAGCCACCGTTTGCAGAAAATCCTCCTCGGTTTCTCCCGGAAACCCGACAATGATATCGGTTGTAAATTGTACGTTCGGAATCGCGCTTCGAATGCGAGTGACCGCCTCTTTTGCCATACGGGTGTTGTATTTTCGCTTCATGGCTGCCAAAACGTGGTCGGAGCCGCTTTGCATGGAAAGATGAAAGTGCGGTGCAAGAGAGCGCAGGCTACTGATTTTATCCACAAAGGGTTGCTTCATCATGCTTGGATCCAAAGATCCCAAACGAATTCTGCCAACGTCGGGAATGCGGTCAATTTCGGTCAGAAGATCGGCAAGCGTATAGCCGCCGAGATCCTTTCCGTAGGAGGCGGTTTCGATTCCCGTTAACACGATTTCATGGCAACCGCCCGCAACAAGCGTCTTGACCTCCTGCAAGACGTCTTGCGGATTCTTGGATCGCACGCTTCCTCTTGCAAAGGGGATTATACAATAGCTGCAGTGATTTTCACATCCGTCTTCGATTTTTACGTATGCCCGAGTGCGGTCAAACTGTGTGATATGCATCCGTTCAAAGCCGTTTTCATCGGGAGAAAGTTGCTTGATTTCAGGCTTTTGCCGCTTTTTACCGCGTTTTACAAGGGCTTTTGCCGCTTCAACCACAGAAAGCTTTTCGGCATTGCCGCAAATATAATCTACACCGCCAATCTCTGCGACTTCATCGGGGAACACTTGCGCGTAGCACCCCGTTATCAGAACGTAGGCGTTTGGATTTTTGTGGATTACCCGTCGAATAAATTGTCTTGCCTTGCGATCGGATTCGGCAGTGACGGTACACGTGTTGATGACGTATATGTCACAGCATTGCGTAGGTGCTTGCACTTGAAATCCGTTTCTTTGAAATTCCTCGGCAATGGCTTCGGATTCGTATTGGTTGACCTTGCACCCCAGCGTATAAATTCCAACGGTAAAACCGATATCGTTCATAAAAACTCCTTGAGTGTTCATCATTTCTCTTTTATTCTACCATTTTTTTTTGCTTTTGTAAATAAAAAAATGTAAAAAAAGATCTACTTTTTGCAATTTGTACTTGAAAAAAACAGAAAGGGGTTGTATAATTAAGAAGATGAATTTCAATAAAGGGAATTTCAAGTTCTAAAGGAGCAGAGGGGAAAGCATTGCAGAAGCTTTCCCGTTCTTGATACATGAAGGAGTTTACCATTCAAAAAAACGATGCGGGACAAAGGCTGGATAAGTTTCTTTCCAAAGCCGTAAAGGGGTTGCCCACGTCTTTGATGTACAAATACATTCGTACCAAAAAGATCAAGGTGAACCGTGCCAGAACCCAGCAAAGCTATATGCTTTGCGAGGGGGACGTGATCCAGTTGTTTATCCGAGATGAATTTTTTGCATCGCCCAAGGAGGATCTTGGCGCGCTGTTTCGGATTCTCCCCAAATTGAATATCGTATACGAAGATGAAAACATTATGCTTTTGAACAAGCGTCCCGGGGTGCTGGTTCACGAGGATACGGCAGCCGCGGAAAACACGCTGATTATGCACGTTCAGGCATATTTGGCGCAAAAGGGGGAGTATGATCCAGCAGAGGAGCAATCGTTTGCCCCTGCTTTGTGCAATCGAATCGACCGAAACACGGGAGGAATCGTTATTGCGGCGAAAAATGCCGAAGCTCTGCGCGTTATGAATGAAAAAATTCGAAACGACGAGCTGTCAAAACGGTATCTGTGCGTAGTACACGGTGCTGTCAAGGAAAAGCGTGCGACACTTCACGGATGGCTGCGTAAGGATTCCGCAAGGAATACGGTAGAGGTTTCCGATACCAAAAAGAACGGATACAAGGAAATTATCACAAAATACCGTGTTTTGCGTCAAAAAGGAGAGGAAACTCTTTTAGAGGTGGAGCTGGTTACCGGCAGAACGCATCAGATTCGAGCGCATCTTTCTCATATCGGACACCCATTGGTTGGTGACGGAAAATACGGAATCAACCGCACGGATCGGCAAAAGGGTTATAAATATCAAGCACTTTACGCTTATTGCTTGGAATTTCGATTTTTGGATACCGATCACGCGCTTGGCTATTTGAACGGAAAATCCTTTTCACTGGATTTGAATGAGATTTGGTTTTTAAAGGATTTTTTGAGGGAGGGTGAAAAGCTGCTATGAAAAACAAAGCTTGCCTGAAAGCGTTGCTTTGGTTGGTAATCGGTGCCGCTTTATCGGCAATCCCGTTGATTTATCCGCAGATTGGCATATTGCAATGGGTCGTAATGATTCCGCTTTTCATCGGTGTATACCGTTTCTTTTCGTGTGAAAACCAAAGTCTTTGGCGCGCTTACCGTTACGGATTTTTAACGGTCTACGTATTCTATTTTGTTATTTACCATTGGTTTGTCAATCTGTATCCGCTTGATTTCGTTGGTATGGACAACAAATCAAGTCTTGTCGTGATTGCCGCCGCTTGGTTAGGACTTCCGCTGTTGCAGGCGGTTATGGGCGGATTCGTCTTTCTCTTGTTTGGCTTGTTGGAAAAATTAGAGATCGGCAAACGCATGCCGTTTGCACGTCCGTTTGTTTTTGCCTCCCTTTGGGTTTTATTTGAATTTTCTTCGACCATCGGATGGACGGGAGTTCCGTGGGGACGTCTTGCACTTGGACAGGTGCATCTTTTATCGGGACTTCAAAGTGCGGCACTTTTCGGTTCTTATTTTGTCAGTTGGTTGATTTTGGTGGTCAACGGACTTTTGGCATACGCTCTTTTGTACAGAAAAAAAGCCTTGGTAGCCTCTTTGACCGCCGCTGTTTTGTTGGTTTCAAATTTTGCATACGGCGGCATCGTTCGTACGGTAAAAAAGCAACAAAGCGCTGAAAAAATAACGGTTGCGGTGATTCAGGGAAACATGAATTCTCACGACAAGTGGGGAATTGACGCCGACGAGCTTACGCGCGACATTTACGGACGACTGACGCGAGAAGCCGCCGCAGAGGGTGCAACGCTTGTCGTATGGCCGGAAACCGCGTTTCCATACGTGTTGACCGAAACCTCGTATAACGGTCGATTTGTCCAAGAGCTTGCCGAGGAATGCAACGTAACGCTCGTAGTCGGTGCGCTTCACGTGGACGAAAACGACAACGAATACAACGCGCTGTTTATGATCGATCCCGACGGAAGCTTTCGGACGGAGGTTTACGCCAAGCGACACCTGGTACCGTTTGGGGAATACGTGCCGATGCGCAACGTGATTATGACCTTGGTTCCGCCGCTGGCAGACCTCTCGGCATTGAACGACGATTTAACCCCGGGGGTAGATTCCGCACTTTTTGAGTGCTCCTTTGGCACCTTGGGATCCTTGATTTGTTTCGATTCCATTTACGAAAGCTTGACAATTGACAGCGTTCGCGACGGTGCGGAGCTGATGTTGATTTCCAGTAACGACAGTTGGTTTTTTGATTCTGCCGCGGTTTACCAGCATCAAGCACACGCACAGCTTCGCGCAATCGAAAGCGGTCGGGATTTCGTACGTGCCGCCAATACGGGAATTTCTTCCGTTATTTCCGCCGACGGATCAATTAAAGCTTGGATCGATCCCTTAGAAGAGGGGTATGCGGTAGCAGAGGTTTCGATGCGCACCGAAATGACCCTATACATGAGAATCGGTAATCTGTTCGTTTATCTTTGTGCGATTGCCGTGTTGCTTTTGATTGCATACGGCTCGTGGAAAACCGTAAGACTGAAACGGATGCACCGTGCTTGAGTTTACAAAAATACCGTTTATTTGACGAAAGGAGAATGCGAATATGAATTTGACGGCAAACGAATCTTATTATCGCAAGGTAATTGAAAAGATCGGAGCTGCGCTTCTTCTTTTTTGGGGGATTTTTTTAGCGTTTCGCGGGGGAATGTTTTATCTTGGCTCGATTCTGCCGGATAGTAACCAAACGGGGTTTATCGTATATCAAATTCTGTACGGATTCGGTTACCTCCTTTGCTTTTTGATCCCTTGTATAACGCTGAAGCTATCCTTGACAAGATCCCCGTATTTTTACCGTCCGATGAAGCTTTCCGTTCGGTTTCCTCTGCGATCTCTTTGTGCGATTCCACTCGGAATTGCCGTGATTTTTGCCGCCGCATATCTGAATACAGCATTCACCGATTTCATTCGGTTCGGAGAGAAGAGCACCTTCTTCTTTGCGCAACAAACGGTCGAGGGACAAGAACCTTATAAATTGATTTTGCATTTTTTTGTAGTTTGTTTGGTTCCCGGCTTTTGCGAAGAGCTGCTGTTTCGCGGTGCCGTTCTAACCAATCTTTTACCGTTTGGACGCTCCAACGCAATTTTAATCAGCTCCTTGCTGTTTGCCCTGATGCATCAAAATCCAACGCAGATTTTCTATGCATTCGTTGCGGGCATTTTCCTTGGAATCCTATATGAGGCATCAAGCAGCATCTGGCCCTGCGTTTTGTTGCATATTTTGAACAATCTTACGGCAATGACCGAGGATTTGATCAATCAATCGAGTGAAATTCCTCTCCAAGGCAAACTTACGGTGATGATTTTGAATTTGTCGATTCTTTTGCTTGGAGTGATTGGAATGATCCTTTTGCTTTATCGATCGTTTGGCAGAAAAAAAGAGTTTCACGAGGGTGTCTTCGGCAAGGAAGTTCTCGCGTCGGATCAGTTTGCACTGTATCCGGTTTCCGCTAAAGGGATGAAGCGGTTATTCTGGGCACCAACGATGACCTTTTTCGTTGTGATTTGTGCCGTTGAGGTGCTTTCTATGATCGGAATGGCGGTGTTTTATGGCTTGCTCGGTTGATAAAAAGTGGTTGCGTCTTGCCATAGAGGAGGCGCAAAAGGCGATGGAAGAAGGAGAAATCCCGGTTGGAGCCGTGATTGTTCAAGGGGACCGTTTGATCGCACGGGCGCACAACCGATGCGTAAACGATTCGGACGCCACTGCACACGCAGAGCGTTTGGCAATTGAAGCGGCATGCCGAACGCTTGGTACTTGGCGGCTTTCGGATTGTACGCTGTACGTCACGCTGGAACCGTGTCCAATGTGCGCGGGTGCCGCAATCAACGCGCGTATTTCTCGCATTGTATTTGCCGCCAAGGATCCGCGTGCCGGTGCCTTGGGTAGCCTTCTGGACCTGACCGAATTTCCGCTTGAAGCTTCTCCCACTTGTGAAAACGGATTACTCGCCGAAGAATCCTTAGCACTTTTACGAGTTTTTTTTGCAAATATGCGTCAGAAGAGCAAGAAAACCGAATGATAGGGAATCGTGCGGTTCAGCGTTAAAAGAATCGGATTGGAAGTGATACACAATGAAAAAAAGAATGCAATACAGTTCGGCACTTTGTGCTTTGGCAATTGTACTTTTACTGTTGCCCTCCTGCGGGGCGGTTAAAGTGCCGCCTACACGCGATTTGAAATGGTCGGTTGGTGCTGCTTTACCATCTGCCGAAGACTTTTTCGAAACCATGCCCAAAGGGGCTTCTGCCCGATTTGAAGAGGATTATACCTTTTCTTCTTTGGGGGACTATAACCTGACCGTAATTTACAAAAATGCAAAGGGGAAAGAAAAGAAGTGTAAGGTGAAGCTGACACTGGGAATCGACCAAACTGCTCCGCAAATCGTTGGCGAAAAGGATATCAGCGTTTTCCTTGGAGAAGGGATTGCCTATCTGGAGCACGTGCAAGTTACCGATGATTTTGACGGTGCCGTAACGCTTGACGTTGACTCCTCTTCCGTGAATCTGAGCAAAGAGGGAAACTATCCCGTCCTCTATACGGCAACCGACCACGCAGGCAATCAGGCAACGCTTCAAGTGATGGTCTGGGTATATCGTGAAACGGTAACCGAGGCAATGCTGTGGGAAAAAGTGGATGCGGTGATTGCCGAGCGTATTTCCAAAGGAATCAGCAAGGAGCAACAGGCAAGAGAGGTCTTTGATTACGTCTATTATACCATTCGCTATGACTCCTATTCGGATAAAAACGATTGGGTGCGCGCCGCTTACGAGGGACTGAAAAAGGGATACGGTGACTGCTATACCTATTTCGCCGTTTCCAAAGCCCTCCTGACCCGTCTTGGAATCGACAATCTGGATATCAAACGCACCGAGGGAATTGTGGATGAACGGCATTATTGGAGTCTTGTGAACATCGGAACAGCGGAAGCTCCGCAATGGTATCACTTTGATGCTTGCAATCTCAGCGGTGTTTCGTTTAAGGGCTGTTTGTTAACCGATGCTCAGATTGCCGCTTACTCGGCAAATCGCTTTGACGAAAACGGAATCGGAAACTATTTTTATGCGTATGACAGTACCTCCTATCCAACGCGCGCTACCAAAACGGTTACCTCCGATCCGTATCACTATTAAGAGGAGCAGGGCATGCAAACCAACATTTTAGAGTATTTGGAACATACCGTAGGTCGAGTTCCCGATAAGATTGCCTATTCCAACGGAACGGATCACTTAACCTTTTCTGCGCTTTACAACCAAGCACAGGCAATCGGAAGCGCGCTTTTGCGACTACAAGTTACAAGGGCTCCCGTAGCAATTTTGATGGAGAAGCATCCGAATGAGGTCGCCGCCTTTTTCGGGTGCGTATATGCAGGTTGCTTCTACGTGCCGCTTGACCCCGAAATGCCGACAAAACGCATGGAAACGATTTTGCAGAACGTCAACGCGCCTTATCTGATCGTCGATAAAAAGGGCGAAAATCTGGCAAAATCCTTGCACTTTCCAACAAAAGTGCTCCGTTATGAGGATTTGATTACAACCGAACCCTGCACGCAAGCCTTGCAGGCGGTTCGTGCGGCACAAATCGATACCGACCCCATTTATATCGTTTTTACGTCGGGCTCTACCGGAACTCCCAAGGGTGTGGTCGCGTGCCACCGTTCGGTGATCGATTATATCGAAGCCTTGTCGGATTCCTTAGGCTTTTGTGAGGATACCGTATTCGCCAATCAAACACCGTTGTTTTTTGATGCGCCGCTGAAAGAATTGATGCCGGTTATCAAGTTCGGTGCCACTGCGTATCTTTTGCCGCGAACACTGTTCATGTTCCCGATGATGCTTTGTAATTTTCTCAACGAGCATAAGATCAACACCGTGTGTTGGGTGGTATCGGCACTGACTATGATTTCCTCGTTGGGGCTGTTGGAAAAGAACCCGCCTAAATATTTGAAAACCGTAGCGTTTGGCAGTGAGGTCTTTCCCCCTGTGCAGTATCGCCTTTGGCGAGAGGCGTTGCCGGATGCAACATTTTATAATCTGTACGGACCAACCGAAGCCACGGGGATGTCTTGCGTCTGGAAAGCTGACCGAGAATTGGAGGATGGAGAGCCGATTCCGATCGGCAGACCCTTTCGAAACACCGATCTCTTGCTGATTCGCGAGGACGGTACTCGCGCATGCCTTGGTGAAACGGGTGAAATTTATCTTCGCGGAACCTGCGTGACGCTTGGCTACTATCGCAATGAAGAAAAAACAAGAGAAGCGTTCGTGCAAAATCCCTTGAACGATGCTTACCCCGAGCTTGTATATCGCACGGGAGATCTTGCGTACTGTAACAAGCATGGGGAATACGTGTTTGTATCAAGAAAAGATGCGCAAATCAAGCACATGGGGCATCGAATCGAGCTGGGAGAGATCGAAGCCGCTGCCGCAACGTGTGACGGAATCAACCGCGCTTGCTGTGTGTATGATGCGACAGGGAAACGGATTGTGCTGTATTATACGGGAACTGCTACTGAAAAAGGCGTTTTGAATGAATTGAAGACTCTTTTGCCACGATACATGATTCCCGCGCTTTGCGTTCTGCTTTCTTCTATGCCACTGACTCCAAACGGAAAATTGGATCGCAAGCTTTTAAAAGAGAGGGCAGAGAAAGAATAAGAATGTGACGTTGTTTTCTGCTTGAAAAATACAATTTCTGTCGAAAAAAGCATAAAATCAATTCTTGACAAACGGGAGAAAATCGGTTATAATAATACTGTTCTCCCAATATGGGGGTGCAATGGTTTCGACGGGGATTCTGAGGTATGATAAGCGTGGCGAGCCGGGTAATCTCGTAAACTGCCTAAACTTAAAAAATAAACGACAACAATACTGTTGCTATGGCTGCCTGAGTTTTGCGCCTGATGGCGTAAAATTCAGCAGTGCCGCGACCTGCGGGTCGCCCGTTCCTCTGCGGAGTACCACGGCCGCAGACTGAGCGTCATGACAGTGGTGAACATGCATCGGTGGTTCGCACTTGAGCCGATCATGCACAAAAGGGCTACCCAAGGAAAAAGCGTGTCTGTTCGCGCTTTCCAAGGGGAATTTTAAATAACAGACTGTCCACGAAGAAGGTTATATCAAGGGGTTTTCGGACAGGAGTTCAATTCTCCTCATCTCCACCAGCGGCAAGCTGCCGCCCCCAATGATCGGGGGAGTTCGGTACTATGCCAAGCTTCATACTGCGGATGGCGGTGTTCGGCTTTAAAGCCCACGCCTCCATCAAAACTCAATAATGGCTACAATTTTGTTTATCATCAACAAAATTGTAGCCGTTATTATGTTTATTGCTTTTTGTGGTTTACTGTTAAAAAAATTGGAGACGAATTTTCTGTTTTCACAGATATAACACTTCGGATATAGAACTTGCACTGCCAATCAAGACGCTCGATGGTATGCGAACCGATTCATGGAGAAGGTATAAAAAAGAACGGCAAGTCTCAATAGAAACTTGCCGTTCTTTTCACTGGTGGAGACAGCTGGGTTCGAACCAGCGACCTCATGCATGTCAAGCATGCACTCTAACCAACTGAGCTATGCCTCCGCAACGCTAACTATTATAACATAAAGATTGCTGAATTGCAAGTCTTTTTTGGAAAAAAATATATTTTTTTGATTTTTGTGATTTTTGAAGAAAAATCGTAAAAATAAAGTATTTTGTTGTTGATTTTAAATGAGAATTATGCTATAATAACCTTGTATTGTAATTTAGAAAGAGGAAACGATATGGGAAACAAGGCACAAGCGTATACCGAAGAGCTTTTACGGTTTATTTCGGAGAGTCCCACTGCATTCCACACGGTGGAATCGATCTCCCGTGAACTGGAAGCCCACGGTTTTGTTGAATTAAAGGAATCCCAAAAATGGACGTTGGAGGCAGGGAAGAACTATTATCTCACTCGCAACCAATCCTCTATTCTCGCCTTTCGTGTGCCTACCGATCAGCCAAGCGGCTATATGATTGCCGCCTCTCATACCGACTCCCCGACCTTTAAATTGAAGCAAAATCACCTTTGTCCCACAGGCTCCTACGTCAAACTGGCTACCGAGGTGTACGGAGGAACCATTCTTTCCTCTTGGCTTGATCGACCGCTTTCGTTGGCGGGACGTGTAGTTCTTTGCGAAAACAACCGTATTTTTACAAAGAACGTAAAAATTGACACGGATCTTTTGCTGATTCCCAACGTTTCCATTCATTTTAACCGAACCGTCAATAACGGATATACCTATAATCCCGCGGTGGATATGCAGCCGCTGTTTGCCCAAAAAGGGAGCGCAGAGCAATCCCTCAAGGAGTTGATTTCCAAGGAGTTGTCTTGCTCGGTTTCTCAAATCGTTGGCATGGAGCTTTTCGTTTACTCTCGCACGGCGGGTACCGTTTGGGGATTGAATCATGAATTTTTCTCGGCACCGAGAATCGACAATCTCATGTGTGCATACGCTACAATGGTGGGCTTTTTGAACAGTCCGCAACCGCGTCACACCGTTTCGGTCTACTATGCGGCAGATAACGAGGAAACGGGAAGTTCTACCAAGCAAGGGGCTGCGTCGGTAATGATGTCCGATGCTTTGGCTCGCGTAGCCGATTCACTTGGTTGCGACAAGCGGTTATTGCTTGCCGATTCCATGATGGTTTCAGCAGACAACGCTCATGCGATCCATCCAAACCATCCGGAGCTGAGTGACGGTTTGAATGCACCGCAGATGAACGGCGGTGTTGTGATCAAGAACAATGCTTCTCAAAAATATGCAACCGATTCGGTTTCGTCAACAATATTTGAAGAAATCTGCAAGCAGGCTACCGTGCCGGTTCAGTTTTTCCATAATCGCAGCGACATGGCAGGTGGCTCAACGCTTGGAAGCATTTCCAACACGCAGATTCCACTTCTGACTGTAGACATCGGCATGGCACAGCTTGCGATGCATTCCTCATACGAAACGGCCGGAACGCAGGATACCGAACACTTGATCGATGCAATCAAAGCGTTTTACAGCAGCCGTTTGATCTGTGAGAAGGATGGATGCTATCATCTTGAATTTTACCCCGAACAGGAAGGACATTGATATGTATAAGATTGGTTTTGACAACGATAAATACATCGACTTGCAGTCCGCGCATATCCGCGAACGGATTTCGTGCTTTGGAGGCAAGTTGTATCTGGAATTTGGCGGCAAGCTGTTTGACGATTATCATGCATCTCGTGTTCTTCCGGGATTTGCACCGGACAGTAAGATCAGAATGCTGATTCAACTGAAAGAACAAGCGGAAATCGTGATTGTTATCAACGCAAATGATATTGAAAAGAACAAGGTTCGCGGAGATCTTGGCATTACCTATGATTTGGATACCTTGCGCATGATCGACGCATTCCGCAGCTTCGGCTTGTACGTTGGAAGCGTTGTGCTGACCCGTTGGCAGGATCAACCCGCAGCACTGAAGTTTCAAAAGCGGCTGGAGGGCTTGGGCGTTCGCGTTTACCGTCATTATTCCATTGTCGGTTATCCGTCTGCCGTTGATTACATTGTCAGTGACGAAGGGTACGGCAAAAACGACTATATCCAAACCTCGCGTTCGTTGGTGGTTGTAACGGCACCCGGTCCCGGAAGCGGAAAAATGGCAGTTTGTCTTAGCCAAATTTATCACGATCATAAATACGGCATTCGTGCCGGATATGCAAAATTTGAAACGTTTCCCGTTTGGAATCTGCCCCTGAAGCATCCCGTCAATATCGCGTACGAGGCGGCAACGGCGGATCTGAACGACGTCAATATGATCGATCCGTTCCACCTGGAAGCCTACGGTGAAACGGCTGTCAATTATAACCGCGACGTAGAAATCTTTCCGGTTCTGAACGCGATGTTCCAACGAATTCACGGTGAATCTCCCTATAAGTCCCCCACCGATATGGGTGTAAATATGGCGGGAAATTGCATCGTAGACGACGATGCGGTGCGTGATGCGGCAAAAATGGAAATCGTTCGCAGATATTACACTGCAGTTTCCAACCTGAGAAAGGGAAGTGGTGAGCCGCGCGACATCGAAAAGCTGAAGCTGATTATGCAGTCCTGCGGACTTGACATTGATTACAGAAAGGTTGCCGAGGCGGCAAGAAAGCGCGCGGAAGAAACCGGGAAGCCCGCAGTTGCCTTGGAATTGGCAAACGGTAAGATTATCACGGGAAAAACCTCCCGATTGCTGGGAGCTACCTCTGCGGCACTTTTGAATGCTTTGAAGGATCTTGCGGGAATCGACGAACGAATCGATTTGATTTCCCCTGAAATTTTGGAGCCGATTACCAATCTCAAGGTAAAAACCTTTGGAAGCAAAAATCCGAGATTGCATCCAAATGAAATTTTGATCGCATTGGCAATTTCCGCAGTGACCGATCCGATTGCAAGAGAAGCACAAAAGCAGCTTCCCAACTTGCGTTGGTGTGAGATGCATTCATCGGTTATTTTATCGGAAAATGATGAAAATACCGTCAAAAAACTGGGAATTCACTTAACTTGTGAGCCGGTTTACGAGAGCAAACGTCTGTATCACGGATGATTTGAAGATTACGAAAGGAGAAAATAAACGTGGGCAACTTATACGATTATTTAAAGTGGCGCGGCGATCTCAGCTTTTCGGAAGCACCGATCAATGACGTTGACAGCTTGATATTTTCTCTGATTTCCTATCTTGATTTAAAGGATATTGTTCCCGCTACCGTACAGGAAAACGGCATTCCACTGAAAACTGCCGCAAATGCGTTTTTTGCCAAGCACCCAAACTCCAAAAAAGTATCTTTGGGTGTAATTGTTCCAAAAGGAATCATTACCTTATTCCGTGCGGTGAAGGACACCAGACGGTTTCGAAACGTAGAAATCCTTGCCTACGTCAATGAGATTGATCTGAAAAAGCAGATGCAATTTTCGGCAATGACGTTTATTCTCCAAAAAGACAGTATGCTGGTTGCCTACAGAGGCACCGATGACACGCTCGTTGGATGGAAAGAAAATTTCAACATGAGCTTTTTGAACGTCGTGCCTTCTCAAATCCATGCAACAACTTATTTGAATCGTGTAGCAAAGGATTTCTCGGGAGAAGTACGGGTAACGGGACACAGTAAGGGCGGAAATTTGGCGGTTTACGCGGCGGTACACGCAGACGTAGCAGTCAAGAGAAAACTGAAAAAAATTTGGAGCAACGACGGTCCCGGATTTCGTCGCGGCTTTTTGAACAATCCCGCTTATATACAAATGCGTCCTTTGATCAAAACCTTAGTTCCGCAAGCATCACTGGTAGGTATGCTTTTGGAGCATGAAGACGATTACACGGTTGTAAAAAGCCGCCAGACAGGTGTCCTCCAGCACGATGGTTTGAGCTGGAGTGTAATGGGAGGCTCGTTTATTTGCTTAAAAGCGACCTCTCACGGAAGTCAGCGAACCGACCATACCATCAACGATTGGATCAAGCAAATGTCACCTGCACAACGCGAACAGTTCGTAGAAGCACTGTATCAGGTGATTTGTTCGGATAATGCCACCACGTTGACCGATTTGGTATCGTTAAAAAACAAAAATAAGTGGCTACAAAAATCGGCGATGCTGGATCCGCATGTCAAAAAAACCATCATAAAAACCTTAAGTGTACTTTTTGAAACAAACAAAAAATATATTATGGATGATATTTTTTCAAAGAAATGAAAAAAATATGGGAGATTCAAGCCGTTCAAGCCTGAATCTCCCATTTTATTTTTACGGCTTTAGATTTTGCCGAAACAGTTCAAACGCCATAACGGTGGCGGCTGATGCCGCAGATAGAGAACCACGGAAAGCCCGACCGTACTCAATGCGGACGATTTGATCGGCTTTTTTCAAAAGATTGCGTGAAATACCGCGTTTTTCTCCGCCTATCACAAGCAAAACGGGGTAGCGGAATTCTTTCTCATAGATGGACACCGAATCCCGGATACCCGCGCACAGGATTTGATAACCGGATGCCCTGAAAAGCTCAATGGCGGTTTCGGTATCTGCAGTATATAATGGCATCAGCTCGGAAGCCCCGGCGGAAGCACGCGCCACGACACCTGCGGCGGTCATCCAATTTCGCAAAGGCATCACCACACCGCTGACACCCGCTGCATACAAAGAACGCAACGTATATCCAAAATTGTAAGGGTCTTCAATGCCTTCCAGATAAACGTAGAGTGACTCCGCAACGATATCGTTGATAGAAAGTCGAGGGATCGTTCGCTCTGTGCAAAAGGCAAGAATTCCTCCGTGTGTGTTCCCAATCGAAAGCTCGTCGATTTTTTCTTGTTCCACAAAGTTGACAGGGAACCCCAGCTCTTTTGATTTTGCCAGTAAAAATCCGATTTCCGAAGCTTTTGATTTTTTCTTAGCCTGATCAACCCACACGGATTCGATTTTTCTGTCGTTTCCCAAGGGACTGTTCAAAACAGCGGAAATGGAGGTCATTCCTTCGAAAACAGTTGATGCCGTAAATTTGGTGGTTTCTTTTTGAATCATCTTTTTTTCCGTTTCTTGTTATTCTAAAATGAATAGATACCTTCATATAATGTTATAACGATTGGAATACGTCAGGGAGGAGCATATATGAAGATGTCTGCGTGGGGAAAGAGGGAACGCTGTGTTATGTTAGGAGAATACATGCTGGAGCATCAAGCCACGGTTCGTTCGGTAGCCGAAGTGTTTGGAATCAGCAAAAGCACGGTGCATAAAGACGTTACCCAGGGCTTGCAAAGTGTCAACAAAGCACTTTACATCGAGGTTCAAGCACTTCTGAACAAAAACAAGCAGGAACGACACTTACGAGGCGGGGAAGCAACGAGAATCAAGTATTCCGAGCTACACAAAGAAAGATAAAACATTTTGTATAATTCAATCATCCCAAAATTTGGAGGCAGCACGGAACAGACGATACAAATCGGGCTTCGAAAACAACGTAGATGCCTCCGATTGATAAAAATCAAAGTCCAAACGATAGGCTTTGAGCAAGGAATTCACCGACGTTCCAAACAAAACCGTCTTTTTTAATTGATAAAGATTATAAATTACCCGTCGAAGGCGAGCATCCGAAAGGGCTGCGTAATGAAACTGATATACGGCGTTTGGAATTCGAAACAGCTTTTCTGCAACCTCATTGGAATATAAGGACGGAAATTTCTCGCAAGAAGTCAAAAGAAGCTTGAGCTTACGCTTGTATAATAATTGGTTTAGTTCCTTGTCCATCCATTCTCGGTATTCGCCCGGAGGAAAGACGATTGGCAGATATCCGTTACACGCGTTTGTCAGACGTTCTAAATCGGGGGTCTGCCAAAGATCTTGCTGCAGTAAAAGACGCGCAGAATACCTGATTTGAATTTCTCTCGGAAGCACTTGTGCAAGACAGCGTTCATAAGAAGCACGTTTAATCAGAAAAACAGAAACGGGCGTTTTGGAAACGTCAAGGATGGGCATCATGCAATGCTTCGTAATCTGCCATTCGGTTTGAAGGTATGTCAAGACCGATACTGCCTCGTCTGCACAATCTTCCAAATCAATGCGCATAGAAGAAAGCAGATTGCTGTTCCAATCTATAAAAGTCGACGTATCCATAACACCTACCTTTTTTGTATCTTTATATCCTTACCGTATTATACCATATATCACTTGTTTCGTCAACGGCAAAATGAAAATCGGAAGAAAATCGTAACTGCAGCTGCAAAGCCTAATTTAACTCGGACAATCTTATTTCTGTATGAATTCTTGTCTTTTTTACGCTTTGAATTATACAAAATGGACGGTTGCGTTTTGTACTGTTTGCAGTACGGAAAAAAAAGCGTAGCTTTTTTAACACCTCCGCAATCATACAAAACGCAAATTTTGTAAGCGCATTGATTCAAGCCGTAGGCTTGGCGCGGTAATTGAGCTATGTTAGCATGATCGCGCGCGCGAATATATTACAGAGGGAAACAGCTCCTGACTCAATAATAAGAGTCGGGAGGTGTTTTTTTGTTGCAAATGCACAATTCCGTGGAGAGGATTTGACTTTCATGGAGCTCGTTGTTTTGTGCAATTTGTACATTTTTTTGGCTTGAAAAGCCGATGGAAAACCGCGTGCGGTTTTCTACCATCAAGAATGCCACCGCGGGTAGCGGTATTGGCATTGGAAGCGCGTAAGCGCGTACCGAATCCCCGTGGGGGCGGGAGATGAATTTGGGTGGGTCGATGTCTGACAGAGCGTAAGACCGCCGTTAGGCGGTATAAAGGTGCTCCTTTGGCTAATAGGCGCGGTAGCGCCTACAAAGCGCTTAGCGCGACCTTTGCAGCACTCTCCCCATTGGGGAGTGCTCAAAGGTGCGCGGAGCGCACACGGGCAACCTACCGCGTCAAAGGTTGCCCGAAAATTTGAGAAAAGGAAGTGTTAAAGTATGTCTAAAAAAATGAGGAAAACAGAGAAAACGAAAGAAAAAGAGTATCTAAATGAGAATTTAGAACAATTCCAAAATTCTCAATCTAAAATGAGAAAATCGCGCTTTTTCTCGCTAACTACATACGCAACAGAAAAACAGATACAAAAGGTTATGAGTAATCATATATCAAGCGTTCGAGCTTTTTGCTATATCTTGCATGATCGTGATGAGGCTGAACCGCATTACCATATATTGCTTCGGACACATTCGACTTGGTCCGTATCTCAGCTTTTGAGGTGGTTTTGTGATCTTAGGGATGATAAAAAAGAACGTGTTAATACCTTTTGCGAAATCGGCAATGACATGGAATCTTTAAAAAGGTATATATTGCATGATACAGAGGACGCAAGGGAAAAGGGAAAGCATCTTTACAGCGTTGATGATATAAAAGACTTCGGCTTTAATGATCTTTCGGAACGCAAAGATTCGTTTGATAGTTCCTATGAAATTTTACTGCGAGTTCTTAGTGGTGCGAATCCGCGCGACCTGGTGCGATATTATGGGCGCGATTATCTTTACCATTATAATTGTTATCATGAGATAGCCGATCAGATTCGTAATATTGAGGGTTATAAAGAAGCAAGACTGAATAGTTCTGTTGCTTTGAATAATCAATGTGTTCCGCGCTATGATCAATTTGAAAATCCCGTAGCAGTGATGGAGGAGCTTTATAATGAATGTTAAATGGTGCTATTTGATATGTTCGGCTTCGGATGATCTTCCTGTTGCCTGTTTCGATACGTATGCAGAATGTACCGAATATTTATCGGTTAGTATTGTTACATTTTGGAGAATGCTTAGATATGGTCTTGCGCATGATGGCTTTTATGTAGAAAAAGTATTTCTCTGACTTCCTCGGTTAGGGGAGGAATGAGGTTAGGCTTGACAAATAATGCTTTTTGTGATACAATAAAATTAAGCAAACGAAAGAGGGGTTTAAGTGCGGTCGATGATGGTATAGATTATGTAAATAATCTGTTCCATGTTCAAATTTTGGTAGAGTTTGAGAACATATTTTAGCATTTTAAACACCTCCTTTCGTTTGCAAATTTATCAATAAGACACATTACAAAAGGCGGTATTTGTCAAGTAGGGTAAAAAAAGTGCGCAAGTAAGCGCACTTTTTTTTTGTTTACCTTTTCAAAATCGAAAAACGTATGTTATAGTAATGTTGCCGATATAAACTTTAGGAGGTATTTGAAAATGTATACGATTGTTGGCATTGAAAGAAAAAAAGGTGTTTATGATGGAAGAGAGTATGACAATACCATTCTGCATACTACTTTCGAAAAAGACGGTAAAGCAACGGTTGAGGGGTTGTGCACTCAAAGTTTTAAGGTGAAGACAAATATTTGTCCGGCTGTTGTGCTTGGAGATTGCGTTGACTTCATGTACGATAGATATGGCAATGTTGTGCACGTTTCGGTGGTTTCTTGAATTCATGTGACGTGTTAAAATAAAGAGGGAAGGAGGTTTTGCCTTTTATGGGATCGTTGGTTTCCGATCTTTTCAGCTCGTTTTCTACTGTAATTGAGGGACTTGCAGGTGGTATCAAGACTGGATTTACGCATCTTTTGTATACGGATCCGTCTGCTGCTGACCCTGCGTTTTCTCCGCTTGTGCAGTTTATCTTTGTGATGGCTGGTATCGGTCTTGCTACCGGTATTCTGTACAAGATGTTTGGTCTGCTTCGCAGACGCAAGGGTTGATAATACCCGTACGGGGAATGGGAAAAAAAATCCCATTCCCCGTATTTTTTTAGATTTAAAATATTGGAGGAAAAAAATGAAAAATAAAATTTTGAAAATAGGCTTGTTTTTGACTTGTTTTATGCTTTTGGCTGTCGTTTTTTGTGTTTCAACTTTTGCCGATGATGCAAGTGTTCAGGTTGCTGAATCGTTGGTTTATTCCGATAAAGTTGTTGTGCTTGATTACGGTTCGAATTCAAATTATTATAATAATGTTGTCTTGAAAAATACGGTTTTTGGGTTCAATTATGATCATAAGGAGCTTCCAACGTCAGAAGTTCCGAGTGGTTTAGCAAGCTTTACTACTACCTATGGCAAGACACGGTGTATTGATGCTACAAATGTAGTTTTGCATGTTTGGGGTGACGGTACTTTTCTTACGATGACGGTACCTGATCTTTACGTTTATTTTGAATACGATTATGTTTTTGGAAGCGAATTTTCTATCCATATTCAGGGTCGGCATAAGGACGGCACGCATTCATTTGCCTTTGTTTTTGATGGACATGTTATGGGTAGCGGTTTTGTCAATTTGAATTCGTTTATAGATGAGGGACCTATGCTCGTTTACGATATTGATGGAGATTTGCTCGGAGGTGGTGCGTTTACCCCTTTTTCGTCCGTTTTTGATGGTGATGCAATTCGAATTGAGGGATTCAGCATTGATTTTACTAAAAAGAGTTCGATTCAAGACATTTCATTTAACCGTTGCTTGAATATATGCGGTTTTCAATACGGCTGTCCTCTTTCTTATGATGTAGGCCTGGAAGAGGGAATTGATAAAGGCTTTGACGATGGTTATTCTTTCGGCTATAATGACGGATATCTTGAGGGCGAGAGTGACGGTCTTGAGGCTGGATATGATATGGGCTATGAAGAGGGAATTGATAAAGGCTTTGATGATGGTTATTCTTTCGGCTATGGCGACGGATATCTTGAGGGCGAAAGTGACGGTCTTGAGGCTGGATATGATATGGGGAAATTGGAAGCGTTTGACGAGTTTTCTGCTTGTTTAGATGTCGTCGGCTCTTTGTATAATCCTTTGGAGGGAAAAGATATTGTTTCGCTTGATTGGAAAGTAATTATATCGAATGTATTCGGTAGCGGTAAGTCCGTTGGTATCGAATATGGCTATTCTGAGGGGTATGCTGCAGGATATGCTCGCGGTGATTTGGATGCGCGTGCTGCGCTTTCTGATTATTATGAAGAGATGCGCTGTGAATATGGTTTTGATAATGAACTTCTGCCGACTGGAAGTTCGGAAATGTCAATTGAACAATTAGGATACTATTTGTTCGTTTGTGGCAATGGATACGGGTTTAATTTTGGCGTTGATGCTGGGGTTATTGATGCGAGAGAACAAATTGTAGAATGGGTTGATTATTGGAGCGTGAATCTTTTTGGATATGGAGAGGGAGCAAAACGTTTTGAATATAATGAGATTTATCAAAGTTATACTATGGAGGAATTTACAAGACAACTTTTCTTTGAAATTGATCAACAAGGATATGCATTTGGTACTACTTATGGATTTGAGTTAGGTCAAACCGATGCTATGCAAACTACAGACAGTTTAAAAGGCGTGGTTTTTGCGATTTTTGACGCTCCCGTTCAGTTGGTGAACGGTATGTTAAACTTTGATTTGTTTGGCATCAATGTTCTTGCTTTGCTTCAGACGTTGCTTACAATGGCGGTTGTTGGTGTTATTATCTTTGTATTGATCAAATTTATTATTTAAAGGAGCGCGCGGATATATGGTATTATGGGATTTTATCGAACAGTATATGTTTCCGTTATTCGGTGAAATATCACCGTACGCACTGGAACGTGTTCGGGATGCTTTTTGGATTGTTCTTGGCTTGATCTTGATTCACTTGTTTTTGTATCTTCCGTATAAAGCTTTTCTTTGCTTGATTCAAAAAACAAAATGGAAGGGGAAATGGATATTTTAATAAAGGTTTTGGCTTTTTTTATGGCAATTGTTGTTGTATGTTGCGTTTTGTGTTATGGCTCTGCGAGTCGTTTTTCGCTGGAGGTATATATCACTCGTATTGCGGAAAGATTTGAAGCTGTTCCCGGTATTGACGGGTTAGTGGAAATTTGGACAGGGACTACAGAAGAGGGTGAAGAGGAAGCTGATCCTGAGTTTGCTGATACCGATACTCGAAATATCTTTAAGCTTTGCAAAAACTTTTTTGTGGCAATAGGACGGTTTTTTAAAAATTTGTGGGATTCTATTGTTTATATTATTCGCATGCTTGCTGGAATTGTCCGTGTTCTTCCTGCGCTCATTCCATGGAATGCTACTGTTCCTATATCTTCTTGAATTTTGGAGGTGAATAGTATGGTTACAATCATATTGCTTGTTGTTGTTTTTGTTATCCTTTGGAAAATTCTTAGGAGTTATCGTTTAAAGACGTTTGATACCGTTTGCGCATTTACTGGCGGTCTTGGTTCGGGTAAATCGTTTATGTCCGTGGATATATCAATTAAGCTTTTAAATCGTAAACGTCGGGAAGTTTGGTTTGAAAATCTTTTTCGAAAAAAAGGAAACAAGCTTCCGAAACCGATGCTTTATACGTCGATACCAGTTCGAATTTCTAAGAAAGAAATGGCGGTTGTTCTTACCGAAAAACATTTGACCTTGCAAGAAAAGCTTGTCCCACGTTCGGTCTGTTTTATTGACGAGATAGGGTCTTTCTGTTCTCAATTTGATTATAAGGCTAAAAACGCAGATATCTTTGATGAATTTATTCGGTTTTACCGACATTATACATTGAACGGTTATCTCGTTTGCAACGATCAATGCTCGGAGAACATTGTTCTTCAGGTTAGAAGACGCTTGAACACAGTTTATAATCTTATGGGTTTCCGCACATGGTTTGGCTTGTTCTATACTGTAAAGGTACGTAATATTTCGATTTCGGAAGAAATAAAAACGATTGAGGAAAAGGATACGGAAGACAATATGACTACTTTGATCGGCTTTTTGCCGTTCCGACGTCGTTATGATACTCACTGCTATTCTCAGCGTTATGATTATGTAGTGGATGGAGAAATAAAAAAATATGAAAAAATGAAAAAAACGGATATTTTACGACTTCCCAAAGAATCTTTACCTACGATTGATAGCAAAATTCGTCAAAAAAAAGAGGATTTTGACAAAAATCTCTTGACAAGGTGAAAGTAGTCTGCTATAATCTTTGGTAGGGATCAGTCGTGAACAACGCGCGCGACCATCTTTTACCTTTCTCAATTATACAAAATTTGTCTTTTGTATAATTGCTTCATGCAGCCACCCAAGGTAGCTGCTCGACTGAACTTTTAAACGCCCGACTTCTCTTTTTTTGAGAAGCCGAGCGTTATTTTTCGTTCATTCCAGTTCGGATCCTATGTAATCGGGAACGTATTCTCGCAAAACCATCGTTATGGTATGTGTTTCTCCGTCGCGGTCAATCAAACGCGTTACGGTATCGCCAACCTTCATGGCGTCAACGAGATCATTCATCTCGGTCGTCGTCAAAATTTCCGTGCCGTTGATCGAAATGATTCTGTCACGGTTTTTAAGCGTGTCTTCGTATGCGATAGATTTACGCTTCTTTTTCAATGGATGCCTTTTTAATACGCTTTCTCATTGCGCGGAGATCCTTCAGCATACGGAAAGAGTCGCGAAGGACGCTGACCTTGGATTCTCCGTGGTTGATGATGCGAACGGGCATCTCTACGATTTTGTAGTCAAATTTGACCGCCCAAAGAATTGCTTCAAAGTCAAATGCAAACCGATCCACCTCGCAACGAGAAAAGATGCCTTCTGCTGCTTTTGCGGTAAATGCCTTACATCCGCACTGAGAATCGGAAAGCTTGAATCCGCCTACGATCGACAGGACACGGAGATATGCCTTGGAAGCGATACGGCGCATCCACGTATACCCCTCGTAACCGTCCTTTTGCAGATTTCTGGATCCAATGACAAGCTCGGCTGATGGATTCTTTTCAAACGTTGCGGCAACACGCTCGATTACGTCGGTTCCATAAGCCAGATCGGCATCGGTAAACATACGAATGTCCCCCGTTGCAGCCAGCATCGCAGTTCGTACAGCGTAGCCCTTTCCGCGGTTCGGCTGATACGCAATGACACGTACGTTCGGCAGATTTAACGCTTCAACCGTCTTGTCGCAGCCATCCTGGCTACCGTCACTGCAAAAAATGATTTCATAATCGTCAAAATGCGCGTGCATATACTCCGAAAGTTGCTTTGCGGTGTCTGCGATTACTCGGTTTTCGTTATACATGGGGATACATACAGAAATTTTCATAATCAACTGTCCTTCCTAAATAAAAATAAATCAAAATCCACGGTTGTTGTTAAACGTTCCATTCCAACGAGCTTAGAACGGTCATGCGGCGACGTTCGCCAATAATAAGGGGTCATAGAAAACAAGGCTTGTATTTGGGCTTGTCCGATGATTTGTATTTCATAGGTAAGCCGTTTATAGCTGACTTGATGCATATTTTGGGGCATATCTTCCCTGCTTCGATTTTGATAGACGGTTTCATAAAGCGCTTGCTTCAGTCCAATCAAGTGAGATTCTCCCGCACCAACGAGCAATACGTACCCGTTCGACTTTAAAACGCGTCCAAACTCCGCCTCCGAGCAAGGCGCAAAAATATTGGTCACAACGTCTGCGGTTGAATCCAGAACGGGAATGGAAAAGATACTTGCCACCGCAAAACCTGCGGGAATTTCGGTTTGCTTTGCGCGCCTTGCCGCATAATCAACGCCTGCACGGGAAAGATCAAATCCAAGCACCCGACGCCCCGATTGTGCCATTCTGTTGGTGTAGTACCCTTCTCCACAACCGGCATCCAACACGGTCTTTGCGCCGATTTCATCCAATTTTTTGTTGATTTCCCGTGAAAGCGGCTCATAGTGTCCGGCATCCAAGAATTCTCTTCGAGCCAAAATCGCTTCTTTTGAATCTCCGTCACCTGCATGCGGACCGCCAAGATTCAAATATCCGCTTTTTGAAAAATCGTAGGAATGAATTCGCGATCCCATGCAACGGCAAGTCTTGCCATCTTCCGATATCCGCATACCGCTTTTGCAAACCGGACAGCATAGTAAGTCAATTAAGCTTTGATTCATTTTCCTTCTCCGTCTTGTAATCAATCGGCTTGGGCTGTGCAATCTCAACCGTTGGCAATTCAAACCAAAAGCTGGAGCCCTCGCCGAGCTTGCTGTCTACACCGTATACCGCATGATGGAGGTTGAAAATTTCTTTTACAATAGAAAGTCCCAAGCCCGTTCCGATCATGGTTCTTTTGTGTATCTTGTCTACTTTATAGTATCGATCCCAGATCAAAGGGATTTGATCCGGCTCGATTCCGTGTCCCTTGTCGGTAACCGAGATTCGAACTCTTTGCTCTATGGCTTCCTGCGTCAGAATAACCTCTTTGTTTTCTCCCGCATAGTTGATCGCATTGTTCAGCAAATTATATAAAACCTGCAAGATCATGCTTCGGTCGGCAGAGATCCAAAGATGTTCGTCGTAAACGAATTCCAAATGGTAACCGAGATGCTTTACCAATGCATCATACCGAACCAGAACCTCGTTTACGGTTGCCGTTAAATCAAAAATTTCGGGTTGCGGAATGCGCGCGCCTGCTTGCATACGGGATAAATCCAAAAGATCGTTCACAAGATCGGAAAGCCGTGCGCTTTCATCAATGATCACCTGCATATTTTCGGGGGTGTTTTCATCGGGAAGATCGCGCATAACCTCGCCGTATCCTTTGATTAGCGTGAGTGGAGTACGCAAATCGTGCGAAATGTTGGCAATCAGTTCCTTTTGCAGATGATCGGCACGTGAAAGCTCGTGTGCCGCATAGTTTAAGGTTTGGGCAAGCTCTCGCGTTTCACGGTAGCCTTCTCCTGAAAATTCTACGTCGTATTTTCCAAGTGACAGAATTTTCGCCGAATCGTTCATTCGGATGATAGGTGCCGATATCTTTTTATAAAGGATCAATGCCATACCGATTGCTGCCAGTAAAATGATAACGGCAATCCATACGTATTGCCTGGAAAGCGTACGGACGGTAGAGCTTAACGGTTGCAGCTTGGCATCCATCAAAATCAAATATTCCTGACCCGAGGCATCCTCCGCTACTCTGACGTAAATCAGCAGCATATGCTTGGCAGAGATCTCGTTCTCCGAATATTCTTTTCTTCCAAATGGGAGCTTATCCCAAAAGCTTTCTTTGGGTACCTCCGCATATCCAAACGAAAAACGTGAGAAAAAGGAATTGTTTTCCCGCTTTGCCTTTTTATAAAACTCTTCCAGGCGGGAAATCGGAAGCTCAACGGGATTTTTGCCGCTTGTGTCTGTGCTGAGGATTTGCTCGGCGGTTCCGGCTCCGATTTGGTAAACCGAGATATATAAGGAATGATCAGCGGCAGCCGAAAGTGCGGTTTTTTGAAGCGATTCACTCCCGAGCTGCGCTACCAATTCGTCGGCTGATTCTCTCATTTCGTCTTTTTTGGTAGAACGAAAAAAGGTTCCCAACAAAAAGATTTGAAAAAACCACGTAATCAACAAAATAACGATCACAAAGCCCATCATATAAAGGAGTAGCTTCCAACGAACGCTGATTCCCTTTTTTACCGACTTTTTTACCAACGCTTTCATGTGCCTTCAAAGCGGTAGCCAACACCGCGCAGTGTGACGATATAGTGACTGTATTTACCAAGACTTTTCCGCAGCAATTTGATATGCGTGTCCAACGTGCGGGCATCCCCGAAAAAGTCGTACCCCCATACCTCACACAACAACTTTTCTCTCGAAAGCGCGATGTTCCGATTTTTCAACAGATAGAAAAAGAGATCGTACTCCTTTGGTGACATTTCTATCCGTTCCCCATCGATGAAAACCAAACGGGCGGTTACGTCTGCACGCAAGCCTCCCCCATCCAATTCAATCACCAGATTGGGTTGCGTTTTTTCTGCGTGAAGCGTTTGCGGATGCTTGACACGCTTCATAATCGCGTCGATTCTCAACATCAATTCCTTTGGGGAAAACGGCTTGGTGACGTAGTCGTCAATACCAACCTCAAAGCCGTTGATGCGATCGTATTCCTCTCCGCGTGCAGAGAGCATAATAATCGGCGTTTGAGTCACCTTTCGAATTTCCCGACATGCCGAAAATCCGTCCAGCTCGGGCATCATGATATCCATGACGATCAAATCATAGGTATTGCTGCGGCAAAGTAAAACGGCTTCCATTCCGTCGCCTGCCTCGGTTACCTGATGCCCTTCGAATTCAGCATATTTGCGTAGGATCGAACGGATGCGGGATTCGTCGTCTACCACTAAGATATGATACATGTCAAAATTCCCCTTTTCCGTGTCGTTAATCGTTTTTTTCTATATAATCGGGTACGTATTCGCGAATTACAAGATCAACAAAGATTGTTTCTTTTGTAAGCTTTTTGTTCTCGGTCTTTTCCCGTTCGATTGTTAATTTTACGGTATCTCCAACCTTCTGCTTTTCAATGAGCGCATCCAATTCAGCCGTGGTTGAAATTTCCTGCCCGTTGACCGCTACGATTCGGTCGCGGTTCTTCAAGGAATCCTCGTATGCGGACGACACGATATATACGCCGTAGGTATCCAAAGCATATCGCGTTAACTGATAGACGTTGGTAACGTCCAAGGTTTCCAAGCCGTGATCCGGAACGCCTCTGACGTAGCCGTATTTAATTAAATCAAGCTGAACGGTATATGCAAGATCGATCGGGATAGCAAATGCCAAGCCTTCTACCCCCGTTGCCGCATACTTTGCATTGACGATTCCAACCAACTTTCCGTCCAAATTAAACAAGCCACCGCCGGAGTTACCGGAGTTGATGGCGGCATTGGTTTGTAAAAGCGTCATCGTGGTGCCGTCGTCTGTCTTGAGCGTTCTTTCGGTTGCGCTGATGATACCGTTGGTAACGGTTCCTCCAAGAGTCCCCAAGGGATTTCCGATTGCAATCACTTCTTCGCCAACCACCAAGTTTTCACTGCAGCCCTGCTCGACGTAGGTTAACGGCTCGTCTTCCTTGGGCTCGATCCGAATTACCGCAAGATCGGTTTTTTTATCACTTCCAACCAAGGCGGCTTCGTATTGTGTGTTGGAATTCAAGGTAACGATCAGTCTGTCCGCATTGTCCACAACGTGGTGGCAAGTCAGAATATACCCTTCCGCAGAAATAATAACACCGCTTCCGGAGCTTTGTCCGCCCATTTTCCCGTAAACGTCAATGACAACAACGGCATCTTGTACGACTCGAACGACCTGCGAAATTGAAAAGACGTCATCTCCTGCAGAGCCGTATATGGAAGAGGGAGAGTCTTCTTTGTTTAAAACCGACGCGGGGTCCTGATTGTACAAGTTATTCTTGTTGGGGGCAGGCGTGATACCGCCGGTGCTGCCGTTGATGCGGTTTGCAAGTAAAGTCCCCACAAAGCCCGAGCCAAAAGAGAGTGCCACACAGAGGCAAATGGTAACCGCGGCAAACAAAACGCGCGAAAAAAGTTGTTTTGGCTTTTTGGAAACCGCCGCCGCTTCCACGCGAGGTGCGGTAAACACGTATCGGTAAACACCGTCGTCTGTTTTGGATGCCGTAACGGTAACGTCATTGGGATTTACGGCTGCGGCTTTCGGTGCGGTCGGTTCGTTGATCGGAGCCTGATAATCCTCTCCCGTTGCCTCAAGAACCGCCCCGTCAATTCGTTCGGCAGCGCTTGCTTCGGCAGTGTCTTCCGAGGTTGGTGTGTTGTCAAGCTCGATTGATTTATCTATTTGATTGTTATCGTTGAAGTCGTGATTGAAAGAATCGTTTTGATTATTCACGTGATCATAACCTCCCAAATTACGTAATGCAAATCTCACTTTGCGCTGTTATTATAGACGTTCAATGTGACAGCTTTTTGAAGATGTTAAAAAAAATGGTTGAAAAAAGCAGAATCTTCTTGTTTATTACAAAAATATTTGATATAATGGAGGTATAAAGTACCGAAAACAGCACGGTTCTACTTATTATACCACAAAAAACGAAAAAGGGAAAGATATGTTTTCATTTTTATCAACTTTTTTTTCAAAAAAACAAATAGATTGCTTTGCCGCGATTCCCCTGGAGGACTGTCGAATCGTTCGTCCCTATCTGTTGGACAAGCACGGCATCCAAAGAAGCGGAACCGTGATCGTCATGGCGGTTCCCTACTATACGAGAAGCTGCGATGACCCCCGTCGGAATCTTTCGGCATACGCAACAAGTCGCGACTACCATACATTTTATAAAATGCTCTTTGAGGAATTGATTCCGTGCTTGCAAGATCGATTTCCACAGTTCCGTTTTGCCGGATTTGCCGACCATTCTCCCATCGATGAGTTAGATGCCGCAGTTCGCGCAGGTCTTGGTGTGTATGGAAAAAACCACTTGGTGATCACACCGAAATACTCTTCTTACGTATTCCTTGGGGAGCTTATCACGGATGCGATCATCCCGTGCGTTTCGCATCCCGTTCGTACGTGCGAGGACTGCGGTGCCTGCATGCGAATTTGTCCGTCAAAGGAATGTGGCGGATGTTTATCGGCATTGACGCAGAAAAAAGGAATCCTTAATGACGAGGAGAAACGAACCATCCTGAAATACGAAAGCGTTTGGGGATGTGATATATGCCAAGAGACTTGTCCGCACACCATAGCCGCAAAAAGGAACGGCACCGTTTATTCCCCGATTCCTTTCTTTCAAGAAGCCTCGATTCCCGAATTGACACTTTCGATTTTTGATGAAATGTCAGACACCGAATTTGCCGGTCGCGCATACGCATGGCGCGGTCGTGATACCATCCGCCGAAATTTACTGTTATTTGAAGAAGAAAAGGGGGAACACAAATGTTGAATCTTGTCTACGGTGTGTCCGGAAGCGGAAAGACCGTGTATTTGATGGATCGCATCCGAGAGGATATCCAAAACGGCAAGCGTTGCTATTTGTTGGTTCCCGAGCAGCAAGCGTATATCAGTGAATTCGACGTGCCTCGGATCTTTCCGAAAAATGCACGGCTGTATTTTGAAGTCGTTCATTTTTCCGGATTGGCAGAAAAAATATTCCGAACCTACGGGGGTGTTACACACGAATCGCTTCAGAATGGGATGAAATCGATTTTGATGTGGGATACACTGAGGTCTTTGGCACCTTTTTTGGAGGAATACCGTCAAAGTGCCGGCAAGGACGCAGGACTTGTTCCGTTGATGCTGCAAGCAATCAACGAGCTTCGAATGAACGGAATTGATTCTCAAAAGCTACAAGAGCTTTCGGACGGGCTTCCCAACAACAACTCCTTAAAGCGCAAGCTCAGTGATCTTGCAATGATCGAAAGCACGTATAAACAACAGCTGGATGCTTGCATGGGAAGCGATCTGCCCGACAGACTTCTGCGCATGGCGGAAAAGCTCGAGCAAAATCAGTTTTTCGCGGGTGCAAACGTCTACGTAGATTCGTTTACGAGCTTTACAATGCAAGAATATCGGGTTTTGAAGCAAATTTTGAGGCAATCCGATACCGTTACCCTATCGATTTGTATGGATAAGCTTTCTTCAACGCTGCCCCATTTCAAATCTCCGATTCAAACCTCCTTGAATCTGCTTCGTATGGCGCAGGAGATGAACATTCCGGCAAAAAAACACGCACTTTTGCCGCAAAATACCGAGAAATCGCCCGTTCTCGCTATGCTGGAGCGCGATCTTTGGCGTTTTGATCTTCGAAAAGAAAATCGGGAAATCTTTTCCGACGAAGAGAAAAAGGCGGTCAAAATGATTTCTTGCAAAAATCTTTACGAGGAAGCAGAAGCCGCCGCGCTGAATATCTTGGGGCTTTCACAAAGAGGGATTCCCTATGGTGAAATTGCAGTGGTCGTTCGTGATCTTGAGGTGTACCGCGGCGTCCTGGATGCGGCACTTGAACGATATGAGATTCCCTACTTTTTGTCGGAACGCACCGATCTGTCCTCCAAGCCACTTTCTCGATTGATTCTTTCCGCACTTCGTGCAATCAGCAGACATTACGCGCAGCAGGATGTCATCACCTTGGTAAAAACGGGATTGGCAGGAGTTGATTTTTCCGATGCCTCGATGTTTGAAGAATACTGCGAAACCTGGCATATTCAGGGCTCTCGCTTTTTGGAGAACGTGTGGAGCATGAACGCAGACGGACTGACGACCAAACATACACCGCGTGGAGATGCGATTTTGGATGCCGCAAACAAAACCAGAAAGACGGTCATCGAACCGTTGGAGCGTCTGTCTGCAAAAATGCGACAATCCAACAAGCTGGTTGACAGATGCCGTGCGCTATACCAATATCTTTGCGAGCTTTCGGTTTCCGAGCAGCTTTCGGCACGCGCCAAACGCGAGCTTTTGGCGGATCAACGACGTGAAGCCGGCGAAACGCTTCGCCTTTACAGCTTTGTAACCGAAGCCCTGACAACGATCTGTCATTTGCTTCCCAACACAGAGCTTACAACCGACGAATTTTTGCAAGCCATGACGCTCCTCCTTTCCGAAACCGATCTCGGTTCGGTTCCGAATACCCACGATTGTGTGATAATCGGGTCGGCAGCAACGATGCGTGTGGAGAAAATAAAAGCCGCGTTGCTGCTCGGGCTTTGCGAGGGTGAATTCCCGGCTACCGTGAACAGCAACGGAATTCTGTCCGATACCGACAAGGATCTGTTAGAAAAAAACTTTGAGATCGTATTTGATTCGGACGTCCGTATCCGTTCCTCGGAGGAGCTTCTGTACGTTTACCGTGCAATCACGAAACCAACAAAGCAGTTGATTTTATCAACCGTTTCCACACAGATTGACGGAACAAAACGCATGCCGTCGCTTGCTTTTACAAGAGTTGCCTTTCTGTTGGATCAAAAGCTTCCCCAAGCATTTGATTTTGATGAGATCCAAGCAGCCCTTTCCGATGCTTCCAACGAAACACCTCCCGAAAAATGGGTGCTTCCAAGAAGCTCGGAGACCACAACATTGCGCCTATCACACACGAAAATCCAAACCTTTTTGCAATGCCCGTATCGGTACTACAGCACCTATTTGCTGAAATTACGCGAGCAAAAGGATTCTCGTCCAAGCTATGCAGACGACGGCATTTTCTTGCACTACGTTTTTGAGCATTTTCTAAAAGCAGTGCTTGACAAAGACGGCACCATGAAAATTCCCGAATCTGATCAGATCGATTCCTTGGCAGATGAAATCATCGACGAGTATTTGACCCTCGTTTGTCCGGTGGATTCGGTGCGGTTGGATCGTCATTTATTACATTTGTTTGCACGGCTGCGCACTTTGACCCTGATTATTTTGCGCAATATTCTGGCTGAGCTGAAAGAAAGCAGATTTGTTCCAACAAGCTTTGAGCAAGCCATCGGAAAGCCCGGAGAGGACGGTTTACCGGCTCCAACGTGGGAGTTAAAGGATGGGTCGCGCGTATTGCTCACCGGTGTCATTGACCGTATTGATATCCTGCAAGAAGACGGTCGCGTCTACTTACGCGTTGTGGATTATAAATCCGGAAAGCACGTATTCAAATTAGACCAAGTACGGTCGGGGTTGGATATTCAGTTGGTGCTGTACCTCTTCTCTGCAATGAAACGCTACGGAGAGGAAGCCGTTCCCGCCGGTGCGCAGTTTTTGTTCGCGCAAAAAAACGATAAAGGAAAATTAGTGATTCAAAGAAGCGGATTTTACGCAGACGACGAATCGGTTAAGGTGGCATGGGAAACCGAATCGGGAAGCTTTACAAAAGGATTGATTTGCAGTCCTTTGAGCGATATACAATCCTTGGAGTTCGAAATGAAGCAGGCGGTTACGGCTGCCGCAGAACGTATTTTGGCGGGAGAAGCACAAAAAACGCCGTCCAAGGATGCATGCCAATTTTGCCCGATTCGCATGCTTTGCGATAAGGCGTATCACGAGTGAGGGGGTGTGAACATGAGCAGACAATGGACAAACGCGCAAAAAGATGCGATATGGGTACGCGGAAAAACCGTTCTGATTTCCGCCGCGGCGGGCTCGGGGAAAACCAGCGTATTAACCGAACGCATCATCCAACGTTTGGTCGATCCCAACGACAAAACCGATCTTTCCCGCTTGCTGGTGGTCACGTTTACACGCTCTGCCGCCGCCGAGTTAAAGTCAAGAATTGCACAGGCACTCTCGGATGCATTGGCGGAAAATCCCGATCGGCAGGATCTTTCCGAACAGCTGTTAAAGCTTGGTAATGCACAAATTTCAACCATCGACTCCTTCTTCCAAAAGCTTGTACGTTCTAATTTTGAAAAGCAGGGCTTAACAGCCAATTTCAGAATTGCCGACGATGCGGAAATCCGTCCGCTTGCGATCAGCGTATTAGAGCGTGTCATCGCAGATTTTTACGAAAAATACCAAGCGCCAACAGAAGATGAAGGATTGACGTCGCTTCAAAGTAACCGTTTTGCGCAAGCATTGGATCATCTTATGCCAAACCGAAGTGACGGTGCGTTAAACGACGTTCTCTTAAACTTTTTAAACGATTTTTCCTCTTATTCCGAGGGAATTGAGTTGTTAAAGCAAAACGCCGATTCACTCATACAAAGCACGGAATCCGATTTTATGAATAGCACCTACGGTCGGTACTTGTATGATTTTTACTATCCGCTGTTCGAATGCTTTGCGAACGACTTGGAAGAGCACGACAAAGCGATTGCAACCGATCCTGCAATGTATCAACGGTGCATGGGATTGCTTTCTTCCGATCTTTTGTACTGTAAAAAGGTGTGCAAGGCCTTGCAAACGCATGAATATGAAACCATTCAATCGGTGGTGAACTCCTTTTATAAGGGATCCTTCCCTTCCATTAAGAAGGAAATCAAAACTCCCGAAGTACAAAGCTATCAAAACTGGCGCACGCAATTCTGGGATCGCGGTGTAAAGAAGCTGAAAGAAGCGTTTTCGTATTCTCCGTTGGAAATTGACACGCAAGTACGGGAAACCGCAGAGTTCTGCAGCGTTTTATACGACTTTTTCAAGGAATACCAAGAAAGACTCTTGCAAGAAAAAAAAGCACGAGGTATATTGGAGTATAACGATATTCGCACGATGGTTTACCGTTTGCTGCACGATCCGAACGGAAATTTTTCTGAATTCGCCGATTCGATTGCGAAAGAATACGACGAGGTATACATCGATGAATATCAAGACGTTGATTCCGTGCAGGATGAAATCTTTGCGACAATCGGACGCGACCGACGTTTCATGGTTGGAGATATTAAGCAAAGTATTTACAGCTTTCGCGGAAGCGAGCCGACAATCTTCTCCGGTTATCGAAAAAAATTGCCGATGCTCGGTACAAAAGACGCGGAACATTCAGAGGGCATCAGTATTTTTATGTCCGAAAATTTCCGTTGTGACCAGTCGATCATAGATTTTACCAATACGGTTTGCTCGTTCCTGTTTTCCGCTTGTGAAGAAAGCGTCGGATATCGACCCGAGGATGATTTAAAGCGGTCCAAGCCCATTTTGGAAAACGCCCCCGGCGGCTATCCATTCCCCGTACAATTTACCGTTTTTGAAAAGAAACCGCAAAAGTCCAAGAACGAGGATGAAGAGGAGGATACCGCGTACAATCAGGAGGCTGGGTGGATCGCAGATGAAATCGCACGTCTTTTGAGAGAAGAAACGCTTGCTAACGGGGAGCTGATTCAGCCATCCAACATCAAAATTTTGGTGCGTGACAGAAAGCACGGAAAGGGCGTTACCAAAGCGTTGCAGGAGCGAGCCATCCCAATTTCATCTGCATCGGCGATCGATTTTTTGAGTGACGCTGCGTTAATTGCCCTTCTTAATCTTTTGCGTGCCATTGACAATCCGTATCGGGATCTTCCCCTCTCCGAATTTTTGCTTTCTCCGTTCGGCGGCTTTACCTTGGAGGAGCTTGCAAAAATCCGTCAGTCCGTTGACGTACAAACGGCTTTGTTTGACGCAATGCAGACGGCGAGAGATACCGCCGATATCGATCCGCAACTCTCCAAAAAGGTTTCCGACACACTGCAATGGCTTCAGGCTTGGCGCGAGCAAGCATCGGTCTTGCCTGCGGATAGGCTGCTGCGTCTGTTGTATTTGGATCACCGCTTGGTCGCACTCTCCACTTCCCCCTCCTTTTTGATGCTGTACGATCAATCTCGTATCTATCAAAGAAGCTCTTGGTGTGGATTATATGGCTTTTTACAGCACGTTGAACGGCTGATGGACGGTAAACCGATCTCCTCTGCGGGATTTGCAAAAGCCGAAAATGCAGTTACCGTTATGACGATCCACCAATCCAAGGGCTTGGAATTTCCGATCGTTTTCTTGATGTCTTGCGGAGCCGGATTTAACGATCAGGATTCCCGGGATTCTTTGACGTTTCATAAGAAAACCGGCTGTGCAACCAAGCTCTATCAGCCGTCTGCGGCTGAGCATCAGAACACGATTCTTCGCGACGCGACGACACTGGCTTTGAAGCAAGAGCAGCACGAGGAAGCAATTCGTACGCTGTACGTCGCGTTGACGCGCGCAGGAGAAAGACTGTACGTCACGGGTACACTTGGAAGCAATCGAGAAGACGCGCAAAATGCTGCCGCATGCGTCAAAAAAGGCAATCGAGGAATGATTTTGGCTTGCAACAGTTATCTTGCCTGGTTACTGGCGGTAAAACACCACTGTGAGTCAAACGGCTTGAAATTTCCTTGCATTTTCCAATATATTCCTTACGAAAAGCCGAACGATATCGATATCAGCGCAGAGGAAAAGGAAGCCTTTGAACATGCTAAGAACACCGTCCCCGTGAGCAAAGCCGCCTACGAGTATGCTGATGTCATCAAACGCCACCGAGCTGAACCGAATTCGTTACAGATTCTCCAAGGATTGCCTACCAAATCAGCGGCGTCAAAGCTTTCTCAAAACTTTTTGGATCTTTTGACGGATACGACGAACATCGATGCCTCGTTGAACGCGCAAATTGAAATGATGTCCGCAAAAGCCCCCTCGTTTGATCGGTTGCTTTTGCAAAAGGAAGCACCCACGGCGGCGGAAATCGGAACGGCAACGCACGCATTCTTTGAATTTTGCGATTTTGACCGTTTCATCCAAAACGGAACCGAAGCCGAAAAGCAACGGCTGATCGCACAAGGCTTTCTGCGAAAAGAGAGTGCTTCGATGGTACGGGATGACTTCGTAGAGGCTTTTCGAAGCTCCTGCGTGATGCAATGGATTCAAACTGCCGAAAAGGTGTATCGGGAGCAAAAGTTCAGCATGATGATTCCGATGTCCTCGCTCACCGAAAATGCCGAGCTTGCAGACGCGTTGGGACAACACGAGCTTTATGTGCAAGGGTCGATCGATCTGCTTTTGGAAATGCCAAATCGGGAGTTGATTTTGGTCGATTATAAAACCGATCGGGTATCTTTGAAAGAACGCAAGGATCGCGCCCTTTTGACCGACCGAATGAAAGCGGCGCACCAAGCACAGCTTTCACATTATGCAAAAGCGGTTGAGCAGCTTTTCGGTAAAAAGCCCAATCGGATTTGTTTGTATCTGTTCGATCTTGGAGATATCATTGAAATCTGATTGATGTTTGCTTTTCTTTCCTTTTTTCTATTGACAAAACGCGAAAACAGAGGTATAATACCTTGGTTTTCGTTGGTATCCTTTACCGCGTTTCCAGAAAAAAGGAAAGAGAAGCTTTTTATTATGGTACATCACAAGCATTTCCCGACTTTTCCCCGAAAAAATTGGAAAGCAGATCGAATACCCGTGTGGATTCGCAAAAATATCGTTCTTACGGTTGCTTTTCTGGCGGCATTAGTCACCTCTTGTATCGTTCCGCTGGACGCGGAATATCGCTCGTATTTCGATTTCAAAACGCTGACCTGTCTGTTTTGCGTGTTGGCAGTTGTCTGTGCGTTAAAAAATATTCACTTTTTTACGATTCTTGCAAGAAAGATTGTTGATTGCACGAAAAATCTGCGCATAACCGTTTTGGCACTTGTCTATATCACCTTTATCGGTTCTATGCTGATCGCAAACGACATGGCACTGTTGACCTTTTTGCCGCTTGGATATTTTGTTCTGTCCTCTACGGGAAAAACAAAATATATGGCAGTCGTTTTTATTTTGCAAAATATCGCGGCAAATCTCGGCGGCATGTTGACTCCGTTCGGCAACCCGCAAAATCTCTTCTTGTATACCAAATTTTCGATTCCCACGCCCGAATTTATGCGGATTATGGTGATTCCCTTTCTTGCCGCCATTGCATTGATTACGGTTTGCTGCTTGTTCTTCCCGAAAACCAAGCTTGAAATTAACGAGCCTTGTGCTTTTTTGCTTCCCGCCAAGCGCACCGCAATTTATTTACTTTTGTTTGCCCTTTCGATTGTGATCGTATTTCGCTTGATTCCCTATTGGATCGGCTTGATCGTCATTTTGGGTGCCTTGATGCTTTTGGACCGTGATGCACTTCGACGCGTTGACTATCCTTTGCTTCTTACTTTTGTGTGTTTCTTTGTCTTTTCCGGAAATATGGCAAGAATTCCTGCCGTCAGCTCTTTCTTTTCGATGCTGTTGGAAAAGAATCCTTTACTTGTCAGTACACTTGCCTGCCAGGTAATCAGTAACGTACCGTCTGCAATTTTGCTCTCTCAATTTACCTCGAATTATCAAGCACTTTTGCTGGGAGTGAATATCGGCGGAACGGGCACCTTAATTGCATCTCTTGCCAGCTTAATCACTTTCCGCGAATATACCACACACAATCCCGGAAAAGCCGGCAAATACCTCGTTCTGTTTTCGGCCTTCAATTTCGGCTTTTTGATTGCTTTAACGGTGCTTTGCTCTTTTTTGGTATAACGGCTATCATACAATAATAAAACGGATCTCCCGTTGCATTTTGGCAAAGGAGATCCGTTTTTAGTTTTTATTATTTTGCAAATTCCGTACCGATCTTTGCGTCCTCAAGAACCTTGACAACATTCATTGCCTGTTCGCTTGTAATAGGATACGGCTTGTGATTTCTGTAGGACTCATAAAAATAATCCCAAATAACAGCGGTTTGATCTTTCGGATTCAGTTCGATGGTTTCTTCTTTCCACGTCAGCACCTCACTGTTTCCGAACGAAGAACCGTCACCCGGAGTAGCGGGATCTGCCTTAATATCGGCAAGCTCGACGTCGGGATCCAGATATTTCAGCTTGAGCGTGTTATGCTCTCCGATCAGCGAGCCTCTGGTTCCGTAGACGATATATTCGGGAATATCCTGCGCAACTCCGCCGCTGATTTCCATATCTACCAGTCTTCCGTTCACACCCTTGAATACAATCTTGATATGATCTTCAGCGTCGCCAACCGCTGTTACCCTCTTAATATCGGCAAACATACTTTCATAACCTCCGCCGCAAAAGCGAAGTGAGTGATCCACGATATGCGGTCCCCAGTTGAGAAGCTGACCGCCACCGAATTCCTTGATCGTTTGCCAGTCGTTCCGACGCTGGTAGCCGTTTCTTGCAAGACGGATTTCGTAAACGTCACCAAGGATTCCCGAATCAATGATCTCGTTTACCTTAATAAAGCCCTCCTCAAAGCGTCTGTTATGACGCACGTAAACCCGAGGACCTGCCGGTTGACTTCCCAGTGCTATCAATTCACGTGCTTGTTCATAGGTTTCACAAAAGGGCTTCTCTACCAAAACGCTCTTCCCTGCAAGCAGTGCCATTTTGGTATGCTTGTAGTGATCGCAGGAGCGCGTTGCGATATCAACCACCTCAACCTCGGGATCTGCAATCAAATCTTCGATTTTTTCGTAGGTGCGGCAACCGAACTCTTCCGCATATCTGTCACATCTGTCCTTAATCAGGTCGCAAGCAGCAACCACCGTATATTTATCGGGACGAGCCAGCAAACATTTTCTGTGTACACTCATACCGATTCTTCCAAGTCCGACAACGCCGATCTTGATAGGCTTACTCATAGCGGTTATCCTCCAATTTTTATTTGATTAGATAATAAAAACAGACTTGTACGCTTCAAATCGAAATTGAAATTCAAAGCGTACAAGCCTTTCTTAAAAATCAAGCCTTGCCAACAGAACCAAAGAGCTCCATCTTTTCCTTTACGGTAGCCTTGATTGCCTCAACACCGGGAGCAAGCAGCTTTCTGGGGTCGAAGCCCTTTCCTACCAAATCCTTGCCTTCTTCTACGTATGCACGGGTAGCCGCTGCAAACGAGAGCTGGCACTCGGTGTTTACGTTGATCTTGGACACACCAAGATTAATTGCCTTCTTGATCATATCCTCGGGAATACCCGTTCCGCCGTGAAGAACCAAAGGCATTGCGCCAACCTTTTCGGAAACGGCAGCAAGCGTATCAAAGGACAGACCTGCCCAGTTTGCGGGGTACTTGCCGTGGATATTACCGATACCTGCAGCAAGCATCGTAACACCCAAATCAGCAATCATCTTGCACTCATTGGGATCTGCGCACTCACCCATACCAACGACACCGTCTTCCTCGCCGCCGATAGAACCAACCTCTGCCTCAAGGGAAAGACCCATTGCGTTAGAAACTTGAACCAACTCGCGCGTTTTTGCGATATTTTCCTCGATGGGATAGTGAGAACCGTCGAACATGATGGACGAAAAGCCTGCTTTGATGCATTTGTAGCAAGCCTCGTAGGAACCGTGGTCAAGGTGCAGAGCTACGGGAACGGTAATCTTGAGCTCGTCGATCATTGCCTTTACCATATCCGCAACGGTTTTGAAGCCGCACATATACTTGCCCGCACCCTCGGAAACGCCGAGAATAACAGGGGACTTCATCTCTTCTGCGGTGAGCAGAATTGCCTTGGTCCACTCCAAATTGTTGATGTTAAACTGTCCTACTGCGTAGTGACCTTCCTTTGCTTTGGTAAGCATTTCTTTTGCCGATACTAACATAATCATCCTCCTATGGCATGTTAAATATTCGCATACATTATATACCAATTTGTCGAAAAAATCAAGACCTTTTTATGATTATCTTAAAGTTTTCCCGAAAAATCAAACAAATTTTTTGACATCCTCAAGCCGTGTTACGTAAAAGTCAGTTTTTGCATCCTTAAAAATCCCGTACGTATCCCACAAGCACCCCTTCATGCCTGCGTTCATACCGCACAGTGCATCTATCGGACGGTCACCGATCATCATGCATTCCTCCGGGTTTAATCCGAACTTATCGATCAAAAACAAGAGTGCATCGGGCGCGGGTTTCCCCGGAAAATCCATGGATCTATCAATGGTAAAGGTGATGTATAGATCGACTCCCATATTGGGCAGCATTTTTTCGGGAACAACCTTCCCCGAATGCGTATAAACGTAGCAGTCAATTCCCTTTTCCGTTGCGTATTTCAAAAGATCTACCGCTTCGGGAAACGCACGAAATTCCATAAATTTTTCCCGTTGCGTTGCGAAATATTCCTGTTCGAAAACAGAATACGGGACGTATGAATCCCAACCAAGCATAAAAAAAGCGTCTTTTATGCTGATCAAAAGCAATTTCAAAAGATCAAAATCATTTTCGGGAAGCGGAAGCTTCCGTTCTTTCCCGAATTTTCGGAAAAAATCCGCAAAATGCGGATAGCTGTCGGAAATCGTTCCGTCAAAGTCAAAAATCAAATGCTTTATCATATCGTTATTTCCTCCTTTTTTCAGCGGGATCTCTGTCGGATTCCGGCACAATCGGATCAAAAAGCGAGGTGAATTTTACGTCGCGCAAGCCAAGGTAATAAGCAATTCCGCACACCAGAATAGCCGGCAGAGGAATCAAGAAGTACACGAACCAATGAGAGCCTAAGGAAACAGCACCGATGTGATTTGAAAGAAGACCCGTAAACATGCCCTCCAAAAACAGAGCCAAGAAGCTGCAAATACCGCCAATATTGGCAATGAAGGAGCCTTCCCCTGCGTTGATGAACACTGCCAAAGTGATGAAAATTGCGTAGATAAAGTTGGGGACGTTCGCGCACAGAGAAATAAGTGCCCCCGTAAAAACGTTTTTCTTTTTTCTGCCCTGCGCCACCGCAACGCGATCGTGATATCCGATTTCCCACGTCATGGTATACAGCAAAAACAGATAAAACAAGATGGCTGCAATGCTTGTGACATTCATCAGAGCAATATTTTCTGCTTTCTTGGTTGCCAAAAACAGAACAAAACCAAAGATCGCGGTTGCAAACTGGTTCAAAAGCATTTTTACCATGTTGTAAGAATGCTCGCCAAAGAATTTTTTCATGTAATACCCCTTTGAAAAATAGTGGTGTCCGATATAAAATTATTATAACGAAATTTCTCAAAAAAAGCAACCGTCGAATTTAAAAGTTTACAATTTATCAACTAAAATATAAATGTATATTAGTATAATAAAAGAAAGAAACGGAGGAATGCCTATGCCGAATATGATTTCCGTGCGAGAGTTTTCCTCGCTCATTCAAGAATACGTAGCCTACAAATCCTCGATTCAGAACTGCTCGCAGAAAACGGTTGAGGAATATCTTTTTGATCTGAGAACCTTTTTCCGTTATCTGATTGCGCGCGAAAACGCAATCGACTATCATTCCAAACAGTTTGTTGAAATTGACGTCAGTACGATCGGTCTTAAGGAACTGGAAAAAATTCGTGCCGAGGATATTTACGACTTTTTGTATTATACCAACGAAACCCGCGAAAATCAATGGTCGGCGCGGTCCAGAAAGCTGTCGGCAATTCGCTCTCTTTACAAGTATTTGGTAAACAAATGCCATTACCTCGAATACAATCCAACGGTGGATATCGACTCGCCCAAGCCCAAGAAAACACTTCCCAAGGTTTTGACCTTAGAAGAATCACTACGGTTGCTTGCCGCCGTAGAAAACGACAAGGAATCGCCCTACCGCACGCGTGATTACGCGATTATCACGCTGTTTCTCAACTGCGGAATGCGCGTGTCCGAGCTGGTGGGAATCAACCTTTCCGATATCGATTCCGAATTGCTGTCCTTGCGCGTAACCGGAAAAGGCAACAAAGAGAGAATCATTTATTTGAACGAGGCTTGTCAGGCGGCACTTTCCGAATATTTGGAAATTCGTAAGGGACCAAAATATGCAGAGATCAAGGACCCCGCACTGTTTTTGAGTCGTTTGGAGCAACGTATGAGCGTAAAAACGGTCCAGGCGATGGTCTACAAATATTTAAACGCCGCGGGACTTGAGGCAAAGCACTATTCGGTACATAAATTACGTCATACTGCGGCAACCTTGATGTACCAAACCGGCAACGTAGACGTGCGTGTATTGAAAGAGATTCTCGGACACGAGCAGCTCAATACCACACAGATCTACACACACGTTTCAAACGCTGACATGGAAAATGCCATGGCACAAAATCCGCTGGCTCTGCAAAAGAAAAAAGAAAAATAAAAACAAAAAGATAGGAAGCTCAATTAGTACGTCAGGCGTGCTTTGGCTTCCTATCTTTTTTATTTTTACTTTATAGCATAAAAATTTTCCGATCTTGTCGTAGTTGCCGGCGGTGCCGGATCAAGCCGTTTGTCTGCAATCCCCAGAATATCCTCGGGACGTATCCAGGGCTTGTTTTGAATCGCGCTGGTTTCTTCATGCGTAAGATATCCCTTATATGCCGTAAGGCTTCTGCGATAAAATCCGTCCTTGACACAGCATTCCACGACCCCGTCGTTCAGAATGCTCAAAATCATGGGCAGCATCTCCGACGCATAGGCAACCGAAGTAGAATTGGCAACCGCGCCCGGAATATTAGATACGCAATAGTGTACGACTCCGTTCACGACGTACCGCGGATTATCGTGATGCGTTTCGTGACTTGATTCGATCGCACCGGGATCGTCATTCGAAATGTCAACCAGCACGCTACCGGGCTCCATTAGCTTCAGCATTTCCTTGTCAATCAGGAAATCGGTGCGACTTTTGTCCCATTTTACACAGTTTAGTACCATATCGGTTTCGGGAAGCACCGATCGGATTGCCTCCTTATTGCAAAGCATGGTATTGATTTGACTTTTGTATTGAGAAAGAAGGGTACGCAAAACGCCTACGTTAATATCCATAACCGTGCAATTCGCTCCCAGCGCAAACAGGATCTCAAGTGCCCCACGTCCAACGATACCGGCACCGAGAATCAAGACGTTCATGCGCGGCGCGCCCGCAAATCCCCCGACAAACTTCCCTTTTCCTCCGTTAATCGTGAGCATGGACTCCAGTCCGAACAACGCGCCCTGCTTTCCCGCGGCTTCACAGTTGGGAGAACCAAAGCGATGCGCGTCCTCTGCCGTAAACGCAATGCACCCAGCGGCAAGAATTGCGTCCACCTCTTCGGGGTGTCCCGCAGGGTGAATACACCCGAGAATAATTTGTCCTTTTCTCATCAGGGGATATTCAACGGGAGTAAATTCCTTTACCTTGGCAACCATATCGCAGCCTGCCCAGATCTCCTCTGCCGAAAAAACGATTTTTGCACCTGCTTCTGCGTACTTTTCGTCAGGGAATCCCGCAGCCTTTCCGCAATCATGCTGAGCCCATACCTCGTGCCCTGCCGCTACGATGGATCTCACCTCGGCAGGCGTAGAGATGACTCTGTTTTCGCCTTCCTTAATATCCTTTAAAATTCCGTATATCATAAGCAATCCTTTCTTCCCAACAGTACTCGTCCACGGCGAGTATTCGGTTGTTCTTCATCATTCATTTTAAACCGAAATGAAAGACTTCTTTCATTCCATCTTTTGGGTGCAAGACTCGCTTTGTCCGGTCAGCCGCATTCGGTCACGTAACCGCTTCCGTACGGCAAAATGCTTTGTCATCAGCATCAAAGCGTGATAAATCACCATAAGTGCAAGGAAAAGAATCAAGGGCAGCAAGCCATGTATTTTTGACATTGCCTCTTTCGAGGAAAACTCCGTTCCCAAAGACAAAATGCCCGACAGCGGCAATGCCGCACCTCCAACCAGCGGCGCATAATGGAACGCTGCCGCAAACAACAGATGCAGGACAATGGCTGAAAGCGAGGCAATGATATCCTGCGGAAGCGAATAGGATGCCGCGCGGTATCCGGTTATATATCCGTAAACGACCAGCAAAATGCCCATGCCGATTCCCAATCCGAGTGCATATATCACCCCCGAGGCAAAATAGTTGACGACAACAAGCGCATTTGCGATTTTTAAAATCATCCAAGTGGCAAAGCAAAGAACCGCACCTGAAAGAAGCTGATACAAAAGCAGGAAAAATCCGTCTATAAAGCAATCTGATTTTCTCATCTCGTTTTACCCTGAAATAAAAAATTACGTATTGATTACGTTTGATTTTGCAGGATCTCTGCAACAATATGATCTGCATCAACCGCAGCGGTTTTCCAGATCGGTTCGTCGCGCTCCTGCACGGCAAAGTGATCATCGGTTGCCAGAATGACCGTTTTCTTGTTCTGCATAACGGGAGCCTTTGCAAGTGCGCAGGAAAGCATCATTCCCATGCCTCCCGCTTTGATTTCCTCTTCCAAGAAAAGCACTTGACAAGAATGCGACGGCAAAAGCTTGGCAACCTCTTCGGCAATCTTATCGTAAGGCTTGAGCTGCTCGAGGAGCAGAATCCCGACCGAAAGTCGATCTTGCAAAGAATCGCGCGCCTTCATGGCTTCGGTTACGATGCGTCCGTGTGTGATGATGATCACGTCGGGGGCTTGCGTCTTCGGATCATAACTCGTGCGAACCCGAATCTCGTCTTCTCCGTCGTTGAAAAATTCGGCTACGACTTGTGGATTTTCATAACCGTTTGGATAGCGAATTGCACTCGGCACGTCATCCTTCAACGCGTTCGTCAGCGCATTTCGCAATCCTCTTCGTGTAATCGGCGTATAAAGCTTCAAATCGGGAATTTGCGACAGAAACGCCACGTCAAACAATCCGTGATGCGTAGCACCGTCCGATGCATTCAAGCCCGCGCGGTCAACGCAGAACACCACGGGAAGCTTTTGCAGTGCCACGTCATGAATAATATTGTCGTATGCTCGCTGTAAAAAGGTGGAGTACAGCGCAACAACGGGACGGAATCCGTTGGCGGAAAGCCCTGCCGCAAAGGTAACGGCATGCTCTTCGGCAATCCCGACGTCAAAAAAGCGAGTTGGGTGCTGTTCCTTGAACGAAACCAAGCCGGTTCCGTCTGCCATTGCTGCCGTAATCGCACAGATCTTTTCATTCGTATGAGCAAGCTCTGTTAAAATGCTACCCATCTCGGCTGAAAAGTTGCGTTCTTGCGGTACCGTTTTGTCGGCGGGTGCAACTCCGTGGAACGCAGAGGGTGTTTCTTCTGCGGGAGCGTATCCTTTTCCCTTTTGTGTTTTGACGTGAATAACACAGCTCTGACGGCTTTCTTTTGCTTCTTTGAGCAACAGCTCCACCGATTCCTCGTCGTTTCCGTTTACCGGTCCAAGATAATACAGCCCAAGGTCTTCAAAATAATTACTTCCGTACAATACCGATTTCATACCGATTTTTACACGGCGCAACAAACGAAACATCGGCTTTCCGATCAAAGGAAGCTTTCTCAAGACCGAGGTTGTAGCACTCTTGGTTTTATAATATCCTTTCGTTGCGCGCAAACGGGAAAGCGTCCTCGCAAAACGACCGATATTTTTGGAAATCGACATTTCATTTTCGTTGATGATAATAATCAATCTCAAGCGTTTGCGGCAATTATTGAGTGCTTCGTGAATCATTCCTCCCGTATAGGCTCCGTCACCGAGCACGCAAACGGTATACGCGTCCGATCCTGCTAACCGATCGGCCTCGGCAAATCCCAGCGCCGCCGACAAAGAAGTGGAGCTGTGTCCGGTTCCAAAGCAATCGTGTTCGCTTTCCGTCCGTTTCGGGAAGCCACTCATCCCACCGCCACGTCGCAACGTATCAAAATGCTCCCGACGACCCGTTATCAGCTTATGAATATAGCTTTGATGTCCCACGTCAAAAATCACGTGATCGTGCGGGGAGGAAAAAACGCGGTGAATCGCCAAAGAAAGCTCCACGACCCCAAGGTTGGATGCCAGATGTCCGCCGTTTTCCAAAACCTTATCGATCAGGAAAGCGCGAATTTCTTCAGCCAACGCAGGCAGGTCCTCGGCAGGAAGCTTCTGCAAATCCTCGGGAGAATTGATTTTGCACAAATGAGGGTAGAGCTCGGACAGATCTTGTGTATTCGACATAGGGTTTCAAGCTCCTTTCCTCTTAGCTTTTCTGTTATAGTGTACCACAAAAAACGACTTTTGTCAAGCAATCCTACCTTATTGGAAATGCAATGTTTCGGATAGACAAATATTCCCGCCGTCATCGGTTATTTTTACGTCGCAACGGTCGGAATACAATACGAATGCACCGCCCGCATAGGGACATTCCTTCCCTTTTTGGGAAGCCACCACAACGGGACAGGGTTGTCCCAAATGATCGGTTTCGTCCCCTACGTGACTAATATACGCCTTGTGCATGTGACCGCAAATCATCATATTGGGTTTGATATCTTCGCGTAAAAGCGTTGCCCATTCACGGTAAAGCTCGGTTTCAATATTAAAGGGCTCCTCCAAGACTTGCGTAAAGGGGTTATGAACGATAACGATTCGATTTTCAACACCGTCGGCTTGGTATTCCGAATCTGCATTTGCAATCACAGACTTGATAAACTCGGTTTCGCGGCGACGGAAATCCTCGCAGCAGTTCATAAAACCGTATGCGGGATGATCGTCGGGCTTATCCTCGGCACAATCAAGCACCATTCCCCAAAGAGAGCCCAAACGGAACGTATAATACGAACGGCCGTTATCGGTTGGCGTATGGTCGGCAATCACCTCCGCGAAATTGCCGCGCATATCATGGTTTCCTCTGGAAAATATGACAGGAATCTCACCGTTTGTTAATTGCCCTGCGATTTGATGAATCGATGCAAAATATTCGATGGCTCCGCTGTGGTTGGGGATATCACCGTTTAAAATCAAAAGATCCAGATCCTTGCCAAAAAACGACGCGGCTGACACGGGACGTTCTACCTCGTTGTGCGCATCGGCAATGTGATACATATGGATCGGTTCACGCTCAATCGGTCGAAAATCAGACTCGTAATAAGCTACGTCCTCCGCCTCGGTAAAGTAAGGCTTTCGTTCGCGGATGACACGGTACCCAATCCGATAATGCTTTTCACGATCCAACAGCTCCATCGGAACCGTCATACGGTGTGTGGAACAGGAGGAACGCAGAATCCCGTTGGAGTCATCATAAAAACATTTTCCTCCCACCTCTGCCCACATCACAAGCTCACACGTAACCGGGACCATGATTTGATAGCTTCTGTTAACCGCATACACAATCGGTGCTGTCAAAAATGCTTTTGGAATAGATTGCATATATGGGACCTCCTTTGTTTGATACGTTAAATTGATCTATCTTTTACAGTGCCTATTCATTATACACGAAAAAGAGGTATCTGTCAAGTTATTTATCGATTCGCAAAAAGCGAAAAATAATAAAAAATCAAGAAAGATGTATGCTATTTTAAAATAATCGACTGTAATCGGGATTGTTGCTTTTTATTTGACCATCATTGACTTTGACTTTTATTGACTTTCATTGTATAATACTCTCGAAAGTCAAACAAAGTCAAAAAAGAGAGGTGCATTTATGTTAGCCGATTATATTGCGCAGATGATTGAGGAAATGTTAAATGAAGGAAACGGAACGCTGGAATTACAGCGCAATGAAATGGCCACGCGCCTCGGATGCGTTCCAAGCCAGATCAGCTACGTAATTTCTTCTCGCTTTACCCCGGAGCGCGGTTATATGATTGAATCGCGACGCGGTGGAGGCGGTTGTATCCGCATCGTTCGAAAGCAGCTTGGACGCGACGAATATCTGATGCATTTCTTTTGTGCCATCGGAGAATCGATTGAAGAAGTTGAGGCGATTGCTTATTTAAAAAATCTGTATGGAAACGGATGCATCACCGAACGGGAGCTTCATTTGTGTTCGGCTGCGCTGTCCAATTCTTCCCTTTCTGCGATCCACCCCTCGCACAGAGCCTCCGTTCGCGCCGATATTTTTAAACAACTCATTCTTTCTCTGATGTAAAGCAGGAAAATTTTTCCATTTATTTGGATTTGACAGATATTGTGACAAAATCCGCAAGCGAAATGCGCTATAATGTAACAAAATTAAATTCCGTTCCCGAAGAAAACGGAAAAAAGAAAGGAAGATTCAATTATGTTGTGTGAAAAGTGCAAAAAAAGAACGGCAACGGTCTTTTATAATGAAAACATCAACGGAAAAACGCGCGCCTATTCTCTTTGCGGCGAATGTGCGGCAAAATTAAGAGAAAAAGGCGATATTCAAGAAATCACGTCGATGATCGGCAGCTTTGCTGATCCGTTTTCGATGCTTCAGCACGATCTTTTCAGCGGTTTTTATGGGTTGCCTACCAGCAAAAATGCATCTGCCGAAAAGAAATGTCCCGTATGCTCCAGTAAATATTCAGATATTGCGGCATCCGGAAAGGTAGGCTGTCCTACGTGCTATGAAATTTTCTCGGACGAGCTTTCCAGAACCATTCAATCGGTACACGGTACGACGGTACATATTGGAAGCGTTCCGTCGCGTCACCGGGCGCAAAAAGCAAAAGCCGAAAAATTGAAGCAGCTCAGACGGCTGTTGCAAGAGGCTGTTCAGGCAGAGAATTTCGAAAAAGCAGCAGCGTTGCGCGATGAGATCCGCACGCTTGAATCCGAAGAGAAAAAGGAGGCGCAATAATTATGGCATGGTATAATACACTTGGAAAAGCTTCGGACACCGTAATCAGTACCCGTGTTCGATTGGCAAGAAATATCACGGGATTTCCCTTTTCCTCCCGTTTAGACGTATCCGGAGCCAGCGAGATCATCGAAAAGGTCAGTGTTCCGCTTGAGGCATCCGGCTTCCGTAAGATCAATTTCACCGATATTTCGCCTATCATGGCAACCTCTTACGTGGAACGGCACTACGTTAGTCCCGAATTCGCCACCAAAGAAACTCCGCACGCACTCTTTCTCCAAGAGCAATCCGGGATTGCGGTGATGGTTTGTGAGGAAGATCATTTGCGAATTCAATCGATTCTTTCGGGTCTTGCCCTGGAGGATGCCTACAAAAATGCACTCTGCGCCGAGAAACGCCTGGATGAGGATTTTGATTTTGCCTATAGCGAAACGCTCGGATATCTGACCCACTGCCCCACTAACCTTGGTACCGGCATGCGCGCGTCTGTCATGATGTTTTTACCTGCTTTGACCGCAGGCGGTTATATCGGTGCTTTGGCAACACAGCTTTCGAAAATCGGACTTACCGTACGGGGGCTGTTTGGAGAAGGCAGCGGTGCTTCGGGATGTATGTATCAGATTTCCAATCAAATTACGCTTGGCCTTTCGGAAGAAGAAATTTTGAAAAAGCTCAAGGAAGCCGTCCTCCAGATCAACGAAAGCGAACAGAAAGCAAGACAAGCAATCACGGGGGATCGCTTGGAACATTTGACCGACAGATTGCTTCGAAGCGAAGGTCTTTTGAAATATGCACACATGATAAGCTCCGCTGAATTTATCAAGCTGTTTGCAGACGTCCGTTTCGGCATCACGCTCGGTGTAATCAGCGACGTGACTTACGAGCAGCTTGGTACGCTTCTTGTGGAGGCAATGCCGGCAACGCTGACGCTTGGTGCTGAAACGACACCCAAAAATGAAATTGCGCGGGACAAGCTTCGCGCGCAAAAGATACAAGCAGTATTGCAAAACAAGCAATAACCAAAGGTTGGAATCAACCAACCGCGAAAGGAGGTTCCCTCAATGTCTACACGTTTTACCCCAAAAGCACAAGAAGTTTTAAATATTTCTTTGCAGATAGCATCCGAAATGGGACATACCTACATCGGATCGGAGCATTTACTGTTGGCAATGCTTCAAAAGACCGATAGCGTTGCGTCGCATTTTTTGGAGGAAGCAGGTGCAAATCGAGAAAAAATACAAGCGGCGGTTGTCGAAATGGCAGGGATCGGCTCTCAAACCGCGCTCTCTGCAGCCGATATGACTCCACGTACCAAAAACATCATTGAAGCGTCCTTTTACGAAGCACAGCGGTGTGGTCAAAAGCAGATCGGAACCGAGCATTTGCTGTTGGCACTGCTGAATGAACGCGATTGCGTTGCCAGCCGTATTTTGGAGGAAGCCGATATCTCGGTCACCGATTTGCGCAACGAGCTTTCCCTGCACCTTAATTCTCCTACAACGCAAGACGGACAGGACAGAGGTGCTCGGTATGCTGCCGCCAAATCCGGAGGAGAGAAAACCTCGTTGGATGCTTCTCCAACCTTAAAAAGCTTCGGCAGAGATCTGACCGATTTTGCCAAGAACGGAAAGCTGGATCCCATCATCGGACGCGACACGGAAACCGAACGGGTGATCCAGATCCTTTCGCGAAGAACCAAAAATAATCCTTGCCTGATCGGAGAGCCCGGTGTTGGAAAAACCGCCGTGGCAGAAGGCTTGGCACAACGCATTGTTTGCGGAAACGTGCCCGAAAATTTGAAAGAAAAAATCATTGTCACCTTGGATATTGCTTCGATGATTGCCGGAGCAAAATACCGCGGCGAATTTGAAGAACGCTTCAAAAAAGTGATGGAAGAGGTGCGGATGCATCCGGAAATCATTCTCTTTATTGATGAAATCCACACGATTATCGGTGCGGGTGCGGCGGAAGGTGCCGTAGACGCTGCCAATATCATCAAGCCTGCCTTGGCACGCGGAGAAATGCAGGTTATCGGTGCTACCACAATCTCGGAATACCGCAAGCACATCGAAAAGGACGCTGCCCTGGAGCGACGGTTCCAATCGGTCATGGTAGAAGAGCCCTCTCGTGAGGAAGCGGTCTTGATTTTGCGCGGATTACGCGAAAAATATGAAACCCACCATAAGCTCAAAATTACGGATGAAGCCATAGACGCGGCCGTTACCCTTTCGATTCGCTATATAGCCGATCGATTTCTGCCGGATAAGGCAATCGACCTCGTTGACGAAGCTGCCTCGCGCTTGCGGATTCGCGCACACACTTCCCCGCCGGATTTGAAAGAGATGGAGAAGGAAATCCGCGATTTGGAAAAACAAAAAGAGGAAGCCATTACGGCACAAGATTTTGAAAATGCGGCACGCTTGCGCGATCGGGAAAAAGAAAGAAAGACGCAATATGCAGAGAAAAAAGAGGAGTGGGAAAAGACACAAAGCGCGTCCGAATTGACGGTTTATGCCACCGATATTGCCGACGTGGTAACGCAGTGGACGGGGATTCCCGTGAATCGGCTTTTGGAGGAAGAAAGCGAAAAGCTTCTTCGCTTGGATGACTTACTATCGGCTCGCGTCATTGGTCAGGATACAGCTGTTGCGTCGGTATCGCGGGCAATTCGCCGCGGACGCATGGGCTTAAAGGATCCCAAGCGTCCGGTAGGATCCTTTATCTTCTTAGGTCCCACTGGAATTGGAAAAACCGAGCTTGCCAAGGCATTGGCGGAGGTGATGTTCGGAAATGCATCGGCTATGATTCGTTTGGATATGTCCGAATATATGGAAAAACACAGCGTTTCCAAGCTGATCGGCTCGCCTCCCGGCTACGTTGGATTTGAAGAAGGCGGACAGCTTACCGAAAAAATTCGCCGCAAGCCATATTCGGTCGTGCTGTTTGACGAGATCGAAAAAGCGCATCCCGACGTTTTCAATATTCTCTTGCAGGTGTTGGAGGACGGTATCTTAACCGATTCTCAGGGAAGACAGGTGGATTTCCGAAATACCGTGATCATTTTGACGTCTAACGTCGGCGCACAAGAAATGACGGCGGCAAAAGCACTTGGATTTACTGCAGAAAACGCTCAAAATGACGGGACACTCCAAAAGGAACGGATGTTAAACGCGCTCAAGGGTACGTTCCGTCCCGAATTTTTGAACCGAATCGACGATATTATCGTCTTCAACCGTCTGGCAGATCAGGATATCCAAGCCATTGCCAAGCTTATGCTCAAAGAAGTTCAAAAACGAATCGAAGCGTTGGACATTTCGGTCGAATTTGAAGAGTCGGTTGCCTTATTGCTTTCAAAAGAAGGCTTTGATCCCACTTACGGAGCGCGTCCGTTGCGTAGAGCCGTAGTTCGTCTGGTTGAGGATGCCTTCTCTACCGAGATGTTGGAGGGACGCATCAAGCCGGGCGACCACGTAAGAGTTGACGTAAAGGATCAAAAAATCGTTTTTTTCGTTGCCGAAAAGCAATAACCCATACAAAAAAAAGAAGTGCTTGGAACACATAAATGTGTTCTCGGCACTTCTTTCTTTTCAGGTAAAAAAAGTTTATTTTTTTGTAAAAAAATCTCCCAAAAAGAAGCGTTGTATGGTATAATGGTAATAAACAAAACAGTACGTAAAAAAGGAGGAATAAAAGATGAACGGCAAAGCTACGGGTTCCAAAAAGAAGCTATTCACCGAGTTGTTGATTTTTTTATTCCTCGCCGTTTTTTGGCTGCAAAGCGTGATTCCCGTCAATGCCAATACGCGCTATTTTTCGGGGGAGGCTGAAGAATATTATCAATCGCTGCTTGACATGGGATTCCCTCATGACTATGCGGTTTCGTTAACCGAATTGCATTTGTTACACCCCTCGTGGAGTTTTTCTCCTCTGCTGATTACCGAGCAAGAACCTACCTACACGTGGGAATACGTCATCGACGAGGAAATGAGTGATCCCGAAGCAAATATCATCTATTCTTCCTCAACCTATTCCGTCTACCATCATCCTACAAATAAGAGCTTGTATGACTCGGGATATTATCAGGTTTCCCGCGAAACGCTCTCCTATTTTATGGATCCTCGGAATTTTTTGAACGAAACCGATATTTTTCAGTTTTACGCGCTCTCCGGTGGGAATCCGGATGCGTTGGAAAGCGTTACCGCAATCCTTGGAGGCACTTTCATGGAAGATGCGGTTTTGGAAAACGGAAAAACCTATGCACAATACTTCATGGAAGTCGGGAACGAGTTAAATATCAACCCCGTCTTTTTGGCAACGAAAGTACGCCAGGAGCAAGGAACGCGCGGTACTTCCCCCTTGATTTCGGGAACGTGCGGAAGTAAGCTTTGGGAATTTTATGAAAATAACGTGCAAGTAAACGATTCCGGCAACGAGGTGCTTTCTCCCTCGTCGGGATACACCCAAGAACAACTGTTGGCTTTGGACGGCTATTATAATTTTTTCAACGTTCGGGCAATGGGGAACGGCTTATTCTCCATTTACTACAACGCCATGACCTATGCCGCAAAAGGAACCGAGAGCATGGCTGACAAATGGGATGGCAGCGGTGCATGGAACACACGCTGGAAGGCACTTTACGGCGGTGCATATTTCTTGAAAAATAACTACATAGACCGTTATCAGTCCACCATTTATCTGCAAAAATTTAACGTAGACAGCCGAGCAAGCGGAAATTTCCGCTATCAATATATGGCGTCCGTTTTCGGTGCCTTGAGCGAATCCCGTGTGTTGTACCAATCCTTGGCATCCCTGAATGAGTTGGATTCACCGGCACATTTTGAAATTCCGGTGTACGAAGGAATGCCGTCAACCCCATGTGAAGACCCGGCAAACGGCACCTGTTCCTTGACCGCGCAGGCTACCCAAAAATATGACTACCGTGCAGAAATGACCCAACCGATTCGTCTGAATGCCGATCATGCGCCGCTTTATACCTCCAAAGAGGTATACCCCAATGAAGAGCTTTTGATCGAGGGGGGTGTCACGCATAGCTATACGTTGAACGGCTTGGAGTATTCGTGGGACGGCGGAAACTGGAAACCGTTTTCTACCTCTAAAACATTTCGGGAAAAAATTCGTTGTCATTTTTCGGAAAACACCTCGCATATACTGGTAATACGCGGCACGGTATCGTATGACACGCGGAAAGAAGGCACCACGCAAACCATTTATTCGCATTTTTTATATGCGGTGATTTACGTCAACGTCGTTCCTCCGCCCAGTGCCACCGTTACGTATGAGGTTGGAAACGAGAAAACCGAATATACCTATCATGTGGGAGAACAACTCAAGCTCCCACAATCGGATGCCTCGGATTTTGCAGGTTGGCTGGGATCGGACGGCAGCTTCTTGCCGTCCGGTGCCGAAATCACCCTGGAATCGGACGTTACCTTTTCAGCTGTTTTTTTGGAATTTGAAGCGCTGAACGGCGCGTCACTCGTATGTAGTCAAACTTCTCCTCAACTTCGATTTTCTGCCGTAATACGCGAGGATTCCCTCTCCAAGCTGACCTCCTATGCCCCCCACGCGGTGTCTGTTTTTGCATCCTTTTCGGCAAACGGAGAAACGGTTGAGTATTCCTCTCTGACGCAAAAATCAATTGGTACTCTCCAAGGCAGACCCTTTTTGCGCTTCGATATTGACGTCCCGTTACTGACCCAGGATCAATACGATTTGGACTATACCCCTACCTTTAAGCTTGAATTGAATTATTCCAACGGTGCGTGCAAAACGATTTTCCCGATAAGCACACCAAATGCAAGAAGTGCCCGTCAGGTTGCAATCGCGGCTTTGCAAGATTCCACCGTTCACTATTCTGCAACCATCACCGCAATGCTTCACAAAATTGCGGAAACCTCTTAACCCGAAAGGATATACTTGTTACTATGAAAACATTAGGATATTATAATGGGAGCGTCGGCGAACTGGAAGAAATGCAGATCCCGATGCTTGACCGCGCCTGTTATTTTGGGGACGGCGTATATGACGTTACGTACAGCCGTAACTATCATATTTACGCATTGGAGGAACATATTGACCGCTTTTTCACAAGTGCCGAGCAATTAAAAATCGTTCCCTCTATATCCAAGCAAGAGCTGCGCGATCTTTTGAATACGCTTTGCTCGCGATTGGATTGCGGAAACCAATGGGTCTATTTTCAGTTCAGCCGCGGAACTGCCCCGCGATCGCACGCCTTTCCAAACGGTGCAACCGCAAATCTTTTGATTATGCTAAAGCCCGCCGAAATTCGCGACACGTATGCTACCATGCGCTGTATCACGTTGGATGACACGCGTTTTTATCATTGTAACATCAAAACGCTCAATCTGATTCCGAACGTGCTTGCCACCCAGGCAACGGTTGAGGCGGGGGTTGACGAGGCAATTCTGCACAGAGGAGAATTCGTCACCGAATGTGCACATTCCAACATTTCTATTTTATCAAACGGCGCGTTGATTACGCATCCTGCCGATCATTTGATTCTTGCGGGAACCGGACGCGCACACCTGCTGAACGCTTGCCAAAAACGGAATATCCCGATTATTGAGCGACGCTATACCCTGACCGAGCTTTTGAATGCCGATGAAATTTTGATCACCTCAGCATCTGCGCTTTGTATGCGCGTAGTAGAGGTTGACGGAAAACCGGTTGGCGGCAAGGATATGCAAACGGTAAAGTGCTTGCAGGATGATCTCTTACAAGACTTTTTATCCAAAACCGAATAAACAAAAGAGCGCAGAACACGGTCACGTGTTCTGCGCTCTCGGACTATCATAGAGATGCTTTTTCATTAGACAATCAAGTGCTCCAACAGAAAAGCATCGTTCTTTTGATAAACGAAAAATCTGCCGATTGGATACAAGGCTGCAATGTCGCAAAGAGGCTTGAGGTTCGTCAAAGCCGTTTCTTCTGCCAATCGCCACCCAAGGCGAATTTTTTCGTTTCCAAGTGCTTTCAAAAAAGGAACGATCTCCAAAGATACTTGCAAATCGCACGCGGACAAGATCATAGAAGGCAGCGAAAAAGTGCGATCAATACGGGTCAACAAATCGAAAAGTGCTTTGGGGTCAACAGAGGAAACGTCTAACAGAATCGTACCATGCTTCCCCGTGTCAGAGAGCGCAAGATACCGTAATAACTGCACGGTCAGCGTTGAGCGTTCTTTTGCTTCCAAAGCTCGCTCAACGTGATAAACCGAAGGCATCCCAAGCTCGGGGTTCAAGTCGGAAAACCGCAAAAAAATAGTTTTTTTTGATTCGATTGCAGAAATTTTCGTATGAAGCTCTTCTTCCCAAGCCTTCCACGTACACGCATGCGTTTCGAGCAGTGATGATGCATCAAAATAGGTAGTTTGACGAGTTGAAATCAAGCGAAAAGCCATCGTTTCCGCGTTCCGTGTCGGCTGATAGGCATAGCACGAAACAGCGTGTGGCTTATGCAAGAGCCGTTCTGCCACGGTGCGCCAAATTTCCGCGGCGGTTTCGACAGCCGGAATACACCGTACGGAAAACTCGGTGCACAGTAATGTTTGCAAATAAAGAGAAAAATCATGTCCTTGCAGCATTGGGAACGCACGACAGATCGCGCAAAAATAATGGTAATCCGAATTCTTTTGATCTGCCTTGATCGGTTCCCCGCACAGCCTCAACAGTATATCCAAATCTCTGCTGCGAATCAACTCGGTTAAATTGGTTGCGATCATGACCTGCTCCCTCCTTCCGCCTTTTTATCCTTTTTATTATTGTATCATAAAAGGTACTCACGGTCAAGAACCGAAGAAGATTTTTTTACAAATTGCAAATTTTTTGCAGATGGTATAGACGGAACTTGGTTTTTATGATATAATAAGTGGTAGAAAACAAGAAAGGAACTGCAAAATCAAATGGATTTTAACGAGTTCAGTCTGATTTACCCGAACAAAGAAACCAAGGATGCGCACGAAAGCGGACGCGACACCCCCGATATCGATATGTTTACCCTTCAGGAACTGGGGCTTTTGGAAATTCTGCATTTGAAAAACAGCAATCTTTCCGAATTCTTTACACAAGACCCCACGGTTATGCGGTATCGAATGGCAACGTTCGACGATATGCTGGATTTTCCGGAGCTTACCGATTTGCTCAACCGATTGGTTCCAATTTTAAACGATATTATGGAGCTTCGCCGTTTGGAGGCGGACAGCGGCGATACCAATGATTACCTTTCCAGCATCACCGAAATCGAATTGTACGTATCCAGTATCCGTGTTCTTCACGAAGGTCTTTCGGGGATTCGGGAGCAGTTGAAGAGCCCTGCTTTCGTAGCCTTAACGGCATTGATTACAGAGCTTGCGGAAAGTGATTATTACCGCGAATTGAATCAAAAGCTGGAGGAATTGACCCACCGCGTTCGCGAAATCAAAAGCGTTACCATTGGTGTCAACTTGGATGCGCAGTTACGTCCAAGCTCGGCAGGTGTGCTTTCTGTAAATGCCGAGTCTTTTAAATCAGGCGATGTTTTGGATAAGATTTTGAGAATGGAATTTAAAAACGACGCATATACCTGCATTGCAAATTTGGTTCCGTTCGGCAAAAAGCAATCGGAAAATCAAAAAATGGCGCTCTCGCTTGCCTTTAACAGCGCAATCAACGACGTTTATAAATCTTCCTTGCGTTCCTGGAAAAAAATCGTTCAAACCTACGTATTGGAAAACACCGAGTTCCTTTTGAATTTGATGCCCGAATTTGAATTTTTGGTACGCGGCACACAGCTCCTCCGTGCCTTGCGTGATAAGGGCTACTCGTTGGTGGAACCCGATATTCGACCGATGGAAGAACGGGCATTCCAAGCCACCGCACTGTATAATCCTTGCGTGGCTTTGAAGATCGACGATGAAATCGTATCCAACGACCTAATTTTTGACGAACGGGCAACTATCTACGTTTTAACGGGACCGAACCGCGGAGGTAAGTCGGTTATTACCTGTGCGATAGGTCTTGCGCAGGTTTTGATGCAGCTTGGCATGTACGTCCCCGCGGGAAGTGCCGTGATTTCCCCCGTAGACGGTATTTATACACATTTTCCGACCGGTGCAGAAGACACGATCGACAAGGGGCGCTTGGGCGAAGAATGTGCGCGCTTGGGTGAGATTTTTGATTGCGTAACCGCCCACAGCCTGGTGCTTTTGGACGAATCGCTTTCTTCCACGGGAAGCTACGAGGCTTCCTATATTGCAGCCGAAGTATTGGGGGGACTGGCACACGTCGGATGCCGCTGTCTGTTCTCTACTCACCTTCATGAATTAGCTGCCGAGATTGATCAAATCAATCAGCGTTCCCGGGCAGACGGTGGTGCTGCAATCGACACCTTGGTTGCGGGAATTGAGGGCGAAGGAAAACGATCCTTCCGCATCGTTCGCGCAAAACCGGACGGAAAAAGCTATGCACGCGACATTGCGCAAAGCTACGGCTTAACCTACGAAAAAATCTTAACACGGCTTAGTGATTAATCCTATAAAAGCAAAACAAGCGGATGCTTTCAACACCCTTTGGTGCGAAAGCATCCGCCTTTTTTTACGATCAATTACAGTTCTTTTCTCTTCTTTCCGTAAATGCTACACAGCATCGACAGGATGATGAAATAGAACGCAGCCTGCATAATGCCAAGAATGACCTGCATGGAGTCGTTGAACCAGAATGCCAATGCAAGGCTGGGAAGTCCAACCAAAGCCGTCAACGCGGCAACGGGATAGAACCAAAGCTTACGAGGTCTTTGCTGATTGTTTTTGGACATTGCCCAAGTCAAAACAAGCATCACGATGGTGTAGATCAACAGAATTGCAATTCCGACAATCACCGCGGTTCCCATCCAGCCCAAGAAATCGAACTCTGCGACAATGGACAAGAGGTAGTTGCTTGAATAGGTAGCTTCGGGCAGCTTATCAAACACACCGTCCATGCTGAACTTCAAAACAACCAAGCCGATCAAAGCGTTGATAATGACGTAGCACGCCATCGCGATCTTTGCGAAAATCCAACCAATCTTGATTTTGTTTGCCTGCATCTGTTCGCGACTGATATAGAAATACAAGAAAGCAATTCCCAAAAGAAGAATCGGGAGCAACGAAAGAACAGACCAAAGCTCCAGGAACTTCGAGTACAGCACCTGCGAGTTAAAGGTAGACTCACCGGAAGATCTGAAATTCCACTTAATCAAGGTTTCCAAGAAATCGAGAAGCGCAATGGAGGCCTCGGAAATCTGATCCCAAGAGGTGGTAAAGATGGTGCCGAAAACGACGAAGAATGCAATCACTGCAAGGAAAACGGATTTGGAAGAATGCAAAACGGTTTGCACGTCGGTACCGTAGTTGATACCGAATCCCGCATCGGGAGCCACGTAATCGGCAATTTTTTCAGACAACGGCTTCTTTTGAATCATGTAAACCACGATTCCAATCACGCCAACGGCGGCAAGCACAGCAGCACCGCCCAAAGCGATCCACTTGCTCAGTGACAGAGTCGTGATAACGGGATGACGGTAGGTTGCTACCGCGTAGCTCCACAAGCAACCGAAGATCACTGCAACCAACATACGATGGGTCAGCAAATAGAAGCCCAGCATAAACACGGTCAAAATTGCAAAGAAAATCAAGGTATTTTTGATATCGGCGAACTGATAATACCCCATTTTTTTCCAAACAAGACCGGCAAACATCGTTGCATAAACAAGGAGGTTTCCAACGACGGGAACCAACACTCTGAAAATTTTGGGAGCATTTGCCGCACGCATCAAAAAGACACCGAGTGCAATAAAGAATGCATCCGAAATAACAAAGAACAACAGAATCAAACCGTGATTAACGAAGTTCTGAACCCAGCTGATTTTTACCAAGAGGAACAGCACGGTAAAAACGGTTAACAGAATCGAACCGACAAACGCCCATCTGTTTTCGGGGAACGAGAACCCGGAATTATAGTTCTTCGAATTTTTCCACATCAAGTAAATACAAAGAGCAATCGTTGCAACGCGTACAAAGAAAAGATTGCGCATCGTACCCGTCAAATCACGAAGCACAAGATTTTCTTCTTCCATGATCTCCATAGGAACGAAAGATCCGGATATGTAGGCATAGAGATTGATGCCTCCCAATACCAATGCAATGACAAGATAAAGCAAGCTTGCCTTCGGTAAAGAAAAGCGCGGTTTCAGCGACTTCTCCAAAGCTTTTGCTTCCATTTTACATTCTCCTTCAGTTTTTTTACTATTATAGCATAACTGCCATCAAATGTCAACCCTTTTATACCAATCTTTTTAAATTGGGAGAGTGAAAACTTTATTTTTTTGTACAAAAAATGGAGTCGTTCTTCTTCCCGACAAAGGATTTCTGTTCGAGTCAAGTGACTTTAACTCCTTGCCAAAACGGCAAAATTTAAAATCAGCATATAAATCAGCCACACGTCATGAAAAAACAAAAGCATCCCCGAAAATTTTGTAATTCGGTAGAAGGTCGTCGTGGTTGCAATCGCAAGACACAGTATCAAAATCGACATAAAAACACTAATCAAAACGAACTGCTTGCCAAACAAGATCGGATACCATAAAAGCTCTGCTGCGGCTAACAGAAAAAAGGAAAGCGCGCCCTTGTATTTATCGAGCTCACAGCCTCCGATGCGATATGTAAAGGCAAGCCCCGCGGCGCATCCATTCACAAAAAATGCCATTGTCCAAATCAGCATCATGAGCCACACCGGCGGAATGATGGAACCGATTCCCAATTCCAAAATCGTTCGGTAAGGGCTTCCTACGCTGATGCGTACAAAAATTGCGGCAACGGTTAAAAGGACTCCTAAAAATACCGCAACAAAGCAGTTTGTGCGCTCCAATTCACTGTTTAACCAGGCGTTGACCGTCATCTTGCCATATTTCCGTTTATACAAAACAGCACCTCCCAAGAGGTGCCGTTTCTGTTGCAACCTCTTCACCAAACAATATGCCGCGGAAGAGGTGTTTTATGCCGATTCTCCAAAAAACAGACGTCGAAGCAGATACTTCCAATCGTCCGAAGACTCTTGCTTTTGAGTGTGAACCCCACAGGATGCATGAAAAGGTCGTTTGACTGCCGAAATGCCGCGAAAAGCACCGACCTTGTTGCCGAAATAGGGGGCAGATGCATCGTCGTTTGGCATCAGATCCTTGGGATCACCGTCAAATACATACTGTGCATCGCTGACCGTCACTTGTATGGGAAAGCTTCTGGAAACGCGAATCAACGCGACTTTTTTGACGTTCTCATACGGACAAAATCCGTGTGAAATGCCGTGGCAAACCTCGTCGTACTCACAAAGCACGTGACAATCGCAAAATTCGCGTGGAAGCTGCTCCTTTAAAAACCAGCCCACCTGCGCTCGGTTGCCGCGAGCATCCAAGCCACAGCTCTCGGTCAAAAGTTTCCCCGAATCTCGGCAATAGCTCGCTTGCAGAACCGACGAAGGAACCTCAAATTGCCGACGCCCGCCTTTCATCTCCCAAACCGACGTCATCACGCGATTCCAGACGTCGGTGCAAAGGTTCCGTCCAACCAAGGGCTCCGGATATTCATATCCGCACCAAACGCCGCAAACCAAATCGGGCGTGTATCCAACAAACCATCGATCATAATCTTGGTTGGTGGTTCCGGTCTTCCCTGCGCATTCCACAATTTGGTTCAGGGAAATAGAGGACGAGGTCCCGTTTTGAACGACACCCTGCAAAAGCTTGGTCATAATCGCGGCATTTCCCTCAGACAGAATCGCCTCGGAACGGTCTGCATTGGAAAGCAAAATTTCTCCGTCGGAGGACAACACGCGATAATAAGATCGCGAAGGATGCCGACAACCGGAATCGGCGAAAGCGGTATATGCGGCGGTTAATTCACGCAAGGTAACACCATAGTTCAGTTGTCCCAAAGCCAATGCGGCAACACCGCAATCGGTTACGTGCGACCCCGAAACCATGCTTTCCAGCCCAAAACGCGTTTTCGCGTACCAAAAAGCACGAGAGAGCCCCACTTCCTCCAGCACCCGCACCGCCACCGTATTGGTAGAATGTGCCACGGCATAGGGGATGTTTGTAAGTCCTCGATAGACACCGGTTGCATTGCGTGGCCATGCCTTGCTTCCTCCCTGCTCAAAGCGAACGGGGACGTCATCGTAAACGCTTGCCCAGTTGATAATTCCGTCCTCTAAAGCAGGAGCATAAACGGACAGCGGCTTGATCACCGAGCCGGGCGGACGCTTTGTCTGCGTGGCGAAGTTTTGCAGTCGGTTCCCCGTTTTCTTTCCAACCGAGCCCGCAATCCCCAAAATATCTCCCGTTCGGCTATCCAGAATAACGAGCGCGGATTGTGCCTGCTTCCCCTCTTCGTTAATCGGTGTCCGTACTGCGTTTTCATAGTAATCCTCCACCGTTTTTTGAATTTCGGGATCCATCGCTATCTCTATATGCAAGCCGCCCTTATACAACAGCGCAGACGCTGCCTGCCGTGAAAGCGAGCGTTCCTTCATCAGGCCGTCGATCACGTCTTCAATAACCGTTTCGATATACCAGGAGTAGATATTTTCCGATTGTCTCACGTCGGACACACACAGAGTAAGCGGTTCGGCAACAGCCTGCTCATAGGCTTCGTTTGAGAGGTAACCTTGCTCTCGCATTTCTGACAAAATCAAATTTCTTCTCAACAGATTGTTTTCGGGATGTCTGATCGGGTTATAATAAGAGGGATTGTTGGTGATTGCCGCAAGGGATGCCATCTGTGCGACGGTAAGCTCCGACGGAGTTTTTCCGAAATAATGTGACGACGCAGCGACAATCCCGTTGCAATGATCGGAAAAATTGATGATATTCAGATAGATCTCTAAAATTTGTGTCTTATCAAGATGTTTTTCCAGATCCAAAGCATACAAGATTTCCTGAAGCTTACGGGAAGGCGATCTTTCGTCGTTTCCCGTCATATTTTTGATGACTTGTTGCGTAATGGTAGATGCTCCAAACCGCGTTTTCCCACGAAAAAAGTAATTTTTACAAGCCGCAAGCGTTCGAATCCAGTCAACACCGCGGTGGGAAAAGAAGCGTTTATCCTCGATTGCCACGAACGCATCGATCATGCTTTGAGGGATCTCCCGATAGGCAACGTAGGAGGATTGCCCTGATGAAAAGCCATCCACCTCGATCTCCCGTCGCACTCCCTGTCTGTTTTGTCGATCTTCAAAATCATACACGTAAAAATGCGGAGCTTCTCCGATCATCGTCATGGAATAAAACTCACTCGGCAATTCCGATTTGAATTTTTTTCGGATCCAAAGTCCGGTTAATAAAACGATCAAAACGGAAATTGCACAAGCCACCGAAAGCGCCGAAACAACTCTTCTTCCAATCCGCTTTTTGTCTGCTGTTCGCTTCATGTAATGCCTCCCATCGGATCAAAATCACCAACAGTATTCCCTGCCGCGTGCATATCAAACCGAAAATGGGGACATTCTATCATTATCCATTCTTCAAAAAATATGTGAAAGGAGAAATTCAATGGATACTTCCAGGTTGATCCTTATTTTAGGCTGCTTCGCGCTGGCGGTTTGTTTGGTGCTCTCCATCACAACGCTGTCAAGCTTGCGCAATGCCATTGCGGAAAACGAATCCGCGCAGGTCGAGGCTGCCATTTTGATATCCAACCTCCACGGATATTGGGAAAGCGTCAATGACGCTGTCATGACGGATGAATCGCTTCCTACAAACGGCACCCCAACCGACACGCAAGAAGAAAAGAACACGTTTTTGATTCGGGAATCAAATGGAACTATAGGGGTCTTTTCATCGGACGGATACCTGCTTCGTCTTACCGACGTCAAGGTAAAAACGCTGCCAAGTCAGGCGCGCCAAGCACTTGCCGAGGGAATCGTTGCACATTCTTGGACGGAGGTTGATCTCATTTTACAAGATTATACCACGTAACAAAAGAAGCCTCCGACGCAGTGTCGAAGGCTTCTTCCCTTTATAGGTCATTATGATTTATCTCACTTTTCTCCATACAGAGCAGCATCAGCACGTAGAAAAAGCTGGGATAAAATTTAAAGAACAGAACGTCCAAAAGATTGAATAACAGGAAGCACAAAAGCGCAATTCCTAAAAAGATCTTGCACGGATTGATTTTTTTGAAAACCAACCGTACTGTTTGCACGCGATGGAATACGTAGGCAAGAAAGCCGACCAATCCGCAAGCCCCCAGCATTTGAATCACGGTATTGTGATACAGATAGGGATCAAAGCCATGCTCGAATGCGGGATCTCGGAATGAATCGTAAAAGCCGGAGCCGAAAATCGGGTATTTTTTGAAATTGTTCCATCCACCCGCCCATTTTTCGGTTCTGCCATTGTCACCAAGCGTCTTAAAATTCTTCAGCATTTCCAAAATTTGATCTTTGAGCAGAAGCATTCCAACCAGTCCCGCGGCAATCAAAAATCCGATCAAAATACGGTTTTGGGTTCGATTCTTTCCTCGAAAGAACAGATACAAAAAGCACAGCATCAAGCCCACCATACCAAACAGCAAGGCACCTCGGCTTTGAGAGAGAAAGATACAGAAAAACTCAAAAAGTCCCAAGCCAAACCAAATCCACCCGTGCGGATGAGAAGCGGCAAAATAGAAGCAAGCGGGCATCAAAAATGCCAACATGCCGCCGATTGCAGTCCAAATTCCCCATCCCAAAATCACGCTTTCTTTGTTCCCGAGGGTTGCCGTCGTGCAATATGCCGCAATCACCTCCGCCGATATCAAAAGCCCCGCCAAAACGAAGCAATACATCAAATAATCAACCGACGTCTTGTCAAAGTGCATATAGAACGAAAAAAGAAAATAGATTCCAACCATGCAAGCCGACACCAATAACACGTATAAGACGTTGTTGATCTTGTAATTCCGGCTGAAAATACCGTTGAGCAGCATAGCACCGCAGAGCACGGCAACAGAAACCCACGAGCTGTTCCGGGATTGGCGGTTTACTTTTTTTCGATTGACAATCAAAAAGTAACCCAGCGAAAAAAGGAGTACGCTGCCAAGAATCACCAAGAAGGTCAATACAACGGGATTCAAAAAGCGCTCGGCATATCCCGTATCATTGGGAGAATAATCTTTTGGGGAAACGGTAAAGACGAACGACAGAACCGGCATCACGGCAAAGCGAATATCGTCGCACAGAAACAACGCGGGTAGCATGGACGCTCCCATCAAGCCGATAAAAAGAATATCTTGCTCGGTCACGTGTCCGCAAAAAGCCAAAAAGACTACCAACAACGGATAGTATGCCGATCGGTAAAAGCGGCACAAAACAGGCTTTACAGCATTCATAAGTCAGTCCCCTTTATGAATCGGAATGTAAAAACAATTGCATATTCTCGTCAAAAACAGCGTCTAAACGGTAGCTCTCCAAATTGTGATAGATTACGCTTCCAACGCCGCAGTTGCCGCCTTTCGCAATTTCCTTGATACGGGCACAAAAGGCATCCATATCGTCCAACGGGTACAGTGCACCGTCAAATTCCTCCAAAAGATCGGTTTGTCCTTTGGTTGCGGATGCCAAAATCGGCAATCCGCAAGACATTGCCTCCATCACGTTAAACGGCAGTCCCTCGGATACGCTTGCCGAAACGTACAAATCCGCGATGGAAAGGAACGGCAGAATCGGTTCTTGGTTCCCAAGCAAAAAAACGGTGTTTTGGAGATTGTTTTCGGCAATCATATCGGCAAGGCACGAACGGTTTGCACCCTCCCCCGCCAACAAAAGACAGATTGGGAGGTCTTCTTGGGAAATCCGTGCCGCCGCACGAATCAAAAATTGCTGATTTTTGCGGTTGCTGAGTTCGCCGACGAACAAGCAGACAAAACGATCTCCGTCCGGATCATATTGCCCCCGAAGAGTTTCGTCCTTTTGCGGAATCGTTTTTTGAATCGAAACACCCATTCCTTTCGTTGCAAACACGCTGCCGCGGCACAAGCGATACCGTTTGCAGATTTCGGCATCCTCGGCATTCATAACGGCAATATCGTCGGTCATCCGCCAAAGCATTCGCTCGCAAAGCAGCAAAATCCGATCCTTTAACCCACGCGGACGCTGCGAGAAAAGATACCCGTGAACGGTATTGAGCACGTACGTTTTTTTCTTCAGACCGATCATGGCAAGCCGCACCAGAAAGGCGGCAAGCGTGGTATGCAAAAGAACGGCATCAAACCGTTCTTTTTTGAGTATTTTGCGAATCCGAAAAACATTTTTGAGATTGGTAAAGCTGAAGAAATGCTTATCAAACGCAATCGGGAAATCCACGTGCTCTCCATTCGCCATCGTCATCACGGAGGCACTGTCGCGCAGTGCCTTGATATACGGCTGATGAAACCGGTTGAGATGCGATTCGGTTGATGCCACGTATAAAATTTTACGCATTTTCGTCATCCTCTTCCTCTTTTTTGGTGTGTCCGCTTCGCGCTGCTTGCTTCACCTTTTCCTTTTCCTCGTGCACGGCATACTTTTCATGGCGATTCACCGCGCAGAACGGAGTCAACAGCAAAATCCGAATATCACTCCAAAAGGTCCAGTTTTCGATATAGTTGATGTCTTCGTCGATTCGTGCTTGAATCGAGGTGTCACCTCTGAGCCCCTTGATTTGCGCCAATCCGGTAACACCGGGACGAACCGTGTGCTTCACCATATAAAGCGGTACCTCTTTTCGAAACTTTTCCACGTAAAAAGGAACCTCGGGACGCGGACCGACAAGGCTCATGTCACCTTTCAGCACGTTAAAAAACTGTGGCAATTCGTCCAATGCAAATTTACGGATAAAGGCTCCGAACTTGGTTTTTCGAGGGTCATTTTCGGTTGACCACCCGGTCTGCTCGGCGTTGTTCACTCGCATGGAACGGAATTTATACATCGTGAATTCCCGATTGTGGCGACCGACGCGCGTTTGCCTGAAAAGGATCGGTCCTTCGGAGGAAAGACGGACACCGATTGCAGTAAACAGCATCAACGGTGACGTCAAAACGATCAAAATCAATGCTCCCACAATGTCCAAAGCGCGCTTGAGTGCTTGGTTGGTCTTGCTGTCAAGCGGTGTGCTTCGAATATCGATCAGCGGCAAGTTTCCAAGCTCGGTAATCTGTCTGGGAGAACGGAAATAACCGCAAATAGCAGGTACTACAAAGATTTTGGCGCAATTGTTGTTACAAATCGCGATATATTTGGTAATCAGCTTTTTGCGGACGGTATCAAATGCCAGTACAACCTCGTCGGGTTGGTATTCCTTTAAAATACGGTCAAGGTCACCGGTGGTGCCAAGATGAGGCAAGCCGATCACATTCAAATTTCCCACGTAACCGATCACGGAATAGCCGAAATGCGGATTATTGATAATTTCCTCCATATATGCGTCTGCCATTTCCTGACTGTCGGTTATCAGCAACACGTGCTTGATATTTTTCTTTTTGGAGCGCATCGTATACAAAAACGAGATCATCGTGATCTTCTTTGCAAACACCAAAAAGAACCCCAAAATTTGCGAGGATATTGCCCAAAAAACGTACGGCGCACCGCTTGCGTCGCAGAGAACGAACAATCCCAATACCAAAAAAGCAGTAAATTCAAAATGGGTCAAAAAAATCCGAGTCACAAAAAACGTAGGACGCTTGGTACGCATCGGTGTATACAGTTCGTAGTAGTTGTATAAGAAGAACAGAATCAATGCCCCCAAGCTGATAATCATAACGGCTCGCGTGGGACCGATATTAACCTGCCCTTGATACTTAATTCTGGTTACGTAATAGCAAACGTAAGCCGCCAAGCAATTGAATACGTAGTCAACAAGCTTTTCAACACGGGACAAAAATCCACCCAGCTCTCGCGCACTTTTGATCTGCATAGACGATCACCTCCTTGTTTCACAAGAGAAATCTATATATATTTTAACACAAATCTCCCAAAAATGCAACCTTTATTGTAAAATCCCTTTTTTGATGCCGTGAGAAGATTCAAAAAGCAACCCCCGCTTCAATATTTAAGAAACGGGAGTTTGCATTCGGCTATTTTCTGTTATTTCTTATCAAAATCAATTTTCAGCTGGGTTTCCAGATCCTTGCGATGCTTTTCCATCAAGGTTTGAATACGCTTTACGGGATTGAGCAAGGAGCTGATCGTTGCGTCGTCATTGAGCGAATCGATCAAGTATGCAACGTACTTGCACATATTCACGTCTACAAACCAAGGCTTGCCGGTCAGCTCGGGACGGTGGTAAATGAGGTTCGTGCTAAGAACTCTGTCAAACACACCCTCCTTGAATGCCTTGTCGAAGTTATCACAGCCCTCGGTAAACAAACCAAAGGTCGCACAACAGAACACACGGTTTGCACCGCGCTCCTTGAGCTGTCTGCAAACGTCGAGCATGGAATCTCCCGAGGAAATCATATCGTCAACCACGATTGCATCCTTACCGTGCAGATCCTGACCCAGATACTCGTGCGCCTCAATGGGATTTCTGCCGTTGATTACGATGGAGTAGTTTCTTCTCTTATAGAACATACCGATGTCCAAGCCCAAAACCGAGCTGTAGTACATACAACGTGACATAGCACCCTCATCGGGAGAGATGATTGCCATGTGATCCTTGTCGATCTGCACGTCGGGAACCGCACGAACCAAAGCCTTGATCATCTGGTACGTGGGCTGTACGTTGTCAAATCCGGACAGCGGAATTGCATTGGAAATTCTGGAATCGTGCGCATCGAAGGTCAAAATATTGGAAACACCCATCGAAACCAGCTCCTGCAGCATCAAAGCGCAGTCCAACGACTCGCGTCCCGATCTCTTGTGCTGTCTGCCCTCATAAAGCATCGGCATAATAACGGTGATGCGCTTTGCCTTACCGCCGATTGCGGCAATAATACGCTTCAGATCGGCATAATGATCGTCGGGGCTCATCGGCACGTTCTGACCGTACATCTTGTATGTAACGCCATAGTTGAAAACATCACAAATGATATAAACGTCTTTTCCGCGCATGGATTCGTGAATGATCGCTTTACCCTCACCGGAACCGAATCTGGGACAGTCGGCAGATGCCAAAAAGCCATGCTCGCCCTGACCGCCGTGTTTACGCCATTCCTTGAGATAGTTGTCTACCTGGTTGCAAAAAGTTTCGCAGCCCTTCATGCTGATCACAGCAAGCTCGCCACAGTTGTTGTACTTCATCGTAAGATGCCTCCGTTTTTTCTTATTCGTTTTCTTTATGATCCCCAATTATCGGCAAAAGCTTGCCGATCTGACAGGTGATTTTTCGTCAGTTTAGAGCACAAAATCTGGTATAAGCCTCGTCCCACTGCGCACGCTCTGCACATGGCTCGTAACGCTTCACGTCAAAGGACGCTGCCACGATTTCCCGTGCTTCCCGCAGACCTGCTACCTCGCCTTTTGCAATGAGCTGCATCATCAAATTGCCGATTGCAGTTGCTTCCTCGGGTCCTGCACAAACGGGAATTCCGCACGCATCGGCGGTCATTTGCGAAAGGAACCGATCCTTGGTTCCGCCGCCTACCACGTGAATGACCTTTGCTTTCTTCTCCATCAAGGTTTCGATTGATTCAGCGGTCATACGGTATTTCAACGCAAGACTCTCGTAAATACAACGAACGACTTCTCCCACCGTTTCGGGAACGGGCTGTCCGGTTTTGCGACAAAAATCACGAACGCGCTCTGGCATATTCCCGGGAACAGCAAACGATGCGTCGTCGGGATTGATCAAGCTGCGGAAAGGCTGACTTTCCTTAGCCCAGGCTTCCATTTGCGCGAAGCTGTAGTCCTTGCCCTCGCGCTTCCATTGACGGCGAGATTCCTGAATCAACCAAAGTCCCATGATATTCTTCAGGAAACGAATGGTTTTCATGGCTCCGCCCTCGTTGGTAAAGTTCAATTTACGCGATGCGTCACTAATCAAAGGTTCTTTCAGCTCGGTTCCCATCAGCGACCAAGTACCGCTGCTGATGTAAATGAAATCTTCTTCGGTTGTGGGAACGGCAATCACCGCACTTGCGGTATCGTGTGATGCAACCGTAAGCACCTCGGCATCGGTTTTTCCCGTTTCCTCCAAAACCTGCGGAAGAAGCTTGCCCACGCGATATCCCGGCTGGACAATCTCTCCGAACAAACGGCGCGGAACTCCCAACCGATCGGTCAAATCAAACGCATAGTCACGACGACCTGCATCCAACAACGCACCGGTAGAAAGAATGGTATACTCGTTTACCATATTTCCCGTTAGGAAATAATTCAAAAGATCGGGAATATTCAGCAAGCGATCCGCCTTTTCATATATCAACGGATCCTCGCGAAGATCTGCAGCCAGCTGGTATATGGTGTTAAAATTCAAAGTTTGGATCCCCGCCGTACCGTAAAGCTGCTCCGCTGAAATGTATTTAGATACGTACGGAACGATATCGGCAGTACGCGTATCGCGGTAATGGATTGGATTTGCCATCATTCTTCCGAATCGATCGATCAGAGCATAGTCAACACCCCACGTATCGATTCCGATCGAAGCAACGTTATCACCATCCAATACGGTTTTGGTAATCGACTGCTTGATCTCGTAAAAGATGCGCAGAATATCCCAGTACATTCTACCGTTGGTAATCACAGGATCATTGGAAAAACGATGATTTTCCCGCAAAGACAGACGCTTTCCGTCAAAGGAACCAACAATTCCTCTACCGCTTGATGCGCCAAGGTCTATTGCCAGCATTTTCAATTCAGACATAAAAGTTCTCCTACAGATGCAGAGTAAAAACAACCGTTTAAATTATACCATAACACCCCCAAAAGTGTATGAACTTTTTATGAACAACAGCGCGAATTATTGCCGAAAAAGCAAATAATTTAGCGAAAAAAACAACAAAACGAAAAACTCTCTCCCCTGACACTCCACTCCAAAATATTTTTCAAAAAAATATCATGAATTTTTGAAAAAGGGCTTGCTTTTTTGGAAGTCTTGTGGTATAATACAATGCGTTGTCTGCTTGTTGTGGCAGTCAAGCTGATAAATTTCATATTTTTTACGGAGAAGTACTCAAGTGGGGACGTTTGCGAGCGCTGCCTGCGGCAGATACAGCGAGCAATAAGGAGTGGCAGCGGTCAAAATTTGGCGAGCGAATGCGAGCAACAAATTTTGGGCACCGCAACAGGATCGAAGAGGCGACGCCGATTGGTTCTGTTCCCCGTTTGTGTTTTCTAATAAATTTCATATTTTTACGGAGAAGTACTCAAGTGGGGACGTTTGCGAGCGCTGCCTGCGGCAGATACAGCGAGCAATAAGGAGTGGCAGCGGTCAAAATTTGGCGAGCGAATGCGAGCAACAAATTTTGGGCACCGC
>SVST01000003.1:0-689 GCA_015064155.1 Oscillospiraceae bacterium | reverse complement strand
TTTTTACGGAGAAGTACTCAAGTGGGGACGTTTGCGAGCGCTGCCTGCGGCAGATACAGCGAGCAATAAGGAGTGGCAGCGGTCAAAATTTGGCGAGCGAATGCGAGCAACAAATTTTGGGCACCGCAACAGGATCGAAGAGGCGATGCCGATTGGTTCTGTTCCCCGTTTGTGTTTTCTAATAAATTTCATATTTTTACGGAGAAGTACTCAAGTGGTCGAAGAGGCGTGACTCGAAATCTCGTAGGGCGTTAACGCGTCGCGTGGGTTCAAATCCCACCTTCTCCGCCAACAAAAAATGCACTTTTGTCTACCGACAAAGGTGCGTTTTTTGAACTAAGTGTTCCGCAAGCGGAACGTGAAGTATGCTTCGCAAGTGAAGCGCACTTCGTGCATGAAGTGTGCCTTCGGCACGATATGCGGAACACTTAACTTCACTGCTCCGAAGGAGCAACTTCACTATGCCGTAAGGCGTAACTTCACTGCGGCTTGCCGCAACTTCACTTTTTATATACAAGGCTCCGCCTTGATTTATTTGCGAAAGTGTGATATAATAAACTCACCGATAAATAAGAATTTGACGAGGTGGTAAAATGCTTGAATTATATAAACCTCTTGTTGATGACTTGTGGTTTAAGGAAAAAATGATGGGCGATGAGCAGACAATGTCTTACAATCATGCCTACGGA
>SVST01000019.1 GCA_015064155.1 Oscillospiraceae bacterium | reverse complement strand
AGACTCGGGCTCCTCAACGGAAGACTCGGGCTCCTCTACGGAAGACTCGGGCTCCTCTACGGAAGACTCGGGCTCCTCAACGGAGGACTCGGGCTCCTCTACGGAGGACTCGGGCTCCTCAACGGAAGACTCGGGCTCGTCGGACGTTACGGGCACGGTCGAGGATGCGGGTGCATCACTGGTTTCGGGTGCCGCCGTGGTAGCATCTTCCTTTTCGTCGGAAGAACCGCAGGCAGCAAAGCAGCACGTCAACATTGCTACTACAAGCAACATAGACAGTACTCTTACCCAAGAAAGTTTTTTCATGGTTTTTTCCTCTCTTTTATGAATTTTTTTGGAAAACTTAGTGAACGCCCTTGACAAGCTTTACGTCGCGCACGGTGACGTATGCCTTTTTCATAACGAAGTAAAGACCGCTGTCGGGCTTTTTCACGTACGGCAGCGTTGCAACCAACGCACCGTTGTGGTATATTTTTGCAAGACCTGCCGCCGAATCCGCCGTCAGCTTGAACTCAAAGCTGCCGTCCGAGTCGTGGAAAACGGGAAGCACGTCTGATGCACTGAATTTGTCGTGGCTCGGATAGTTCCAATACAAGCCGAAGCTTTCGGATTGCGGATCAACCTTGCCCTTGAGCGTCAAGGTAAAGTCGTTCAGCAGATCCATCTGTCCGCGCTGTACGAACATACAAACCACGGGATTTTCACGGATCAGGGAATCCATGGTAACGCCGTCGTCACCCAAGGTGAAGATTGCGCCGTTATATCCCGTACTGCCGCCGCATACACAGTTCCAACCGAGATCCATCACGCGCTTCGGGTCGCAATGCTCCTCGTAAACCGTTTCGCCGTCGGCAACGTCTACGTAATGGCTGACGTATTCGATGGGCTTGGTCATATCCAGCACGTCCTCGCGCTGACCGCCCACGAAAATACCGCGAATGTTCTGACATTCCTCAAAAAGCACTTGGTTGGGCTTCCAGCCTCTCACTCTTGCAAACCAAAAGTCGGGGCAAGGCCACAGCAAAAGCTCGGGATCTGCCGCACGGTAAATGGTTTCGGAGGCACCCCAGTAGCCGTGGTGTCCAACCTGCAAAAGCTCGCACTTGAAGGCGGACGCGGGGAATCTCTTGCCCGCATAATCGGCACCCTTGCCCTGCAGGTCACCCAAAATCAGGATTCTACGTCCCGCAAAGGTCAGCATAAAGGAGAGCGAGGTATCGTTGCAGTTGACCTTATCGATCGGGTACAGATCCTCAGCCGCCGTCAGCGTTTCAAACTCTGCATCGGCATAGCGGAAGACCTGTCCGCTTCTTGCGGTGATCACGCGGATACGGTTTCCGTTATCGGCAAGGAACTCGTCGAACGGAGCCATATTGCTGCGTCCCGAGCAATCGGTGCGTGCGTAGTTGTAGATCACGTCGCCAAGCTCAACTTGGTCACCGTACTTCTTGATGAAGCGCGAAAATCCTTGGAAATGGTCACCGTGCGGATGCGTGATGAACCATGCCGCAAAGGTGGGCTTACCGGGAAGCACGTTCTGCTCGTTCAGAATGTCCATCAGGTGATCCGATTCCTCGTACTCGCCCGCATTTCCGTCGATCATGATGAACCGACCGTCGCACAGACGAAGCAGGTAGGACATGCCGCAGTCGCAGAAGATGTACGCGGTTCTGACCTGCGTCAGAAGCGGCGTGGTGATCTGCTTTGCAGGCTGCTCCTCGATCGGAGGAACCACACCGTTCTCCTGTGAAACCACGCGCATTCTTTCATCGAACGGCGTGTACGAGCAGGTCAGCACGTGTGCGCCGTCTGCCAGCACGTTGAAGAGAACGTCGCCGATGGTGTGCTGTCTTTCCTCCGAAAAACCGAGACCCTTCAAAAAGTCAAGCAGCTCGCCGTATCGCTCGGGAGTTCCCTTACGGAGCAAAAACAGCTCCGCACCGTCGTCACACCGATGCATATCGGTGAGGCAGGAGAACTTGCGAAGTTCTTGAAACAAGGTGAAATTGTTCATGACATTTTTCCTTTCATGCGGGAGCCCTCATGCTCATGCGCATACGCGCGGACGCGCGGGCAAGCCGCAGTTTCGACGCAAATCAAGCAGGAATTCCGTTTTTTTGAAAGCGGCAACCGTCCCCTCGAAAACCAAAGACTCCGAGCCGCAAAAAACGCAAGCTTTTTTCGCATTCGTACTCATATTATATATGATTTACAATCTTTTCGCAATATCCCATTTTTGGAAATGGGTTATCATTTTTTTGTTTCATTGTTGCCATTTTTTTAACTTTCCGTCAAAAAAAGACAGTCAAAGTTCATGATTTGTGCAAACAAAACAAAACCTTGACCGTCTTTTTAGGTACACCGTCCAACAATCCGTTGCCGGCTCTATGATTTTTGGAAAAGCTTAGTGAACGCCCTTGACAAGCTTCACGTCACGCATGGTAACGCGCGCTCTCTTCATCACGAAGTAAAGACCGCTGTCGGGCTTTTTTGCGTACGGAAGCGTTGCGATCAACGCACCGTTGTGGTATATTTTCGCAAGACCCGCCGCCGAATCCGCCGTCAACTTGAGATCAAAGCTGCCGTCAGCATCGTGGAAAACGGGAAGCACGTCCGATGCACTGAACTGATCGTGATTCGGGTAGTTCCAGTACAAGCCGAAGCTTTCGGACTGCAGGTCAATCTTGCCCCTCATCGTCAGGGTAAAGTCGGAAAGCAGATCCATCTGTCCGCGCTGTACGAACATACAAACCACGGGAGTGTTGCGAGTGATGCAATCCATCGTTACACCGTCCTCACCAAGCGTGAAAACCGCACCGCTGTAGCCCGTTTTGCCGCCGCAAACACAGTTCCAACCGAGATCGATCACGCGCCGTGGGTTACAATGCTCCTCGTAAACCGTTTCCCCGTCGGCAACGTCAACGTAGTGGCTGACGTACTCGGTGGGCTTGGTCATATCGATCACGTCCTCGCGCTGTCCGCCAACAAAGATGCCCTTGATATGCTTGCACTCCTCAAACAGCACCTGATTGGGGTTCCAGTCGCGCACTCTCGCAAACCAGAAATCGGGGCAAGGCCACAAGAGGAAATCGGGATCTGCGGCACGGTACAGCTGCTCGGAGCCGCCCCAGTAGCCGTGATGACCGACCTGGAGGAATTCACACTTGAAGGTGTCGGCAGGGAATCTTTGGCACGCGTAGCTTGCACCCGTGTAGCAAAGATCTCCGAGAATGAAAATTCTGCGTCCCGCAAAGGTCAGCATAAAGGAAAGTGATGCGTTATTGGGGTCCAACCGAGTATCGGGGGGATACAGATCGTCGGGCGACGTCAGGAATTGAAGCTCTGCGTCACCGTAGCGGAATACGTGACCCGTTCTCGCGGTAATCGGGCGAAGACGTCCTTGGAATTTGACAAGCAAATCCTCAAAATCCGGCGCACCGCCAAAGTATTTTAAGTCCGTGCGCAAAAAGTTATAGATCACGTCTCCGAGCTCCACTCGGTCACCGTACTTTGCAAGGAATCTGGAAAATCCCCAGTAGTGGTCGCCGTGCGGATGGGTAATAATCCATGCCGCAAACACGGGCTTACCCGGAAGCACGTTCTGTTGGTTGACCAGATCCATCAGGTAATCGGGCTCTTCATACTCCCCTGCGTTACCGTCGATCATCACAAATCGACCGTCACTCAAGCGGAGCAAATAGGACATTCCGCAATCGCAATAGACGTACGCGGTTCTGACCTGCGTCAGAAGCGGCGTGGCGATCTGCTTTACGGGCTGCTCTTCGATCGGCGGAACCACACCGTTTTCCTGCGAAAAAACGCGGATTCTTCCGTCGAACGGTGTGTACGAGCAGGTCAGCACGTGTGCGCCGTCTGCCAGCACGTTAAAGAGGACCTCACCAATCTCTTGCCGTCTTTTCTCGGAAAAACCGAGTCCGTTCAAAAGGGCAAGCAGCTCGCCGTATTGCTCGGCAGTTCCCTTGCGGAGCAAAAACAGCTCTGCACCGTCGTAACACCGATGCGTGTCGGTGAGTACCGAGAACTTACGAAGCTCTTGAAGCAAAGCGAAATTGTTCATGGCATTTTTTCCTTTCGCGCGGCAGCCCGTCGCGTATGCGCGCGAGCAAGCCGCAAATTCAACGTGAATCAAGCAAGAATTCCGTTTGCCGACAGCGGCTTCCGTCCTTTCGAAAACGATAGATTCCGCGCCGCAAAAAGCAAGCTTTTTCCACGTTTGTACGCGTATTATACTATGATTTACACCCCTTTCGCAATATCTCATTTTTGGAAATGGGTTATCATTTTTTTGTTATGTTGTTGCCGTTTTTTAACTCCCGGTCAAAAAAAGACGATCAAGACTCGTGATTTGCGCAAACAAAACCTTGACCGTCTTTTAGATACACCGTCCGACAAGGCTTTTTACCCATCCGAAAAGGGATGAGCAAGCCGTCGGATCATTTTTGAACGCCCTTGATCAGCTTGATCTCGTGCAAAGTAAGCACCGCGTTTTTCAAAACGAAGTTCAAGCCGCTGCCCCGTTGCTTTTCATAAGCATCGGTTCTCACCGTTTTTCCGTTGCAAGCAAGGGTTGCTTTTTTCGTTTCGGCATCGGCAGACAAGCAAAATTCAAAGGCTCCGTCCTCGCCTGCGGGAATCTCCCAAAGCGCGGATTCGTCAAAGACCGTGACGTTCGGATAGTTCCAGAAAAGTCCGAACAGCCCCTCGCTCAGCTCGCATTTTCCACGCACGCAAAGCGTAAAGGAATCCAAACGATCCATCTGTCCGCGCTGCACGAATTGAACCACCGAATAAACCTCCTCTGCCGTCGTTTTGGCGGTCAGAGCACCGTTTTCCAGGGCATATTTCGGCGCGCGGTAGCCCGAAGCACCGCCCACCACGCTGTTCCACCAAAGATCCAGCACGCGGGGACATTCAAAGCGTTGGAGGTACACCGTTTCACCGTCGGCAAAATCGCGGTACGGGGTCGTCTGCTCCACGGGCTTTGTGAAGTCGTAGGTTACCTCCCCCTGACCGCAGATATCCAGCACGCGGATGCTTTCATGACTCAAAAGCAGTTGGTTCGGCTCCGAAAGACTCACCACGGGGTACCAATAATCGGCGCACGGCCACATCAGAACCTCGGGGTTGACGGTGCGGTACAGCTTTTTGGAATTGATGCCGTAGCCGTGATGTCCCACCTGCAAAAACTCGCACTGCAAAAGCTCCGCGGGATACCGTCTTGCAATAAAATCGCCGCCGTCCTTTTTCAGATCTCCCAGCCAAAGCACGCGCCGCCCCGCAAGCTCCATCATCATCACGAGCGACGTGCTGTTGCAGAGCAAGCCGCGGTCGGGGTACAGATCCTCCCCGGTACACAAAACGTCAAAGCAGGCATCTCCGTAGACAAAACGCTCTCCCGCATGCGGCGTATAGATCTCAATGCGATCGCGCCACTCTTCCACCATCTCGTTAAATTCCATAGGGTTGCTGAAATTCACCATATCGGGGCGCGGGAAATTGTAGATCAAGTGCTTCAGTTCCACCGCATCTCCGTATTTTTTCATAAACCGTGCAGTCCCGAAATAGTGATCACCGTGGGGGTGCGTCACAAACCACGCCGCGATCACGGGCTTGCCGGCTCTTTGATTTTGCGAACGGATCACGTCCATCAGATAATCGGGCTCCTCGTATTCGCCCACAAAGCCGTCGATCATGATAAATCTGCCGTCCGAAAGACGGATCAGATACCCCATTCCGGCATCGGTGCCGAGATACGCACCGCGAAGCTGCGTCACCAAGGGGTTGACGCGGACCTCTCCCTCCAAGGGGCTTTCCGTGGAGAATCGGTGATCCAATTCCCGCACCACGCGAATAAACCGATCGTTGGGAGAAAAGGAGCAGAACAACGACTCGTTTTCCCGTACCAAAACGTCAAACAACACCTCTCCCATCTGTCGGTGACTGCGCTCGCAAAAGCCCAAGCCCCGCAACACCTCCAAAACGGCAAGATAGCGTTCCTCGGTTGCCTTACGGACAATAAACAGCTCCTGACCCTCCAAATAGCAGGGGATGCTCTCGGTATAGCGCTCGATTGCGCGCAACGTGCGTAAAATTTCCATTTTGAACTCCTCCGTCGGTTGATTTGAGCACAGTATACTCTTTTCGGGGCAAAAAGTCAACGTATTTCCGGAAAGTTAAAAATATATCAAAATCAAAAACGCCCCGCAGTACAAAACCGCGGAGCGTTCCGAAAAAATTCAATTATACGCCCTTTACGAGCTTGATATGGTCAAAGGTAACCTCACCGTTTCGCAGGAGGAAGTACAAAGCGCTTCCCTCTTCCTTGCGATACTTGTAGGTTGCAATCTCCGCGCCGTTCTCGTATACGACCGCACTGCGCGTATCGGCATCGAACTTGATGCAATACGCAAAGCTACCGTCCTCGGAGGAAGGTGTAAACCACATCGCGTCATCCTCGCAGAAGCTGTTTCTGCGCCATTCGCCACTCAATTCGTAGCCCTTGAGAAGCGGATACAGATAGAACAGACCGAATTTTTCGGTTCCTGCGGTCAGCTTGCCCGAGAAGTTGAGCGTAAACGACGACATACGGTCCATCTGCGCACGGAAAATGAACTGCAAAACGGCATACGCATTCTCTGCGGCGGTGGTAACGGTTGCACTGCCCTCGTTCAGTACGACCTTGGGCGCACGGTAACCGTGGCTGCCGCCGGTAACGAAGTTCCAGCCCAGATCGAGTACGCGGTTGCCGGCAAAATTCTGCTCGTAAACGGTTTCGCCGTCCGCAAAGAATTTCCAAGGATCCTTTGCCTCAACCGGCTTGGTCATATCAAAGGTGGTTTCGGCATGACCCGCAACGAAAATACCCTTGCAACGGGGAGATTCGCTGAGCAGCACGTGGTTAGAGCCCCAATATTTTACCATCGCATACCAATAATCGGGACAAGGCCACAGCAGATATTCGGGGCTTGCCGCACGGTACATCCGATGAGAGCCTCCGGTGTAGCCGTGGTGACCCACCTGCAAAAATTCGCAAAGGAGCGATTCCTTGGGGAAACGGTCGGCTGCAATATTGGAGGACAGAGGAGAGGAGTCGCCCAGCCAAAGCACGCGGCGTCCGGCAAGCTCCATGCGGATAATGGTAGAGGTGTCGTTGGAATCTCTGAATTCACCGGGATAGTGGTCCTCGCAAGCGTACATCACGTCGAGCGTTGCATCGGCATATACGAAGCGTTGACCCGTGTGCGGAACGATCAGGCGAATTTCGGGATGCGCCTCCATCATTGCCTTGACACGGTTCGGGAAATCATACATCAGGGGGGTGTTCACCAACAGCGTGCGGAACTCCACGCGGTCACCGAAGCGTTCCATCATGTCGCACATCACGAAATAGTGGTCGCCGTGCCAATGCGTGATAAACCATGCCTCAATGATCGGCTTGCCGCCCAGCACGTTCTGCTTTTCCATGGTTTCCAGCAGATATTCGGTTTCCTCGTATTCACCGAGTCCGCCGTCGATGACGATAAATCTGCCGTCGCACAAGCGCATCAGATACGACATCCCGCAGTCACAAATCAAATACGGGGTTTTGAGCTGTGTCATCAGGGGCGTGCAAAGCTGCTTCGGGTTGCTCTCACGGGGAGGAATGACAGTGTTTTCCTCCGAGATCACACGGGTTGCGTTGTCCAACGGGACGTAGGAAATCAAAAGAACGTGGCTCCCCTTTGCGTAGGTTGCAAACAGAACCTCGCCCTCCTTGCGGTCGCTGTCGTAGGAAAAGCCTGCCGCTTCCACCGCTGCGATCACCGCGCGATACTGATCGACGGAACTGTCGCGCAAAAGGATCAGCTCCCCGCCGTCCTTGAGAGCGATCGATTCCGCAAGAGGCGCAACACCTTGGCATACTTTTAAAATACTCATCGTTAAAAGCTCCTTTTCTCGCAATCGAAATCGGCAAAATCAGATGCCGTCGTGCGTTTTTGGGTGCTTCAATTATAGCCGATTCGAACCAAACTTCAATAACATTTTTTTACGCATGACTTGTCCTTTTTTTGTTTTTTCGAGAAAAAAAAGAACCGAAAATTCAGCGTTGTGCAACAATGCCAAATTCTCGGTTCTCTTTTTATGAATGCTTTCTAAAACAAAATCCGATCAATCCAGATACTGTGCAAAGCCGTCGCGGATATAGCTTGCCGCCTTGGCAATGTCAAGGGAGGGATCCGCACCGGTTTCACGCTCAATGGTCAGGTAGCCGTTGAAGCCGACCTCGCGCAAAGCCTTCAGGTAAGCGGCAAAATCAACGTCACCCTCTCCGATCGGGGTTTCGATGAAGTAATCGGCTACGTTCAAAGCATCGATACCGCCCTCCGCAAAGCAACGGTAGATCTCCACGGGATCCGATTTCTTGAGCATTTTTCCGTCCTTGAGATGGGTGTGAACGATCTTTTCACGAAGCAGATAAACCGCCTCGGCAGGATCCTGACCCGTCACCATCACGAAGTTTGCGGGGTCAAGGTTGACACCGACACCGTCGCCAGCTGCGCGAACGAAGGTATTCAGCACGGGAGCCACCTCGGGACCGGTTTCGATGGCAAGCGTAACACCCTTGCTTGCGGCATACGCGCCGCACTCACGGAGTGCCGACAGCATGGTTTGATACTTTTCGCTTGCGGTATCCTCGGGAATCACACCGATATGGGTGGTGACCACCTTGGTGTCGAATTTGACCGCAAGGTCAACGATTTTTTTGGTTTTTTCGATTCTTTCGGCATTGTCCTCTGCAATCTCAAAGCCGTGACCGCCAAGGTCCCCGCACAGTGCGCTGACAGACAGATTGTTGTCGGCAAGCAGCTTCTTGTAGCGTGCAATATCGGCATCGGTAAGTGCCTCGGGGCAGATGTCACCGCTGACCGCATACATCTGAATGCCCGAAAGCTTCAGCGCGGCAGCCGCCGCAATGCTTTCCTCCATGGTCTTCTTAAAGCAATCACTGATTACACCAAGCTTCATAAGAAAATTCTCCTTCCAAAGACCGCGTTTTTGCGCGGTTGTATTCAAAAATTGTGTACGACGTGTAAAAAAGTCGAAAGCGTGTCGGCAAACGTCCGGGCTTATGCCTCCAGCTCGCCCAGGTAGTACTTCTTCTTTCCGCGGCGAACCACCAGATATTTACCGCCAAGGCATGCGTCAGCCCCGATCTCTGCATCGGTTGCACGCAGCACGTCACCGTTGAGCGTCAAAGAGCCGTTCGAAATAAACTCACGCGCCTCACGCTTGGAGGAACAGATCTTCGCTTCCACCAAAACGTCCATCACGTTACCGCCCTTGGTGGTAAAGTGCGGTACGTCCTTGAGTCCCGCCAAAAGATCGTTCAGGGGGATCTCCTTGATCTGACCCGCAAACAAAAGCTCACTGATCTTTACCGCGGACTCATACGCGCCCTCGCCGTGCAGGTCGCGCAAAATCTCCTGTGCCAGCGTTTTTTGAGCCAAACGCTTCTCGGGAGCCGCCACATGCTCTGCGGCAATTGCCTCGATCTCTTCGCGAGAGAGGAAGGTCAAGCGCTTGAGATATTCGATCACCATGCTGTCCTCGGAATTCAAAAGGAACTGATAGAGCTGGTAGGAGCTGGTCTTGTTTTTGTCCAACCAAACCGCATTTCCCTCGCTCTTTCCGAACTTGTTGCCGTGCGAATCGGTAACAAGCGGCATGGTAAACGCGTAAACCTCGTCACCCGTGGTCTTGCGGATCAGCTCAATACCCGTGGTGATGTTGCCCCACTGGTCGGAGCCCGCCACCTGCAGATCGACGCCGCGCGTTTCATGCAGGTACTTGAAGTCCAGACCCTGAATGAGCATATAAGAGAACTCGGCATAGGAAATTCCGCTTTCCATCTGGCGGCGGATCAGATCCTTGCTGAGCATATAGCCAACGTTGATGTATTTGCCGTAATCGCGGAAGAAATCAACCACGTTGATGTCTTTTACCCAGTCGTAGTTGTTTACGACCTCGTACGGGAAGATGCTCTGCACCTGCTTTTTCAGACACTCGAAGTTATGCAAAACCTCGTCGCGATTGGAAAGCTTACGCTCCACGGTTCCTCGCGGGTCACCGATCAAAGCGGTCGCAACGCCGACGAGAAGCAGGGGAGTATGCCCCGCAGCCGCCAAGCGGCGTGTGATCAAAAAGGACGAATAATGTCCCAAATGCAGGCTGTCCGCCGTGGGGTCGGTTCCGATATAAAACGTCAAGCCGCCCGCGTTAAGCTTGTCGATCAATTTGGGATCGGAGATGTCTTGAATCAAGCCTCTCCATTTCAGTTCCTCATACAAAGTCATGAGTTTCGTCCTCCTGTGCGCAGTTTACATTCTTAATTTTTTGCCGACCGACTGACAGTCGGTTCGACTATTATAACACGCTTTGTCCCGTTCGTCAAGAATTTTTTCTTCTTTTTTGAAAAAAATGTCGCCGTCAAAATTCAAAAACGCACCCCGTATCGCTGCAATTTGCAATACGTGATGCGTTTTTTCTGTTTTCAGACCGTCATATACTGGCTCCAAGCCATTTTGCCGTCGGCATCGATCACCATCGCGCGGACGAATTTCAGACCCTCTCTTTGGGTTTCGTACGCAAAATGCGTCAGCCCGTCCCCCTCCAGCGTTGCGTTGGCATCCACCACAAAGTTGGAGAAAAAGACGATTTCGGACACGGGCGAGCAATCCACAAGGAAGCGGTTTCCCTCTCGTGTCAAGCGAATCTCGGGTCCTTGCGAGGTGTAGAAGCGACGCTCACGGATCGCCCCTTTGATCGCCTCGGGCTCTACGCTGTCACATTCCGCCATCACGAAGGTTGTGCAATAATCCGGATGTCTTCCGATCGGTGTCGTATACCGATGGGCATCATCGGCTCCGCTGATCGGCAAAAAAATCCCATGGTGTGCGGCAAGCTGATCCAAAATCACCGACGAATCGGGACGGCGGTTATTCCCGGCGGAGGAGGTCGTATTGTAGATCTCCACAGCGTCAATGCCGTGCAGCCGAGCGATCTGCTCCGGGGTATTAAACGACCACGCAGGGTGTGCGAGAACGGCAAGCCCTCCCGCCTCGCCAATCGCATCGATCACCGTCTGCGGCGAAAGCGAAAGATCCTTCTCCAGCCTCGGCGTGCGCTCGTAACACAAGCCCACGATATGATAAATCCCCTCGGTGCTGTCTTGCATCCGATCGACCTTTCCCGATTTTACAACATGATATTCACAGCCCGGAAGAATCGGCATGCCGTCGATCACCTCGGCACCGTTTTGCACCCAGTGGTCGGTCAATGCCACGGCATCGTATCCCGCCTCGCGGTACAAGCGCACGATCTCCTCGGGCGTTGCACGTCCGTCGGAGCGCGTAGAGTGTTGATGAAACGCCAGCTTCACCCAGGTTTTTCCATATCGGTCGGTATACATCTCGGTTCTCCTTTGGTTGACTTTCAGTTAATTTTCCCGATAAAACGCATTGCGTTGTTGTAGTAGATATCCTCCAGCATTTCGTCGGAAAGCGAAATGGGATGAACGTGTCTTCCCTCAATCTCCACGGGCTCTCCGCCCCCGAAAAACGCGGACGTGAGTCGGTTTTTGAGATTGGTGTAGGCTTTTCTCTCGCCCGTTTGGTCGGCATCGGCATCGGTTCCGAAGATCAGGCGGTCGTGGTATTTACGGAAGAACACTTCACTCTCGGCAGGGGTCTTGGAAAGCTGCTCGTAGATCAGAATCGCAGGCGTAACGTCCAATTTGAGGTTGGGATAACGATCCAACAGCTCGGCGGCATGAGGAAGATCGTCCGCATAAAAGCCCATGTGCGCCAGTGCAAGATTGAGGCGGGGATATTTTTCCAGCATGTTTTCCAAATGTTCAAAAAACTCGGCTTGCGTGGGATAGGTTTCGTCGTACACCCAGCCCTGCTCGATCGCGCGTTTGGGTGCATTTTTCAGGTCCCAGTGAATCAAGGGATCGTTGTTGTGCAGCAAAATCGGCACCGCGTTCTCTTCGCAATAGGCAAACAAATCGGCATAGATCGGATCATCCCAGAAATGACCCCCGTATTGGCGGTGGCGGTTCGGTTTTCCCGCACGGATCAGCTTGATGCCCTCAAAGCCGTTCCGCATATAATATTCGGTATCCTTGGCAAAATCCGTCCCCGGACGGGGAGAGGCAAAGGCAATTGCTTCGGGCATCCTCTCTTTGATGCGCAAAACCTGCTCGTTATTTTCCATATCGTCGTAGGTTGTAAAGGCAATCAGCCCCACCGTTTCATATCCGTACTCGGCACACATGGCGCGCAGATGCGACGCGGCAACGTCCGCAGATCCGTGCTGCTCTCCCCATTTGTGAACGTGTACGTGAAAATCAAGCTTTTTCATCGCTTCCTCCTATCACCGAATTTCTCTGTACAGTATAACAAAAGTTCTCCCAAAAAGCAACCCTCTTTTCAAAAAAGCGCAAAATTTGGCAAAAAGGAGGCGAAAAAAGGATAAACAATCTATTGACAAGCCGGCAAAAAAGGACTATAATGTCCTTGAGAGTGTAGACCAAAGCAAGTATAATTATCAAAGTAATAAAAACAACCCCTCCGTCACGGCAAGCCGTGCCAATTTGCTTGCAAATTTTCTCCCTCTTACACAGGGGAGGCGTCAAGAAATCATTTGCCTCGGAAATACAGTTGTTTTAGCGCAAAGAACCCCTTTTAGGCTCCCTTGTGTAAAGGAAGCTGGCACCGTAGGTGACTGAGGGATTGTTCTTTGTACAATGTACGATTGAATACGCCTTTTGTCTACAGTCTGAAGGACTATAATGTCCTTACGATCTTTTGTTATTTTCCAAGGGAGGTTTATTATGAAGATTCTATTCCAAGGCGATTCGATCACCGATTGCGGCAGAGATCGCGAGCGCGACGTCAAAACCGGCATCGGCTACCCCACGATGGTAAAGGGTCAGCTGGGCTTTGAGGAAGCCGCCGAGCAGCATACCTTTATCAACCGCGGCATCAGCGGCAACCGCATCGTTGACGTTTACGCGCGCATCAAAAAGGACATCATCAATCTGAAACCCGACCTGATGAGCATTCTGATCGGTATCAACGACGTGTGGCACGATGCACACGACGATCCCAACGGTGTGGATGCCGACAAGTTCTACAAGATCTACTGCATGCTGATCGAAGAGATTCGGGAAGCACTCCCCAATATCAAGATCATGATTCTGGAGCCCTTCGTTCTGCACGGCACCGCCACCGACGATCACTGGGAATTTTTCGACGTCGAGGCACGCAAGAGAGCCATGATGGCAAAAAAGGTTGCCGAGCGTTACAACCTGACTTTCGTTCCTCTGCAGGCGGGCTTTGACGCGCTCTTGGAGCAGGCACCCGCCGATTACTGGCTGCGCGATGGAGTCCATCCCGATGCACCCGGTCACGATTTTATCAAGCGTCAGTGGTTGGACGCATACCATACCATGAAATAACAAAAAAAGAAGATACGTCCTTGCAAAAGCGCAGGGACGTATCCTTTTTTATCAAACGAAGCCCACCGATGCGGCAGTCATGACAATTCGGATTTTGAAGGCTCGGGGTCTTTCTTCGCACTCTTTCGGAAGCGGAAAATTCCGATCACGGAGGAACCGATTGCAACCAGCTCGTTTGCAATTCCGCCGATGGAGAAGACAACACAGTTGTACACGAGAATGATGGATGAGGTAAACAGAATACTTTTCCGAAGGCTCTGCGGATCTCCCAGCGACAAAAAGACGGTGTTGACCGCAAGACCTATGATCATCAAAAGCGAGCTGTAGCCTTGCCAGGAAAAGGCACCCAACGCGCTCACTGCGACGGCAAAAAAGAGCCCTGCGTACAAGCTATATTGTTTTTTCTTGTTCTTCAAGCCGTAAAAAGAGAGATTTCTGATAATACAAACGATATTCAGCGCAAAGCCCGTTGTAGCACCCAAGAAAAAGTAGCCGATACACATACAACCCGTTGCCGCCGTTTGCGTTATCAACACCTGCGATTGCTTGTTCATCTGATAGGATGCAAAGGTCAAAAGCGTCGCAACAATGCTGATCGCCTGCCCAAGAATTTCGTTTTGCACGTTTGGTTGCTCCTTTCTCGGCTTTTCTTGCTCTCTCGGAAAGCCCCGCGCATTATATCACATTTGAAAACCCGTGTCAAGTGCGTATTTGCAAAACGCAAATTACAAAATAAAGCCGTCATCCACATCACGATTTTTCCAATAAACCAAGGCGCAAGCCTTTGTATTTTTGTAAATGATGCATCGCCTTACAGCGATATGATGTTTTTCGCTTCGCTCAAAATGATGTTGCTCCACTTCGTTCCGCAATGATGCGATGTTTGCCCCTATGTGCCCGCAGGCACACATCATTCGCGTAGCGAACATCATTAGGCGAAGCCGTCATCATTTGCCGAAGGCAAACATCATTCAAAAAACGCACCTTTGTCTTGGTAGACAAAGGTGTGCTTTTTTCTGTGTAAGGGCTATAAAAAAGATATTTTCGGCGAAGTGCTTACGGGATTTGAACCTCACAGATTAAGCTGCATATTGTTTGGCAATAGTTTTAGATATTGTTGTGAAAATAATATAACGTGTTTGTTTGAGTATCAAAAAAATAAACGTCGTAGTTTACAAGTGAAGTGTAACCGTCATCCCAAGTATGCTTTTCAGAGTCGATATATAAATAGTCCTCGCAATCTATCAACGAACGATCAAAATCGTAATTAACAACGATCTCGCACGTTTCATCATTTTCTCGATAGCTCGCAATACAACTTTCAAAATCATCCAAATGCTCGTTTAAGTTATCCAAATCAGCTTGTTGAATTTTTGAAAAAATCTTGTTGTCGGTAAAGTCTACCGAATCGTAATAATATTTTGCATACTCCGTATAATCTTGAAACTCCCCTTGGGTATAAAATTCATGACCTTTGTACTTGCCGAGCGGATCAAGCACCTCATCTGCAGGAATAACGCAAGAGGATAAAACGGTACCAAAAATCAAAACAACCACAATTAGAGCAACTGCTTTTTTCATTGCTTGTTCTCCTTTGCGGTGTTGAGGGAAGCAATCAACATTCGTTTAATTTCTTCCGCCAATGAAAGAAGATTATCAAAATCATATGCAATTAAATTTGTGCGTTTCAACAAAGTGAGCCAATAAATACTTTCTCCTGTTTCTTTCAAAGAGATATGCAATTTTGAAATAAAATCCGCTTTACTGTTTCCGTAAATAGCTTCATTTATATTTGCACCAACACTTGTGGCAGAACGCAGTAATTGTTTTGCGATTGTCGTATCCTTTTTGCTTTTTGAAAAATCTTCATAGAAAAGTACAATTTGCGTCGCAAAATCCATAGATTTTTCAAGTAATGGGCTATTCATTGTCTTCACCTCTCTTTGAAATCATTATATCACATTTCTAAATAAAAATCAATGCTTTTCGACCAAAGGGAGAAAAGCTACCTTTTCTTTTCTCTCTTCTCTCTTATCTCTTCTCTGGAAAAGTCGCGTGGGAGATTTAGAGAAAAGTGAAGAGTGAAAAGAGAATAGTGAAAAGTACAAAAAGAAAAAGCCGCTTGCGCGACTTTTCTTTTTGGTGGAGCATAGGGGACTTGAACCCCTGACCCCAACACTGCCAGTGTTGTGCGCTCCCAACTGCGCTAATGCCCCGTCTGCGTCATTTTATCACAGATTTTTGCCCGTGTCAAGCGTTTCTTTCGCCTTTGTCAAAAAATAATTTCGACTTTCCCAAAAATAATTTTACTTTTTTTGCAAAAAGCCCTTTTTTTTTCAAACGGTTTATAGTATAATGGTAGATGAATAATTGTTCGTTTGCAAGGAACGAAAGGAGCTGTTTATAAGTTATGAAACAAAAGTACACCATCACCGTAGCCGATATGGATCTGAACATCATCAGCGACGCCTCTCCCGATGAGGTGGAAAACCTCGTTGGCATGCTGGATCGCCGTATGCGCGACATCAATCTCAAAAGCCCCCGTTGCACCAAAAACGAGGCGGCTCTTCTGTGCGCGCTCTCCTATTGCTCCGAGCGCATTGCCATGCAGGAGGCCTTTAAAAAGGTGGAAAAGGATGCTTTCCGCTTTGCCGGCGAGAACGAAAAGCTGAAACGAACCATCGAGGAGCTGCAAACCGAGCTGGATAACCTGCGCAAGGATGCCGCCGTGATGCGCTCGATCCTCGACCAAGCTGCTCAGAATGCAAAGGTTGCCGAAGAGCCGCAGACTGCTCCCGCCCCCACCGCCGCGCAAAAGGCAGAGGAGGAAGAGGTCGCTCAGCTTTCGGTGTTCGACGAGCTCCCCGAAATACCCACGGCTCCCGTTCCCGCGGCAGACGCAACGGACGAGAACGCAGAGGATGACACAACCGCTAAAAAAGCACAGAAGTCCAACAAAAATCGCGTGGGTACCATGTTCGATCTGTTGACCTTCAGTGATGTCTGATTTCTACATGAAGCAAAAGTTACCCGAGCTGCTTTGTCCCGCAGGGTCGCCCGACGCACTGGACGCGGCGATCGACGGCGGAGCAGATGCCGTCTATTTCGGCGGCGCGGCATTTAATGCCCGTATGAATGCGAAAAATTTCGGCGGAGATGCTTTGCGCTCCGCCGTTTTGCGCGCACATACCTTTGGCGTCAAGACCTATCTGACGCTGAACACCTTGGTCACCGACCGCGAGCTACCCGCCTTCGTGGACACTGCCCGTGAAGCACTTCGCGTCGGTGTGGATGCCCTGATCGTTGCCGATCTCGGCGGTGCCGCCGCCATCAAGCAAGCAATCCCCTCGGCCGAGCTGCATGCCAGCACGCAAGCTTCGGGACATAACGCAGCGATCGGTCACGAGCTTGCACGTCTTGGCTTTTCCCGCATGGTCGTTGCCCGCGAAACGTCGGCAGAGGACATTCGCACCATCGTAAAAAATTCCCCGATCGAAATCGAGGTCTTCATCCACGGAGCCCTCTGTGTCAGCCATTCGGGGCAGTGTCTGTTTTCCTCACTTGTCGGGGGCAGAAGCGGCAACCGCGGCGAATGCGCCCAGCCCTGCCGTCTTCCCTATGCCTGCCCGCACGCAAAGGGCAAAGCGCAAAACGGCTATCCGCTGTCCTTAAAGGATCTCTCGCTTGCGCAGCACGTGCCGGAATTGATTGAAATGGGCGTTGCCTCCCTGAAAATCGAGGGACGCATGAAATCCCCCGAATACGTCCGTGATACCGCACGTGTGTGGCGAAAGCTCTTGGACGAGCGTCGTGCCGCAACACCCGCGGAGCTACGGGAGCTTGCCTCAATCTTCTCACGGGGCGGCTTTACCGACGGCTACTACACGAAAAAAATCGACAACCGTATGCTGGGAATCCGCAGTGAGGAGGACAAATCCAATTCACGCAACCGAGAGGAATTTACCGGTATCACCCGTCGCGTTCCCGTTCGGATGCATGCCGCCGTAAAAGCCGATCAGCCCATTCTTCTGTCGATCTCAAACGGCACGCACAGCGTCACGGTGACGGGGGACGTCCCCATGCCTGCGCAAAACGCACCGCTTTCCAAGGAAATCGCAGAGCGCAATCTGACGAAGCTCGGCGGAACGCTTTACAGTGTGGGTGCCTTTTCGATCGATCTGGACGAGGGCTTGATGCTGCCGCTTTCCCGGTTGAACGATCTGCGCCGCCGCGCGCTGGCGGCATTCGAAGAGGCAACGCTTTCCCAAAAGCCGATTTCCGAGCGTCCCCTTTCGACCGATTCTCCCACAGGGGAAAGAACCCCGCGCCGCACCGCGCGGTTTCAAAAGCCGGAGCAAATCACAGAAGCCGCGCGCTCCTATTTCGATCGCATCTATCTCCCCCTCCACCGTTTCCGTGCGCCCGCAGACGGTGTGGTCCTGCCGCCCGTCATTTTTGACTGTGACCGTGACCGTGTCACGCAGCAAATCAAGGCCGCGTGTGATGCCGGCGCACGGTATGCGTTGGTTGGAAATCTCGGGCATTTGTCTCTGACGCGCGAGTTCCCCTTGACTCCCGTTGCCGATTTTCGTTGGAACGTCACCAACCAAAGCACCGCAAGGGTGCTGGAAAGGCTTGGAATCTGCGAATTCCTCTTCTCGCCCGAATTGACCCTTGCGCAAATGCGCGACCTGAAAGGAAACGGAGAGGCGATCGTTTACGGACGCATCCCCTTGATGACGGTTGAGAAATGCGTCATCCGCGAAATTGCCGACTGCAATGCCTGCAAGACCGACCGAGTCCTGCTTCGTGACCGCCGCGGCATGGAATTTCCGGTTCTGCGCGAATGGGAGCATCGAAACGTGATCTACAACAGCGTGCCGACGGGAATGTCCGACCGCGAGGAGGAGCTGACCCGATGTGGACTTGCGGCGCGTCATTTTCTGTTCTCCACCGAACCTTCGGAGGTGATCGACAAAATCATCCGCGCATACCAAAAAGGGACGCCACTTCCATTCCCCGTGCGCAGAATCAAATGAATGCGTAAAATCATGAAATTTTATACGGACTGACCAAAATCTACCATTTAGATTTTATGAATCTGTCAATAAATATTTCTCAAATCCCTTGACAAACGCATATTTATGCGCTATAATAGGCATTGTAATAAAAATTTAAACATTTGGAGGAAAAAAACTATGAAAAAACTTTTAACTGTCTTGTTGGTAGTAGCAATGCTGCTCTCTTCCGTAGCTTGCTTCTCGTCTTGCGGCGAAAAGAAAGGCGTAAAGGTGATTGACATCGCTCTCTCCGAAGAGAAGTATGCTTTTGCTGTGGCAAAGGATGATACCGATCTGCTCAACAAGGTAAACGAATACCTTGCAAAAATCACGGAGGACGGCACCTTTGATGCAATCTGCGACCGTTACTTCGGCGACGGCGAACCCGTAAAATTCGAGTCTGCAAAAGAAGACGCTACCAAGGATCAGCTTGTTGTTGCAACCAGCACCGGCTTTGCTCCGTTTGAGATGGTAGACGAAAACGGAAAATACTACGGAATCGACCTTGAAATTGCAAAGGGTCTTGCTGAATATCTCGGCAAAGAGCTGGTCATCAAGGACATGAAATTTGAATCGGTTGTTCTCTCGGTACAGACCAAGCAGTGCGATATCGGTATGGCAGGCTTGACCATCACCCCCGCACGCGAGGCTATGGTAACGTTCAGTAATTCTTATTACAATGCATCCCAGGTATTGATCGTAAACGAGAATGATACCACGTTTGATGATTGCAAGACCGCTGACGACGTTGTAAAGATCTTGGAGGGCTTGAACAAAGATACCAAGATCGGATGCCAGACCGGTACCACCGGTGAAATCTACATCACCGGTGACCTTGATAATCCTGACGGATATGGCTTCAAGGGCTTGCCGGTTACCAAGATGGCTTATGACTACGCAGCACTTGCCGTAACCGCGATGAGAAACGGTGAAATCAACTACGTCATCCTTGACAACGCACCCGCAAACGCAATCGCAAAAGGCATAAATAAGTGATACAAGAAACAAAACAAGGCTGCCGGCTCAGTCGGTAGCCCTGTTTTGCGGATAGACAAGAAAGGAACAACACTGAATATGGATTTCCTAGATCAATGGTCCGCCTTTTGGCGACTGTTTTACACCAACGGTGGGTATAAGCGTGTTTTAAGCGAGGGCCTTGCCAATACGCTGAAAATCTCAATCTTGGGTTTAATCATCGGTATTGTAATAGGCACACTGATTGCAGCGGTCAAGGTTATGCCAAAATACAAACGTCTGCCGCGCGTACTGAACGTTTTTTGTAATATCTACGTAGGTTTCTTCCGTGGAACACCGATTGTGGTACAGTTGCTGTTGGCATACTACGTACTGTTCCCATTGATGGGAGTTTCCATCGGATCACTTAATACTTGTATTTTGATTTTCGGACTTAACAGCGGTGCATACGTATCCGAAATCATGCGCGCCGGTATTCAATCGGTAGACGCAGGGCAAATGGAAGCCGGCCGTGCATTGGGGCTTGGCTATGCTCCTGCTATGATAAAAATCGTCATCCCGCAGGCAATCAAAAATATTTTGCCCACGTTGGGAAATGAATTTATCGCGTTGATCAAAGATACTTCTGTTGTCAGCTTTGTTGCCGCTGTTGACCTTTACAAAGTCTTCACCGAAATGGGAAATGTCAACTATGAATATCTTGCTCCGTATTTGATGATGGCAATCATCTATATTGTGCTGATCTTGCTTGTCACGTTGCTCTTTAAACTGATCGAGCAAAAGATGCACCGTGGCGACCGCGTCTGAGAAAGGAGAGCCGTATGAACAACACCGTAAATAACGTACCCGAAACCGCGGGCGATGAATTGATCGTTGTGCGTGATTTGTGCAAATCCTTTCGAATCAGCAAGAAAAAAGAACTGCAAGTACTCAAAAACATCAACAGTGTCATTCACAAAAACGAAAGAGTTGCTGTCATCGGTCCCTCTGGTAGCGGAAAAAGCACTTTCCTGCGTTGCTTGAACTGCATGGAGGATCCCACGTCGGGTTCCATCTTCTTTGATGGGGACGACATTGCAGACGTCCGCGTTGACATCAACAAGCACCGCGAAAACATCGGCATGGTATTCCAACAGTTCAATCTGTTTGCCAACAAAACCGTTTTGCAAAACATCACACTGGCACCTATTTACCTGAAAACCAAAAAAGCAGGCGGTTTGTTCGCCAAATCCGCTGTCAAGAAACAGATCCGCAAGGAAGCCGAAGAACATGCAATGCAGCTGTTGCGCCGCATCGGTCTTGAGGACAAGGCAAACGCCTACCCCTCTACCCTCTCGGGCGGTCAGAAGCAGCGTATCGCCATCGTGCGCGCGCTTGCCATGAATCCCAAGGTCATGCTCTTCGACGAGCCGACCTCGGCACTCGACCCCGAAATGGTAGGCGAGGTTTTGGACCTCATGAAAGAGCTTGCCAACGAGGGTATGACGATGGTCATCGTCACACACGAAATGGGCTTTGCACGCGAGGTTGCAGACCGCGTCCTCTTCATGGACAACGGTGTGATCGCAGAGGAAGCACCCCCTGCCGAGCTGTTCAACAATCCCAAGAATCCCCGCACCAAAGAGTTCCTGAGTAAGGTGCTCTGATCCCTCGATACAACTATGACCGGTATCATTGCATTTCTTTGGATCTGTCTGTTGGTGGTTTTTGCGTCGTCAAAAGTTACCATACAAGGACGAGTCAGCCGCATCTATTTTAAAAATACACAAGACACAGTTCTTTTCAACGGCATCCTGTTTCTCGCGATCGCTGCATTGATGGCGATTGTCTTCCCGATCATCAAACCAACCCCCACCATGCTCCTCTATGCACTTGGGGTCGCGCTTTTCTCTTTCCTGTTCCAAACCTGCTACGCGACTGCTATGGTCACAGGGCCAATTTCCCTGACGGTGCTGTTTGCATGCTTTTCCCTGTTCATCCCCGTTACGGCAAGCATCATACTCTATGACGAACGCATCTATCAAACACAGATCATCGGTATTTTGTTTTTGATCCTTTGCATGCTTCTCAATCTCAAGCGTGGGAAAGATGCAAGCACTCCGAAAATTTCCTGGAAATGGTTAGTTGCCATTGCTTTGACGATCCTTTCCAACGGTCTTGCCACCATCCTGCAGAAAATATACGGAAAGCAAAGCATTGGGATTGCGGGAGCAGACACAACATTTTTGTGCGTGATCTATCTCTTCGCAGCTATGTTCGCATTCCTGTTTTACTTTGCGCGCCGTTCGGTTGGCACAAAGCCGAAATCGTCTTACCGAATCGGAAAAAATCTCATCCTGTATGCATTGGCGATCGGTGCAATTCTCACGATCTATCAAAAATGCTACATATACGCACTGGTGAAAATCGATACCGCAATTCTTTTGCCCACGCAGAACGGATTGCAATCGATTCTGATGACGTTGATCGGCATTTTCTTATTCAAAGACAAGCTCTCTCTCCGTCAGATATGGGGCATTGTATGCGGCATCATCTGTGTGGTGTTGATGAATATGCCGTATGATTTCATTGCGCTTTAGCCCCCCCGTTGCATGACACCGGCAACAAAAAAAGAACCACTCCCGCGATTCCCTGCAAAAAACAAGCGATTGCTTGATACCGTTTGGTAAAAAGCAATCGCTTTTCTTGTTTGTTCAAAAGAGAAGTCCCTCGCGTTTATCTGCCAAGCAATGCAGCTCCCAGCGTCGCGGTATCTGCCTCTTTGCTTGCAAATCTGACGTTGCATTTGTCGGGCATATTGTGCGAAAACTGTTCGGTCAGAACAATGTCCATAAGCGGTGCCATAATCTTATCGCCCGCCTCGCCAATCGCGCCGTCCAGGACGAATTCCTCCAGCTGGAACAAGTTGACGAGATTGGTAACGCCGCACGCGAAATACTTGACGTAAAGCTCTTTTGCGCGCTCTGCGTTCGGGGTATTCATATTGAAAAGCGTTGCGTGCGTGATCGACTCGGCTCCCTCAACACCTGCCTCTGCGGCAATTTTCCGAAGTCCCGCATTGCTTGCGTACGCCTCCAAGCAGCCGCGTTTTCCGCAAGTGCACTCATAACCGCCGAAATTGATCACCATATGCGCCACGTTTCCGCCGCGCAGATGTACACCCTCGTACAGCTTTTTGTCAATCACAACGCCGCACTCGACGGTGTCTGCCACCTTGAGCAAGAACAAGGAGGAAACGTCGTTGGTCAGATACGCTTCTCCCAATGCCCGAGCCCCCATCAAGGATGCACCCAAGCATTTGATTCCAATCGTTCTTTCCGCCTCGGCAGCGTAGAGGGAGGGATCCCCCAAGACCGCGTCAACGGCGATGCCTACGTACGCTACGTCGTCCGCCTTTACGTTCTTCTCCGTCAACAGCTCCAAAGAGAGGCTGGAAAGCTCGGAAGCTCCCCCAAGCTTTTTCTGCAAAAGCGTATATTCCGCATCGTACAATGCAACCTCGCACCGTTTTTCATCAACAACCGCACCGATTTTATACATTTCATTTTCTCCTTTTATCAGCCTATCTGTATCGCGACTTTATTTTAGCATACACCCCATGAAAAATAAAGACGCACCATGGAAAATTAACAGAAAATTCATAAAAGCCGCGTGAGATTCTGCTATACTATATATGGCAAAATTTACTGATAAGGAGATACTTATTATGGCATTGACATACATCGTTAACGGTAAGATCGTGCTTCCCGATTCGGTCGTATGCGACAAGATCTTGGCGTTCGACGGAGAAAGCGGAAAGATTTGCGGTCTTGTGGACAAGCTGCCCGCCAACGCAGAAACCATCGACGCGGCAGGCAATTACGTAGCTCCCGGACTGGTGGATATCCATATTCACGGATATCTGGGCGAGGACACCTGCGACGCAAAGCCCGAGGGCATCAAAAAGATGGCTTATGGGGTGGTACAAAACGGCGTTACGGCATTTCTTCCCACAACCATGACCGTTTCCAAGGACCAGATCGTTGACGCACTGAACGCGGTTCGTTCGGTCAAGGAGGAAAGCAAAACCTGGGGCGGTGCCGAAATCATCGGCGTTCACGCAGAGGGTCCGTTCATCAACCCCTCCAAAAAGGGTGCGCAGGCAGAGGAGAATATTCTCAAGCCCGACGCGGACTTCATCATTGAAAACGCAGATATCATCACCTCGGTCACGCTGGCACCCGAAATGGACGAGGGACATCAGTGCATCAAGAAGCTTGCAAAGGAGTCCAACGTGCTGGTTTCGATGGGACATACCGATGCGAAATTCGAGGAGGCTATGAGTGCCGCGAAAGACGGAGTAAACCACGCAACCCACCTCTTCAACGCAATGTCTGCTCTGGCGCACAGAAATCCCGGTGTGGTCGGTGCGGCACTCTCCGCCGATAACGTTTCGGTTGAGGTCATCGCAGACACCTTCCATATCAATCCCGGTCTTTACTCGATCGTTGCCAAGGTAAAGGGCGACAAGATGATTCTGATCACCGACTGTACGCGTGCCGGCGGTATGCCCGACGGTGAGTACGACCTCGGCGGACAGCCGATCTTCCTCAAGGGAATTGAGTGCCGCCTTGCCGACGGTACCATCGCAGGAAGCGTTCTGAAGCTCAACAACGCAGTGAAGAACGTGATCGACCATACCGATCTTCCCGTACATGAAATCTTTAACATGGCATCGCTCAACGCAGCCACGGCAATCGGTTGCGCTGATCGCATCGGCTCGCTTGAAGCCGGCAAGGATGCGGACATCATCATCACCGACGAAACAATTAATATTATAAGAACCATCAAGAAAGGAAAAACAGTTTATGAAGCTTAAAGTTAATGCTCCACTGGATCCCGGCTTTATGCCGATGGCGGTTGTTTTCCGCGATTTTGAAGCCGCAGTAAAGGCTGCAGGCGGTGAGAAGCTCACCATCGGTCTTGAAAGAAACGACGGCTATACTTCCGTTTTCACCGTTGAGGTGTTCAAGGACGGCACGGGACACGACGAAGAAAACCACGATTTCGTTGAAAGAATCGTAAAATCGCTTCTGTGGGTACGCGGCGGCTACAAGATCATCATCGCCGGCTCCAAGGTGATCGCAGATAGAATCAAAGCAGATTACTCCGAGGGCGGAATCCGCGCATTCGACCGCGACTTTATGTCGGGCGTTTACGAGGCTCCGTTTGAGGTTATCCACGTTCCCTTTGAACAGGCTCCCGTTGCAAACGAAACCGCAGCTCCCGTCGGACGTCACCTGGACGGTTGCCGCATCGGCTTCGACGCAGGCGGAAGTGACCGTAAGGTGAGCGCAGTTGTTGACGGTAACGCAACCTATTCCGAGGAGGTCGTTTGGTTCCCGAAGCTCCAGAACGATCCTCAGTATCACTACGACGGAATCATGGACGCAATGAAAACCGCAGCATCCAAGATGCCTCGCGTTGACGCAATCGGCGTATCCACCGCAGGCGTTGTCATCGGAAACCGCATCATGACCTCTTCGCTCTTCCTCAAGGTAAAGAACGAAAACCCCGAAGCATTTGAAAAGGTTGTGAAGAACATCTACACCGACATTGCAAAGGAACTCGGAAACGTTCCGATCGAGGTTGCAAACGACGGTGACGTTACGGCTCTTGCAGGTGCTATGGATCTTGACGACACCAACGTTCTCGGTGTTGCAATGGGTACCAGTGAGGCAGGCGGATACGTTGACGGCAACGGAAACATCACCGGCTGGCTCAACGAGCTTGCATTCGTTCCCGCGGACTACAACAAGGACGCAATGCTTGACGAGTGGTCCGGCGACTACGGCTGTGGCGTAAAATACTTCTCTCAGGATGCCGTGATCAAGCTGGCTCCCGCTGCAGGCATCGAGCTGGACGAGAGTGCATCTCCCGCCGAGAAGCTCAAGGTTGTTCAGGGTCTTATGGCGCAGGGTGACGAGCGTGCGGCAAAGATCTACGAAACCATCGGTGCATACTTCGGCTATGCCGTTGCATACTACGCAATCTTCTACGATATCAAGCACGTTCTCCTGATGGGTCGCGTATCCTCGGGCGAGGGCGGAAGCATTCTCTACAAGAACGCACAAAAGGTTCTTGCCGAGGAGTTCCCCGAGCTTGCAAAGAAGATCACCATTCATCTTCCCGACGAAAGCAGCCGCCGCGTAGGTCAGTCCATCGCAGCAGCAAGCCTTCCCAGCATTCAATAAAAGCATTGGCGCACCTGCGTGATCGCAGGTGCGCCAAAATTTTTGTTCGGTCAGAGAATTTCGGCAACCAATGCCGCGATCTCCTCATGGATCTCTTCCACCGAACGCGCCGCATTCACAACGCAGATCCGTTCGGTGTCCTTCAAATCCTCGATCACGCTCATAAAACGGTTTCTGACGCGAGTCAAGCGTTCCTCGTTCTCATAGATCTCCACCGTCACGCGCCCCCGCCCGATGCGTTCCATGCTCTCCTGCGGTGTCAAGTCCAAAAAGATGCAGATATCGGGACGTCGGATGTCGGGACAATTCAAGTTCATATCACGCACCCACGCTTCGTCGGTTTCACAGCCTTGGTATGCCAGCGACGAATAATAGTAGCGGTCGCAAATAATATCAACGCCCTGCGCAAGAATGGTTTCAAAGCCGTTGACGGGATTGGTGTTGTGGAAAATTCGGTCCAGCACGAAAAGTGCCGCCATTTCGCCGGGAGTTCGCTTGGTAATGCCGCCCAGTGCATCGCGCAAAAGTCCGCCCGTTACCGATTCGGTCGGCTCGGCAGTACGGTAAACCCGTCTGCCCTCCGCCTGCAATCGGCGCGTCAACAGCTCGATCTGCGTGGTTTTCCCCGCACCGTCGATCCCCTCAAAAACGATCAGCCTACCGCGCGCTTGCGCGTTTTTTTCTTGTTCTTGCATGTCTATTCTCTCTCTCCGGTTTCAACCCTGCCGTTTGTTACGGATTCTTTTCGGTTTCGCAATTCCCGTCGGTTGACGCAACCGCCTGCAATGCAGACTTCACCATCTGCTCTACGCGCGTTTCCAACGCGGAAATCTCCGCACCCAAGCGGCTGATCTCTTGCGCCACGGGGTCGGGAATATGAATCTGGTCAAGGTCGTTCTTCACCTTTTGTCCGTTTCTGCGAACCACCTTTGCGGGAATTCCAACCGCAGTGCTTCCCTCGGGCACCTCGTGCAACACCACCGCATTGGCGGCAATTTTGGTGTTGGAGCCGATTTTCACGGGTCCCAGTACCTTTGCACCCGCGCCCACCATCACGTTGTTTCCAAGCGTGGGATGCCGTTTTCCAACGTCCTTGCCCGTACCGCCCAACGTCACGCCCTGGTAGACGGTGCAATCGTCACCGATTTCGGTGGTTTCTCCGATTACAACACCCATGCCGTGGTCGATAAAGAATCGACGACCGATCTGTGCGGCGGGGTGGATTTCAATGCCGGTTACGAAGCGAGCCGCCTGGCTGACCGCACGTGCCGAAAAATATTTTTCTTTCTGATAAAGCTTATGCGCCACACGGTGTGCCATGATGGCATGGACGCCGGAGTACAATAACAGCACCTCCCACGTGCTACGTGCCGCAGGGTCGCGCTCCTTCACCGTTTCTACCGTTTCTCGAATCTCCCGCTTAGCAGATGCCACCGTTTTCGTCAGCTTTTTCTCGGAGTGTAGGATTTGTTTTTTGATCTGTTCCAACGTCTTCTGTTCGGGCTTCATTCGGCATCTCCTTTCTGCGAAATTTTAAAATGATCCTTGATTACCCATATTATACACGATAAATCGCCGTTTGTAAATAGCTAACGTAAAAAAAGGCAAGAAAAAGGAGGGGTTGACAGCCAACCCCTCCAAAATGCTATTCAATCTCGGTTTATACGTTCTCGGTTGCGTCGTCCTGCGCCGCTGCAGCGACTGCGGGATCGTCGGTAGGCTCTACGAAGGAAACCTCCTGATCCTCGGTTGCCGCCGTTACGGGCTCAACGGGCTCCTCGGATACGGGCTGCTCGCCGTACACGATCGGTACGCCTGCAACCATCTTCTTCACAAGACCTGCCTCAACCAACTCCTCGGTGGTCTGATATGCCGGCTTGTAGTCGATCTCTGCAACGTCCAGCTTCTGGAGTGCCATGTCTTCAGCGCACAGCTTCTCGATCAACTCAAGCGCATACTTGAACTTACGCTCACCCTTGATCTTCAAGAGCACGGGAACCGATGCGTACTTCTTCTTGGAGGACATATCGGTAATACCGTACTTGGTATCTGCCAGCTCGGCAGGATCCAACGCAAGATACAGATACAAGGTCTTGGTCTTTGCGTTCAGCTTCGCAACGTGTGCTCTGCCACGGTTAAATGCCTCGTAGTTCCAGCTCGTACGGCTCTTCACGCCCTTGTACGACAGCAACGCATTCTTAATGGCACTGTAGTACTCCTGCACGTTACCCTGGGACTGTGCAAGGCGGGACTGGAAGCTTCTGCGGTAACGGGTTACGATACGGGTTTCGCCTCGGTTTTCCTCCTCCAAAAGGAGCGCGTAACGGTCAGCCTCTTCCTTGGCATCGAAGAAATCCAAGGACAGATCGCCAAAGCCGCCAAAGGAATCGTCTTCGCCCTCATCCTCGTCGTCATCGTCGGCAACCACAGCAATTGCGGCAATTGCCGTACCATCATCCTCAAAGTTCTCTTCCAATGCCTCGGCAACAGCCTCTTCAACACCCTCGGTGTCTTCGGTTTCGGTGGGTTCCTCGGGCATAACCGAATTTGCAAGGTCATCCAGCTTGTCGTCCAAAGCCTCCTCAACGTCAACCTTATCCTCGATCACGGGATCTACGATTTCGGGAACGTCACCGTCGGTATCGATCACCATGCCCTGCGTTTCGCTCAAGCGGATGCGGAGCAGATACAAGCCAACCAACAGCATCAATGCGATCACTGCAAGGATCACAAAGATGGTGAGCAAAATACTCCAAATCGAACCCCAGAAAGGTGCGTTGAATACGGGTGCGATCACGAAGGTCAGGTTCGAACTACCCTTTACGCCTTCGATCTGGTAAGCACTGTCGGTCAGCGTTACGGTATAGCCGGTAATGTCAACGGCAGGCGTCAGCTTGCCGCTGTTGCTGTCGTAGAGATACAGATCGTTGATGGACAGCGCGTTGCAACGCTTGTGATACAGATCGGTAGACAGCGGAATGGTAACCGTAAAGCTTTCGGTTGCGCCGCCCGTGATGGCAAGGTTGTATGCCTTGTATACGGGGAAATCGGAGAGAGCCTTCTTACTCAAATCGTTCGGAACGGTAACCGACGCGCGGATATCATCCAGGAAGCCGTCGGGTCTGTACAGAATGACCTGATAAGGAATATCCTTGCTCTCGGCAACCAGGAACGATCTCTTGATGTACATCGTTGCGGACAAGGAGGTCACTACGTTGCCGTCGGCATCGCGGAATTCGTAGTTGGACGAAATCGGAAGCTCGGCGGTAATCTCGTAGGTACCGAATGCCGATTGATTGTTGTTGGAATACGCAATCAGCGCACGGATCTCTGCGGGGATCACATCGTCCTCATCAACCGTTTCAACCGTCAGGCTGTGAACGGTGGGAGTCGTTTGCATGTCCTCGCTGCCGAAATGGCTGGCACCGTTCATCATAACGGTAAACACGCGCTTATGAACGGTTACGCTCATGGTGTTGGCAAGACCGTCCTTCAATGCAAGACCTGCGGTAGCCGACGCGGTTACGGTATGCGTACCGACGTTGCCGTAGCCTGCGGGGAAGGTGATCTGCAGAGGATACTCGGTGCCGTCGGCGGTTTTACCGGTTGCACAGATATCCTCGATATTGGCATCGCCCCACGTAAAGACGTACTGCGAATAATCCCAGAATTTCTCCCATTCGATCTCTACGATTTCGATGGGGCTGACGCGCAGCGTTACCGAAAGAGGTGCCGCCACGTAGTTGGGGCTATCCACCGACACGTTTACGGTTGCCGTGTAGGATGCGGTTTCGGTGGAAGCCGCTACACCGGAAAACGAAACGTCGAAGCTGTCACCCAACAGTGCGGGTGCGTCGGTGACGTCCAGTGCGGGCAACAGATCGGGAGTCAGATCAACGGTGTAATCGGACTGACCCATGACGTATTCAACGTCGGAAAACAGCGTTCCCTCGGGATTGCCGTATACCCAGTTCAGGGTCTTGGGCACGATCTTTGCGGGAATCGTCTGCGGAGCAGGCATGATATCCTCGTAGCTTTCTGCCGCCGCAATTGCTTCGGGAGTATCAACCGCGGGAACCATCTTCACCGTAACGGTAATTTTGGTTGCGTCTACTCCGGCGCTATCGTAAACCGCCTCGCAAGAAAGCTTTACCAAGTGATCGTGCGCGATTACGACCATTCCGTTCAGTTCGTCCAGCTTTTCTTCGCTAAGACGAACGGGTGCCATAACCGTTCCGTCGTATTCCTTCGTAGGAATGCCGTCGGAATAGTCGAGGTCAATGAAGAAATCCTCGTTCGGCTTCAATTCGGCAACCTCTTTGGCAGATGCGAGCACCGTAAAGCACCCGATCATCGCAACGAGCGTTACCACAAGCATTGCCAGCCATACGAGATTCTTCGTGCTTGTTTTCGTGCGTTGATGTTTCATGTGTATCAACCCTTCCGTTTTTGAATTTTTCGTGATTCTCCCCCAAAAACGAGAATCACTATATAGAAAAGTATAATCCATTACAATTATAGCACATAAAAAAACCAATGTCAACATTATTTTCCCGTTTTTGGGAGATGTTTTTGAAATATTTTTCGGTTTTCTTGAGAAAATCGACACCCGTCTGCCGTTTTTTGCCGCATTCGTCTGCAAATCAATGCGTCAATCGGCATCGTCCGCCCCAAAAAAAGCAATACGTGTTGCGTTATTCAAAGTCCCCTTGAGTGCCCACCTTGCCTTTTTTGCGAAAAAGTGATTGACAAACGACAAGAAATGGTATATAATGATTTAGATTGTTATCGATGCGCTGCAGCATCGGAAAGGATGATAACTATGCCGAAAAACGTTTCTGAAATCTTCGGTGCAATGGTATTTAACGACAACGTCATGCGTGAGCGTCTGCCGCGCGAGGTCTACAAGTCGCTCACCAAAACCATTGCCAACGGAAGAACCATCGACCCCTCAATTGCCGACGTGGTTGCAAATGCCATGAAAGATTGGGCTGTGGAAAAGGGCGCAACCCACTATACCCACTGGTTCCAGCCTCTTACGGGTGTTACCGCCGAAAAGCACGACGCTTTCATCGCACCCGTCGGAAACAGCCAGGTCGTGATGGAATTTTCGGGCAAGGAGCTGATTCGCGGCGAATCGGATGCCTCCTCGTTCCCCTCGGGAGGTCTGCGTGCCACCTTTGAAGCGCGCGGCTACACCGCTTGGGATCCCGCCTCCTATGCCTTCGTCAAGGACAATACGCTCTACATTCCCACCGCATTCTGCTCCTACACGGGCGAAGCACTCGACTCCAAAACCCCGCTTTTGCGCTCCATGGATGCGTTAAACACGCAAGCGTTGCGCATTTTGCGTCTGTTCGGTGACACCCAAACGCGCCGCGTGGACATCACCGTCGGTGCCGAGCAGGAGTATTTTATCATTGATAAAGCCATGTATGACCGCCGCAAGGATCTCGTCTATGCGGGACGCACCCTCTTTGGCGCCCCCGCACCCAAGGGTCAGGAGCTGGAGGATCATTATTTTGGTCCTCTGAAAACCCGCATTGCGGCATTTATGTCCGATCTCGACAAAGCTCTTTGGACGATGGGCGTCAATGCCAAAACCAAGCACAACGAGGCAGCCCCCGCCCAGCACGAGCTGGCACCGATCTATGCCACCGCCAACATTGCGGTTGACCAAAACCTCCTGACGATGGAATATATGAAGAAGATCGCAGAGGATCACGGTCTTGTGTGCCTGCTCCACGAAAAGCCCTACAAGGGCGTAAACGGCTCGGGCAAGCACAACAACTGGTCGCTTTCGGCAAGCGGCAAAAATCTGCTCGACCCCGGCAAGACCCCCGAGGAAAACATCAAATTCTTGCTTTTCCTTGCCGCGATTGTCAAGGCGGTAGACGATTATCAGGATCTGATGCGTCTGTCGGTCGCGCACGCGGGCAACGACCATCGCTTGGGTGCCGGTGAGGCTCCCCCCGCGATCATTTCGATCTTTGTCGGCGAAGAGCTGGACTCCTTGATCAATTCCATCGTGGACGGAACCTCCTACCACGGCGCAAAGGCACCGATGATGGATCTGGGCATTCCCACCGTTCCCGTCTTCCGCAAGGACACCACCGACCGCAACAGAACCTCGCCTTTTGCATTCACGGGTAACAAATTCGAGTTCCGTATGCTGGGCTCCTCGCAAAACATCGCGCTCCCCAACACGGTGCTGAATACCGCCGTGGCGGATGCCCTGCGTTCCTTTGCCAACCGCTTGGAGAACACCGAGGACTTCGACAAAGAGGTTGCCGCGCTGATTAAAGACACCTTCTCGGCACACCGCCGCATTCTCTTTGACGGAAACGGCTATTCCGACGACTGGGAAAAGGAGGCGGCACGCCGCGGACTGAGCAATCTGCGCACCTCGGTGGATGCCTACAAAGCGTTTATGACCGAGAAAAACGTGGCACTCTTCTCTTCTCTCGGGGTCATGAGCGAAACCGAAATGCGCTCCCGCGAGGAAATCTATTTTGAAAATTACGCAAAGATCATCAACATCGAAGCGTTGACCATGATCGTGATGGCAACACGCGATTACATCCCCGCGGTTGAGAGCTACGTTGCACAGATTGCCGAAACCGCGGCAAAGAAAAAAGCCGTTGTCAAGAGCATCAGCTGCCGCGTGGAGGAGGACCTGATCTGCCGTCTTTCCGACCTCAACGCACGCGCGTACGATGCCGCCGAGCGTTTGCGCATTGCCGAAACCGAATCGGCAGCCATCGAATCGGCACGTGAACGCGCCGAAAGCTACTGCAACCGCGTGCTTCCCATCATGGAGGAGCTTCGCGCCGCCGTGGACGAAATGGAAACGCTGACCGCCTCCAAGTGCTGGCCCGTGCCGACCTACGGGGATATGATGTTCCGCGTGTAACGCATCCGAATCAAGAAAGGATTACCTAAAAATATGAAAAAGCTTCTATCGATATTCTTGGTGCTTGTTATGCTCCTCTCCGCCGTGTCGTGTGGAAACGACGAAGACAAAGAACCAGAAACCACCGATGCCCCCGCCACTCCCGCCGTTAAAATGGAGGATCTGGACTTTTCCGAAATCTACGCTTCGCAATACACCGTTACCGAAGACGTTACCGACATCGTAAAAATCAACGTCAGCTACACCGATAAAAACGGCATCGATTGCACGGGTGATATTTACGTCCGCTTGTTCAAGGAGGTCGCACCCATCACGGTTGCCAACTTCCAAAAGCTGGTGCAAAACGACTTTTATACCGGTAAGATCTTCCACCGTGTCTGCAAAAACTTTATGATCCAGGGCGGCGCACCAAACTCCTCTGCCGAGGCAACCAACCCGATCAAGGGTGAATTCACCTCCAACGGTGTCGTAAACAACCTCAAGCACGTGCGCGGTGTCATTTCCATGGCACGTACCGATAACCCCAACTCGGCATCCAGCCAGTTCTTCATCATGCATGGCGACAAGCCACACCTCAACGGCAATTATGCCTCCTTCGGCTACGTCGTTTGCGGCATGGAAACCGTTGACGGCATCGCCAATACCGAGGTCCGCGCTAACCCCTCCATGAATTACGAAGTATCTAAACCGATTAACACCGTCACAATCAACGACGTGTCCTTTGTAAAACCAATTGCTTGATTGGATTTTGGGTTTTTGTGGGGGAGGAACTTTTTGAAAAAAGTTCCTCCCCCACACTCCCTCTTCAAAACTTTCACAGCATTTTTTATGTGTGAGAGTTTTTATTTTTCATTTGAGCCCTCGGCACTGCCCAAAGAGTAGCCCTTGGGTTAACAAACCGCGTAAACAAACCACCACAAACGCCAAAGGCGTTTGAACAGCCCCCGAAAGCAACCTTGTTAAGAGGTCGCTTTCGGGGGCTGTTTGTTCAAAGGTTCTTGGGAGGAGGGGTGGTTTGGAGGGGAGGAGGACTTCTTGCAAGAAGTCCTCCTCCCCTCCAAAAAACACCGTCCACCCAAAAAACCATTCCCCAAAAAACATCAAAAAAAGGAAAGACTTCGAAAAATCTTTCCTTTTTTTATATGGTATTGGATTAGCCAAGCTTAGCCTGGTTGATCTTAATGCCGGGGCCCATCGTGGAAGCGATGACGCAGCTCTTGATATACTGACCCTTTGCAGCAGCGGGCTTTGCCTTGATGATTGCGCCGAGCAGAACGTCGAAGTTCTCCTGGAGCTTGTCAGCACCAAAGGATGCCTTGCCGATGGGGCAGTGGATGATGTTGGTCTTATCCAAACGGTACTCGATCTTACCTGCCTTAGCTTCGGTAACAGCGCGTACAACGTCGGGAGTAACGGTTCCTGCCTTGGGAGAAGGCATCAAGCCCTTAGGACCGAGCACCTTACCCAAACGACCGATTACGGACATCATGTCGGGAGTTGCGATAACAACGTCGAAATCGAACCAGTTTTCTTTCTGGATCTTCTCAGCGTACTCTGCGCCGCCTGCGTAATCTGCGCCTGCATCCAGAGCCTTCTGAACGTTGTCACCCTTTGCGAATACGAGGGTCTTTACAGTCTTACCGGTACCGTTGGGCAGAACAACTGCACCACGAACCTGCTGGTCTGCGTGACGGGAGTCAACGCCCAAACGAACGTGAACCTCGATGGTTTCATCGAACTTAGCCTTAGAGGTCTGGCATACCAAACCCATAGCCTCAGCTACATCATACTGCTTAGATTTCTCGAACAGCTTTGCGCTGTCTACATACTTTTTACCCATTTTTGCCATTGTCGTATCCCCCTTACTCCTCAACGGTAACGCCCATGGAACGTGCGGTACCTGCGATCATGCTCATTGCAGACTCCAAGTTAGCCGCATTCAGGTCGGGCATCTTGGTTTCAGCAATCTTCTGAACCTGCTCCTTGGTCAGCTTTGCAACCTTGGTCTTGTTCGGAACAGCGGAGCCGGACTCGATGCCTGCAGCCTTCTTAATCAGAACGGGTGCGGGAGGAGTCTTGGTGATAAAGGTGAAGGAACGGTCAGCATAAACCGTGATAACTACGGGGATAATCAGACCGATGTCGTTCTTGGTTCTCTCGTTGAATTCCTTAGTGAATACGGGAATTGCAACACCGTACTGACCCAGTGCGGGACCAACGGGGGGCTGAGGGGTTGCCTTTCCGGCGGGCAACTGCAGCTTAATGTAACCCAAAATTTTCTTTGCCATGATTTAAAATACCTCCAAATGTGGTTTGTTGCGGAAGAATTGATAGAATTTTTCTTCCTCCCACGCGCAACGAAATTCTCGTTGCGAAATCAGTTTTGCGACGCCAGCAGCTTGACCTCGTCGGAAGCCAGCTCAACGGGCATATCGCGGTTGCCGCGCTTGATGAGCACGGTAACGTTTTTCAGATCCTCGGAAATTGCCTGAACGGTACCGGTGTACCCCTCAAACAAGCCGCCGCTAACGGTTACGCTGTCACCGATCGTAAAGGCAAGCTTGATCTGCTCTACCTGCTCGATCTCCAGTGCCGCAACCTCCTCTTCGGTAAGCGGGGTGGGACGGGATCCGGGACCTACGAAGCCGGTAACGCCCGTGATATTTCGAACGGCGTGCCAGCTTTCCTCGTTCATAATCATTTTGACGTACACGTAGCAAGGAAACAGCTTGGTTTCCACTTCCTTTTCAACGTCGCCGTTCTTTTCCACAACGACCTCGACAGGAATACGGATGTCAAAAATCAGATGCCCGAGTCCGCGGTTCTCGATAATCTTTTCGAGATTTGCTTTTACTTTGTTTTCGTAGCCTGAATACGTGTGCGCCACATACCATCTCGGGCCTACGTTCATTTCATTGATATCACTCATACTCGTTGCGTCCTAATCAGAACAACTTGATGAAAGCCTTGAACAGGTTGGACAAGCAGACGTCGAGCAAGCAGATTGCTGCTGCACAAACGATCAGCATAATCGTTACCACGTAAGAGCTCTTCAGCGTTTGATTCCACGGCAGCCAAACGATCTTCTTTACCTCGCTTTTGTAAACGCGGAAAAATTTCGAAAGCTTCTCGCGGAATTTGATGCAAAGCACAACAGCAACGATAACCACCACAGCGGCAATGATAATACCAACAATCTGACCGGTCGTCAAACCTTTCTTCTCAGATTCTTCGGCAGCAAAAGCAGGAATCGCAAAAAGGGAAATTGCCAGGAGAGCAGTTGTGAAAGCTGCCATCCATTTTTTCATGGTTCCTTTCATAATAAAACCTTGATTCCTTTCTTCAGTTTGTCTATCGCGAAACCAATTACTTGGTTTCCTTGTGCATGGTATGCTTGCGACAGAATTTGCAGTACTTCATGAGCTCCAGTCTGTCCGGGTCATTTTTCTTGTTTTTCTTTGTGTCATAGTTTCTCTGCTTGCACTCGGTGCATGCGAGAGTAATCTTGACTCTTGCGTCATTCGCCATTTAGCGGCACCTCCTATGATAAATTTTACCCCGAGGGGTATTTGTGTACCTCCCTCTGAAAGGAAAGATCGGTCAACCCGAAACGGGTGGCGCATTGTCCGATTTGCGCGCAAAAATGCGCACAAAGAAAAAGCCCTTTAACAGAGGTAGCGACATTATACCACAATCGATCCTCTTTGTCAAGAGTTTTTTTCATTTTTTTCAATATTATTTATATATACGTGAATGAATCGAATCCAACCAAAAAAAGACGAAAAAAAGAAAGCGGTAAAAAATGCAAAAACGCTTGCAATTTAACCGTTGATGTGGTATACTGTTAGTTGCTTGACAGAAAACAAAATATGCACCATTAGCTCAGATGGATAGAGCACAAGCCTCCGACGCTTGGTGTCGACGGTTCGAGTCCGCCATGGTGCGCCAACAGAAAAGGGAAGCCTCGGGCTTCCCTTTTCTGTTGGTGTACTGTGACGTTGACGAAGAACCGTACGCAAATTGCGTAGCAATTTTGCAGACGAGGCGCGACCGTACGGTAAAGTTCGACAGATCACCACCTCATCCCGCGCCGAAGTTCGGTTCAGATCCGCCATGGTGCGCCAAAAAGAAAAGTCGCGCAAGCGGCTTTCTTTTTGTATTATTCATTATTCATTTTTCATTATTCATCATTCATTTTTCTGCGCGACTTTTCTAATGAAGAATGAATAATGAAGTCGCCGCAAGCGGCTAATGAATAATGAATAATTATGGCAGCTTTCCATTTTTCATTTCCCATTTTCCATTTTTCATTCTTCCTCTCCCCCATCTTAGTCATTTTCACCAAAAAAGCAAACTACAGTTTGATCAAAACAGATATTTTTTGAAAAAACTATTGACAAATCAGAAACAAAGGTGTATGATGGGGTCAGCATCCACGGATGCAAAAAAAAAACAAACTCACAAGGAGAAAAGACATGAAAAAAATTGTAGCAATCGTATTGGTACTTTCCCTGCTCGTACTCGGACTCGCAGCTTGCGGCGGCAAGAAGACCGAGGTCATGAAGGCTATCGACGCTTACGAAAAGGCTGTTGACGAGTACGTAGATTTCATGAAGGACTATGATGCTGCTACCGACAGCGCAGAAGACCTCGCAAAGGCACAAGAAAAAGTTGAAACAGCCGCTAAAGCATTTGCAGAAGCTGCTGCAAAGGTAACTGATCCGTCCGACAAGGAAAAGGAATACGTAGAGAAGGTTTCTAAGCGCATCACCGAAAAGATGGCAAAGGCTATGAAATAATTCCCTTATAAAAATCCAAACGGAGCTGTATCAAAGCGATACAGCTCCGTTTTTCTGTTATCTGAGATGTGAGTCAATTGTAAAAGTCATGGTTGCCGATGCTAAACGCATAGGGACGGTTTTTGACGATCCAGTTGTTGGTGGCAATGCGCGGATTGAGGAAGAAAATTGCCGTGTCGGAGATCGAATAGCCCTCCAGACAAATTTTCGCCGCAAGAACCGCGCTTTCGGTCGGCTTCTGATAGATCGTGCCGTAGGAAACGGGCGAGAATTGCGTACCGTGCTTACGGTCAAAAATCACACCGTAGATCGTGTTGGGATAGTCCTTGTGACGGACACGGTTGAGCACCACGTTGCCAACGGCAATCTGTCCCTCAAAGGGCTCACCCTTTGCCTCGGCGGAAATGATGCGCGACAGCCAATACACCTCATCTTCATTGTAATTTGCCCATTTTACCGCACGGGTCGATCCAACCGAACGAAGCTCCACCGAACGCAGTGCCCCGTTCCACGTCACCTCCTCGGCAAATGCGCGCGCCAGGGGACGGATCGGAACGTACAGATGACCGTTCAGATTCCGAACCTTACCGACCGTATAAAAAACGTGCCCGTTGGCAGTGATGTAAGCGGCATCCGATTTCACCGTCATGGAAAGATCGGCGGTGCGTACTGTTGCCGTGTTGGTTTTTCCGTTCCAGGAAATATCACACGAGGCGAACAGATTGCAGAATTTTCGCAGCGGGACGTAGGTGGTAGAATCGAGAATGATGCACTCGCCTGCCAGCACCTCCTTGCCGTCCACAAAGACGCGGGTTGCCGTTGCATTGGACGGAAACGTGACCTCTGCCGCCGACGCACCGATCAGCATGCCGCCGATCAGCATCACACAGCTCAAAATCGCAGAAAAAATCCGAACCGCCATGCGCTGTTTGCGGGTTTGTTGCTTCATACGTTTCTCCTTTCTTTTGATTTCGGATCCCCCTTGGGAGATCCCACGCCTCTATTGTAGCAGGAAACGCAAGGAAAATCAACCCACACATTCTGGCAGAATCGGCAGAATATTCCAACGAAAAAATGCCCCGACACGAAAGCCGTTACGCGCTTTTGTGTCGGGGACCGTTATGTTATATCGTGGTACGCTTGACAGAAAAGGGTCACTCCGCAAAGCGGTAGCTGCCGCCGCAAAGCGTTGCGGTATAGCCGGAGGGCAACGTCAGGTGCGCGGTCACGCCCTCGGGAATCTCCAATTCGTAATAAACCGCGTCCCCCTTGTAATACCAATGCATGCGGACCGTGCCGTTACGGCTGTCGATCGAGGTATCCACAAAGCCCAGGCACTTGTTGGGATGCGGCTCAACGGTGATCTCGCGGTACGCGGGAACCTCTCCAATCGGCTTGATACCCGCGGCAACACCGAAGATCCAATCGTACACCGCGCCGTATGCGTAGTGGTTAAAGGAGTTCATGGCAGTGCTCCAGAAGCTGCCGTCCTCCTTCAGGCTGTTCCAATGCTCCCACATGGTGGTGGCACCGTGGGTCACGGAGTAGAGCCAAGAGGGATTCTTCTCTTGCATGAGCAGCTCGTACGCCACGTCGGTGTAGCCGTTTTCGGAAAGCGCGTGCAGAATGTACGGAGTACCGACGAAGCCCGTGGTCATGCGGTTGCCGTTTTCGCGGATCAGTTCAACCAGCTTTGCCGCCAATGCCGCGCGCTCGTTCTCCTCGCAAAGACCAAAATGCAGAATCAGCACGATTGCCGTCTGGGTCATGCCGCGACGAAGCTGATCGATGGGCTTCTTGCGACCCTCGGGAATGATTTCGGTAACGGGGTACTGCGCCTTGGGCATACCGTTTTCCAGGAAGTATGCGCGGAACGCCTTGCGGATGTTTGCATACAGCTCGCGGTACTCGCTCACGTCCTCACCGAGTGCCTCGCCCGCCAGCACGACGAGCTTGGTCGAATAAGCAAAATATGCGCTGCCGATCAGGTCACAAGAGGTTGCACCCACGTAGGAATCCTCGCCCGCGTCCATTGCCAACCAGTCACCGTAATGGTAGCCGCCCAGCCACAGATATTCCTCGGGACCCGCACTTCTCTGATATCCCACCCATTTTTTCATCATGGGGAAGGATTGCTTCAACGCCTTTTTGTTGCCGTATGCCAGATACATCTGCCACGGAGCCACGCAGGCAACGTCACCCCATGCGGCGGAAAGACGAGTCTTATAACCGGGCATTGCATCGGGTACGATCCCCATTACGCTGCCGTCCTTGCCCTGCTCGGCGGCAACGTCACCCAGCCACTTGATAAAGAATTTTTCAACGTCAAAGTTAATGGCACCCGTACGGCAGAATACCTGCGCGTCACCCGTCCAGCCAAGACGCTCGTCACGCTGCGGACAGTCGGTGGGAACGTCGAGATAGTTGCTCTTCTGACCCCAAACGATGTTGTGATAGAGCTGATTGATCTTTTCGTTGCCGCAAGAGAAACGACCCGTACGCTTCATGTCGGAGTTCACGGCAATCGCAACGAAAGCCGCGGGGTCGACGGTATCAAAGGGATATTCCTCCACGCGAACGTAGCGGAAGCCCTGGAACGAGTAGGTGGGCTTGAATACGTCCTCGTCGCCGCTGCAAACGTAGGTCATCTCATTTCTTGCGGCACGGTAGTTTTCATTGTAGAAGTTGCCGTCCTTGTCCAGCACCTCGGCATGATGCAGCACGATGCGACTGCCGCGCGGAGCCTTGAGGGACACCTGCACGTAGCCCGTCATGTTCTGTCCGAAATCAAGAACCGTTTCTCCCTTGGGGGTATGAATCAGCTCCACGGGAGCAAGACGCTCCTGCTCGGTGATCTCCTCGCCCACCAACGGAATGAGCTTGGTCTTGACCTCGATCAAAGCCGCCTTGCCGATCAAGGTCTTTTCCGCGGTCTTGTCCACAGTTTCACCGTGATAGATCTCGGCAAAGGTCACCTCGCTCGTGAAAACCTCCCAGGTACCGTCGGTTTCCAGCGCGTCACGGCTTCCGTCGGCATAAACGACCTCCAGCCATGCAATCACCGCAGGCTGTGTGAAAAAGGCATGGTCGGTATCCTTGTGTCCGATAAAGCCAACCGCCCAGCCGCGTCCGACACCGATCTCGATGCGGTTCTCCGAGGCGGTCAACAATGCGGTTACGTCGTAGCCCTGATACTGCACGCGGTACTTGTAGGAGGTCCAACCGGGTGCCAGCACGCCCTTGCCCACGCGTGTGCCGTTGACAAAGGGAGCATAGATTCCCATTGCAGAGGCGTACAGGGTTGCCTTTTTGATCTCCTTTTTAGGAGCAAAGCACTTCGTGAAAAGACGCGCGCCCGCGTAATCTCCCTCGGGAGACGCGATCCATTTTGCCGTAATTTTCATAAAAAGTTCTCCTTTTTCAGTTTTTTTGAAAAAAATCCTCTTGCATACAGTATAACAGATATGTTATAATAAATCAACCCATATTTTTAAGAAAAAAGGGGGTGTTTTTATGCTTGGATCAGAAAAAATCTTTCATTGGAGTAAAATACTGGCAAGCCTGGAAAAGGAAAAGTTCCTGATCGTTCCGCATAAGGGACAAAAAAGCGTCCCCTTACACAACCACGCTTTCCTGGAGCTGACCTATATCGAAAACGGCTCCACCGAGCATACGCTGGACGGAAAAACCGCAACGCTTTCCAAGGGCGACTACCTGATCGTGGATTACGGGAGCCGACATTCCTATCAAGCCATCTCCAAGGACGGCTACGATAATCTGGACTGTTTGTTCCTACCCGAGCTTTTGGATCCCATCCTCAAGGGGACACAAAGCCTGCGCGCGGTGCTGGAGCATTATCTTTTGCACTTCAATATGCAAGCACTCGTGCAAAATCCGGCACGGATCGTATTTCACGACGAAACGGGAAGAATCTACGAACTTTTGCAGCGCATCCGCGACGAGGAGAAGCGGCGCGAGGCGGGCTTTACCGAGCTGGTACGCTGTTACCTGATCGAAATCCTCGTTTTGACCATGCGCCAATTGGAGGACACCAAGGCGGCATCGGCAGGACCCGATATCACCGCGTTTCTCAGTGCCTACGTTGCCGAGCACTACATGGAGGAGATCACGCTGTGTGAGCTTGCCGCGCGGCTCAATTACAGTCTTCCCTACGTCAGCAAAAAATTCAAAGAGGACACCGGAGAATCCTTTATGCAATATCTGCAACGGCACCGCGTACACGAGGGCTGCCGCCTCTTGATTTCCTCGCAATATTCGCTGGGTGAGATCACCGAAATGGTGGGCTACCGCGACAGCAAATTTTTCTCCGCTTTGATCAAACGCACCACGGGAATGTCCCCCGCCGAATTCCGCCGTCATTGCCGAACGGCAAATCCAACCATACAAAAAAGGAGTTAAACCCATGAAAAAAATGCTTTCCCCCTCTCTGATGTGTACCGACTTTTTCAATTTCCGCAAGGAGCTGGATATTTTTGAGGAAACCAACATCGATCTGTTACATATCGACGTCATGGACGGTAGCTTCGTGCCGAATTTCGCGCTCGGCAGTGACTTCGTCAAGCAGCTCCGCGCCGCTACAAAAATCCCGATCGATATCCATCTGATGACGATTACCCCCTACGAATGCATGGACTATTTCTCGGTGCAGGCAGGGGACTTCGTCAGCTTCCACTACGAGGCAACCGACCGCATCGACGAAATTCTTGACGAAATCCACCGCCGCGGCGCAACCGCAATCCTTGCCATCAATCCCAAAACGCCCATCGACGTGCTGATTCCCTTTTTTGACAAGCTTGACGGCGTCCTCGTCATGACTGTACAGCCGGGCTTTGCGGGACAAAAGCTGTTGGAGGGATCGAAAGAAAAGGTCGCATCGCTTCGCGCGCTGTTGGACAGCCACGGAAAGACCGAGGTCTTCATCGAGGTGGACGGCAACATCACGCTCCCCAACGCAAAGATGCTCTCCGACGTGGGAGCCGACGTGTTCGTGCTTGGCTCCTCGGGCATCTACCGCGGCGATATGAAAGCCAATATCAGCACGTTCCGGGAGGCTTTGGCCTAATTTCTTCCGTGTTTACCGCAAATCAATAGAACCCCCTGCAGCTCCACCGATTTTGGAGGCGCAGGGGGTTCTGTTTTATAGCACAAAATGTCCGTTAGTTTACATTCAGAAGAACAAGTCGATAGCTTTCGCCCGCAACGATACAATCCCACGCATAATCTTTAACATTTACAAAGCCTTCTCCCGTCGCCACAGAAGTCGTATACGTCGTACCGCTTTCAATAACGTTGTTGGAGCTGTCGTAAAGCTTCCAGCCGATTTTGCAAGAATCGCTTTGACCGGAGCCACGGGAATCATAGGTCTTTTTTCCGGTAAAGTAAATATAAAGATCATCCCCCGAAACCTCAAACGAAATCTCGGTAATCAAGCATGAGCTTTGAGTCGAACCGCTATACGTCTTATAATCGATTTTTTTCGGCAAATCCGAATCCACCGTGACCGTGCAACCGTTCAATTTATCGGATTCAGGCATAGGAGTAACGGGGAGTTCAAACCATGCTTTTTGTAGCACTCCGTACGAATTCTTTTGTTGTACGTATACCTTAATCGTTGTGCTGGTGTTATTTAAAGTCCATGCGCCCTCGTTCGTAGCTTTGGTTCCGATGATGCATCCGTTCTCGGTTTCAGACCACACATCCAAAACTCCAACTTCCGTTTCGGCATCATACACCTTTAAATCATCCGCATCAATGCCCAGCTCTCCACTATCGTATGGATACTCTTCCCTTGTATAACCAAGATTTTTCGCTGTCCAAGAAATCTGTACCACCTGCTTGCCACTGCTGTCGTTTTCTAAATGAACCGCAGTTTTGAACGTAAGCTCCCATTGTCCGTCAACAATCCAAGTTTCCCCTAAACCGTACGTTGGAATGTACGTAGGATCTTTTTGACCACACACGTCGCAAACACCTTTCGTATAGGTATGCGCGGCAGTCCTTCCCTCGGTTTCACCACACACGGAACAGGTTTTCGGAGCCTTACAGGTAGCGTCAACCCACGTATGTGCAACGCCAAGCGGTTCGCCCTCCTGTTCACCGCAATACAAGCAATGCTTCGGCTTGTCACAGCTTGCATCCACCCAATAATGCGACGGAGAAGTATAGTCGCGCGCATAGCACTTCTCACAGATTGGATAGCAAGACGCAGAGGACGCAGCTCTCCACTCATGTCCCAATGCCGCGCCCTCGGTTTTGTCGCACCACAGGCAAGTTTTTGGGGTTACACAGGTAGCCTCCATCCAATAGTGCGTGCACCCAAACGAGCTTGCAGGCGCCTCACTCGTCGGAGGGGGGATAGTCTCCGGTAACGTCGTCGGTGTTCCATTTGTCCCCGCATCTTTACTGGATTCATCGTCACAGCCAACTAAAAAAACGGTTAAACACATCAACATTGCAAAAAATACAAGTAATGTTTTTTTCATCTTTTCCTCTTCTCCAAGTTAAAAATATGGATTGATTCTCCAAATTCTGATCTTTAACACAATTATACACCGATAATATGTTAAAGTCAAGATAATGTCTGAACTTTATCGAATTTTGGAGAAAAAAGATGAAAATTTATGATTACAACGGAAAAAGAATATTTGTGGGGACAGAGTACACGAAGCGCGCTGCAGGCACAGACTCACGCAAAGCGATCTTGCGGCGCAATTGCAGGTGGCGGGGATCATCATCGAGCGTGACAGCGTTTCGCGCATTGAGATCGGTACGCGTTTCGTTGCCGATTACGAGCTGCGCGAGCTTTCGCGGATTTTAAAGGTATCGGTCAACTGGCTGTTGGGCTTGGAGTGAAAACGAAAGATCGTCGGCAGAGTACCGAGCGTTCGACAAAAAAACAAAGCCTCTCACGCAATCAAAATTGCCGTGAGAGGGTTTGAAGAGGGGTAAAAGCAAGTATATTCATCAAAATAATGAAAACAACCCCTCCGGCACGGCAAACCGTGCCAATTTGCTTGCAAATTTTCTCCCACTTACACAGGGGAGGCTTTCAGAAATCATTTGCCTCGGAAATGCAGTTGTTTTAGCGCAAAGAACCCCTTTTAGGCTCGTCAGATTGTCAAGCCAAGTGCAACACTTTTTTCAAAAAATCATTGGGAGACAAAAAACCAAGACATTTACGAGGACGATTGTTGATCAGAGAAACAACAGCGTCCAACT